>JANQOR010000041.1 GCA_028285685.1 Cyclobacteriaceae bacterium | reverse complement strand
ATCACCACGCCTCCTCTCAAGTTAAGTAGAGGGTGAAAATTGAAGTCAACCGCGGCAAACTCAATTACTATTTCCTTGCCGCCTTCTTCCAATTCGATTTCAGAGAGAAATTTGATTTTTCGATGGATCGTTGAAGCAACAAAGAGCGTCATCCTCGGAATTCTAAATGTGTTTCCATCAGTCACCCCGTCCTCTCCGATGAACTGGTAGTCTGCTTCGATGTAGCCTCCCACAGAAACAGGTAATTTGCCGATTTGGAGAAAGGGTCGATTGTATACCGCATCCATATTAAGATCCTGGGTGCGAGTGGTATCAACGGGTGTTGGCCGGAGTAATGTGCTATCAATTTGTGCACTTGCCGCTACGCACGCTATCAGGAATACGATTTGAAATATTTTTCTCATGAAAGATCAATTCTTATGAGGTTGCTTTCGGTGGAAACAGGAAACGATCTAAGGTTTTTGTCTGCCGGTCCATTTTGTACAGTGCCATTTTTTGTGAATTCACTTCCATGTGCAGGACATTGAAGCCGATCTCCGAACACTTGTAGCTCCGTTCCCTGATGGGTACATCTCATGTACAAGGCGCTGTAGCTATTGTCCTCATTTCTGAAAATACTAATGGGATATTGAAGCTTCTCATTTTGAACAACAAGGTGTTTTCTGAAACTACCCACTTCATTAGAAAGCTCGAATTCGGTAAATGGTACCTCAAGAAATTTGCCGTTTATTGGGGCAGAAAAATACTTGATGCCAGAGCAACCTTCTAGTAAGGAAACACCTGCGAAAAGACCCATGCAGCCTATTCCACACGTTTTAACAAACTTATTTCTGTTCATCTTTCTCATAGCGATAGCAAAAATTTTATCAAGTCTTGCTTTTCTGAATTCGATAGCAACTCGTATTGGAGCCGACTATTTTCCGCTTCGCCAGCATGCATTAAAATGGCTTCTTCAATACTTCGTGCTCTGCCATCGTGCATAAGAAAGAATTCCCCACCCTGCGACTCCGGAGATAAGCCTAATCCCCATAGAGCAGGTGTTCTCCACTCATATGTCTCAGCAGCACCTTCAGTAACGCCATCATCCAAACCAGGCCCCATATCGTGTAGCAAAAGGTCGGTATAGGGGTAAAATGTTCGATTGGATAATGCCTCCACATCTGTTGCTCCTGTTCTCCACTCAGGGATGTGGCATAAACCACACTCAAGAGAGGCAAATATTGTATTGCCATTCAAAACCTGGGTATCGTCAGGATCCCTTTGAATCGGAGCTTTGAGTGTTCTTAGATAGAAGACAACCTCATTCACTGTCTGATCTGAAACTTCAGGGTCACTAACCAGTCCCGAAAAAGGATCAATGGGCTCGAAGGTTGAGGTCACCCCCATGTCCTGATTGTAAGCGTTTACTGTCTGCTGTAACAAGTTGATTGCAGCGGCTTTTTTACCAAACCGACCAATATATTGTCCCGCAATTGGTTGATGATGTGGTTCCGGAATAAAGTAGGATGGTGGAGTTATGTAGTTGGGTACTCCTGAGATCCCGTCACCATCCAGGTCGTTGGGATCTGCGTTTGAGAGAATCTGCGAGTCAGTAAGTGCAGCCAGCAACCCCAGACCTGTGACGGCCGGGGGTGTGAGCTGCATGGAAGGATTCCCAGCTGGTATAATTTCGGGTTCGAATCCAGGAATGGCTCTGTTTTGTAACTGAGGGCCGCCAATGGAAAGATCAGGCGCCATATTTGGCAAAGTCTGACCGAATCTTGTCAATGTTGTAAACGGATGTCCTTTACCATCTCCTGCATGACAACTTCCGCATGAGGTGGCAACAAACAGTGGTCCCAAGCCTGTTTCAGCAGAAAAGACCTCATCATTAAATGCCACATCCCCAGCCAGAAACAGGGCACTTTCAGCTTCTGACAGCCCTTCGGTGGGACCATCAAGTAACTCATTTTCTTCCGGTGCTGCTGGAGTCAGGTCTTCACAGGAGAAAACCAGCAAAACACCAATCAAATAGAAAACCTTCCTTCTAAATCTCATTCGCCATAAAAAATAAGAGGCTTCAAATTTATTAATATAATTAATCAAAACAAATTTTTAGATTAATCTAAAAATAGAAATATCGAAGAAATGACCCTTGGTTTGGAAGGGATTTTACATTTTACATGAAATTCCAAAAATTGCCTGGTACAAATACACAGTATTCATCCCGATTAGGTGCCATTTTAACCATGGTCGGTGTCGCGGTCGGTCTTGGCAATGTCTGGCGATTTCCCTACATGATGGGGAGCTATGGAGGAAGTGCTTTTCTCCTGATTTATCTGGCCTTCACCATGTTGTTTGCTTTTCCAGCATTGATTACCGAAATGGCATTAGGTAAAGTCAATCGAAAAGGTACAGTCTCTTCATTCATTTTTCTTTTCGGGGATCGGATTGGAGCAATCGTAGGATACCTGTTGATTGCTGTTGTAACAATAGCAGGATCATACTATGCGGTCGTGGTAGCTAACGTTTGGTACAGCGCATTTTTTTCGATTACTAAAGGATTTACTGCAAGTGAGATTGGTTCTTATAATCAGATGCTATCGGACGGAGCTATTCAATATTCCTTCACTGTCATACTGGTGGTCGCAGCGCTATCCATCTCGTATATGGGATTGAAGAAGGGAATTGAACGGATCTCTGTGATTATCATGCCTTTTTTCGTTCTTTCCATCCTCTACATGATCGTGTATGTTTGGCTTTTGCCAGGCGCCATTTCGAAGGTAGGTGAGTTTTTAAGACCTGACTTTTCGGCTGTCGGCTCAACAGAGATTTTTGCAGCCCTCGGTCAGGCTTTTTTTTCCGTAGGACTAGGTGGGACTTTTGTGGTTGTCTATTCAGGTTATATATCAGATGAAAACCAAATTCCACGAATAGCAGCCTTTACTGCACTTGGAGATCTCGGGTCATCCGTTTTGGTGAGTCTATTTCTTATTCCGTCTATCCTTGTTTTTGGCCTGCAGATGAATGTTGGCCCTACACTCATATTTAGTACACTACCAGAACTGTTTTCCGTACTGCCAGCGGGCAGACTTATAGGTTCACTTTTTTTGGTTGCTTTGAGCCTGGTTGCATTTTTATCCCTTGTAGCGGCCTTCCAGGTTCCGCTTAGCAGTGTGAAGTTTAAAGCCATTAGCAGAAAAAGGCTATTTGCTGGATTCGCTATCCTTCAAGTTATCTTAACTATGCCCAGTGCGTCGTATCCTCAGATCATTGGACTACTGGATATGGTATTTGGCTCTGGAATGCAAGTATTAGGCAGCATGATAGCCATTATAGGCGTGTGGTGGGGATTGAAAAACCAGTTGTTTCGTCAGCTACTGTTTCAACGTTCTGGAACGGTTGCTTGGATCTCTCAGTTTTGGTTACGATGGGTCATCCCTGGCACTTTGTTAGCAGTTCTTGTGGGATATTTACTTTCGACTTTCGCATAACATTTGATTACTTTTAAGAAATCATCAAAGGGAAATTATGGCTAAGAAAGAAGATGGAATTAACGCTTTAAATCAAGAGTTCAGACGGTTTGAAGGCGTCAATAAAGGCCAGGAGTACCGTTTAGTGGAACACGGCGAGTCTGACCAATTTGATGATGATTTCGTGATACAAACCTGCGATATGCAGGCATTTTTTAATGGAGGGGAGGAAGGCAGAGCAGCGTTCGCCCAAGAGCTAGGGTCAGCACTTGAAGAAATTGGATTTGCTGTTCTGTCTGGTCATGAGGTGGATACTGATCTGTATCGTATGGCCGAACAAAATGTCGCAGAAATATTCGAAAAAACCACTCTTGAGCAAAGGATGGCTTTTGAGGCTCAGCGTCATGGATCAGTAAATCAGGGATATTTTCCGATGAAGGAGACCACGATCATTCATCCGGACCTGGTGGAAGGCTGGGTGTTTTGTCGCAGGGCATTCGACTTGGACGGAAATGATGATTTTCGAGCTGAGGAGTTCTGGCCGGAGGCAAAGTATGAGCAGGCGTTTCGACAGGTTGTTCAAGCACATGAGAAACTGATCTTGCCGATCATGCAGAGTATTCTTCAGTACCTCAAATGCGATCCAAATTTATACAATGAAAAACTTACAGCGACCAACTTTGGCTTCCGGCTGAACTACTACCCAGCTATCAACAAAGAGGATGACAAATCAGGTGCAGGCAGAATGCTGGGACACGAGGACGTTGATCTTTTTACAATACTGCCAGCTCAAAGTGTAGATGGTCTCCAGGTCTTTAACAGGGCAAATGGGAAATGGATTCGCTTGAATCCCGAACCAGGTACCATCATTTTAAACACAGGTGATTATATGCAACGCATCACAAACGATCGGTTGCCTTCAACGACACATCGGGTAAGTAAGCCAAAAATAGCAAGCTACGATAAGCCTAGAATAACGATTCCGATGGCAGTGTACGTTTGGGAGGAAGAGATGTTGGAGGTGCTTCCGGGATTGGAGCCTGTTAAGTATGAGCCAATTTCCGCAATCAAATTTCATACTGGAATCACCAGCAAATATTATGGCGATGAATATGCGGTCGATAAATAAGCACTTGATCTCACACAATTCAAGATGTACTGAAGGGACGCACACATCACGAATACTGTTCGATTCAATTTATAGCTCTCAATGACATTAGTAATTCTAGCCGCTGGGTCCGGCAGTCGCTACGGTGGGTTAAAACAGTTTGATGGAGTGGGTCCCAATGGGGAATATCTCATGGACTACAACATCTATGATTCGATAGAGGCCGGTTTCAGAAAGCTAGTCATCATTACAAAGTCAGCCCTGGTGGAGGAGATCTCTGTCTACTTGCAAGCACATTTACCTACATCCATTGAATTCTGCTGCGTAGCCCAGTCTCAAGATGATCTTCCAACCGGTATTCAAGTAAAAAGTGTAAGACAAAAACCCTGGGGTACTGCGCATGCCGTCTGGTGTGCTCGCGACCAGATCCAGGGAAAGTTTGTCACGATCAACGCAGATGATCTCTACGGAAGAAACGCGTTCCGGGCAGCATTTACTTTTGGTGAGACTGATACCTTCGGTGCGGTGGCGTATTCGCTAAAGAAAACATTGTCTGTCCATGGTTCGGTGTCACGCGGAGTGTGTAATCACGATGAAGGTCGATTGCAAAAGATCGTAGAGTATAAAAAGATCACATCTATTGGTGCTACTTATTTCGATGAGGAGTTGAAGCAAAGCTTTACTGGCAACGAGCTAGTTTCGATGAATATGTGGATACTTGATCCGACCGTTTTTCCTCTCATAGAAGATCGCTTCAATAAGTTTTTGCTTGAAGAATCGAATATCGGTGATGGCGAACTTTTACTTCCAGACATCATTCAGGAAACGATTGATCAAGGCAAAGAGGTTCAACTACAGCCAAGCGGATCAGAATGGGTGGGACTCACTTATCCCGAGGACAGAGAACACGTTACAAATAAGATACTGGAGTATGTAAAAGATGGTCACTATCCCTCAGCTCTATGGACATAGATATTCACAGAGTAGTTGAGGGATTCGGAATGAATCGTGTCTCTGAAATTAAGGAGTTTACTTCGGGCTTGATAAACAGGAGCTACTACGTAAGGTCAGGTGGGGGAGACGAGTTCGTGCTTCAGCGAATCAATAAGGAGATCTTTGAGGAGCCGGAGAAATTGATGCTGAATATCCTCATAATCAATGATGAGCTAAGGAAAATCGAAGATTACCGGGTTCCCGAGATACTCCTGACTACCGAGAGGCAACCCTTATATACGGATGCTGAAGGTCATGATTGGCGAGTGATGAGACACATTCCAAATTCTATGACGTATGATGCAACTGAAGATTTAACCATTGGAGCAGAGGTGGGGCGGATCATTGGGAAATTTCATTGTGGAACAGTCAATTGCGATCTAAACAGTATGCACGTAACACTCCCTAATTTCCATGGCCTGGACTTCAGAGTAGAGTGGTTTCTGCAATCTTTGCAAAAGGCAAACCATGCCCGACTTACCTCCGCTCACGAATCCATTCCCGAAGTTGAGCAACTCATTGAGTATTTCAGCTCAGTAGATCATTTAGAACTTCCAACGAGAGTAACCCACAACGATACTAAGTTGAACAATGTCCTCTTCGACCGTTCCAGCGGAAAAGCGCTGTGTTTGATAGATCTGGACACGATAATGCCCGGTCATATTTTCCATGATTTTGGAGACGCGGTTCGAACGCTATGCAACGCTGTGCAGGAAGGTGATCCTAACCTTGAAGCTGTTGAATTCCAGCACCGTCTTTTCGTTGAATTTCTACAGGGATATGTTTCTCAGACAGGTGGACTACTTACGGATAAGGAGTGGGATTCCTTGCCACTTTCGATTGAATATATGCCATTCATCATGGCTGTCAGATTCCTGACCGACTATCTTTTTGGAGACAGGTATTACAAGGTTGACTTTCCCGATCAAAACCTGATTCGATGTCAGAATCAGCTGAAATTTATAAGCGAGCTCAGAAGAAAAAGGGATGAAATCAAACAGAGCATTGAAGCTGCTAGGAAAGCATTCTCATAATTTCAAGATCTCTGTCGTTTTTCCAGGTACCTCCCGTAAAATCCGGAAACTCCACCGTTTCGCTACTATTAGCTACTGAAAGCTCAGACAGTGGAGTGATTGCGCTCCAGGTGATACTGTCGTACACGGTCTGATCCAACGGAACACCTTTGTTCAGACAGGTGATCAATCGATAGATCATGACGAAATCCATTCCTCCGTGACCTTGTTTGTAATTCTCACTGATGCTTTTCAATTTCTTGATCAGTGGATGTGTAAACTTTTCCTTATAATCAGTGTACGCTTCATCGCTTAACCAATTGTGACCCCAATATTTAAGCTCCTCAGGATTATCTATATACAGCCGACTTGGGTATCCAGCATGGACAGCACCAGTTCCAACAACTTTGTTGATTCGGGAATAGGGGCTACCAGTATGAACATCAAACTGAAGCATGACTGTTTTTCCCATCGCTGTTTTCATCATGGTGGTGTTCATATCCCCGCACTTAATGTCGGTAAAGGGTGAGCCCTTCCTTTTTGCTGCGTCACTAAGATTCTTTTCTCGTGAGCTTATAGATGTCAAAGTCGAGTAATAGTCTCCATGACCAATGTTCAGGTAGTTGCTGATAGGCCCTATACCATGTGTAGTATAGAAATTTCCATCTCGATTTCGATGATGTTGAATGCGCCACTGACCTTGGTAGTAGTCCTCACTTAGCATATGCTTACGGAGGTCATGAATGTATGCTCCTTCAGCATGAGTGAGGTCGCCGAAAACACCCTTCTGAATCATGTTTAAGACAAAAAGCTCCTCATCGTTATAACAGCAATTTTCGATCATCATACAGTGCTTTCTGGTCACCTCAGCAGTCTGAATGAGTTTGTAGCAATCGCTTAATGTGTAGGCAATTGGGACTTCAGACGCAACATGTTTTCCCTGCTCCATTCCGTAGATCGCCATCGGCGTATGCCATCTCCACGGGGTTGCGATGAGTATGAGGTCTACATCATCACGCTCAACAAGGTTTTTCCAGTCATTTTCGTTTTTCGTATATGTCGCAGGCTTACTTTTTTGAACACCATTAAGGTCCTGTATCACCTTCTCAACATTACCCTCGATCAGATCGGAAAGTCCGACTATTTCAGCTTTGTCGTTTTCAATCAACCAGTGGAGCATTTGAGCAAGGATTTTCCCTCGATTACCAAGACCAATTATTCCAACTCTTACTTTCTTGATGGGGTCAACCGAAAAACCAACAAGATCGCCCCTGATATTCTGTTGTAGGCTCCTGATCCTTTCCTGAATCTGCTGCTTGTTCAGCTTACTGAATGAGGTGAATGGAAGTCCAAGAAAGGTTGAGGCACCAATCAGAGATTTTAAAAAGTGATTTCTCTTCATTGCATTGTTGTGAAAAATGGATGCTTAAGAAAACTGAAATAAATACTGTGTCAAGTTATCATTTTCCTGCAAACCGAGTTTTGTCTTCAAACGATAACGACCCATTTTGGCGCTGTTTTGGCTGATATTTAAAATTTGAGCAATCTCGCGATTGCTGAGATCTATCCTTATTAATGCTGCTAACCTTCGATTTTGAAGAGAAAGTTGCGGGTGTTTGGCTACAAGGCCCTCATAGAAATGCTCATGCTTCTTGCCAAAATAGTTGTCAAAATTTTTCCACTCTTTTTCTATGGTCTTGTTGAGCTTTATGTTTCCCAGCACCTTCTGAACATCTTTTTGTGATATGTCTGATTGCTTTTTTATCTCAGACAAGGAGATCTCAAGCTCCGTGATACCATGATTCATGTTGATCATCCTTAAGGTCTGCTGGTATAACTCCTCGTCCAGAATGTTCTTTTCCCGTTCTAACTCGAGTGTTTTTAGGCGCTGCTTTCGTTGATTGCTTTTGTGTCTGAATACCAATGCAGTAACGAATAAGATGCTTGTGATAACTATAGCAATTAGGGAAATAATCAATAGCCGTCGATTTTGCACATCGATTTCTCTTTGCTTCTCCAAAAGCTCTACCTCCTTTCTGATCTCAAGGTTGTCCAGTTTGGAATTCAACCGGGCAATCGTCATCTGGTTTTCCGTGTTATGAACAGAATCTCTATAGGCAGAGTACAGCTTGTTATAGAACAAGGCCGAGTCAAGTTTGGAAGTTTTGGCATAGACATTACTTAATAGCTGAGCTGCACTCGTGATCGTAGTCTTTGCGCCATAACTTTCACCAAGCTCTAAACTTCTTTTTGCATTCCTGATGGAAGATTCGAACTCTTCCAGATTGAAATCATTGATAGCAAGTAACTGATACACATCAGCCGACAAATCCTTGTAATTACTGACCTGTAGTTGAGTGAGAAGTTCCTGCAGTTGATTCCGCGACTGAATAAAATTGCCTTTCTGAGTCAACGCTCTGGCTACCCTATATTTTGAAATACCAGCAGTTTTTATGTGGCCGTTTTCATTTGCAATACGAAATGAACGCTCGAAGTAGTGAATTGCGCTATCCGGGTCTTTTTCATCAATGAGTGAACCCAAGATCAGCAAAGCTCCCGCAACGTTACGGTGGTTCCCTCGTGCAATTTCTAATTCCAGGCTTAATCTTGCATATTTTGCCGCCTCCTCATTGGATCCCATGCCCTGGTACACTGCAGCAATATTGGCAAGTTCTGGAGCGTATTCTGCCGCGGGCCTACCGGAGTTTAGTTTCATCAGATATGATGTCATAAATAAGTCAAGCGCTTCTGCATAATTTGCCTGATTCATTTCAATTATGCCTAACCGACTGTTTGTAGTAGCGATGTAGTAGGTGTTTTTTAGTTCAGTGAATATCCTCAATGCTGAACTGTACCGAGATCTGGCCTCTTTTAGATTTTGGCTTCTCCACTTCAGGACTCCAGAATAGTAGTAAGCCAAGCCGTGTTGGAAGGAATCCTCGAATTCTGGGTTGGTTCTGAAGTAATCAAATACGATTTTTTCAGCGATCGCAGCAGAATCGAATCTTCCCTTGCTTGTATAAAAAAATATTGAGAATATATCAGCTCTTTGTGCTCCAAAGGAGTAACCAAGCTTTAGGCTGATTTCTTTGGATTTTCTGATGATGTTGAAACAGCTATCGACTGGTCCATTTCTTAGCTCGAAACCTACCTCATATAATGAGTCAACTTGAGCAATCGTTGCTTCTTGACCATAGCTAAAGCAGGTAACCAGACAGGTGAGTAGTGTGGCAACTTTGTTAATCAATGGTGCTTGATTTTCTAAATTAAGATAGCACTTTTTTTCATGGAAGTGGCCTGAGCCTCTAAATCATTGGATCAATGTAGATTAGAGGATGTTCTTGATCCACCCACCATCCACTGCAAGGGATGTGCCGGTAATGTAACTGGCACGCTTGCTAGCCAGGAATGCAACCGCAGCGGCAAATTCTTCCGGATCGCCAAATCTACCTAAAGGAATCTCTTCAGTTGCAGAGGAAAAAGACGGATTTTTTTCAATCAATTGCGTCAACCTTGAAGTCTGCGTATAACCAGGCATTACGTTGTTAACTGTGATGTTATAGGGCCCCAACTCACTTGCCAATGTTTTCATTAGCCCAACCACTGACGCTCGAACGGAGTTAGATAAGATAAGATTCCCCACTGGCTGTTTGACCGCCTGGGAGGTGATCGCAACGATTCGGCCCCATTTCTTGTCCTTCATTCCAGGTAAAAATCCTCGAATAAGATGTGTTGCACTTGCTAAAAGCAACTGGTATGTCTGATCCCATTGCTCCGCACTTAGATCTTCAAACCTGCCAGACGGTGGCCCGCCTGTATTGGTCACCAAAATGTCGATGGAAGAATAGGTTTTGAGAGTTGCATCGATGATCTTCTCCCGGTCGTCAGAAATCGACAGGTCCCCAGCAATGGGCAGCACCTCGGTACCGTAGACCCGCACTTCTTGTTTGGCGCTTTGAAGCCTTTCTTCATCCCGACCACAGATGGCGAGGTTAGCACCTTCCTTGGCTAGCTCCAGTGCAACGCTTTTCCCTAACCCATCGCTCGAAGCTGCTACGAACGCGACCTTACCTTTGATTCCTAGATCCACTACTTTCTCAGGTAGTCATCCGATCCATCCAACCAGTCTTGACGAGGGGGAGCCCAGTGATCAACTTCTTCTACTTCTCCAATCATGAGTGCCTCGTGTGGAAGGTGTGGTGGAATGACGACCATTTCGCCAGGTCCAAGATCCATTTCTTGCTCTTTGTTCTCCCCAAACCAAAACCGGATCGTTCCGGAAATGACGTGCGTTATTTGCTCGTTTTCGTGTGAGTGAAGGGGCACCCTAAAGCCGTCTTTGAACTTCATCTTGGCAATCATCAGTTTTTCGCCCCAGACAATTTTTCGATGCATTTCAGGAGTCACTTCCTCGGTGGGGACGTCATCCCATGTTTTTTTCTCTACCATTTTTTTGTTCTTAAGGTCAGACAAATTAATCAAGATGGAGGGATTCTTAACTCATAGTTAATATGCTTATGGTTGATTTGGTAGTGACTTGACAATGATTATCTAAAAGTGAGGTATCCTGGAACGATTTATCACTCTGGACAATCGCCTCCATGCATCAGAACTCGACCAGATCGACTGACAATCAGCTTGCTAAATGATCGGAATTCAATTTTGATGGCAGGAGAATTAATCAAATAGACCGTTAAGGATTTGATCATCCACCAGGTTTGGGAGCGTCACGCGCAGTTCTGGTGTTCTCGCCATCTCACGCTTCATAGCGAAAATTGCCTCCTTGTTTCTGGCCCAACTTCTTCGAGAAATACCATTGTTTACGTCGTAGAAAAGCATTCGCTTCAGACGTTCGTCAGCCTCCTTTGAACCATCCAGCAACATTCCAAACCCTCCGTTGATGACCTCACCCCATCCGACACCACCACCGTTGTGAATAGAAACCCAAGTAGCTCCCCTGAAGCTGTCGCCAATGACATTGTGTATGGCCATGTCAGCGGTAAACTTACTGCCATCGTAGATGTTGCTGGTTTCCCGAAATGGCGAATCTGTACCGCTTACGTCGTGGTGATCACGACCGAGTACCACTGGTCCTTCAATTTCCCCTGATCCGATAGCGGCATTGAATGCTTCTGCAATCTTGGAACGACCCTCCGCATCGGAGTACAGTATTCTTGCCTGCGACCCAACTACCAGCTGATTCTGTTCTGCCTGATCTATCCAGGTGATGTTGTCCTGCATCTGCTGCTGAATCTCCTCCGGTGCATTGGCCTTAATCTCATTCATCACGCGAAGTGCGATCTGATCTGTCTTCTTCAGGTCACTGGATTTACCTGAAGTACAGACCCATCGAAAAGGTCCGAATCCATAGTCGAAGCACATGGGTCCCAGGATGTCCTGAACATAGGAAGGGTACTTGAAGTCAATACCATTATCAGCCATAATATCAGCTCCAGCTCTGGAAGCTTCCAACAAGAACGCATTTCCATAATCGAAAAAGTAAGTTCCCCGCTCGACATGTTTGTTGATGGATGCCGCATGCCTTCTTAACGATTCCTGGACTTTTTCCTTAAAAAGAGGGGGGTTGTTACGTATCAGGTCATTGGATTCGTCAAAAGTGAGCCCAACAGGGTAGTATCCGCCGGACCATGGATTATGTAGTGAAGTCTGGTCTGAACCTAGTTCCACAAGAATGTCTTCGCTGTAAAAACGCTCCCAACAATCAACCACGTTTCCAATAAAGGCAAGGGACACTATTTCCTTACCCTCTTTGGCTTTTCTGACCCTGTCGACAAGACGATCCATGTCTTCAATCAGCTCGTCAACCCAACCTTGCTCGTGTCTTTTGTTAGCTGCCTCCGGATTGACTTCAGCACAAATCGTGATGCAGCCAGCTATGTTACCTGCCTTGGGTTGTGCACCACTCATTCCACCTAGCCCAGCTGTGAGAAATATTTTTCCCGCTGGTGTTTCTTCCTTCCCTAGCCTTTTCCTAAACGCATTCATAACCGTGATGGTGGTACCATGGACGATTCCCTGAGGACCAATGTACATGTAGGAACCGGCAGTCATTTGTCCATACTGGGTGATTCCAAGCGCATTGTATTTTTCCCAATCATCCTGCGAGGAATAATTTGGAATCATCATTCCGTTCGTAACTACCACCCTGGGTGCATCCTTCGTGGATGGAAAAAGACCCATGGGATGACCTGAGTACATATGGAGCGTCTGTTCGTCCGTCATGTTGGCCAGGTATTGCATAGTGAGGAGGTACTGAGCCCAATTCTGAAAAACCGCACCGTTACCCCCATACGTGATCAATTCCTGTGGGTGTTGTGCAACAGCAGGGTCCAGGTTGTTTTGGATCATCAACATGATTCCAGCAGCTTGCTTGCACTGAGCTGGATACTCCTCGATCGGACGCGCATGCATTTGGTATTCGGGCATGAACCGATACATGTAGATCCTACCGTAGTTGTTAAGCTCCTCTGCGAATTCGCGAGCGAGCTCTTGATGCCATTCATCAGGAAAATAGCGGAGTGCATTCTGAACGGCCAACTTTTTTTCATCCGTAGAGAGAATATCTTTTCGTTTGGGTGCGTGACTGATAGTTGGATCTAACTCCTTTTTGGGCGGGAGCTTTGTTGGAATGCCTTGCAGTATTTGTTTGTGAAAATCCATTCAATAACTCAAATTTCAAATAACTAATTACTATGTACCAGTTTCCCCTCTTTGAAAACCATCGAAGGTTTCAGTTTTCCTTGGTGATAGAAGATTTCGTTGTAGTGATCGGTTTTGAAGATGGTAAGGTCGGCTTTTGCTCCGGCGACCAATCTTCCACGATCATGTAGGTTTAATGCCGCAGCAGCACGGAAGGTAATTCCAGCCAAAACTTCGGCATTGGAGAGTTTTTCGTATGAACCCAAAACACATGCCTGCACCAGTAGATCACCCATGGGTGCTGATCCCGGGTTCCAGTCACTAGCAATCGCTAAAGCGCCTCCGGCGTCAAGGATTTTTCTCCCGGGAGTGAAAGCCACTCCCAATCCCATCGAAGCTCCGGGTAGAGCGGTCGCAATGGTGTTGCTTTTGCTCAAAATCTCAATTTCTTTTTGTCCGCTGGCTTCCAGGTGATCTGCGCTTATTGCGTTCACATTTACTGCAACCTCACTACCACCGGAACTGAACTGATCCGCGTGAACAGTGATGTCAAATCCAAGCTCCTTTGACTTTAGGAAATATTCGGTCGTGATTGCCGAGGAGAAAGCTTCTTCTTCAATGAAGGCGTCCATTCGGTTGGTTAGCTTTTCCTCGATCAAAGTGGGAAAAAGCTCCTGGCTGATGTGATTGAGATAATCACCATGATTTCCGTGGAAATCTCGTGGAAGGATGTGAGCAGCAAGACAAGTCGGAACAAGATTGGGAGCTATTTTTTCTCCGGCTTTGGCTACCGCTCTCAACATTTTTAACTCCTCATCCACAGACAAGCCATAGCCACTTTTCACTTCTATCGTTGTCACACCTTCAGTAAGGTGTCTATTAGCTCTTCTTACAATACCCACAACTAATTCATCTGCATTGGCTTCTCTTGTCTTGGTCACCGTATCCCAGATTCCTCCACCTTCACGGGCAATTTCGAGATAGGTCTTACCATTGTTGCGGGCGGCATAATCTCTTGCCCGGCTGCCGCCGAAGCAGATGTGTGTGTGTGAATCAACGAATCCGGGCAGGCAAACTTGTGATCCCTCAACCTCGATGGTTTGATCTGATTCTTGACTTAGCTCGCCAAAATCTCCAACCTTCAGAATTAGTCCATCTTTCACTAAAACGCCAGCATTCGAAATGGGTGTTAGCAATTCATCCTTGATAGCACCCTTTAGGGAAAGCCCCTCAAGAGAAACAAGTTGGGTAAATGGTCCAATGAGTGTTGAGGAGGTTTCCATCTAGTAGTAGTAAAAGTCAGAAACCAATTCTTCTCCAAGTGACAGCTCGTTGTTATCAGCCACCTCGTTCGCTATCCTCAGAAGCTCTCCACCCCGAATTAGATTAATTGCCAGATCCATCTCCTCGTACATGATTCGGTCCTTTTCAATGTGATCGATTTTGGATCTGACATGGTCATGAATGGCTGCCATAATTGCGCTTGATTTTTTAGGCCGATGAAAGTCCAGGGCCTGAGCCGCGCAATACAGCTCAATACCAATGATTTTCTCGACATTTTCCACCACCTGTAATGCCTTCCTTCCACTGATCGAACCCATGCTGACATGGTCTTCCTGGCCAAGTGAAGTTGGTATGCTGTCGGCGCTGGCGGGGAAACAGAGACCTTTGTTTTCACTCACCAGAGCAGCTGTAGTGTACTGCGGAATCATAAACCCTGAATTTGTCCCTGTTTCCTTCAAAAGGAGTTTGGGCACGTCAGGTGTATCACCTTCCAGGGAGAGGTAGATCCGACGGTCAGATATATTACCTATCTCCGCGGCTGCAATACATGCATAGTCCAAAGGAAGTGCCATTGGTTGTCCATGGAAATTACCGCCACTGATGGTGTGGTCTTCGTTGAAGACGATCGGGTTGTCAGTGACCGAGTTTAACTCAACTTCGAGCAGCTCTTTTAGATGCAACCACGAATTACGCGAGGCGCCATGGACCTGTGGGATGCATCGGAGTGAGTAGGGGTCCTGAACCCTGGTACAGTTGGCATGAGAGGCCACCACCTCAGATTCGTGTAGAAGTGCCCGAACAACAGCAGCCACATACTGAGTGCCTTTGTAACCACGAAGTTCATGTAGCTCTTTAGCAAATGGTTTTACTGAAGCAAGGAGCGCCTCTATCATCATAGCGCCGGTGATATCGGCGTGGGCGAGTACGTTTTGCAATTTTTCCACAACGCTCACTGCATAAGCTGCAATGAATTGCGTCCCATTAATGAGGCCTAACCCTTCCTTAGATCCAAGTGTCAATGGGTCTAAAGATTCCTTAGACAAAAATTCCTCTGCAGGTACCGTCTTATTCTTGTACTGCACTTTTCCCAAGCCAATTAAAGGGAGGAATAGGTGGGAGAGAGGTGCCAGATCACCGGAGGCACCAACAGATCCCTGTGAGGGTACAATCGGTATTACATCGTTATCAATGTGCCAGATAATTCGATCCAGTGTCGACTCTTTGACTCCTGAGAATCCTTTGCTAAGTGCATGAACCTTGAGGATGAGCATCAATTTGGCGATTTCATTTGGTATCGGATTACCCACACCTACGGCATGGCTCATCAATATATTTTGTTGAAGGATTTTGGTTTCCTCCTTCGAGATCATGGTGGTACACAGTGGACCAAATCCGGTGTTGATGCCGTAAACCGCCTTGTCACCGTTGCCAATGTTCTCAACAACCTGGCTACTTTTTCGAACCCGCTTACGCGCAGATTCACTGATGACCCCTTGCGTAGTTCCTCTCGCAATGGACAACGCAATTCCAGCGGTAAGATGGTCTTCACCATAGTTGAATAAAGGCGGAAATTCTCTCATTAATTGCGTAGGTTATGCGGCCAAAATTATATCCATTCGGACGAAAGATGGTAGGGAAAAATGAGGAGTTTCCTTTTATTCTGTTTTTTCTTGATAGGAGCTATTGCTTAATAGATATTGACCACTTACTTTTGCGTCACTTTTAAAGGAGGTCTCCCGAAATCCCGATAGCTATCGGGAGGGATTCAGCTAGTAATGGTCCGGTAGTTCAGCTGGTTAGAATGCCTGCCTGTCACGCAGGAGGTCGCGGGTTCGAGTCCCGTCCGGACCGCTTTAATAATCAAGCACTTACACTTTTGTAAGTGCTTTTTTTATGTGGAAAAATGCCAGTGGGACAGTTTAGTGGGACAGTTTTCCTTCTAAAATCGCTGGATCAAAGCCAAATAATACCTTGCCCTCTTCCCAGTTTTGGCGCCGCTTTTTGCTTAAATAATGACGGACTGCGGTCTCCTTTTTGTTGTGGACTGGAATACCTTCTTCTCCAATGGAATTGAGGATGGCATTAATGTAAGTATGTCGTAGATTATTTAGCGTCAGGTTCTTGTCCGGATTGACCTGCTTCCAGTAATGCTTGAACGCCTTGTTGACAAACTGTCGAAGACCGGTTCTGTTTTTGGTATCAGGAACCAATACATAGTCGTCTTCTGATTTTTGATGCTTTGTTAATCTTGCCAGGATAGTCGCCAACTCCGGATTGATATAGACATAGTTGCGGTGGTGAGTTTCGTTCGTAGCGTGATTGACCTTGTAATTGATTAGTGCCACGTAGTTTGGTGTGACCTGATTCCATCTAAGGTTCACAATCTCTCCAGGTCTACCGCCAATGAGAACACTGACCATAAGGTAATCGGCTAGCCAGGGCCGGTAGAAGTCTACCTTTTCGACTCGTTTCACACCTTTGGTGCTAATGCCATTATCAGGAGTGATCATTGCAATGAGTTTTTCGGCTTCTTCGAGTTCCATAGCCTGCGGGTCTCGAAAGACCGTTTTCAGTTTGACCGTCTCAAATGGGTTGGATCCTGGGTTGGATCCAATGATACCTTTTTTGACCAGGAACTTGCACCAGTACTTGTTGGCGTTTATATGCTTGTTCCAGGTTTCAGCTGCAATGTCTTGTGCAGTGAACCTCTCTTCTAGATGATCATAAAATAATCCCACAGCTTCCTTACTCAGCACTGAGACGTGTGCTCTGCCTAGTACCACACCGTTAGATGATAGGACTTTGAGAAATGTTCGAATGTATCTGATTGTGTCACCAATGTACCTTTGATTTCGACTGCGTGCCTCGTGTTTTGCGACCAGATCCGGATCATCATTTAAGTACTTTTCCGTGCTGCTGCATCCAGTAACATTTCGATTCTGATCTCGGGTTTTTGATCCGGAACTTCCCTAATGATTTCATATCCGTTTGCTTCATAGTCTTTTTTGAGCTGATAGTGCAGTTGAAGTACTTCTTCCAAGTCGGTACTTTCCCAAGTCTTCTTTTTGCCGATTTTGCCCAGGATCGGATTCCATAGCCGTGACTGGTACACTTGCTTACCGGACTTGCGCTTGACTATGGATAGGCCGATATGGCGTGGGGGTTTCTTCACTTTGTGCCTTTTTGGCTAACTCGTTCCCATTCCAACTTGAGCTGCGCTAAATTGATCGTTGTAATACCTTCCTTGTCAGTTTCTTGAATAAGCTTCAATAGCTCATCAAGCGGCTTTTGACCAATGACTCGAGTGGCCTTCTCGAAGGTCTCAAAATCTACCTCTTGAAGGCTTTTTTGCATATGTGGCAGAATGCTGCTTACATCTTTGAAATCAAGTGCCTTGAGGTAGCTGTTTATCGCCCTCCGCAAGGCGAAAATAGATTGCTGATACATTTTTAGATCATACAAGACTAATCCAAAGTTTGCTTCCATAGCTCCATGATTTTGGTTTAGCCTATCTGAGAACTCCTCCAGTCTCTCCTCAGCTTTTTCATCTATCCCATTAATGACCATGTTATGCACATCTTGGGCAATGTGCTTCTTTTCAATTTTAAAATTCCATTTTTGAATGATAGTGGTTAAAATAGGAATTATGACCGCTAGTGTTGTCAGAACTATTCCAATGGTCCACTTTAAGTCTGACCATGAGTCTTCATAATAATCTCTGACCTCCCCGAGGATCTGAGAATCTGTAACGGGCATCGAAGATTGCACAATCTGACCAAGGCTATCAATCTGAGCTTGCATTCCCTGAATGACCTGATTCAGGCTATCCGGATCCTGAGCAATTTCAAGAAGTATCATAGTTGGTGGTTTTAAGTACGGAGATGAAGTTACTTTAAAATCACTCAAACATCAACTTGATGGTCAGAATCACAATGAACCACATGACAATGGACCAGTGTGGCTCAGCTCTGTTCCAAAACAGGAATTTGAAGAATTCAACGGTGGTTTTCATAGATGTATTGATTTATGATGACTCGACACACCTTGCACTTTCGGGAGCGATCCTGAGACTGCTGCAGTCTGTCCAAATCACAGTTGGATGAGCCGGGTTGAACATTCTAAGAAAGTGAGGAGCACTGACCTTGATTCCATTTTTGCCGTAATTGTAGGAGAATGTAGTAGCCAAGGTCTTATGCTCTGACTCAGTCATTTCGTCAGCCCCAGAACTCATTCTATGTCAAAGACCCCAAGCGGATCCGCCATGTAATAGAGCTATCAAAAAGTACTATCAGTACCGAGAAAATAAGGCCATTTACTACTGGTTCGATCACAACTCCGTGGGCGAAGACTCCATGAAAGAACACTCCTTCCACGACGGAATATACAAACGCCTCACCAAAGCCGGCTTCCAGGTCATCAAAAAGTACATCGGAAGCACCATCCCAAAAAGCCAAGTACGATCTCATTCACGAAATGGTGGAAGAAAAAATCCAACCCTTCCCTACTTCCGAATCAACACCACCAACAACGAAACTCTAATCAACGCCATCAAGCAGACCAACACCAAAATGAACAAGGACGGATTCGGCAAAGACAAATCAAAAGAACTCATCAAAACCTTCCGCCAGGAAGAAGCCCCCCACGGCACAGACGCCATGGACATCGTCATCTTCGGCCTTTACGGCAAAAAATGAAAATTACTAGCATATCAGGAGGTGCCATGACCGCCCAATAATTCTAAAAAAAAACTAGCCAATCATCTGCCAAAATGCTAAAAAATTCTCCAGGAGTCCTATTCCGATTCAAATGTACTATTTCATGTCTATAAACGCTATCAGAGACAATGACATGTAAGTTGCCTTTTCCTATTTGCCTGACTTCGTGTCCGTTCCTAACGAGAATTACGGAATTTTCGGCACTTCTGATCTTATGTGTTGGAAAATACCGCAGGACGTTTGTTTTAAAAATGCTCTTGTAAGTATTCAATCCAGCGAGAATATCGAAAGCTACGTCGATTTCCCTACTTTCGTCGACATCAAATGCTCCGGGGAACGAGCTAATCCCGACTGTGTCCAAGGACATCGCCTTAAGAAACGTGGAACCTAGAAGATCAGCGTCCTGAATAATATCCGAATCTATTTGAATTCCCAATGTGTTTACAGCGTTCCAAAGAAGCTCGAAAAACTCCGGACCTGCCAGCGCATTTTCTCGTATATTAATTCTACGATTTCCTTTCTTCTCCTCATAAAAATCATATAAAGTCCATGGAGCTGGTAGAGAAAAAATCGTCGCTGTGTAAAGATTATGTAGCACGTGATCTTTCCTTTCGCCAAGGTCTAGAACTCCCATGGATACCTGGGTTCTAGTCGAAAAACTAAGAAGTTGGACACTCCCTATCCTTTTGTTTAGCTCACTCATTATCAACTCCTGCGGACTAGTCTTTTTACTATGCAGGTTGACATATTCGTTCACAATTCTCCCAACTCTCTGCTCGTATTTGGGATCGGTTGAAAGATCTCTGAGTATCTCAAGTCCTGACATTTCACTTACAGTATTATCGGCGTTCAAATATTCAATGGCCTTTATGAACAGCTCTTTCTTAGTGGATTCGTAAACTTCCAATTCCTTGGCTTGAAAATTTCTGACAGAAGTGGCGTCAAGTGTTTTAGTATTTTGCAGCAGAGCATCCTTATTCCGGTCTGCCGCCTCGATGATTGCCGTCTTGTTGGTTTCAGCGACCTGACCTGCAGAAAGTGCATTTTCCTTTGCTGCATTTATCATCGCAACAGCATTTTGATTTGAGGAAATAAGCATGGCGTTAGCTGCCTCAATACTCTCTTTGCGCTGTTGCATCCGTTCTATGCGATCGGAAACCGTTTGGATCTCCATTTGCTTTAGAAATTGCTTATTGTCAGTCCTTGTTCCAATGAACGCAGTTAAGAAAGTAAGCACCAACCCCAGTCCAGCTATTGTCTGTGCTATTGTTAGGCGTACTTTATTTTCCAACTCAATCCTCACAGCATCCCCTCTCACCTCCTTTGTCAACAATGGAGGAATAAAAACCAAGGCGATCAGGGCGAGTATTACAAAAATTGCCACTGCCCATAGCACATACCCACTTAGCAGCGCATCTTCCTTACCTGCTTCTTCAATGAGCATTCTCACATATTCAGTGTCGGCTTGAATAGTGCTGTCAGCCTTTGGGTTACCTTTAAGAAGTAAGCTGTCAATTTTAGGCAGTTGTTTAGTTAGAGCGTTCATTCTCCAGAATTTTTTAGGTTGGTTCTCAGTCGGGCGAATACCTAATTTATAGAATATAAACCACCAATTGCAATTCTAAAGATTGTAACTCATCAAAACCTTCCCTCAAGAAGGAGCCCCCCAATGGCACAGACGCCATGGACATCGTCCTCTTCGGCCTCTACGGCAAAAAAATGAAAAATCATGTCAGCTTCATCTGGGGGTGCGATGATTAATTGATCATCACAAAATATGCGTAGTTGTCATCTGAAAAGATCGCCTGGAGGTTCAAAGCAAAAAGAATTGGGGTTTCCTGGTTCTGAAGATCCCGCCCATTCAAAATAATAAAGTTGTCCAAGCCCACTTTTATCAATGATGTCGCCTCATAGGTTACAAATGTTGAATTCTCGATAGATGAGATCTTTTCAGAAGGAAAATTATTGAGATAACTATACTTAAAGATGCTCTTGTATGTCTTCATTCCTTCCAGAATCTCAGTGGCTACTTGAATTTCTCTACTATTCCACGTATTGCCTGGGAAAAAATCCATTGGTCCAAGAGGGATTCGATCCATCGCCAACGCCCTTAGGAAAGACGAAAGGCTCTCCTGTGTTACTATTGGGGTGGCTTGTAGTATCACTGGCCTCCTGTGGGCGAACTCGGATGGGCCTATTCTGATCCATTCAAATTTACTACCAGAATCGACAAGGTAGTCTAAGATGTTTTTGTACCTTGAATCCTCAAGGTTGTCTGACTTAAACCACTGAAGGTACTTATCTGGCATATTTTCAAGATCCCCGGCGTCAAAGTCATATGGTACTCCTAGATCATTCCTTCTCGACACAAATTTGATAGGAAGTTGCCTGCCTAACCATTCTAACAGGGCTTTCCGATAGTCAAACTCTTTTTGATTGAAGAGAAAAAATTCATTTACAATTCGGCCAGCACGAATCTCATAGTCCGGATCATGGGACAGGTCCCTTAGTATCTCCAGACCCGACATTCTGCTTATGGGGTTGCCATCATGCAGGTATTCAATTGCCTTGATAAAGAGCTCCTTCCTTGTCGATTCGTTAATCTCAAGCTCCTTGGCCTCATAGTTCTTGCTTGCATTTACTTCTATAGACTGGGAATTTCTAATCTGGGCATCTTTATTCTTTTCGGCAGCCTCAACAATGGCGTTGTAATTGGAATTTGATGACATGATTAATGCCTGAGAATTCTTGTCTGCAGTTGTAATAAGAGCCTCTGCATTCAACTTGCTTTCCTCAATCTGTTGATTTACAGTACTAATTGTGGCAAAATTTGCCTGTCTTCGTTCAATTCTGTTTTCTAAAGCCTGAATCCTGCTTTGAAGTAAGAATTGATCATTGGTGACACGCATGTTTAGAAAGGCTGTTAGAAAGGTTAGCACCAATCCCAATCCCCCAATGGCTTGAGCAATTGTTAATCTAAACTTGTTTTGCAATTCCAACCGTACGGCATCTCCCCTAACTTCCCTAGTCACCCAAGTTGGGATATAGATCATTACGATGATACTGACTACTAATAACCCAAAAACTATCCATAAGATGTTATCACTTAACCAGGAATTACTTTCACTAAGTTTCTGAATTAACTCAGCTAGCTCTTCTTGATCACTAACATCAGATTTGTGCTTTGCTCGAGTCAAGCTGTCAAGCCAAGGATCTCTTTGCGTTATTGCAGTCTCGTCTTGAAATGATTTCATAGGTGGTGCTCACCAAAATTCGTTTCTACCGTCAATAATTCCAATATGTTGTACCTAGTTTATACCATCAATTGCAATTTTCTAATTCTCAATTGTCTGAAAACCAGAATTATAAGCCTCCCAAGTCAAAAATTAGTTTTTAATCAAGGAGAAGAGCGCTCCCTGCACTATCCGACAAACGCAATTGCCTTAAAAATTCGGTGCGGTATGTGATTCGGTCTGCTGTGAAATAGTGTCCTGTTGCACGGCCTGGTTGTTTTCTCATTTGTTCCCTGATCGCACTATCGGATGCATTGCAGCGCTTCATATCTAATCAAAGACTAAAGTTACTGTTAGCATAAGTAATCTGACATGGATCCGGAAAGACAATTCTTAGTCAAACTAGAAAGAACACCAACCACTTCTTTCCTAAAGATTGTTAATCAAGGCCCTACACATGAGGTTCAGTTAGTACTTTCCCAGTGGGAAACCGAAACTCACCATGAAAAGTAACCTAATCGCTAAAGTGACCTTCATGTTTTCCTTTGTTTTGATGGCTACAGGCTCCTCTTCTCAATCTTATCTTCATGTAAATCACAAGCGCACCTAATTATATAAACCAGATGATGAAATTACTGTTTCGGTCGATGGAAGCAGAACTTCAGGTAGGATAGCTTTTTTTACAGACTCAAGTATGGTTTTTCAGAGTAGGAGAGAGATTCTCGTGAATCAAATTGATGTTATTTACAGGAAGAACCCCAGGCAACGGGGCATTAAGAATATTTACACAGCAGCACTGCTTCTGCCACTTGCCGATATGGCCAATAATGGTACACCAGTAGATAACGACGTTGTGAAGATCAGCTCGGTTTTAGTCATTTCCGGATTGGTCATTCAAATACTTCATCGTCGAAGATTGAAGATCAGGCATTCTTCGCAACTGCGGATTATAGATTAGCTGCTTGAGCCATCATTTTTCGAAGGCATTTCCCTGCCAGATCTAGTGCAGGTTTAAGTGCGATGCTATTACAAAAAAAAACGGCCACCTGCGAAGGTGGCCGTCAACCTTGTATAATTACAACTACTATTGAATTGATAAGCTAAATTGAATATCAACATCCGTACCACCTACAGTGGCATCAGAAGTTGCTGTTTTCAGACCTCCGGGTTGATGTTTCAATACCACTCTGAACGTGCCCGCCGATGAGGTCGCTCCTCCACTTGTCCAATTCGTTGAAAGTCCAACCGGCTGTCCATTGTCATCTTGATCGTTGTAGTTGAGCGGATCTGCCCTGTTGTCCACGTTTCCATCTCCGGCCGGATCAGAGAAGATATCAGATGTAAATGCAAAGAAGAACATATGCTCATCATCTTCCTCTTCAATTTCTGCAGTAACATCTTCTACCATAGCTCCTAAAGTATTTTCCAATGTGATCGACATTTCGTAAGCCGTGCTGGCATCCAAAGTGATCGCATCGATCGTAGGGTTGCCAACACCCTCGCCATCTGCATCAAACCAAGTAGCAGTGATGGCACTTCCACCACCAGTAGGGGTGAAGGTCAGGATAATTCTGTTGATAACCTCTTCTTCTTCATTGTCCTCTTCGATGTTGAGCGGGAAGGTAATGTCAAGATCCGTTCCACCATCAGCAGAGGTTGAGGTGGCAGTTTTGATTCCCGGCTGGTGTTTTAGGACAATTCTGAATTCTCCTGCTGTCTCTGTGTGGGCACCAGCTGTCCAGGTTGTTGACAGTCCCACAGGAAGGGCATTATCGTCCTCATCATTATAGTTAACAGGGTCGCTTCTGTTATCGATGTTGCCATCCCCCGTTGGATCAGAGAAGATATCGTTTGTGAATTCAAAGAAGAACATATGCTCGTCATCTTCTTCCATAATTTCTGCTGTGACGTCTTCCTTATCAGCGCCCAACGTATTAGCTAGCGTGATGGCTAGTGTGTACTCAGCTCCTTCTTCCAGGTCAATTTCATCGATGGTAGGATTCCCAACACCTTCACCATCTGCATCAAACCAGGTGGCTACAATATCATCTCCACCAGCTGTTGGAGTGAATGTTAGTACGATTTCGTTGATAACCTCCTCTTCGTTTTCATCCTCCTCGATACTAAGCGGGAAAGTAATGTCTATATCCGTGCCTCCAACATTGGAATCCGATGTTGCTGTTTTTAGATCAGGCTGATGTTTCAGCACAACCGTAAATTCTCCAGCAGTTTCGGTATGTGCACCTGCTGTCCAGGTAGTTGAAAGACCCAGTGGAAATCCATTATCATCTTGATCATTGTAGTTTAATGGATCGGTTCTATTGTCCACATTTCCGTTGCCTGTTGGGTCAGAAAAGATGCCGTCAGTAAATGCAAAAAAGAACATGTGCTCTTCGGCTTCCTCAAGTATTTCTGCCGTAATATCTTCATCTTCAGATCCCAAGGTATTAGCAAGAGTCATAGTCAATGTATAAGTGACACCTTCTGCTAATTCAATATCATCAATCGTCGGGTTATTACCTCCTTCACCGTCTGCGTCCAACCAGGTGGCAGTAACTGCGTCACCTCCACCATCAGGAGTAAATGTCAGAACTACTTGTGAAATAACTTCCTCGCCATCGTCCGGAGCGGGATCATCATCATTGGAACAGCTTACAATTAGGCCTAGGCTCAATAGCAAGAGCGATAAAAGTACTAGCTTGTTAGTTTTCATGTTTTAGTTTGTTAATGTCCTTTTTTGTAAAATGCAATATTATTGCATTAGCTGCTGATATGCAATATTGCTGCATTTTAAAATTTAAACGATGCAGTAAAGGAGAAATTCCTGCCAGGGGCGTCAGCAAAGTATCTCAGTCGATCCGTATAGATGCGATAGGCGGAGTTTAATAGGTTGTTCACCTTAAACTCCAGGTTCCAATGATTTTTGTTGTACGTTATATCACCGCCTAAAAGGAAGAAGTCAGTCGGAGGAGCCATGAAATCGAATATGTCCTGGTTTCGATCTACTTCAATGTCACCGTCATCAATCCTAATAGGCTCTATCATAGCAGGTGCGTTCCATTGTTTAGCAGTGTAGTTTAAGTTCAATCCACCGCTCCAAGATCCCTTTTCGTATTCAATTGTATAGTCCAGGTTCAAAGGAGGGATTTCTATCAATGGCTGGTTTCTATCCGTGCTTTTAGCGTAGACGTAGGATACCTTAACTTCTGAGGTCAATAAGTCGGTATGCTTGTACCTGACATCCCAGTCACTTCCCAGGAAAAGGGCATCGGTTTGCTCAAAAATAAAATAGGCGAACGTGCCAGCAACATTGGTGGTAACTCCGTAGGGCCTCAGGAAAATATAGTCATTGATCTGATTCGCATGAAGAATAAATTCGGCAGTGGTTCTTGCTTTTTTCACTTCAACTCCTGCAACCCATTTGATGCCTTTCTCTGACGTGACAGGTCGATCTGATTCATCAAAAACCCTATTAAGAGGTGTAGCTATCTGGGGTTCCAATTCATACCGCCATAGTCCGAACTGAATCCTGGAATGGTGGTAACCAAAGGAATAAAGTTCAGCTACATTGGGTGGTCTCCAAGCTGAGCCAAGATTTGAAAATAGCGACAGTCCTTCATTGAATTGTTTTCGAAGACCTAACGTAAACGTAGCATTGGAAAAATCCACTTCATTGGCGTAGGTAAAAGTCTCCCTAACCGTATCAGCCACTTCCAACGATTGAAAATCAAATCGAGCACCCAATTCCAGGGTAGTATTATCCAGATCCAACGATTGAATGGTAAATGCTCCAACATTCAAAACATCATAGTCTGGAACAAAATTGATTGGGTTGGAACCAGGCACATTAACGCTATTCTGAGTAAACAACTGCACACCGGTATTTCCACTCCATCGACCATTTTTGGGTTGAATCCATTCCGTTTCAATACTATGTGAAAGCAGCTCCAAATTGATTACCGGACGATCGTTCAGCTCACCTCTTCTCACATCAAACTCCCTTCGTACATTTTGCTGAACAGCATATTGTACATTGAAAATATGTTCGCCTAAAAAAATGGATAAGTTGGACTTAAGTAGACCATGTTCCGTTTCCTGCTTGGGGTTTTGGATGGAATATGTAGGAGGGAAGGTCGGATTGGGAACGGCACGATCAATCGCATTCTGTAAATCATTGAGGTTGCCGACGATGGAAGCTCTTAGGATCCCTAACTCCTGCTCATAATAGCTTCCGGAAATTTGGAGGTCAAACCTTGGCTGATGTAAGAGCGCGCTAAAGCTGCCACCATATTCCTGCTTTCCTGTGTTAGACAAGTTATAGTCTGGCGCTTCCAAATCGGCTTGGTAGATTCCAAAACCTCCTATGTTCCAAGCAAAACGATGGAAGCCCTGACCCAGGCTCACCTGGCTACTGTAGGCTCTGCCGTTGGTTTGATACGAAGATCCGATTGATCCATTCAAACTTTTGTTAAACTGAGGTTTTTTTTGATTATAAAGGATGACTCCCCCTAGCGCCTCCGGCCCATACTTCACGGTTCCGGCCCCCTTTACAATTTCAATTTGATCAACATGGGATGGGTCTATTTCCGGGGCGTGCTCCTGTCCCCATACCTGGTAGGCATGCCTGACACCATCATTGATGACAAGCACCCGGTTTGAATGCAACCCATGAATCATGGGTTTGGAAATGTTAGATCCTGTTTTTAGTATCGTGACGCCAGTTAACTGTTCTGTCAAGTCTCCGATAGAAGTGCTTACAAGCTCCAGTTCACTTATCTCTTTTTTTTGAATAGATAGCGATCGTAGTTCCCTTGTTCTGGACTCTTCCACGATCACACTCTCTAACACTGTTTCATCTGATGCTAAATAAATCACCGGATCTGAGTGATGAAAATCGTGGTGATGTACCAATTTTTTATACCCAATGAATTGAACTTCGAGATGTACCTCTTCACCACAAACGTCTACTAAGCTGAAGAAACCATTGGCATCACTGACCACACCTTTCTGGGTATTAGCAATCTTCACCGTTGCAAACGGTAGCGGCTCCTTCGTATCTGCGTCAAGTATCTGTCCATTGATTTCTTGATCACAGGGAGCCTGACAATAGGCACTAATTGAAAGCGCAGCAAAGAATACGGACTTGACAAATTTCATCTGCTAGGCACACTGCGCGCAAACTCCGTCCACGATAAGATTGACTCCTTGCACTTGATATCCTGAAGGAACAGATACACTCGGCACCGTCTTATCATCAATGCATTCGATTTGTCCACAAGTGTTGCACTTGAAATGAATGTGATTGTGATCGTGATGGTCGGGCGAGCACGTCTCGTGGCAAAGTCCGAATGTTGCAACACCCGTAGCGTTGGGTATTTTGTGAAGAATTCCAGAATCAAGAAAGCTATTGAGCGTTCGATATAGTGTGACTCGATCGTACTGCTTGAATTGATGCTCCAGGTCGCCCTGAGATAGCGCACTATCTTCTTCAAGAAAAAGCTGAAGTACGTCAAGACGACAATTCGTAATTCGAAGGTCATGAGACTTGAGTATACCTTTCAGTTGATCCGAATCGTTCATGTTACAAAGTTACGGTAGTGCAACTTAATTGCATGTGAAAAAGTTCTTTTAATTACAATATCCACGCCGTTCATTTTTGACTTTTTGTTCTCAGGCATCATAAGGGAATTCGACCATTCATATAATATAGATGCAATACTGTTGCATCCAATATGTGAATGCAATATTATTGCATAATTGGTTTTAAACAAATTTCCTCCCTTAAGATGTTAGAAGCGATTAATTTATCTAAATCATATGCCGGTCATCAGGCTTTGACGGATTTAAACCTTTCAGTTGCATCCGGCGAAGTGTATTGCCTGCTCGGTGCGAATGGTGCAGGTAAGACCACGACTATCAATTTGTTTATGGGTTTCATTGCACCTACTGCAGGGAAAGTGTTGGTGAACGATCTGGACGTGAACGCGGAACCTCAAGCGACCAAAAAGCATTTAGCCTATATACCGGAAAATCTTAAGCTGTATCCGAACCTGACAGGCCTTGAGAACCTTGATTTTTTCTGTGGGTTGGCTGCTAAGAAATATTCAAAACAGGAATTAGAAGAACTCCTGGAGCAATCCGGTTTGCAGCCTGAGTTCATCCATAGCAGAGTGGGTACCTATTCAAAGGGAATGAGACAAAAGGTAGGAATCGCTCTTGCACGGGCTCGTGAGGCCAAGGTGCTACTACTGGATGAGCCTACTTCTGGCTTAGATCCACAAGCGAGCAATGAATTTTCCGAACTGCTTCATTCCTTAAGGGGAAAGGGAGTAGCCACCTTAATGGCTACTCACGATTTGTTTCGCGCAAAAGATACTGGTACCCATATCGGAATCATGAATGAAGGTAAACTGAAGCACTCCCTTGCTGCTGACTCGATTTCGCTTTCGGAATTGGAAGACTTGTACCTGGAAACGATGAGAATGGATAAAACCCAACTAGCATGATAAGGAAAATAGCACTTAAGGAGTTCAAGGAAAACTTACGGGAAGGAAGGTTTCGTGTATCACTGGTAATTGTAGTGTCCCTCTTGCTGATGGCTACATGGCTGAGTCTCAATTATTTTAACTCTGTCCAGCAACAACATGCAGAGGCAAAAGCAAATGCTCGAAATATTTGGGTCAGTCAGGACGAGAAAAATCCACATTCTGCTGCTCACTACGGTACCTATGCATTTAAGCCCAAGTATCCATTGTCCCTGGTAGATCCGGGTGTAGATAAATACTCCGGAATCTCAATATTTCTGGAAGCTCATAAGAGAAACGAGTCGCAATACATGGCAGCAGCTGATCAGACTGGGCTAGCACGATTTGGTGATCTGACACCGGATTTTATCTTGCTTTTCATCATCCCATTGCTGATTATTCTCATGGGATACAATGCCTTTACACGAGAAAATGAACAAGGAACCCTCCAGCTCCTAAAAGGACAAGGAATTTCCTCATGGAAACTGGCAATGGGAAAATGGGGTGGTATTTTCATTCCTGTTTTTATTATAACCGCAGCGCTATTTTTAGTCGCTGGGGTATTGTTGACGAGCTTAAGCGACTTTGGGGAACTTAGTTACGACGCGCTGCTTTTAATGTTTCTGGTGTACCTGTGCTACTACACTGTCTTCATTAACCTCTCACTTTTGGTATCAGGACTGATGAAAAAGTCTGGAATTTCCCTGGTGAGCCTCCTGGTGATCTGGATTTTAGTATGTCTTGCATTGCCAAAGGCGTCCAGCAACCTGGCGGATACTATTTACCCTTATCCAAGTAGACAGGCCTTTGCCTCCGAAGTAGAAAAAGATAAAAAAGCAGGACTTGATGGACACAATCCGTGGAGTCAGGCGGCTAAGGATTTTGAACGAGAGACATTGGAGAAATATGGTGTAGACAGTTTGCATCACCTTCCCTTCAATTTTGATGGCTATCGGATGCAAAAGGGCGAAGAACATGAAGCTCAAGTTTATTTTAAGCATTATGAACACTTGAAGGAGACTCACAATCAACAAACGAAAGTTTACCAGGCATCTGCTTTGTTATCTCCTTTTTTACCTACTCGATTTCTGTCCATGGCGTTGGCACGAACTGATTATGGTACGCACTGGGACTTTGCAGATGCGGCAGAAAACTATCGGTTGAAGCTTCAGGAGTCCTTAAATATGAATTTTGCTGAGAATTCATCCTATGGAGATTGGGCATATAAAGCAGATAAAAGTCTATGGACTGAAATGCCTGATTTTAGCTATACGCCTCCAAAATTGGGAGCAGTCGTTGAGCGGAACTCGAGCAATTTTGCGCTCCTGTTTCTTTGGTTGGTAGTGTCTTTTGGTGGATTGAGAACTGTAACGCGAAGGATATGAAACAGTCAAAACCAAAAAGTCATCTATCCCGCTATGAGTTGGTATCACTTATTCGTCAGCGTTGGATCCAATTCCTGACATTTAGCCTTTTCCTTCTAGTGCTTTTTGCGGTAATCAATGGGAGGCAAAAAGTCGATCAGCGAATATCTGCTATTCAAAGTGCACAGCAAGCAGTAAGCGAAAAAGATTCCCTGGGAGTTATTTTATTGGACTCAATTGAAGCCGGGTTTAGCGTTGATGTTCCAAGGTGGTACATGCCAAATCAACCTCACGTCGTAGGCTATAACTACCTGAGGATTGCGGCAATGCCTCCTGACGAGCTGGCGATCATTGCTACCGGTCAAAGTGATATTTACTCTCACTATGTGCAGCCAAAATTGTATGGTGAGAGTTTTGAATTGAACTATACAGAGCTGTCAAACCCTGTCCAGCTCATGTTTGGGAGCTTCGACCTCTCATTTGTATTGATCTACCTACTCCCTCTGATTGTCATCGCTTTTTCTTACAATATCATGTCTGAAGAAAGGGAACAGGGAATCTTGCAAGTCATCGCCTCTCATCCAATTTCAGTATACAGATGGTTGCTGGAGAAGTCGTTGACGCGTTACTTTTTGCTGACAATTATTCTCTCAATACTACTTCTCGGAATAATGGGGATAGCGGGAGTTCCTCTTTTTACCAATTTCGGGAAAACTTTAACATTTATCCTTTTGTCTTTGGGGTATGTGCTTTTCTGGTTCATTCTGGCGTGTCTAGTAAACCTACGGGGACAATCATCTGCCAATAATGCGGTTTGGTTGATTGCCTTTTGGATCTTCCTTGTGCTCTTGGTTCCCTCATCTGTGAATCAAATGGCGAACAGTTTATACCCTGTGCCTTCCAGAGCTCGATTAATAAATGAGTTAAGAGTGGTTAATGCCATAGCGGAAGAGAAAGCAGATGAACTGCTTGAGAGCTTTCTTAGAGATCATCCTGAGTTGGCGGGTTTTGAAGGTGGCTCCACAGGATGGAAAGAATATTTTGCGACACAGGATTTGATCAAAAGAGAAATACAACCTGTTCTGAACGAATACGAAGGTAAACTTGACAAGCAACAGGAGTGGGTTAGCCGATTACGTTTTGCTTCGCCAGCGCTCTTGCTGCAGAATGCGTTCAACGAACTTTCAGGAACCTCCACTAAACACTACGAAGACTACCGAACACAGGTAAACGAATTTTCGCTGGTCTGGAGGAACTTTTTTCTCCCCAAAATATTCCGCGGAGAGAGCTTTACAAAGGCGATGATGGCGGAACTGCCAGAATTTAAATATCAACCAATAGCCAGTTACACGCTTAGTAGGAGCAATACGTTGGTGCTTTTTGGTTACTGTCTGACTCTTGTGCTTGTCGGGATGTTCTGGTCCAGGCAATCGCATGCAAGACTGCTAACAAATTAGGATTGTCAAACTTAATAGGAAACCAGATGTTCTCCATTGTCAGTCTTCTCCTTTTCACCCACACCCAGGTCTCCGGCTGGGAAATTTTTGCAGATACCGAGTTCAAATGGAAATACGCCGAAGAATTTGGAACAGAGGTTCAGGCGCCCATATTCTCACCTGAGGTTATAGCTCTGGAGGGGTCCGAGGTGACATTGACAGGATACTACCTTCCACTTGAACTTGAAGGAGAGCGGATCATTATCTCAAAACTTCCTTATGCCTCTTGCTTTTTCTGTGGTGGGGGTGTTGGACAGGAATCTGTCGCGGAAGTGGTTCTTAGCCCAATTCACCGTCAGTTCAGGATGGATGAATTACTAACCGTTAAGGGCCGTCTTAAGCTCAACGATGACAGTTATGAACATTTGGTTTTCATTTTGGAAGAAGCAACTATTCTACAGCCATGAGGAAAACACCTCTCATTTTTATCTGGATATTGATTGCCTGCTCGGCTCCTGCTGAGAATCCCTTAATCCTTGAAAGTGCCGAGATTCATCAATCAACAATGAAGATTAGCGAAGGGGTAGTAGGGAAAATCAAAAAGATGAATACGCTTCTTGACGATTTAGAGGAAGATCAATCTTATCTAAAAGATTCACTAAGTGTTTTGAAACAGGATTTTATCGACTGGGAATCAAACCTTATTGAGGTTCCGGGATATGAGCAGGACTTACATGATCACGAAGGACACGATCATGATCACGACCACAGCCCACCACCTGATCTCACGCCGGAGATGATGCTTAGAATTCAGAAGGACCTAAATGCACAAATAGAGCAAATTGACAGGCGCTCTCAATCGCTATTGGAGGAATTTGAAGGAAAGGGTAATTAGATTTTTATGATAAGCAAATCACCAGCAAGATGAACACGCTCCTAAATCTTAAAACAACACTTCGGGGAATAAGAAAAAGACCAGCAATCGCTGCGGTGATCATCTTCACAATCGCAATTGCTACCAGCACAAGTATTGTGGTCTACAGTTACATTGATGCTCTTTTGCTTTCACCCTTGCCCTTCAAGGATTCGAATAGATTGGTTCAGGTACATTCATTAAAGGGTGATGAAAAAGGGTACATATCACATCCTGAATTCCTGGATATGCAAAAGGAATTAACCAGTATCGAGGGGATAGCTGTGTATCGTGGTGGGGGCAGGTACAACCTAAGCGGTGATGGCAAACCACCTGAAGATTTTACGGTTTCCTTTGCTTCGAGTAATTTTTTTAGACTACTTGGAGTAGATCCAGTTATTGGAAGTCATTGGCCAGAAACCATTGACAAACGGGGGTCGCATACAGTCATGCTCACCCATGAGTTTTGGCAAAGGCGCTTCGATGGAATAGAAGAGGTTGAGGGACTAAAGATTACCCTGGATGGATTTTCATATTCGAACTATGGGGTATTGCCGGAGGGATTTAGTTTTCCGGGAAAAGTTGAGGGTTTTCGATCAACTGCATTTGCTGATTTTGTGGTCGAAGCAAGAGATTTTCGATCCAGTATTGGTCTTGCTCGATTAAAACCAGGAATAACGATCGATCAATTCAACGAAGAATTAAAACAATTTGGAGAGCAGCATGAGCAAAGGCATTTCAAATCCAATCACGGGATATCCTTTGTGGCCACCCCATTATCCGATTTGTTTTTAGGAAGCATTGACAAGTACTTGCTATTAATTGGTGCTGCTGCTATGTTCTTATTGATCATTGCTGCTGTTAATATTTCGAATCTCGTGGTTAGTCAGGCGATTCGTCGTGGCAGGGAGACAGTGGTTCGAAAAGTCCTTGGTTCGTCCAATGTATTGATCATAAAGGAATTCATCATCAACTCAACTGTATTGACCGTGATTGGTAGTGTGCTGGGCTTGTTGATGGCTGGTATCTTTATTAGACTGACTGGTGATTTGATCAATCCGTATCTTCCTCATTGGCTGGAAGTCGGTCTCGATCGAAACGTGCTCATATACACCTTTTTACTTGCATTGTTGTTGGGGCTTGGCATCGGACTGGTTCCTGGAATTTTTCTCTCGTCTACAAATAACCTTCATGAACGTCTGAAAGATGGACAACAGACCACAGGGAGTAAGAGACAGAATGGTATTCAAAAAGGATTGGCTACTATTCAGATTTTCGTTTGTGTTTTGCTGCTAATTGGAGGAGGGTTATTGTTCAAGAGTTTCAATGCCGCTCAACAAGCAAACCTGGGATTCAACACGGATCAGACGATTTCTTTTCGAATTGCTCTTTCATGGTTTAAGTATGGTGGTCATGAAAAGAAACGAGCTTTTTTCGAATCCAGCCTGAAGAAGATTGAGGAAATACCAGGGGTGAAAGAAGTAGCAATGAACTCCGGGTTGCCACTTTCTGATATGGCCAAGACCACTACAGATACTCAGTCGCTATTTACCGTTGAGGGGCAGTCGAAGGAAGCCCAATCCGAAAACCCGTTTGTTAGCATTCAGCGTGTTACCCCCAATTATTTTGAGGTAATGGGAGTAAATATCTTAAGGGGAAAGTCCTTCGACGACTCAGATCATGTTTCTAATGAGTTGAGGGTGGTAATTGATGAACAGCTGGCAAACAGGATATGGCCGGCGGAAAATCCCATCGGAAAGCGTTTGAAATTGGGGAATCTAGAATCGGAAAGACCTTACCTAAGAATAACCGGTATAGCTGAAAATGTGAAGCATCAAAGTATCATTGGTAGCAATAACCCAAGTATTTATCTATCTCTTCTTTCCTATACTGATACCGATGCATACTATGTGGTAAACACCGAGCTTTCACTGGCTGAATTGGAATCAAAGCTAAGTGAAGCCATCCTATCTCTGGATGAAAACCAACCCACTTTCGAATACATGCAAATGGGTGAGCATGTTGAAAATGCCAACTGGCAATCTAAAGTCACTAGTCTACTGTTTTTAGCAATAGCATCAATAGGAAGTGTGATTGCTGCAATTGGACTCTTCAGCATCATGTCATTCATATTGGTTTTGAAAGTCAAAGAGCTGGCTTTGAGAAAAGTGCTCGGAGCCAATGAACAAAACATTCTACTCCTGGTGATGAAGGACTTGTTCAGCATAGCTGGCCTGGGGATAGGCCTAGGATTACTACTGGCACCATTAATTCTAAAGCCGATACTTCCATTCCTCTTTGAAGTTGGACTGGTAGATGTAACCACCTATGTGTTCGTAGCGGTTTCGTTGATTGTTTTGTCTGTTATCGCGGCATTCACACCATCGTGGAAAGCACTGTATGTTAATCCTGTGACTGTACTCAGAAGAGATTGATTTGATGAGTAGACTCAATATAAGAATTCTCTTTTTTGCCCTAATCCTAACAGGCTGTTCAATAAACAGCGGAAATCCGGGAACCACCCCCCAGCAGGAGACTTTACAGGAATGGACCGAGACACGTGTGGTACATGCCAGGAACTTTAAGGTTGCATACACGGAGGAGTATAAGGAAGTCGATCTGTCCTACAAAAGCGAGGCTCGTGAAATTGATTTTAAGCAGAAACTGATTTTATACCCCAAAGGGAAAAAGCGGCCAGAGATTCAAAACGATACGGATGAGTATTGGTTCATTGAAATCCCTGTTGAGACTGTAGCTGCAAATGAAGATGGTGAGATTACCCGTCTGAAAAGCCTGGGCTTGACGGATAAGATCGTGGGGATGGGCGGTGGAGGAATTTATGATATTGAGTTGAGAGAGCGGTGGGAGAAGAAGCAAATTGCATCAATTGGATATAGTTTCCATAGCATTCCTCAACCGGAATTGCTGATGTCTGCTGGCGCGGAATTATTGGTCCTTCACACCTATGATAATTCCAGACTAGAAGGAATGGAGAAGCTTAGGAAGCTTGGGATCAATGCTGTCCCACAGTTTTCCTGGGCTGAGCAGAACTTCCTTGCAAAAGCAGAATGGCTCAAATTCACCTCGCTGTTCTACAATGCAGAGAAAGAGGCAAATGTGTTGTTTGAAAAAATTGAGAGTCGTTGCAATGAGTTGATCAGTGCGGTAGAAAATAACGGGGAAAAGGCCACCTCTTTCTTACTTTACTACCCCTCATCCAACAGCGATTGGGAAGCGCATAGGAATGATTTTTATGCTTCCTACCTACAGGCAATTAGCACAAATGTTCTAAAGGATGACGGTCCAACGCATAGTGTAGGTATTACAAACGAGAGGCTGCTAAAAGAAGCGGGGGAGGCTGATTTTTGGATCATTAACAATACAGATGATGAAAGCTGGCCGCCCTTGAACTACCTCAACAGCTTTAAATCGTATCGGGAAGGGAAGGTGTATCACTACCAGAAAAGAACGAGGCATGAACATGATGCCTATGATTGGTATGAGACTCCGGACGTTCGGCCAGACCTGGTACTTGAAGATCTTGTGTCGATCTTCTACCCCGAACTTCTTCCGGATCATACGCCAATGTTTTTTGACAAAGTAAACCTGACGAAACGATGAAGTACCTGATAATTTTGTTTTACCTGGCTTTTTTGACCTCCTGTTCATCGAATGAAACGGCTACCGAAAGTGAAAAAATACGGGATTCGGCAATTGACTATTTCGCTGATAAGGTTTCAATAGATTATGCAAAGAATTTTCAAGTTTCTTATCATGGAAACTACAAGATCATCAAGACTAAAGTTGATTATGGAGCGGCGGACCAGGATTCAGATTCAGTTTCCTGGTCTAATGCTTTTTCTGATGTGTTGGTGCTTGTACAAAAGGGAACTCCTGCACCACCATTGACAGGAGAACTAGCCGAAGCACACGTAGTTGAGATACCGGTATCAACGATCGCAGGAAATGCAGATGATGCTCCAACCCGTTTTATTTTATTGAAGGAAACGGATAAGCTGGTAGGGTTAGGCCATGATGCTGTATATGATTCACTGTTGCGTCAACGGTTTTTAAACGGAGAGTTGAAGGCCATTGGACCTTCATGGCATACGGGCCCAAACCTTGAAGTACTTGTGGCTTTAAAACCTGAAGTGACGTTGCTTACCGCCGCTAGTTTAACTCAAGCCGAGGGAGTTAAGAATACGCGAAAACTTGGTCTGAAGGCCGCTCCGGAATTTTCCTGGAGTGAGACAAGCTACCTTGGACAACTAGAGTGGATCAAGTACGACGCACTCTTTCTCAATGCTGAAGCAAAAGCCACGAAGCTTTTTGATGAAATTAAATCAAGATGCGACTCGTTAACAGCCCTTGTCGCATCCAAAACTGCAATGCCCACTGCCATGTGGGGGATGCACAGCAAGAGCGGTAATTGGACGGTTAGGTCGAATGGCGCTATTGCGGAGCTTCTGACGGCAGCCGGTGCGATCAATCCTTTTGAGGATAAGGAGGCGGCTATCACGATCACCCTGGCCAATGGACTTTCAGAAGGAATATCGATATCGGATGAAATCGTTTTAGGAAAGGCGAGTGAAATCGATTTTATTTTTTCTTTTCAATCCACCACCGGGAACTGGCCTACGGAAAAATACATGTCTGCTTTTCCGGCCTATCGGAATCACAACCTATACCATCATTTCCAAAAGTTTACGGATTATGGCGGATATGATTGGTACCAAACAGCTCCTATGCGCCCTGATTTATTGCTGAGTGATTTTATAAGCCTATTTCATCCGGATGTGTTGCCAAATCATGAATTGTATTTTATGGATCGCATGGAAAAAGTCAATTGAGATGAGTAGAATGAGCCAAACATCCGCTTACTTTCTTTTAGCCCCTTTGATCTTCTTTTCTTGTGGAACTCCGTCGGAAGTGGACACTGGCAACTTTGCGACTTTTGAACCAGGCAGAGACTACTTTGAAAAAAAAGCAGACATTCGATATGCTGAGAACTTCAGCGTAAGCTACCACGGGAACTACAAAATTGTTCGAACCAATGCCCGCCTTAGCTCATGGGAGGGAAATGGAAATGAGGTTAGGGAAGATATTATGGTCTTGGTTCAAAAGGGAACCCCAAGTCCAACTCTTGATGGAGAACTTTCCGGTGCGACAGTCATATCGATCCCTGCGGATCGAGTAGCGCTGAATATCGAAAATGGAGAGAGCTTCATGACCGAGCTTGGACTTTTCGAAAAAGTGGTAGCTGTTGGAGGAGCAATTTCCTACGATGATTCAATAAGGAATCGAGTCCTTAGCAATGACCTGGCCCAAATCGGATATAGCTGGCATCAACCAGCTAATCTTGAGGTGTTACTCGAAAGGGGCACTGATCTCTTTTTGATGAACCTTTCGAACCTGGATTTTGCTGATGTTCTTGATAAAAGTAGAGACATTGGGATCCCCACTGCATCTGTCTTTGAGTGGGCTGAGAAGGACTATCTTGGCCGTGCCGAATGGATCAAGTTTTACTCCTTATTCTTCAATGCTGAGGGTATAGCCAACGACAAATTTGACCAGGTGGTCAACCGGGTCACAATGTTGAGAGACCTCACAAGTAAAATAGCCAATAAGCCTACGATGATCTGGGGTTACTATGCGGGCAAAGATCGATGGATCATGCATTCCAATAGTATCGAGGCTCAGTTCATGAGAGATGGAGGTATCGTCAATGTCCTCGAAGATTTTACCAGACCTGTTCGAAATGGAGGAGAACCCGTCAGCAGTGAAGAACTACTGTCGAGGGCGAACGGGGCAACGCACTGGATGATTGGAGATATACACTCATCATCTCTGCCTTCAGAAAACTTCATGAGTCGTTTCAAATCCTGGGAGGAGGGCAAATTGTATCATAACATGAAACGAATCAAGCCAAAGTATAATGCCTTCGATTGGTATGGCAGTGCCGTCGTTCGACCAGACGTGGTTTTGGCGGACTTGATCAGGTTGATTCATCCAGAGCTACCGATGGATCATGAGCCTTATTTCATGAATCATTTTGATAAGTCTACAAAACTGCCCCTCGAAGTAAATGACAACCTGTACAACTAGACCAGAAACGACCTATGGCATCTACCATTACTACATCTATAAGCACCCCCAAATCAAAAGTTCGACTCGCAAGTCACTCTCGCCTTTTCCTGTTTCCAATTCTAATTGTGGGCACCCTGGTTGTTTTTCTCTTAGAACTTGGAATTGGTTCAGTGAAAATTCCGGTGTCTGGTATCGTTAATGTTCTAATTGGAAGCCAGGTTTCCGATTCCACATGGAGCACGATCATCCTGGAATTGAGATTGCCACGTACACTTGCCGCCATCATTGGAGGAGCTGCTCTTGGTGCTGCTGGCTTGCAACTGCAAACCTTATTCAAAAATCCACTGGCCGGACCCTGGGCGCTTGGCCTAACCGCCGGAGCTCAGCTCGGAGTCGCCTTAGTAGTAACCTCTGCAGCTGTCATCGGGTCATCGTTTCTTGAGAAGTTTGAGTTCATGGGTAATCTGAGTATTGTTGCAGGCGCCATGCTGGGGTGTGTACTAGTGCTGATGGTTATGGTAACGGTTTCGAAATACGTAAGCACCATTACCTTACTTATTTTCGGATTGATGCTGGGCTTTCTGGCCCAAGGATTAATCAGCGTTATCCTGCACTTTACCAACCAATCACAAACAAAGATCTATGCAGGATGGAATGACGGAAGTTTTGCAGGAGTGTATTGGGAGCACTTTCCCGTGCTAGTTCCTATGGCAATTGTAGGCCTGGTTGGCGGCTGGCTCATGACCAAGTCGTTAAATGCCTTTTTACTTGGAGAAAACTATGCCAGAAGCATGGGGCTATCCGTAAAGCGAACCAGGTTGATCACACTTGGTTGCGCAGTATTGCTAGCAGGTCCGGTCACCGCCTACTGTGGTCCGATCCTTTTCCTGGGTTTGATTATTCCGCATCTGGCCAGAGGATTATTCAGTACTTCAGACCATCGAATCCTTATGCCTGCTGTGATGCTATTGGGTGCCATTATAGCTCAGGCCGCCGATCTTTTTGTTCATCTGCCCTGGGAGAAGCACTTCTTGCATTTGAACGCGGTAAATGCGCTCATAGGAGCCCCAGTGGTAATGTGGGTGATCTTGAAAAATAAGAAAATGCGCGGGTTTGAAATCTAAGAATTGAAAATGGAAGCAGTCATAGAACTTGAGAATTTAACGACGGGTTACCGGTCTTTATCAAACGAGAAGATAATCACCTCAGAAATTAACACAAGCCTACTACGCGGAGAATTGGTTTGCCTGATAGGACCAAATGGTGCTGGTAAGTCCACTTTGATGAGAACGATCTCAGGAGATCAAAAACCGATTAGTGGTAAGGTGTTTTTGGAGGGCAAAAATATACATGAACTAACGCCCAAGTACCTTGCCAAAAAGTTGAGTCTGGTGCTTACTGAAAGAGTCCACGCAGGAATGTTAACTGCTTATGAGGTAGTCGCACTTGGACGGTTCCCATACACGGATTGGTCCGGAAAATTGAAAGATTCCGATCATAAAATTATTCAGGAAGCTATTGCCATGGCCGGTGCAGATGAATTGGCAGACAGAACATTGTCCGAGCTAAGTGATGGCGAACGCCAGAAGATCATGGTTGCCCGGGCCTTTGCACAAGAGCCGCAAGTAATGATTTTGGATGAAGTCACTGCTTTCCTGGACCTGCCGCGCCGAGTGGAAATCATGAAGCTGCTTCGGAAAATGGCCAATGAAAGTGGTAAGTCCATTTTGCTATCCACACATGATATGGATCTGGCACTTAGGGGAGCGGACAGAATATGGCTGTTGCCCAAAGGTGGCTCTATGCAGATTGGAGCGCCAGAAGACCTGATCCTTAATGGTGCATTTCAGGAAGCTTTTGCAACGGAGGGAATGCATTTTGACAGTCAAAGTGGTGCTTTTAGAATCCACAATAACTATGATACTGAAGTGGCATTGATCGGGGAGGGAGATTCAGCAACCTGGACCCAACGAGCCCTGGAGCGAAATGGAGTAAAGGTCGATCCGGATGCCAAAATTCTGATCAAGGTACAATCGGATCAGGATCAAAATGTATGGATAATTGAGCAGAATGGTTCTGAAACCGAAATCCGATCGGTCTATGATCTTATAATTCAGATAAAGAAAAATTAGAATAATGCCCTTTCTAAAAAAGAAGAAATTACCAGTAACAGTGCTCAGCGGATTTTTGGGTGCTGGGAAAACTACTTTGTTGAATCACGTGCTTAATAATCGTGAAGGTTTGAAAGTCGCCGTAATCGTAAACGACATGAGCGAAGTCAACATCGATGAGAAGCTGGTTGCAAATGGCGCCAAGCTCTCTAGAACAGATGAAAAACTGGTGGAGATGAGCAATGGCTGTATTTGTTGCACTTTAAGGGAAGACTTGATGATTGAAGTCGAGAAGTTGGCAAAGATGAGAAAGTTCGACTACCTGCTTATCGAAAGCACAGGCATTTCAGAGCCGATACCGGTTGCACAAACCTTCTCCTTTGCGACAGGTGATGAACTTTATGACCTGACTCAGATAAGTAGACTGGACACGATGGTTACTGTAGTGGACGCCTTCAATTTTTTCAAAGATTTTGGTAGTGCAGAAACAATTCTTGATCGTAAGATGACAGATGACGAAGAGGATGATCGCTCGATCGTCAATCTACTGACTGACCAGGTGGAGTTTGCCAATGTGATTATTTTGAACAAATCAGACCTCGTGTCCGAAGATCAGCTGGGATTGTTGGAAAGAACCTTAGACAAATTAAATCCAACCGCTAAAATCATCCGCACCACACACAGCGAGGTGGATCCAAGAGAAATACTAAATACAGGAATGTTTGACTATGAAGTTGCGGAACAATCTGCTGGGTGGCAGAAGGAGCTAGAACTTGTACAAAACGGAATTGGTCACAGTCCGGAAACTGAAGAATATGGTATTAGTTCTTTTGTTTACCAAAATTCAAAACCATTTCACCCACAACGGTTTCTAAATTATGTGAGCCAGGACTTTCCCACAACCATTATTAGAAGCAAAGGAATATTCTGGATTGCCTCCAGGCCAGACAAGGCAATACTTTGGAGTCAGGCGGGAGGTTCTTTAAAAGCTGAAATTTATGGCAGATGGTGGGCGAGCGTGCCGATGAAGCAGCGAGCACTCAATCCTGCTTACCTTGAAAACCAGACTGCAATTCAGGACAAATGGGACAAAAAGTGGGGAGACAGAATGAATGAAATGGTTTTTATCGGCCAGGATATGGACAAAGAGAAAATTACCAAAGACCTGGATGATTGCCTGCTGATGGACTATGAAATTGCTGGGATGGAGTCTGGCAATGGATTTCAGGATGAGTGGCCTATTTGAATTTCACTTTCCGGATCGATAGGTAAGCCTTTTCCAGATGTATTCAAGAGGTCCCTGTTTAAATTTATTGAGCCATACCCGGCTAAATGCCCACTGTGTTACCAAAATACCAAAAGCAAACAAAGGCAGAGAAGCAAAAGGGACTTCTCGCATCAACGCTAATCCATAGCCGAAAAACAATAGAACTGCAGTTACATTTTGAAAAATGTAGTTGGAGAGCGCCATACGTCCAAGTACTGCAAGATTTTTGAATAGAAACTGACCCTTTCCAGAGGACCATAGGTATAACACCAACATACATATCGCCAGTGCGAACGCTGTGGCACCAATATGGTAAATGAATCCCAGAAGAAACCCTATCTCACTAAATGCGCTTGGCCATCCATGTGACCCTTTGACTAGTGCATAACCAAAATGCGTTGTCAAACCAAGCAAGCCAAACCAAATGGCCGCCTTTGGTACCCTGATGTCATTGTTTCGCATTTTAGGTAGCCAAATCCTTGCGAGAACCAGCCCGATCAGGAACAAGCCTGTCACATGAAAATAACGGCCGAATATCAGGTAACTCATAGCCCGCGGTATAGCATACAAGACATTAACTGAGAAAACTTCCAATGCGGAGCTGGAGGTCCGCATCTCGAGCAATGTGAGATCACCAAATCCCCATTCCGTTTTTAAGTCAGTAGAAATCCTGGTAAGTGATCCCCAGAAAGGAGACTCTGGCGTAAAATACACCAAGGTATGCATCAGCAGGGGAGTGGTCAACAACACTAAAATCCACCGTATTAGCACTTGATTTGAGAGATTCATAAACAAAGGCAACAGCATTCCCAACAAGCTGTAGAGTGTTAGAATATCTCCGTTCCAAATAAAGTACATATGAAATAGACCAAAGCATAATAGTACCAGCATTCGGCGAAACCAAAAAGCGATAAAATTGGTGTCTGAACCTTGAAAGCGTTCCGCCTGTAAAGCAAAGCCAACGCCAAATAAGATGGAGAATATTCCATAAAATTTGCCTTCTACAAACCAGTCGATGAAAAACAGTACTCCTCGATCAAGGAAAGGTAGTGTAACAATTTCGTCAGGAACCACATAGGTGTTGTAACCCATGAAGCTATAAAGATTGGCAAGTAAAATTCCAAAAAGGGCAAAACCTCGTAGCGCGTCCAGTACAAGTAATCGCTCTGATTGAATGGTTGGTTTTATCTCTGACATGGTAATTCTATCTGATTAATTGGTAGTTCATTATTGCTCTAGATGCTTTTTTTCAAAGATTTTTTAAATATATGCAATAATGCTGCATAAACGTTTTAAATGATATATTTGCAATAAAGTTGCATATATGAAACTAACAATTTTTGCAGACAAGCTGGGCATTTGCACTTCGATAGTTTGTATGACACATTGCCTCCTAATCCCACTTCTTTTGATTCTCGGACTCGATTCATTGCTACATGTGTTTGATCAGGAATGGATAGAGATTGCGCTTCTTGGCTCCTCGCTTGCCATCGGGTCATTCTCGTTTTTGAGGGGATACATGCTTCATCGCCAGCATTTTGTGCCAATTCTCTTTTTAGCCGGGTTTTTATTGCTTGTCAATGGCGAGGCAGTGTCCAATCTCGGGCTGGCGGTCACTTTATCGGTTATTGGAGCCTTGATTATCGCCTACGCCCATGTTCAGAATTTAAAGTGGAAATACTATGCTCATGATAACTAACCTTCTAGCGGCAATTTTATTTCAGGTTTCAGGTTGGGAAATTTTTTCAAATACCCGGTTCGAGTGGAAGTATATGGAAAAACTCGGGATGGAAGCAGAAATCCCGATTTTTGATGATAAGATCAAATCCCTGGAAGGGAAAGTAGTAACGCTCACCGGATACTATTTACCTGTTGATATCGAAGGAAACAGAATTATCATTTCCAAGCTTCCATATGCATCATGCTTCTTTTGTGGGGGCGGAGTAGGTCTGGAATCAGTGGCTGAAGTTCAATTTGATACGAAACAGCCTCCCTTCAAAATGGATGAGATACTTACAGTAAAAGGTCGATTGAAGCTAAATAAGGACGAATATGGACACCTGGTTTTCATTCTCACCAATTCGTCTGTAAACTAGCCATGAGCCTACTTTCTGAACTTCAGTTCTTGGGGGTGAAATCCAAAAAACCTAGACAAATGATCAGCTATTCATGGACCGACAGAAATGTTGTTAATGAATTAGATGTAAACCTCTTCTGCTGGAAGAGGGATGTTAATCTAGAGATATCCGACTTTCTAGAAAAAGTTTTGAACAAAGAACCAGATCCCATCCAATTTCACACAAGTCTGGACGAGCTGGATGATCACATTGGGATGGCAAAGCACACATGGACCTGGAGCGACTTGAGGCCTTTAGATCTCTTTTGGAGGGACTTGACGATACTTGCCAGAGATTTCATTTCTTTTTCCGAAAACAAATCTGGCACGATTCATTTGAGGGCCATCACGAACGATGCCTGCACGAAATTCCATACGGATGGCTATACGCTGAGGCTTTTTACCACCTATTATGGCAAAGGTACCGAGTGGCTTCCTGAAAAGGCAGTAAATCGATTGGCATTAGGTACAACCAACGATAAGATCGTAAAAGACCTATCCAGGATTCAACAAATGGAGGCTTTTGAAGTAGGTATTCTGAAAGGAGAGCTTCCCAACAGGCCAAATCGGATAAAGGGGATTGTTCACCGGTCTCCTGAGATTAAACAGTCGGGTGAAAAGCGGATCATTCTGAGAATTGATATATGAATCGAACTCCTGTTCATATTATTACTGGGTTTCTGGGAGCAGGCAAAACCACTTTCTTAAACCATTTTATCAAAGAACGTCTTCCGGAACGGATTTTTGTCATCGAGAATGAGTGCGGAGAGACCAATGTGGATGGGGGATTGGTTATGGATGGGGTAGAGGAAGTGGTGGAGTTAAGTGCCGGATGCCTTTGCTGCTCGTTGGCAGATGGGTTGATTGATATTCTAGAAGAAGCCAGCAAAAGGAGAGATCAGTATGACCGACTGATCATTGAAACAACTGGTATTGCAGACCCAAGTTCCATTCTCCAGGTTTTTCTTGAAGACCAAAGGGTCGAAAAGGTTTTTGAACTCCAGCAAGTCATTTGTTTAGCTGATGTTGGGATGGTCGAAGAGTGGTTGTCTGAAGCAGAAGAAGCGCTTCGACAGCTGGCCGTAGCAGATGTCTTGCTACTGAATAAGGTTGACATTGTTTCAGAGGACGAGCTTTCACACACTAGTGAGGTGCTTCAAGGAATAAATCCTCAAGCCAAAATATTTAAAGGCCAAGAAGGAAAATTCCCTGTTGACGAAATATTGAAAATCGGCACAAGTAAACCTGAGACCGTTGAGAATTTGGGAGCCACGCACCATCATCATGAATACGGATCAGAGGAAAGCAACAACCACAAGATCACCACCTTTACCCTCACGTTTCCAAATCCTCTAGATCTAAACCTTATGCAACTCGACCTAAATAGAATTGTACATCTTTATCGGAGTCAGGTCTATCGTGTGAAGGGGTTTATTGCCATTCCTAATTATCCAAATCGAGTAATTCTGCAATCAGCCAGGAGTACATTCATTGCAACTGATGGCTCTCCCTGGGAATCTACTGATCATCGGGAGGGGAAGCTGGTTTTTATTGGTCGAGGATTGAAAAAAGGAGCGTTTGAGAGAATGTTTAACAGGCATATAGTGCATGAAAAGCAGAAGGACACGATTGTACCATGACATTGCAGATCCTATGAATGTGAAAATTCCAACCACTGATAAGGCAAATACTATTTATGAAGGCTATTTAACGTATCTTGAAAAAGAATTGAGTATGGATCATGACACTATTAAAACAAGCTCGTAAGATCAATAGATCACTCTACTTATTCATTTTTCTGGTTGCTTGTTCAAGCCCGGGTACGTACGACATTTCCTATTCCTGGTCTCCTGTTGAAATTAACCCTGACGTAAGAGGTTCGGAAAGCATTGAAGCGATCATTGTTCCATACAGAGCGAGGTTGGATTCCATTATGGATGAGGTGATTGGATACGCCACACATGACTTGACGACAGAGGGCCAGTATGAGTCGACGTTGGGGACATTTGTTACTAAGCTATCAAAAGAGCAGTCCGCCACTTCATTTAAGAAAGAAGTGGATGTTGCGATCATGAACCATCACGGCGGCCTCAGAGCACCAATCAATGAAGGGCCAATTACCTTGGGAGATGTGTTCGAGTTGATGCCGTTTGAAAACGAGATGGTCTTGCTGGAGATCACGGGTGATGACTTGACTGAGCTCATAAAGTTCATTGGTCAATCAGGCAGAAGTATGATATGGCCGGTCAGCTTTCATGTGTCTGGCACTACACTACTAAACATTCGAGTGGATGGCAAAGAGGTCGTATCAGACAAAATTTATATGATATCTACCAGTGACTACCTTGCCAACGGAGGAAGCGGGTTTTCAATGCTGAAACCCCTAAATAGAGTGGATGTACCTCCAGTGAAGCTACGAGACATGATTGTACAGGAAATCAGGGAACAAACTGCAAGAGGCGATTCCATCAGAACAGATATAGCAAATTTCATAACTGTATCTGAGCCATGAAAAGAAGAGAGTTTTTAATTAAATCAATGGTAGCTTCTGCTTCGGTGGCTGTATCTCCACTCATTCTGAGTAGCTGCCAAACAGACCTAAAAGGTAAAAAACTTACGATTCTTCATACGAATGACATGCACTCGCACATAGATCCGTTTGAAGATGGTCGCTACAAAGGGCTAGGAGGAATGTCTGCTCGAGCCAGCGCGATCAAAAAAATAAGATCAACAGAAGGCAACCTCTTGCTTCTGGATGTCGGTGATGTATTTCAGGGCACTCCTTACTTCAACATGTTTGGGGGAGAGCTGGAATTGAAACTGATGAGTGAAATGCAGTACGATGCGACTACCGTAGGCAATCACGAGTTCGATAACGGCTTGGATGGACTTAAGTATGCCATGCAATTCGCAAGTTTTCCGTACCTAAGCGCTAATTACGATTTTTCGAAAAATACCATCGCCGGACAGGTTCAGCCGTACAAAATTTTCAACAAGAACGGAATAAAAGTGGGCGTCTTCGGCCTTGGCGTCAAACTGGAAGGTTTGGTAAACGCTAAGATGTATGGCAATACCGTATACATGGACCCGATTGCTGTAGCAAACGAAATGGTTCAGGAGCTCACCGCCAAAAAATGTGATTTGATCATCTGTCTTTCACACATGGGTTATGACTATGGGGAATCTGACATACCATCGGATAAAAAACTGGCAAAGGAAGTAAGCGAGATTGACATCATTTTAGGTGGACATACACACACATTTATGGATGAACCTCTGCTCCTTACCAATCCTGATGGTTTTACCACGGCTATCAACCAGGTCGGCTGGGCAGGAATCAATCTTGGCAGAATAGATGTGGTGTTTACTTCAAAAGGTAAAGGTGCAGTTGCTTTCAAGCCCATTCCTATTACTAACAAAGCCTAATAGCTTAGCAGGAGTCAAAGACCATTGGTGAAGTTGACCTTTCAAGCTTCTATCTGACTCAGTTTGTTCATTTTCTCAATGAGATCTCCGGTAATTGCAACTACTGCAGGCTTCGGGATTCCATCGTCATCAAAAGGCCATTTGCTGGTTGGGTTTTTCAGGTCCGTTGTTAACTCGCCAGGGTGTTGTACGCTTAGGAAAAGCGTTTTTCCATCAGGAGAAAACCATGGTCCGGTGAGTTCTGCATCGCGTGGAGCTGAAGCCACTCTTATCACTTTACCGGCTTCTGCACCGTACCTTGGAATCACAAATAAACTGTTGTTCTTGAATGGTAGGTAGGGTTCATCTTTCTTGTTCATGGCACTTCCGGATATATCGGATGTCATCCAAAGATTTCCGGAAAGGTCAAACGCCAGGTTGTCTGGACACGAGAATCCACTTTCCTCTCCACCTACTAAATGGGTAGATGCCTTGAAGGTCAATGAATCAAACTTTCCATCCGTTTCTTCCACTTTTAAAATGGAGCCGTGGTAGTCATTTTTCCCTTTGTTGTTGGTTAGCGCTACTAACACATTGCCTGTAATGGGATCGATTTCAATATCTTCAGGTCTGTTGAGTTCGGTCGCGCCTAGCATCCTGGCTGCTTCCCGCACTCTTACCAGCACTTCTGTTTGGTCTTTAAATTTCTCTTTTAAAACTGGCTGATTTTCCCAATCCAAGGAGAGCCATTTTCCATTGATCGTGTCTGCCGCATAAAGCGTACCTTCTCTAAGTGAGCCTGGGACGGAAGAAACAAACTTATACAAATACTCATCTGTCTTATCATCTCCTGAGTAGGCAACAATTCGCTTGTCCTCCAATTCGTACAAGGTGCAGCACTCATGGGCAAATCGCCCTAGCGCAATGTGTTTTTGAGCTGATCCATCCGTGGGGTCAATCTCTACGACCCAGCCATAATGCTCAGGTGGGTAGTCGTAAAATGCTTCCCAGCCAAGGTAACCTGGTACTTTTGAAGGAACATTATTTTCATCATATATAGTTTCTCCAAAGCATGTGTGATAGTTTTCCTCACAGGTAAGGAAGGTATTCCAGGGGGTGATCCCGCCTGAACAATTGCTATGTGTACCGATAACTGTTGTTTTTCCCAAGATAGGGCTATCCCAGTTTAACTTGATGGGAGTTTTTGCTGTAAGTCGCCGGTTATGGGGATCATTCTTTACTACACTCCATTTCCCATTTTCCTCCTTCACTCGTACAATACTTCCACCGACAGAATACATTTCTTTGTCCACCTGTTCTATCGTGCGCTGCTCTTTGGGGTTGTCGTATTGTCGATAGTTAAAATCTGATACAAACAGTGGATTTGGATATTCATGATTAACCCATAGTAGTCCATCTGTTGGATTGCTCTTGTCGAGCGGAATGAAACAGGTGAAATCATTATTGAACCCAAAAGTGTCGTCATCAGTAATATTATCACCCCACTTGATGACCGTATGGTAATTCAAACCATTCGCAAGATGCAAATCATCCTGATCGGATGCATCTATGCCTTTTAGTACGAGATTTCCAAGTCGCTTGAGTGTCTGATCTTTAGTTTGTCCAAAGTTCTGCGATGGTGTTGATGTGCTTCCACAGCTAGTCAAAAAAGGAGGGAGCGCGGCAGCACCCAGGCTGGCTTTACCAATGAATGAAATGAATTTTCTTCGACCGTACATGTTAGGTTTTGTTAAGGGGAAAACAATATACACCATTCCGAGAAACTAAATGCAACAATGTTGCGATAATGATTCAAATGCAATATTATTGCATAATTGATTTTAGCAAAATCCATCACTGTTTGATACCGATATGCAATCAGACGGCTGACCGTGGTAGATGCTCGAGGAGGATGATACGACTGAGTTAAACTAAAAATAGAGAATAGCAATGATTACAAAACAAGAGGTAGAAAATGCGCAGGACTCCTGGGGAAAAGGAGTTGTTAGAATAGGTGAACTTAAAGAAGAAAGAGAGCAATGCGAGTCCTTTACAAAGGATTTCGTCGGTGGACACTATGACTTTGATAATAAGGAAGTACTGTTTAAACCTACCAAGACTTCAGTTCTACAATTCAGGATCACGGAAGAAGGCGCATTGTCATATTTCATAGGTGGCAATGACGAATATTCAGAAGATAAAGGTTTTGCTCTGCAGCCCTGGACCAATGTGCGTTTTGAAAACGAGGCGCTTATCCTGGAAGAAAATAGAGCACTCGCAATGGGAAACTACTTCTTTACAGATCTAAATGGCGATGAAACAAAGGTCGAGTACACATTTGGCTATGCGATGCGGGATGGCAGTCTCAAAATTGATGTACACCATTCATCCTTACCATTTAACCCCTAGACATAATGCACGAAAGCTCCTTGGGGAATGAGCAACTAAGCAGATTATTCCTTGTGTGCCCCACGGACAACATTGAGCAGGTAGTTCGGAAAAATTTCGAAGGAGAAGCATTTTTCTACACTGCTCTGGGGGTGCATTTTGAATTCGATCGGCAAACGGAAAGTGACCTTTGGGAGATCATTGTCGAAAAGAGTATTGATCAGGTTGTGTTTGTTTCCAGCATCGAAAATGTCTTTTATGAAGATGCCTTCGGAAACGCTCGGAAACGAAACTATCAAATAGATGCAGTGCTTACCAAGGCCAGAATGAAGATTTCCAAACCCACCTCAATTGCTCCAAATATTCACCTGCTGGTGGCAGTTCATCTTGCGAGTCAGAAGAGTAGGTTATTATCGACGGAGTATCTGGGCCATCAACTTACCAACAGAGATATTCCAGTGGATATCTGTGTATATCAACCGCGTACCGAGTCCTTTCACAGCCTTGGTGAAATAGATGAAAAAGGACATTTGCTAGATGGTATTTCGTCTAATTGAGCCAGTAGAAAAAGTAACGGAGATGGATAGCTATGACGTGGTAATAATTGGAGGCAGCTATGCTGGAATGTCAGCAGCGATGGCGCTTGGCCGTTCAAGAAGAGATGTCCTGGTGATCGATGGTGGAGAACCATGTAATAAATCAACCCCACACTCGCATAATTTTCTGACGCAGGATGGAGTTGCACCGGCTGAAATTTCGAAGGTTGCAAGAGATCAAATTCTTAAATATCCTTCTGTTCGTTGGCATCATGGCAACTGCTATGATCTAATGGGGGAAGAAGGATCTTTTGAAGTATCAATTGATGGAGGGAAAACGGTAGTGGGCAGGAGAGTTGTTCTTGCCACTGGCTTAAGGGATATTGTACCCGACATTCCAGGTTTCAAGGAGTGTTGGGGTAAAACCATTGTTCACTGTCCGTACTGCCACGGTTATGAGCTTAGCGATCGGAAAACCGGCATTTTAGTTCCAGCTAATCAGGCCGTGGAACTGGCGAAATTGATTAGCAACTGGACAAATGAACTACAACTTTTTCTTATTGGCAATGAAAGCCTTGTGACTGAAGATGTAGATCTTATTCTAGATAAGGGAATAGATATTGTAAATAAATCCGTTTGCCAAGTGGCTCATGAGCATGGGACTATTTCGCACCTGATCATGGAAGACGATTCCCAAGAAAAAATAGACGTACTTTATGCACGTCTGGATACTGAGCAAAGGGTCTCCTTTGTCAAGACAATGGGCTGTGCCATATCAGACTCCGGCCATATTGGAGTGGACATGTTCGGAAAGACAACTGTCAATGGTATTTATGCCGTTGGCGACTGTGCACAACCAATGAGATCCGTTGCTACGGCAGTTTATACAGGTAACATAGCAGGCGCGATGATCAACAAAGAATTGATTGAAGAGGATTTCGAACTGGATTAAGGAGTGAATGAATTTGGCCATTCCTGTAATTCTGGTCTACCATATTGTTCTGAAACTACAAATGCAATATTATTGCATCTACTAACCTGTAAAATTCTCTAATCAATTTCCTAAAATGTTAGAAGCAATTGATCTGTCGAAAACCTATGGTACGCATGAAGCCCTCAAAGATTTAAACCTCAAGGTGGCCTCAGGCGAAGTATATTGTCTGCTAGGACAGAATGGTGCCGGTAAAACCACGACCATTAATCTATTTCTGGGACTGATCGACCCAAGCGGCGGTAAGGCGCTCATCAATGGGAAAGAGGTGAAATTGGGTTCAGATACGAATCAAATGATTGCCTACATCCCTGAAGTTGTCCAACTATACGGCAATATGGATGGTATTGAAAACCTTAATTTTTTTAGCAAGCTTTCAGGTCATTCGCACACGAAAGAAGAACTTATTGCTCTGCTGGAAAAAGCGGGGTTGAAAAAAGAAGAGCATACCAAAAAACTTTCATCTTACTCGAAAGGGATGCGCCAGAAAGTTGGTATTGCAATCGCCCTTTCAAAAAATGCTCAAGTCATATTTATGGACGAGCCCACTTCAGGACTTGATCCTAAAGCAACAGATGAATTCACTTCGATATGCAAAGAACTGGTTGCGGAAGAGAAGTCTATTTTTATGGCCACCCATGACATATTCAATGCAGTAAACGTAGGGACTCGGATAGGAATAATGAATGAAGGTAAGCTCGTGCATACGGCAGATACGAACAGCATCAGTGCCAACGAACTTCAACAACTCTATCTCAAGACCATCTAACAAGGAGAGATCCAATGACGACATATAAATGACTTAAGTATGCGATTCAACATTCTTACTCTAATTGCCAAACATTTTTGGGTCACTGTTTTCAAAACGAAAACCATTTATCTACTTATGGCCGTCGTTGGAATGTTGTTGATCTATTCTGTATACAGTGGGGTACGGTATTATGATCAAAACCATTTTAGAAGTGATCATCAGGAAATGGCCAGGGAAAGTTGGGAAGCTAATCCGGACAAACATCCGCACCGAATGGCGCATTTTGGTACGTTCGCTTTTCGGACCAAGCATCCGCTAAGCCAATTCGATTTCGGGATTGAGAGTTTTACCGGCAATGCTGTATTTCTTGAGGCCCACAAACAAAACACGGTCAACTTCTCCGAAGCTGGTTTCTCCACGGGTCTTCTTCGTTTTGGAGAGTTGAGCATGGCGATGATACTGCAAACTATTATGCCGTTGATCATCTTTTTTATCGGTTATTCTGCGATTGTTTCAGACAAGGAACATGGGACCTTAAAACTATTGCTCACCCAGGGAGCAAAGTGGAAAGAAATCTTGTTTGGAAGGGCCATTGGTTTGACAGGAATCGCATTTCTCTTCAGTCTTCCTTTCCTTTTGATCACATGTTGGCTACTCCTTAGCGATCATCATTCTTCCAGTGATGCTTGGATGCGATTCGTATTGATTTCGCTGGCTTACTTGCTGTTTGCTTTTGTTCTGAGTTTGATCACCATCTTCGTTTCGACAAGTAGCAAATCATCGAAAAATGCGCTTGTGAAACTTCTGGGATTGTGGTTGCTCATGACTGTTCTCCTTCCCAGAAGTTCTCAGGCGCTGGGTAGCTACTACTTTCCAACACCGACGAAGCTTGAATTCAGATCTCAGATTGAGGCGGAGGTGATTCAACACGGAGATAGTCACAATCCAAATGATCCTCATTACCAGTCGTTGAGAGATTCAGTATTGGCAGTACACCAGGTGGATGACGTTTCGAAGCTGCCCTTCAATTATGGTGGATTTGTCATGAGTATTGGAGAGGAGATCAGTGCTAAGATCTATAATAAGCATCAGATCCAACTGCTGGATCAGTACCGAAATCAAAACAGGTTGAATCGTTGGCTGGCCATTGTCAATCCCTATCTCGCCATCAAGAATCTTTCTATGGCCCTGTGTGGAACCGATTTTGAGTCTTATGTGGATTTTCAGCAGCAGGCGGAAACTTATAGATATCAATTGGCTCAGAAGATGAACGATCTTCAGATAAAGTACATAAGTCCTAGCAGGGTAAGTGGTTCGGAAGGCAAGAGTCATGTTGTAAGTAGGAAGGAATGGAAAGCATTTCCTGATTTTGAGCATAAGTATCTGTCGACAGGTAGATCGCTGAGAAACGAAATGGTATCGTCCGTTTCTCTGATACTGTGGTCGTTCCTTGCAATAGGTTTGATAGTGAGACAGTCGAAAAGAGCAAAAGCGATTTAGGCCATGTACGGATTAATGTTTGAACAATTTTTGAGAACCAGGACCTGTCAGATAGGGCTGATCATGATTTTCATCTTGGGAGCCATCAGCATTTTGATAGGGAGGCAATTTTTGGTTGACCAGGAAAAAATCGCAGCGGATGTAGTCGAAAATCATGCAGGACACTTGGAACGAAACCTGGAGTTTCATAGTGATGACATTGGGCTATTGCTCTATTACCTGGAATTTGTGTTGGTTAACCCATCACACCCAATTGCTGCGCTTAGTATCGGGCAAAGAGATATTAACCCCAGTGTTCAAAGTGTGAACATCCGAACGCTTGAAGGTCAGCGTCATGATACTGATCTTGTGAATCCTGTCAGCTTGCTGCATGGCAACCTCGACCTGAGCTTTATTATTTTATTCGTATTTCCGTTGTTGATTGTTGCCTTTACCTACAATCTCAGATCAGAAGAAGTGGAATCTGGTACGTGGAGATTGGTTGGGGTGATGTCTAAGAGCAAATTCAGATTCCTTTTAGTCAAGCTTGGTGTGAGGATCACACTAGTTCTTTCTGCTCTGGTGCTACTGTTAGTCATGGCGGCTGTGCTGCTGAAACTGCCATGGGATGCAAGATTTGTTGCATTTTCTGTGACTAGCATTCTCTACCAGCTATTCTGGTTTGCACTTTGTTTTTGGGTGGTCTCACTCAAGCAAAATTCCGCTGTTAATGCGTTGACGCTATTGGCCACATGGTTGATCTTGGTCGTATTGCTTCCCTCTGCTTTGAACAACCACATTGCAAATAAATATCCCGTACCGGAGGCGCTGACGACAATGATTAAGCAACGGGACGGGTACCACGAGAAGTGGGATACCAACAAGCGTGAGACCATGGAAAAGTTTTACACGAAATATCCTCAATTCGAATCATTTGGGTTTCCACCTGAAGAGGGCTTTAACTGGTTGTGGTATTATGCAATTCAGCATCTGGGTGATGAGGAGTCCCTGGAAGACAGTCGTTTGATGCGTTCCAAAATAGAACAGCGCGAGCTCATGAGCAGAAGCTGGGCCAAGGCAATTCCTACCATGCATACCCAATTGGTATTCAATGATGTAGCCGGTTCCAGCCTAACTGATCATATGAAATTTTTAAGCCAAACTCAGGATTATCATGAGCAAATTAGGTTGTTCTTCTATCCCAAGATCTTCCACAATGAGAATGCCAAGCTTGTGAATTGGGAACAATTTGAACCCACATATCTTCAACGGGACGAAGAAGTAAATTGGATTGGGTGGTCACTACCGCTTATCGCGGGATTCTCGATTTTTATGGCATTGGCCTTGTTTGTGGCAAAATGGACTTGACCAAATAGAATCTTGATATTTCGAGTAAGGACAATCAAGCTCAGTTAGAGTATGCTCGATGACATCATTTCTCCAACTTAAATGTTTGCACATAATCAAAGTAGGGACCTAAATTTTTGCGGTAAGTGCAAATCAGGGGGTTACCATTTGCGAATATTTTCATTACAGGCAGATGTCAGGTGGCTGAAGTGGGGGGACCTTCGGTTAACGCAAATGCCGGATGAGCCTGTGCATTTTTCGAGCCTCCGTTAACTAAAGTCATTCATAGCTTAGCTACCTGTTTGTCAATAAAGTGCATATGATCAAATCGCTAGGAGAATTCATGTTGCCTTGCGATTTTGATGACGCAGAATCTAAAAGACAATGCGAAATGAACACCACCGAACGAATTATTTCCTTGATACTGGCAATAGTTGTCATAGTATCATTTTCAGGTTGCGGAAACGATGATGCTATTCTCGAAGGTAATAAAAGGCCGACAAGAATCATCTTCTCAAACGCAACAGGGCTAGATACTACCAAGGTAGTTTACTCCGATGACCTGCTTACGGCATTTACTTCTAATGATGGTAAACCGTTTTTGCTTTTCGAGTACGATTCTCTTAATAGGTTCATTCAAGCAACTAATAGTGAGGGAGAACAAGTTATAAGAGCATCTTATAGTGATGGTCGTATGTCCGAGGTTCAATTCGGAACCGGCTGGTTTGCCACTGTCACAACTCTCCATTATGACTCAAATGACCAGGTATATAAGACCACAACTGGTGATGGTATTGGTTTTACGACAACCTATGAATACGACTCAAGAGGTAATGTCATTCGAACTCAGGAGGACGATTACATCGCGAGATATGAGTATGATGATGCAAAAAATCCGGTACTTAATGTTTATCCTCAGCTCGGATTTAATGTTAGTTGGCCCTGGCTTGGAAGTCTCCACAATAATCCAGTTAAGATAGAAAGGAAATTTTCAAGTCGCGATTTTGAAATCAGGAGCGAATTCGAATATGTGCTCGATGCTCACGGTTATCCTATTGAGATCGTTCGAAACGAGGGGGATCACACTTCAATTATATTCATCGAATACTCATAGTGAGTGATCAGGACGTATTGATTAATGTTGGAAGGACTGTACGTATGTAAGGCAGAATACTAAAGGAACTAATGATTCCTCAGTCGAAGAATAGGGGTGTATCATGAATACTTCTACTAACCAATAGACACCATCATTATGCAACCACAGAAGTTATTGCTCTTAGTATTGTTTCCAATCCTCCTTTTTGTAAGTTCTTGCTGGGATGGGTCGTATGACTATAGGTGTCCGGACTTTAATCCTGAAGGATTCGAGTTTTTACCTTATGAGATAGGAGACCGGATCGGCTTTCGTAATCTGGAGGACTCAGTAATCACGATAGAGGTTAATAGGTTTTCAGGTGAGCACGTCGAATTTGTCAGAGATAATGCGGATGACTGTCATGACCAGAGTTGTGAAAACAAGATTTTCCTTGAGTTTGGCATATTAGAGACGGGAGATGAATTCAAGATGCGATTAGATGCTGGTGGAGCCACAAATGGTCCCCATTGGAACTTGTATCTGACAACGAGTCTTGAGATTGAAAAACTCACACCCGAGGCGGAAGGGACCTACTACTATACTCTTGGTCTTGGCGATGTTCCCCAGATTCAATCTTTGATCGATTCCCTGGATCTGCCGTTCGTAGATCCATTTCCGTTCTCCGGAGGCGTAGGCGGACAAGGTGAATTATACACTGGGGCCATCTTCGAGCGTGAAGTGGGACTCGTACTCTTCAGGTTTTTTAAGGACGACATTTGGGTCATCGATCAACCACTTGACAAGAAGGAATTCTTTATCGACAATGTCGATTACAATGTGTACGATAAACAGTGTCTTTAATATTTCACTAATTCACACTTTGTGGTAGGGCATCATTTCAGTTAACTGTAGAGTTAACAAATGAACTGCTATGAAAAATTTTACCACAATCTGCTTCGGAGTTTTAGTTTGTCTTTTCACTGCTTGTGAGGAGACCGGATCCACAACCCTTGAGCTTCCTTTTGGTGGGAAGATTCAGGACTTCCAAAAAACTGGAATCACAAAAACTGATCTAACGTCTTCTTTATGGTTTTTTGAAAACGGATGTGTTTTTCTGGTAGATGATTGCGATTCTTTTGCCATTGGAAGTGTTGAAGCCATTGATGGAAAATTATCGTTTGCTCCCAATTCAGAGTGGCTGGACGGAGATAGTTGCCCTTCAAGCGAGGACTTAACCGACTTATTAAAGAATCTGTCCGGAATCTACAGTCTTTCGGAAAAACAGGTGCTGACGATTACTACTGTTGAAGGTAATACTATCAGCGTGCAAGGGTCCGATGCTATAATAGATCCGTTATGTACGGTCGAAAGTCGATCAAAATAGTGATCCCGGTATAAGTTCATCTTTTTACATTTTGGTTGTAAATCCCTTGGGTTAAGCAAAGCGGTGGATTAAGGGAACCTCTACTTTCACTGGTTTATAGGTTACAAGTACACGCAAACCAATGAAAAAACCGCTACTGTTCTCCGCCTTCTGTATTCTCATGATCAATGGCTGCTCTTCTGATGACTCAACGACTCCTGTCGAGGTGAATGAGATTGCTGAAGAATTCTTGGAAGTACACAATAGATATCGCACAGAGGTAGGAATTGAGGGTTTAACATGGTCCGATGAATTGGCTGAGTCAGCAACGGAATGGGCAGAACAACTTGCAGCCACGTGTGCGTTTGAACACTCCACTGGGAACTACGGGGAAAATCTATGGATGGGCACATCAGGTGCTTTTTCTATCACTGACGTAGTTGATGCCTGGGGAAGTGAAAAGCAGCACTACAATTACAGTGACAATAGTTGCGTGGAAGGTGAAGTCTGTGGTCATTACACGCAGATGGTCTGGGAAAATACGACCGAGGTAGGATGTGGCGTAGCAAGCTGCGATGGATTCGATATCTGGGTGTGTCAATACACTCCGCAAGGAAACATAGTCGGTCAGAAACCTTATTGAGTACATCTGTTAATTACTTCAAATCATTTCAGGTATTCAAGTTGGGTTCTTAAAAATTTACAATTAATGGTTGTGTAGGCTATATTTAGGTATGCTGGCGAGAAACATTGACCACCTACTTGAAATCCTTGAGCATATAATCGAAATAGAACAGCAGAATAGGTCACCGTTGGGCTATTTCCCTGCGCTCTACAGAAAGGTGACAGTTGAAGTCAAGGAAAAGATTGAACAAAAATTTTTTGATGATGGCGCGAGAATGGAAAAACTGGATGTTGGTTTTGCCAATCGATACCTGGAGGCCTATTACGATTTTAAGGAGGGCAAGGAGATAACCAAATCCTGGCAACTAGCATTCGATGCGGCCTCTGACAAGGGCGCTGTTGTGCTTCAACACCTTTTCCTGGGAATGAATGCACATATCAATCTCGACCTTGGAATAGTGGCTGCCAAGATTAGCCCTAAAAACGAAATATATGAGCTTCAAAATGATTTCAACAAGATCAATGAGATTCTAGGGTCACTTGTGAATGAAGTCCAACGGGAATTGGGCAAAATTTGGCCACTGATGAAAGTGATTGATTTCCTGTCTGGTAGGTGGGATGAGGCTTTGGCTGATTTCAGCATTGACATTGCGAGGGAGGGAGCTTGGAAAGTGGCAACTGATCTTGCATTCAAGGATAAGTCGCGCGACACATACATCGTCGATCTTGACACTAGGGTTGAAGCATTTGGGAAAAAGATCTATCGACCTGGTCGTTTTTTCAGGTTCCTTCTGAAATTCATCAGGTTAACAGAGAGAGGAGATGTTCGCAGCAGAATCGAGATCTTGAGATAATTGCATTGCTTCTGCGTAGCCAGAACATTTTCTGCAAAGGGATCCAAATCACTGTTTAATAGGAAATTTCTTCATCGCCTTACTTACACCATTCCAGATAGACTCTTTATCGAAAACCGGGTTTACTTGCAGGTACTTGATTGCATTAGATGTCCACACAAGCTCAGATGATCTGCGATCGATTACGTCTATAACCAAACTACCTTTAAGGAACTGCTCGTACTCAGGGTACAGCATCGCTAACCAATCATTTTCGAAATTAGTACTGTAGGCTGTCACTTCCATCGAGTCTCTTTTCATGATGACATAAAAGTTGACGACCAGGTCGGATTGATCATCACCTTGCATGTAGCCCTTGTCATGCATATTCCATGCAATAGCATTTGAGATCTCGTTGATCGCCCGTTCGTCGTTGTAATACTCAGGCCCCTGGTAAACTACTTCGCAGCCCTTCATCCAACACCAGGAGCCATACTGAGTAAAATCGATAGTTGGGTTTTGATAGGTTTTAACCTGGACGGCACAGCTTGTTAGGATACCTATACCAAGTACTATTATAATGTTCTTCATGACTCTTATAGTTTGCTTAGTGCTTTGAAAAAACCAATATATTCGTCCTTTATTTTCACGATCCAAGACATGCATGCATAGTTCATGCGAATGAGCTTTTCCGACGTGCTGCCCAACAACATCACCGATCCGGCTGACTGACCTTTGGATCCCATGATCACCAGATCGTAATTACCACTTTTACATTCCTCATAAATAACCTCAGCAGGCGAAGTTTTTTCAAGAAGTACACATTTTAAATCAAGTTCGGCATCAAGCGCCTTCGAGAATCGTTTGAATTCCTTTTCGGCGTTGACTCTCATTATCTCCGAGAATTCATCATAGGTTTTTCCTGTACTGTGGTATCCAATCGGAACACTGTAGATATGCAGGCAATGCACAGTTATTTCTCCAGATTCAGCGAGTTTTATTGCTGTCTTTAGTGCCATCATTGAGTGATCAGAGAAATCCACAGCTACAAGGATTTTCTTGCTGCCGGGCATTTTACTTTCGGGGATGAACAAGGCAGGGCAGATTAGGCTTCTAAGCAATTTGTGTGGAAGAATGCCACTTCCTTCTTCGCTTTTTTTCCTGCCGGCAATGAAAAAATCAATGTTCTCTTCTTTCACCCAATTGACGAGGGTATCAAACGTTTTGCCCCCAACAACACTGACCTTCCATTCTACCGACGCATTATCGAAGTTATCTTCGACCAATGTCCTCATTTTTTCTTCATATTGCTCGGTCGCGGTCGGGACAACATCTTTGTACTCCGCAGGAACATAGATGGGGATATCTAGTTCTTTTTCGACATGCACAAAATGGATGATGTCTGGCTTTATAATTCTGCTTAAATGACTTACACGTTGAATGATTTTGCGGTCAATAGAGGAGAGATCCAGACCTACCATCCATCGTTTATAACTCGATTCACTCATTGTTAGCTTCCCAGTTGATTGAGCAGGCAAAATAGGATGGTGGTGCTCGAATAGTTATGACATTTGTATGCCGATCAGATGACAAATGCTAGCTGACGGGAATAGGGACCATCTGAATGAGGTAGGCTCCGTATGTGGAATAGATGACGCAAATGCGACCGATTTTGCGATTTAATATGAAAAAATGAAGGTTGAGCACTAGATTCGTAGAAATTTTCACTCATGGCAGAAGCTGCGTTTAATCCAATCAAATTCACATCCAATTCGGGCAAGGACTTTGGAGCCGAGGTACGTAGAAGAGTACATGACTATTTTAAGTCGAACGGAATTTCGAAGACTGGTGATCATCGGATTTGGTTGAAGGCAGTTGTGTTACCAATAATCTATCTTGCTCCTTTTGCCATCATTCTTTCTGGACGGTTCTCCGAAAACCTGCTTGTATTTTATACACTGTGGCTAATGATGGGCGTGGGACTAGCTGGTTGTGGTTTAAGCTTGATGCATGACTTTTGTCACGGTTCTGCCACCAAGAAAAAATCTCTAAACAACTTTTTCGGGGAGCTGATAATGAGCCTATCAGCAGGATCGGCTACTAATTGGAAGATTCAGCATAACGTACTTCATCATACATATACGAACATAGACGGGTACGATGAAGATATAGATCCGGGCGGACTCATGCGATTTTCCCCCAACCAACCCAAGAGAGCCATTTACAAGTTTCAGATCTTCTATGCTTGGTTCTTATATGGTTTACTGACACTTTTTTGGGCGACAACTAAAGATTTTTCCTATCTAGGCAAATACAATAAAATGGGTCTATTGAAGACCCAAAATACCACCTATGCGATTGAAATCACGAAGCTGATCATCCAAAAGATCCTGTATTATTCTCTATTTATTGTTCTTCCGATTCTTGTGCTTGATGTTGCCTGGTGGCATGTAGTGCTGGGGTGGGTGAGCATGCATTTTCTAACAGGGTTGATTCTATCGTGTATTTTTCAGCCAGCTCACGTGATTCCATCCGCTGAATTTCCTTTGCCTGATCAAAATAGCAAATTGGAAAGTGATCAGGTGGTGCATCAAATGTTAACCACTGCGAACTTCGCACCGACAAACAGGATTTTGTCCTGGTACGTTGGTGGACTGAATTACCAGATCGAACATCATCTATTTCCAAATATTTGTCACGTACATTACCGGGAACTTTCTAAGATCGTTCGGGCTACCGCCGAGGAATTTGGTCTTCCGTACAACTCAGAGCCTACTTTTGTTGGAGCGCTGGTCAACCATGGAAAAATGCTATATCAGCTAAGCAGGTAGAAGATACTTAACCTTCATAAACTGCTCCCGATGTTGGAGTCTCGTCCAACTGAATTTTCTTCAAGAGCGGAACACCAGGCTTGATTCGATCCCACAGCCATTTGGCAATGATTTCACATGTAGGATTTTCAAGCCCCTCGATATCATTGAGATACTTATGATCGATGCTGTTTATTAATGGCTTCACAACATCTTTCAGATCCTTAAAATCCATCACCCAGCCAAGTTTTTCATCCAGTTCTCCTTCAATAAAAACAGTCAGCTTGTAGGTATGTCCATGAATTTCCTTGCATTTGTGGCCATCAGGAACGTGAGGGAGAGAGTGGGCGGAATCGAATGTGAATTTTTTGAAAATGATCATAGCTTAGATGGCCTGAAACCGGAATGCAAAGCTAAAGGGATTTTAATAGAGTCGTATGGCCTTCAAGGTTTGTAATGCCCCAATTGTCGAGTTCTTCCTTCGTCCATAAGCCTGGAAAGAAGATTCTGCGCTGGTATTTTGGGTGCATGTACTTTTGCCAGTCACTGCCACCAGTGGCCTCGGTTGATTCATCTCCACTTCCGAGATATTTTTTTGCAGCATTTAAGTGAGCCATAACCCAAAGCACATTTACCGTGTGATCATAGTGGCGCATCGCATTCTGAAGTTGTAGGTCCTTGCGCTCCTCTTCTGGCAGTGACTGATAGCGAGTCCAAAGATTTGACTCATTATACTTCTGCATAAAGACGATGAAATCGTCCATATAGCGTTTCTCGAAGAGCTGAATGAGTGTGGATTTTTCTCCAGTCGCGTGGTCCTTTCCGGCTGCTTGCCAATACAAGTGATCATAGGCATGCTTAAAAGGTGTATTTCGATCTATAGTCTCCCGAAAACGGGCATCGATTAAGTTGATCAGTTCGGTTGATGCGAACTCGATCAGGCGGTACTGGGCACTTTGAAAACCACTGGCAGGAGTAAGGGTGTTTCGAAACTTCATGTATTGTTTCACCTCCATACCGTCGCCCATTACTGTGAAAGAGGAACACAACATATCAAAGTATCTGCTAATGCGATCAAGTTTTGTGGCAAAGAACTCCGTCGTAACATTCTCGTTCTCAGCTACCTGATCAATCTCCCAAAGAATCATTTTGAAGAGTAACTCGTTTACCTGGTGGTACATGATAAATACCATCTCGTCCGGTTGATCAGTTCGTCTGATCTGCAAGTTCAGCAATGCATCAGTCTGAATGTAATCCCAATAGGTGATCGGTTTTGAATGAAGAAGGCCATCCAAATGAACATTGACATCCTGACCGATGGCTTCATATTTTTCCTTCAATTTGTTGAAAATGTCTTCTTGCGAATCACCCATAGTTAGTGTTTGTGACGATAGTGTTTGTGTATTAGCTCGTCAATTTTACCGGACTCAAATAAAGCGGAAATATCGTTTTTGGCCATAAGGTTTTTGATGTAAACATCTTGCTCTTTGCCTTTTCTATATGCTTCGGCGTAGGGTATGTGACTAAATGATACCTGAGAATAAAGTGGTAAGTATTTATCGGGGTAAAGCTCGGAAATCCTCAACTCAAACTTTTTTTGAAGTAAAAATTCAGGATCTCCGACAAAGTCTCTCATTACGTGGTAGTTATCTAATGAAAGATCTTGAACGGCATCCCCATTTGGCTTGCGCGAAATCTGGTAAGCTTCAAATACCTTTTCCCAATTTTCTCCGTGCTCTTGCATGAGCTCCCACATGACTGTGCAGTCCTCAAAACCGCAATTCATTCCCTGTCCATAAAATGGAACTGTAGCATGCGCCGCGTCACCCATAAGAGCCACTCTACCATGAACCCATGGATAGCATCTGACTATTGCCAGCGAAGAAAGTGGATGATCTTCCCATGAATCAGCAACATTCGGCATAAGCTCGTAAAAGTCGGGGAAAGTGGACCTGAAAAAAGCCCTTACCTGTTCGTCGGTCTTCAGGTTTTCGAACGAATTCTCATTGTTTTCGAATGGCATAAAGAGCGTGCAGGTAAACGAGCCGTCTTCATTGGGTAGTGCGATGAGCATGAACCGTCCTCTTGGCCAAATGTGAAGCGTATTTTTTTCTAGTTTATAAGACCCATCTGCATTTGCTGGTAGAAGAATTTCTCGATAACCATCTTCGATGTATCGTTGCTCATAGTTGAACCGATTGAGTTGTTGCATGCCCTTGTACCGGACAGCGGAAAATGCCCCATCTGCTGCAAACACCAGGTCTGACTTGACATCAGATTTGACTCCGGTCTGAGTGTTTTCGAAGTAGACTATTCCATTTTCAAGATCAACATTGGTACATAGCTCATTGCAGCTGATCTCAGCATTACCTGCTTTTTCTGCTATGTCCATCATTTTCGCATTAATACCACCTCTGGAGACCGAATATATGGCCTGACCTTCTTTTCCGTAGGGTTGGAAGGTCAGCTGCCCTTCAAGATCATGCATAGTCCTGCCATACATCGGGATGGCAATTTTTCTTATCTCCTCTGCTATTCCTACAGTTTCGAATGCCTTCCATCCTCGCTCAGATAGTGCCAGGTTAATCGACTTTCCGGCAGAAATGTCTGCAGTTCTTATGTCCGGTCTCTTTTCAAATATTCTGACTTTGTAGCCCGCTTTGGATAAATAAACGGCCCATAGTGAGCCTACCAGGCCGGCACCAACGATCGTTGCTGTTTTCATGTACTATTTATTCACAATCAAATTGTGGCAGTGAGTTTAAATCCGATTTTAGGGTGAATATAGTATGTATCTTTATTTGAATCAGATAATTTTCCAAACGCATCCCTGGCTTAATCAAGAATTAATACTACAAATTTGGGAAATTGAATTTCTTGCCCAGTGAGTAAGACCCGCCTCCAAAAACGAAGTAAACAAGTAAAAGGAACAGGACCATTCCTGCGAGCTCAATGGATTGACCTCCCATGATTAGGCTCTTGTCGCTGACAATAAACACTGCCCCAAGAAGAATGGGAATCTGGAAGAATGCACCCACTCGTGTGAATAGGCCCAAAGCTATTAGAAACCCCCCAAGAAGATGTCCAATCGTGATGTAAGAGAACCAAATAAACAAATCATGGCCACCTGCAAGTTCTAGCATTGCCTCCGGGTTAGATACCAAAATAATTCCTCTTATAAACAGGGCCGTTCCCAGAAAAATGCGAATAAATGAGTAGGCTACATTTGGGTTGTGGGCAAGCCATTCAAGCATTTTATTGAATTTGTTCATAGTTATTTAAGTTAAGTGCATCGTGTAACGTTAGATCATCTTGGTGCCAATTGGTATGACCAAAGTCTTCTTATCGCTTGATGAATATCACCAGGCTAGTTTTCTTATGGTCTTAAATTGAATCAGAAAAAAATGTTGATATGTCCCAAGAACAGAGATCTATACGAAAATCGGATTATGAGCGTGAGTTACTTAAGCTGCATGAGCAGTTAGTCTACCTACAAGAGTGGGTAAAAAAAAAGGGTCTCCGTATCGCGGTAGTATTTGAGGGACGTGACGCTGCAGGAAAGGGAGGAGTAATTAAGCGAATTACAGAACCACTAAATCCCAGAGTCTGTAAAGTGGTGGCGCTAGGTGTGCCGACGGAGCGTGAAAAGACACAATGGTATTTTCAGCGATATGTACAATATCTGCCTGCAGCAGGAGAAATTGTCCTGTTCGACAGGAGCTGGTACAATAGGGCTGGAGTTGAGAAAGTGATGGGTTTCTGTTCTGATGAAGAATATGAGGAGTTCTTAAGGTCCTGTCCCGAATTTGAACGTATGCTTATACGTTCGGGAATTATTCTCATCAAGTATTGGTTTTCCGTCAGTGATGAGAATCAGGAGAAGCGGTTCAAGGAGCGCATCTCTAACCCCTTGAAACGATGGAAATTTAGTAGGATGGACCTGGAATCAAGAGAGAAGTGGTTGGAATACTCAAAGGCAAAAGATGCGATGTTTGAGCATACAGACACGCAGGATAGTCCATGGTACGTCGTGCATGGAGATGATAAAAAGCGAGCCAGGCTTAATTGTATCTCACATTTTTTGAGCCTGATAGAATACGAACCAACAACCTATGAGAACATAGAATTGAACCCCATAGAAAAAGGCGATCACGTGAGACCGCCTATTGGTTTTCAGAAATTTGTTCCAAATACCTATTGATAGGATTTTAGTCAAAGGGCATTTTAAAAGTCAAAACCGGTATTTTGGAGTGATTGGCAAGATCCTCAGCTCTGCTGCCGCCGAAAATATGAGCGAGACCGGTTTTTCCGTGCGTCCCGATCATGATTAGCCCTGCACCAACCTCTTCTGCAAAATCGACGATACCCTCGTCCGGATAATCTCCCTCAATGCTGTTCAGTGTCGTGTTCTCAAAATGATTTCGGCTAGCAAAGGCTTTCAACTGGTCTTGAACTGCCTTTTCTGATAAAAAATTATGTGGAGTTTTCACCTTCACGATATGCATATTCAATCCCAACATTTCCTGCACGTCCTTCGCTTTATATGCTACCCAGTTTTGCTCTTCCGAGAGATCTGATGCAAACACGATGTTCTTCATATCTGCAATTTTGCATGGCCCCTTGACTGTAATGACGGGGCATTCGGAATGTCTAATGACTCTTTCAGCATTTGACCCCAGGAAAATCTCCGAAAGACCTGCCGCACCTGTTGATCCGATGATGATCCAGTTGGCCTTCTCCTCCGTTATTTCTTTAGCAATTCCCTGGTAGGGATTTCCATGCTTCATCCTGAGTTTTACTTCCTGTCCCGCTTCGGTCACCCGCTTAGACCATTCGGTGAGTCGGTTGTGTGCCCCTTCCATGAACTTGGCATTAAGAAAGCGATCTGGTTGATTGAGATCCATTTCACCGATGGTACTGAATGAGTAACTAGGGAGTTCTAAAACGTGAAGCAAAATAATTTCACCCTTGACTATCTCGTTGAAGTCGATCGCAAAGTCAAGTGCATTGGAAGATATCTCCGAAAAATCGACTGGTACGATGATCTTCTTCATACTGCAAGAAGTTCAATTTTCTGGTATTCTGCTTTTCCGGAAGCATTCTTAAAACTTGATAGTTTTAAGTTATCGGCATTCTTGTCCAGCTTGAAGGTCCAGGTGGGTACCTGTACATGGTTAACAGTGTCCTCGGTTAAGCTACCGGAAAGCCAGTGTGAGATTCCTCTTCTGGAATGAGTAGCCATTGCCACCATGTCAGCGCCCAGGTCTTTAACGTGCTCTAAGATGCCGTCAGATGGAAATACATTTAATGCGATTGTAAAGCTTGAATCGCGGAAGCCATATTTCTTAAGCAACTCATTGAACTCTTCCGTCACCATCTCCGTGTTTTCAATGTTGTGAGGGGTTTTTACCCATAGGAATTCCATCTTAGCGGAGAACAACTTTTGAAGCTTCACAAGTTTGTCCAAAAACTCATCCTGGATTTCTGTTAGATCGATTGGAACCAGGATCTTTTGAATGGAGTCAAATGATGTTTCTGCTGGAACCGATATCACCGGACAATTTGCCCACCTAACTATTTTTTCTGTTTGAGAACCAACCAACAATTCTGCCCAGCCGGATGATCCCTTTGTTCCAACGATCACTAGGCCTATGTTTTGCTCCTTGATTGTATCCTTAACTGCTTCCAAAAGGTGAAGGCCTGAGATTTCAGTGCTAACCTTCGCGTCTGTCTTAAGCTCGCCTACAAATTCCTTCATATGATCTTCAACCGCAGTTTGAACATCGGTGATCATCTGCTGTAGGTTTAGTCCGGTGGCATGTGGAAAATCATTGAAGTAATTGAAGTGGATACTATGCAAAAAGACGATTTCTGCTCCTGACCGTTCGGCAAGATCCACGGCAAAGTCTGCAGCATATTTGCTGACATCTGAAAAATCGATGGGTACTAATATTTTTTTCATGGTTTCAGTGTTTGAATCCAAAGCTATCGAGGGGTGAAATCGTTGATAATGACAAATGCTCCCTCAATTGATGATTAAAATCAATCTGACTAAAGTCATTTTATGGAACAACTGTAGTCATATGCCTGATACTCTCGGTCAGGTACATTGAGAAAAAATCTAACAGTTATGAAAAAGATAACAACGATCAAAGAGCTGATTTACGAATTGGCCAGCAGCAAAAACAAGCATAATAAGGTGCTCGAAATTATGAAGAGAGTAGAATTCCCAAGGGAAGAACTGGAACGTTACTATTCTTGGAATGACGATCGATATGCTCGAAATGTTCTTGCGAAAACGGACGACTTTGAGGTGCTGCTAGTATGTTGGGAGGAAGGCCAAAGCTCACCTGTCCACGATTTCAATTCACAAGAGGCCTGGATACATCCGGTCCAGGGATGGATAAAGGAGGAACGATTCAAAATAAACCCTGATGATGTTCGCCTTGAGAAAGTAAGTTCTGTCTTGTTGGGCACTAGCGAGTATTCGTACATGAATCACGTGGATATCCATCGGTACTCAAATGCAAATAAAGGAAGGTCCGTAAGTCTAAATGTATATTCCAAACCTGTAAGCGAGTGGAGAGTGTACGAAGAAGAAAGCTCTAATTCTACAGTAAAACAGACCTGGGAGAATAAGAACTTTAATCTCTTAGATGAGAAAATTGCTGGCTAGCAGATTTAGCCTTTTCAGAAGTCTTTTCTTGAAGATTTCCTAATCATAAGTATTGTGGGACCGATTGTCCACACCAGGAGCATCGCAAATGCAACAATCAGACCCTGGCTGGTGCCAAAGAACTTTTGAAACAATGCTCCAGTGTACCCCAGCAGTGCAGAAATGTCCAACTTCAGCAGGATCATTATTCTGGAAAGATCAATTGGGTTTAAGAAACTCGCAAATAGCGTGAACTTGTCTAGCGGGTAGTCATCAAAGATCACAAGGGAGATAAGAAAGATCCCATCGTAGATGACAGCAAAAAAGAGCCACATAAGTATGGCATAACCAAAACCTTTTATTTTGTTGGTGTTCAGAAGCCCAATGTAAATGGACAACCCGGTGAAAATAAAGGTCAGGAAGGTACCCGAGATCAAAAGCGTTGCGAAATCCCAGATCTGAGAGGATTGTGTAATTCCATAGATGGTGAATGGAATTCCAAGCCCAAGAACCAAGCTAAGCGAAAGAGAGAGAGCAACACCGAGGTACTGTCCGAGGAAGATGGTCCTTCTTCGAATGGGTTGAGCCAGGAGTAGTTCAGTGAACTCTCTGGAATTATAAAAGTACATGATGCCGAAGATCGTGCCTATCATAGGAGTGAGCACAACAACGATATTCATTAAGGTGATTACGGCTTTGGACAAGTTGTCATTTAGGAACAACAGTACAAATCCAAGGACCAAGTAGAAGGCCAGGTATACATAACTCCATCTACTGCGGATAAGGTCTGAAAAGCTATATTTTAATACTTTCAGGATCATTCGAGTAGGGCTGCAATTGAATGTTCGAGGTCTTTTTCTCCGGTTTTCTGAGACAGTGCACCTAGTGATCCGCGAAAATGAATGTGTCCTTCTAAAAGGAAAATGATCTCATCTGCCAAGGACTCCACCAGGCTAAGGATATGTGTTGTGATCAATATTATCTTCCCGGCTGCCTTTTCTTTCTCAATCAGATCTTTCAATCGGATCAGTGACACAGGATCAAGACCGGCTGTTGGTTCATCGAGAATAAGAATCGGGACATCAAACATGAACGTAAGCACTATGTTCACCTTCTGACGTGTGCCGCCTGAGAGATTTCCAAGTTTCTTATCCATAAACTTCTGTAGTCCGAGCATTTCCACCAACTCATCTTCACGCGAAGGCATGTTTCTTAGGTCCTTGATCATTTTGATCAATTCCCTCACGGTTAAGTTGTCAGGGAATCGAGCGATCTGAGGTAGATAGCTGATCTGCTTGCGATAATCCCAAGTTTGTCGAACCTTATTGTCTTGAACCAGAACCTCGCCTCTCTGTGGTAAAACCATACCTAAAATGATTTTTAGGATGGTTGTTTTCCCAGAGCCATTGGGTCCAAGTACCGCGAAAGTTCCGCCATTTTCGATCTCAAAACTGATGTCATCCAACACGGTAAGCTGGCCAAAGCGCTTGGTGATATGTTGGAGCTGGATCATTGGAATACGAAAATGGATGGCTGATTGTCAATGAGGTCATCTGGGGTGAAAACAGGGGAGACCTTTTCTGAAAAGTTAATGATGTCAACAAACAAGCTACGTAGCAGAATAATCGTTTCTGGAGTGTTGTTAACGATATAGGAAAACAGCTTGACAGGTCGATACGGAACATCTCCAACTCCATTTTTATCCAAATCATAGCCAGTATAGTCGCTCCAGTAGTTGCCATTGAAACTATTGTCATTCATTTTAGAATTGTAAGAGACGTCAAAGGAGTTCCCAATGAAATTGTTTTTGAAAAACTTATTGGTGTAGCAACCGCCTGAAACTTTGACGGCCCACCCATTTTGCTTGAACAGGTTCCCTAGATAGTTTATCCTGGTAGAACCATCTATGAAGATGCCAATGGTATTTTCTGTGAATGAATTATCTACTACTTCAGCATCGTAGATCTCTTTCAGGAGCAATCCGTAAGAAGCCGTTCCCCAGTTATGGGTGAACTTGTTTTCTTTCATCACGATAAACTTGGAAAACATCACAGCTACTCCAGCACCATTGTTGCGAAAGGTATTCTCAAGGTATTCGTCCCGATTTGAAAACATAAAATGCAAACCATATCGGATGTTGTCATGAGCATAGTTATTTTTCACCATACTATCATCGACGAATTCAAGATAGATGCCGTCCCTCAAGCCGTACACTTCATTATTCTCTACAATTGTGTTTGAGCAATGCCACAGGTGGATCCCATTTCCGGAATCATCTTCTCTTTTTGAAGCACCGTAAATCTTATTACTTCGGACTATACCATTCTTTGATTTTTCCAGGAGTATTCCAAAGAAAGGATTGACGATTTCAAGGTTTGATAGGGTGAAGTGATTCGCTCGAAATGCGTAGATGGCTGCAAAATCTTTGGTGTAGCTTCTACCTGAATTGATGATCTTAAGCCCTGTTACAGTCACACTGTCGGAAAGAATTTTCAGTACGTATCCGGAGCCAAGACCATCGAGAATCGCGCCTTCTTCCCCAATAAGCGAGACAGGTTTTTTCACTTCAAGATCGCTGCATGTATAAACTCCCTTTTGAACAAGAATGGAGTCCATTGGTTCGGCTGTTCGAACAGCTGCGGCGATCGTCTGTATCGTGCAGGATGGACAGACTTTCAACACACCTGTGGTTCCTAAATGTGCTATTAGAAGTAATAGAAAAGTTGTGGTTAGGCGCATTTGTAACTTAGATGGAATACCTAAGACCGGCGTTGATTGTTCTTCCCTCGTCCATTTGAATGCCTTCTACGTCTTGAAAAATTGGTAAACCGACCTCAAATCCAAGTTTGAAATCACGAAAGAATGCTTTTTCTCCCAAGGAGATATTTGTTCCTATGTAGGACCGGATCTTTGAAAATCCGGAGTTCATTGTATTTGCAAGTGGGGCCATCATTGGGTTGAGTTCTTCATCAACACCTTCAATTTTTTTCAGGTTGAGACCTTGTAACCTGCCAGAAATACTTACCCAGTTGGTAAGACCATAGGCAGTCCAGGCATTCAACTCAAATAGATTTCCAAGACGATATCCCTCAGAGTTTTCACCTGTTCGCAATGTGCTGAGTTGTTGTATTCCCCAGCTGAGCTTGTTTGATGCCCCTTTGTAAGTGCCTCCAATGGTCAGATCTGTTGTTCCGCTTCCCAGTTGCATCGAATAGGGGAGTTTCATGTTTTCCATCATGGGAGTATCGTGTCTTTCCTCAATATCAGCTACGGGAAGATTGATTGCTGCGTTGAAATGAAAAGAGGTGTTTTGCTTGTTCACCAATCCATATAAGGCTGAAATTTTCAAATCACCCATTCCATTACTTTTTGTCGAGAATCTCATTCCCATCCTGTTGCTTAGGTCCATGTCGTTCTTCACGAATTTTTGCATGAGCATGACCGTGAGTTTGTCAGATGGGGCATACATGATACCAACCATCATCATGTCCATTTTCATTGATTGAGGAGCTACCATGTAGTCTTGAAAGATCTCCATATTGCTGGCCTCCGAAGATCCGTTTAAGTTCCCTTCCATGTCCATGGTCATGTATCGGACGCTAACCATGAACCCGTTTTTGTGATGCAAATGATCTCCCATCACACCGATAGGTGCGTAAGCATCTGGTCGATGATGATGAGTGGGATGACTCATTAGCCCGAAGTTTGAATTCTTAAAACGAGCCTTTAGCTCAGTCCAGTTCATCAATTCTCCGCCTTTTTCCATTTTGACTTTCTCTGCCACTTCGGCGGAGGAGTAAGCAGATAAATAAGCACCCATTGGACTTGCAATCTTATTGCTCTTCAGGTAAGTAGCACTGGTTGCGTTAATCAGCCGTCCTCCAGTTGAGTAGTCTGCCACCAGCAGTTTGCTAAAGGTTGATTCTTCCTTGCTTTTCAAAAAATTGACCAGACATTCGATGGCATCAAATTTATAGGTCTTCTCAGTGTCAATAGCGAGTGCAGAAAATTGGGTGTTGCGAATGAACATGTTGCAATGAGAGCACCGGTCTTTCCCAGGATCTATGTTTTCTTGAGCGGAGCTTGAGAGGGTTAGCCACAGCAATGCGGTCAGTACTAGTAACGGTTTCATTTGATTAGATTTCATTGTTTTACATTGAACTCTCGCTTGAGCTCATTCCAGTTCAGTGATTTTGCATTGGATTCTTTGTCTATTTTCTCTCTCTCCTCTCTGTTTTCGAAAGCAGTGAGAAATTCTCCCATTGGACTTGGTATTGCTTCTGAGATAAGGTAATGAGACAAGGTTGCATCAACCAGTTGTCCCGGTGTTGTATAATCCGTAACGAGATAATATTTCACTTCTGGCTGATCCCATTTGTTCAGGTGGTTCAGCATACACTCAATCGCATCATATTTGAACGCTTTTCCTTTTATCGTAACAAGTTGCGCCGCGTGCTGCCTGTCCACGATAGTCATCCTGCAGAAGTGACAGGCATCTTGCCCGTAGACGATTTCCTGAGGCTTCACCTCGCAGGAAACCATAAGGATCATTCCTAGCACAAATGGGATTGCTCTATTCATTTTTTTCTTTTTTGTCTTTGTAAAATGCGTACACGGATAAACTCATGCCCAAAAACATAAGATAAGCTCCCAATCTTGGCCACGATTTCGCCTTGAAATTCAGGATCATTTTATTGCCAATGAGTGGAGGTTGATAGACCATAGGTTTCCCTTCCTCGTCAGTGAATTTTATTGCAGCCGTTTCCTTGAGATCATGACCGTACTCATATTCCCACAAATAGAAATCATACATCGCGACTGATCCGAAGACGAGCATAAGTGCAAACCAGACGATGTATAATTTTCTACTTCCTATCAGGCCGAAGAGGATACCAAGAACAGTCATTCCTATTACGAAGTAGGGGAAGACGCTAAATTCAGGGATCACTTCAGGAATATCTTTCATGCCCACATAGTGATTCATGATGTTGATATTTTTGATATCGTTAGGATTGGCATCCTCGAACTTGTTGATATGAATGTTCATACCTATTGGTTCGGGATACTGTGGAGCCTCCAAGGTGATATTCCACATGGGAAGGAAGAAAAGTGAAGTCAGTAGAAGTGCCCCCACGATCATGAAGATCTTTGACTTTTTCATCGTTTACTGTTTTTAGAGGAAGTAGGCCCGCCAAAACTTGGCGGGCCCGTAACCTAACCAAAGAGCCTACTCTCCATCCAGGCTCCACTTAAGTGGAACATTGGAGTTACGTGCCGAAACCCTCACGTAACCCTGCATTTCCTGGTGTAGAGCAGAGCAAAAATCTGTACAGTAGAACGGCCAAACTCCTTCTTTTTTAGGCTCCCAAACAAAGGTCTCGGTCTGTCCTGGCATTATTAGAAGTTCAGAGGTGTTTGCACCAATCATGCTTATTCCATGCGGAACATCATAATCTTGTTCAAGATTGGTCACATGGAAGTATACCTTGTCGCCAACCTTGATTCCTTCGATATTGTCCGGCGCAAAGTGACTTCTGATAGTTGTCATATAGATATGTACTTCCTTGCCATTCCGTTCTACTCTTGTGTCCTTCTCGTTTTTCACCGCATGCGGGTGATTGTTTTCCTCAAGCTTGTACAGCTTTAACTGATTTGGCTTGATTAGGTCGGCCGGAGCTCCTGCGGCATAGTGTGGTTCACCTACTGTAGGAAAATCACTCAACATCACCATTTTATCGCCCGAAATATCATAAAGCTGCGCAGACTGAGATAGTTCGGGACCAGTCGGCAGGTATCTGTCCTTTGTGATCTTATTTAGTGCAACCAGATACTTTCCAAAGGGCTTTCTCGAATTTCCTCCAGGTATCATGAGGTGACCTACGGAGTAATAGGTTGGCTTTCTGTCAATCACTTCCCACGTTCCCAATTTCCACTTAACGACCTCTGAAGAGATGAAGAAAGTCGTATAGCCATTGCCTTTGCCATCGAACTCCGTATGTAACGGGCCTAAGCCACCTGATTGAACCACGCCACCAACAATATCATCGTAGTTGAGAACCGGGATACCGTAAGCGTCACCGTCAAATTTCTCATTTTCAATGGCATCCAGCATTTTGGTAAAGGAGTGAGCTGTCAGGGAAGCCGATAATTTGCCACTTCCGATAATGTACTCGCCACTCGGATCAACATCACAGCCATGAGGTGATTTTGGAGTTGGCAGCAGGTAAACTAATCCTGGATATTTTGAAGCGTCAAGAGTGCGAACCTCTTTTTTAATTGTAGAAGTAGCCATTTGCGTAGATTCGTCATATACGTTGTGAGCATACTCTGTCGCCATGGTCTCAAAGTCGCTATTCGCGATCAATTCTTCGGCTTTTTTCCAGTTAATCGCGGCAATGAAATCCTTGTCATTTTGAGAAGCATTTACCTCCATGAGTGTGCTTGCTTCCTCAGTGTTGTAAGTAGTAAAGAACATCCACCCATGAGATGCGCCTCTTCCAGGGTGTGCCAGATCATAGTCAAATCCAGGCATGATCACTTGAAAGCTCAAGTCAAATCGACCTGTTTCCTGATCCACTTTAATAAATGAAATGGCACCCTTGAAGTTTCCTTTGTATTCGTCAATGGACATGTCACGTTGCGGTATAGGCACTGAGAATCGAGTGCCTGCTACTACATATTCCGTGTTCTCAGTAACGAACGAAGAACTGTGATTGCCGGCACTATTCGGCAATTCAATAATTTCTTCCGTTTCAAAAGTTGACAAACTGATTCTTGCAATCCTCGGCGTGTTGTTGGCGTTGATGAAACACCACCGACCATCAATTTCGCCATTGGTTTGTGAGAGGTCCGGGTGGTGAGAATCATCCCAGGGAATTGTTCCAAATGAAGTTTCAAGCATCGGCTTAGTTTCTTCGCTAAAACCATATGCTTTTTCTGCGTCTACGGAAAAGACAGGAATTACTTTGAATAGCCTTCCTGATGGAAGCCCATAAACAGCCAGCTGGCCGCTAAAGCCACCGGAGATGAATCCATAGAACTCGTCATGTTCTCCCGGCGCTACATATACACGCTCCGCATTACCGGAGCCAAGGGCACCACCATTTCCTCGACCCTGGTTGCATGAGCCAACCACGAATAGGAGGGAGAGAGTCAATGCGTATCCCACAATTTTATTATAAGTATTCATATTTATAGATTTTCAGTTGATTGTTAATTTGGTAAGATGACTTTGTCGACTACATTGATGATTCCGTTCGACGTTTGGACTGTTCCAATCACTTTGGCTCCGCCAACCATGATATCTTCGCCATCCACGATCACTTCCAGGTAGGTTTCATTAGCCATGAAAATTTTTCTTCCTTTCCGTGCTTCTTTTTTAAGGCCCTCTACATTAAAGGAGCCTGGAGCGGCATGACCTTTTAGGATAGTGGCAAGCGTTTCCTTATTCTCAGGTTTCAGCAGATTATCGACTGTTCCTTCAGGAAGTGCTGCAAATGCATCATTTGTGGGGGCAAAAACGGTAAGTGGCCCGGCATTTACCAAAACGTGCTCAATTTGTGCAGCTTGAACCGCCGCAACCAACGTACTATGTGGCTCAGAGCCAATAGCAACTTGTAGAATATTCTTGGCTGACACATCATCCGCGACGGATGCCTGACCTAACGGATGGGTTTCTGCAGCTTGGGCAGATTCACCATCACTGGCCTGAGAACCTGATCCACATGCGCAGAGGATCATGAGCCCCAGTACAATAAATGGGATTGTAATTACGATCTTTTTCATATCAAAAGGGGTTTGGTTTTATAATGTTCTGAAATATTCTAAGACTGCCCGGGCCTCATCCTCCGTTAGATTTTGATTGGCCATAGGAGAGCCGTTGTATTCTATCAGGAGCTTCTTAGCCAACGGGTCCTTTTGGACCATCTCTTCGGGATTAAGGATCATGTTCATCACCCAGGCTGCCGTTCTTCTCTCAAGAATACCCTTTGGTGAGGGTCCGATGAATTTCTTTTCGGCCTTATGACAAGCGGTACATTTGCTCTCGTAAGCTTCTTGTCCTCGAGCAACCATATCTTGGTTTATTTCAGCCGGTAAAGTGAGATCCTTAATCGGACCGATACCATTATTAGATTCCCAATTTTCATAGGGATCCGTTGGCTCCATTTGTGCCTGTTCTTTGATTCTATCAGCAGCACTTTTTCCATCGCCACCTCCGCAGGAAACAAGTAGAAATGAAATTGTGATGAGTGTGTAAATGCCTTTCATAGTAGTTAGGATTTTGATTCACTACGAAAGTATTATGCATGCATACCCTAGGACATGATAGTCATCAGCAGAGGATATGATTTTGGCTTGCGGGTGAACTGCAGAATGTTAAGAATGCAGTTTAGGGAGACAGAACACTGATTTTCCAGTTGTTTTGGATCCACTGATATATAATGCGGTCATGCAGTCGATTTGGTCTGCCTTGCCAGAATTCCATACTATTTGGTATAATACGATAACCGCCCCAGAACTCGGGCACAGGTATTTTTCTTTTCGAGAACTTCCTTTTCATCTCTTCTAATTTGTTTTCGAGTAAACTACGCGAGCTTATTACTCTACTTTGGTGCGATATCCATGCTCCAAGCTGACTACCAAAGGGACGACTCAGAAAATACTTCGCTGATTCAACAGGTGAAATCTTCTGGGCTCTCCCCGTGATCGCAACCTGTCTCTTAACTACGTACCAGGGAAATAGAATCGAAACTGAGTCATTTGCCAGAATGTGCTGAGATTTATTGCTCTTGTAGTTGGTGAAAAAGACAAACCCTTCTTCGTCAAAATATTTAAGGAGAACTGTCCGTTGGGTAGGCTGATCGTTGTCGACCGTGGACAATACCATCGCATTTGGTTCCAGTAACTCCGCTTTTAATGCCTCGTTAAACCATTGTTCGAACTGTTCAACCGGATTGGGATGTACTGAATGTTTGGTCAAGGTGGCATGTTTGTATTTTTTACGAAGTTCTGAGATGTTCATTCGTAATCGTAGAGCTAAATGGACTTGCTAAATTGAGGTGATCTGCCGGAGTTGTTGAGGCGTGCATCAAATGCACTACATATGATCCTCAAAATTTCTCGTCCCGCAGGCAATACTTGAATTCCGCCCTTGTTTAATTCGATAAATCCTTCCACATCTAGTTGTTCTAGCAATTCATAGTTGGCCGAGAGCCCGTACTTTAAGAGCTCATCTTCAGTCCATTTTGTCTTGAAGTGACACATCAGGTTGAGGATCTGCTTTCTCAAGAAAAGATCTTCCTTTGTAAGTAGATGTCCTTTTACGAATGGAAGTTGTTTGGCTTCCAGTTTTTTGAAGTAAGTCTCAACTGACTTCGCGTTCTGTGAAAAGCCGGTCCAAGAATCACCGATGGCACTTACACCTAAGCCAATAAGAAGTTTGCTTGAGAATGGAGTATAACCCATGAAATTTCGATGTAATTCACCCTCCTGTCTGGCGACTAGCAATTCATCCGTTTGCTTGACAAAGTGGTCCATGCCCACTTCCTCGTACCCAGCTTCTTGAAGTCGCTCCTTCCCAAACTGCATAAAACGCAACTTTTCTTCTCCAGAAGGAAGATATTTTTCATATGACTTTTGAGCTGGTTTCATGGATGGGATATGGGCATAACTATAATAGGCAATTCTGTCAGGAGAAAGTAAAATCACTTTATCTAAAGTCTCATCCAGTGACGCAAGCGACTGCCCCGGAAGTCCGTAAACCATATCGTAGTTGACGGAAGTGTAACCTGTCTTTCTGGCTTTGTCGGTTACCTGCTTTACCTGTTCAAATGTTTGCATCCGGTTGATAAGTTTTTGCACATCCAGGTCGAAATCCTGAATACCAAGACTCAAGCGGTCAAAGCCTTGTTTGTAGAGCGTTTTCAAATGCTGAGGTGTTGTGTTGGCAGGATGCCCTTCAAAGCTCATGCTTGCGGAGGGAGAAATGCGAGCTTTGCTTACCAGCCCGCCGATCATCTTTCCCAGATTCTCAGCACTGAAAAAGGTTGGAGTTCCTCCACCCATATGGATTTCCCGTATGATTGGAATGTCAGGAAGCCTTTCCAGATAGAGATTCCATTCTCTAATCAAGTGCTCTCTATAGGGCTTTTCTACTCCATGATTTTTCGTGATTCGGGTATTACAGGCACAGTAGGTGCATAAGCTTTCACAAAAGGGGAGATGAATGTAAATACTTACTTCCTTGCTGCTTGACCAAAATGCGGTTTGCATGGATTGTTCATATCCGGTTGGTGTAAAATCTTCGGTATTCCAAAATGGGACGGTAGGGTAACTGGTATATCTGGGAACGGGGACGTTGTATTTTTTTATATCCATGAATGAGGGATAGTAGTATCTAAAGCGGTCAAATGTAGAAGTCATTAATCTCGAGTATTATGACGATCATGATGTCTTTATATGATTAAAGTCACATGATGCATTTGGGAGTGCAAGATTTTTTACTTTGCTGTATTGCTTTCACGAAAAGAATTTCCGATTATCTAAAAATGAGAACAAGTAGCCTGTTGTGGAAAGTTGCATTTCTATTTCTCGTTATCTCAGGTGCTATTGGTGTCTTGATGAGGTGGCAGTTCATTTCCCCAATCAATGCGTTCAACTACCAATATTTGTTGCATACGCACTCCCATGTTGTTCTGTTAGGTTGGGTTTTCAACGCGATAATAGCGGGGTTTCATTTCATACTCTTCAAGGATTCCGTGACGAAAAGACACCTGATCCTGTACCTGATGTTCCAGGTTTCAGTGTTGGGTATGCTACTCAGTTTTCCGATACAGGGATATGCTGCGATTTCTATTTCATTCTCAACACTTCACATTTTGCTTTCATATGCATGGACTCGCTTGGTGTGGAAGAAGTCGAAGGTGTTAAATTTTGAAGCTAAGTCATTCATCAGATGGGGACTGTTCTACCTCGTTTTGTCCACTCTTGGGCCATTTTCGCTGGGACCGATTATCGTTTCAGGGCATGCTGGGTCCAACCTGTACTACATGGCTATCTATTTCTACTTGCATTTTCTATATAACGGATTCTTTATTTTCAGCATCATTGGAATGTTCTTTTCGATGGTACAGGCAAAACCGTATAAAATAGACCCTTCTGATCTGAAGGTGGTCTTGAGATTGATGAACGTACAATGTATATCGGGCCTCGCCTTGTCTGCATTATGGATGCGTCCTCATGCATTGGTTTATGGAATAGGAGCAGTTGCGGGAACCGTTCAAGTTGTGGCCTTGATACGGTTTGTTCTTTTGATCAAACCTCTATGGCATGGTCTTACGCGGAAGGTCTCAAAGGTGGGTATGATGCTTTTGAAGTGGTGTTTTTCGGCTTTAGTACTGAAGGTCTTTCTACAAGCAATTTCTGCAATCCCGTTTGTTGCGCACCTTGCCTACGAGGTAAGAAATTACACCATTGGATATTTGCATCTGGTTTTTCTTGGAGTGGTGACTACTTTTTTAGTGGCATGGTTTCACGTTCAGGGAATGATGCCAGTGGATACTAAATCCAGAAAATTGGGACTTGCGATCTTGTTCTCTGGATTTATTTTGTCAGAACTCTTTATTGTGACTCCAACTGTCTGGAATCCAGCATTTTATTTCCATATCGTTTTCGCTGGATCTGTGATTCTTTGGATCGGTATTCTTCTGCTCATCCCAGTGCAAAATGTGAATGTAAAATCACCACTGTAAATCGCAGATCATGATCAGCCTTGCCGCATGGTCTTGAACGAGCTGATTTAAATCATTAAAATGGGTACTATTCTTTGGACTGCTTCTAATATGCTTTTCAACGGGCAAAATCAAATGACTTGCTTACTCACTCCTCAGCCTTTCCGCAGGGTTAGCCCTTGATCCCTTTATTGCTTGAAATCCTACTGTTAACAAAGTCAGTGCGATTATAGCAAAAGCCACGGGAACAAATATTCCTGGACCGATACTGATTCGGTACGCGAAGTTTTCAAGCCAGGTATTGGCCAACCAATAAGAGATCGGGAAGGCTATCACGATGCAGATTAGCACGAGCCAGATGTAACGCATGACCAAGAGACGAATAAGCCTTTCAGTACCAGCTCCAAGCACCTTTCGTATGCTGATCTCCTTTGACCGACTGACGATGCTGTAACTGACCAACCCAAATAATCCAATAGTTGCTGTAAGTATGGCTAAGATGGTAAAGAGAGTAAACAGCTGGCTGAGTTTGTTTTCTGACTCATAGAATTGCTCAAAATTCTTGTCTACAAATTCAGGTTCAAATGGTCTTGTAGCCTCGTATTTTCGGTACTGATCCTCCAGAAATTTAATGGAAGTCAAAGGATCATCTTTGCCAATTCTGACAATCATGTTTTGGAAGTAGCTTTCGCCCATGTGCAAAACAACGGGTGAGATCTGATTATGCAGACTTTTAAAATTAAAATCATTTACAACCCCAATGATCTTTCCTTTTTTTAGTGAGTCTTGTTGGCTCCACATGGACCAGTGGACTGTCTCACCAAGTGCTTCCTGCGGATTCGAAAACCCAAAGACCTCCACTGCTGTTTCGTTGATGACAAAAGCACTAGCTGGGTCGGTAGCATAATCTTTTGAAAACCCTCTTCCAGCTATCATGTCTATTTTCATCGTGGAGAGGTAGTCGTAATCTACCATGAACATGTTGCAGGAAAACTCATTTTCCTGTTTCTCAGGGAGAAAAACACCATCTCCAGCAACGATACCACCAGGCACCCCGTAGCAGAAGCTAACATCCTCTACCTGGCTATGACCTAAGAAGGCTTCACGAGTGGCATCCAGGTCTTTTTCAAGTGAGTTTGTCAAAGGGATCATTATGAGGTTCTCCTTATTAAATCCCATGTCCGTTTCTCTCAAATAGTTGTACTGGTTCTGCATAATAAGGGAAATTGAAATCAGACCTATGGATAAGGCATATTGAGCGCCCACCATCAGTTGCCGTGGATCCACTAGACTTCCCTTCCTCATTATTTTTTTGGCTCCTCCGCCATGCAAAACTGTTAATGGATTAAAGCTCGTGAGTATAAGGGCAGGATACCAACCTGATACAACTCCTAAAACAACAAGAGAGGAGAAGTAAACAAGACAATTCTGGGCGGTCAGGATGTCTTGAAGTGTAAATAGTTTTCCTGTAAAGTCATTGAATGGAGTCATAAGCAGGACGAGAAGAATCACGCTGATCAGCCCTGCAGTGAGTGTGTAAACAGTAGATTCGAAACCATGCTGGATCATCAACTGCATCCTATTAGCACCTATGAATTTTCTCACGCTTACTTCCTTCGCACGTTTTAACGCTTGGGCGGTAGACAGATTAACAAAGTTCAGACATGCAATCAGAAGAATAATTCCAGCTGCAATGGACAGGAACAGGATGGACTGAAAGCTCCTTGTAACCGCGATGTCCCACTGGAAGTTGTTAGAATGTAGGCGAATGTCCTGCACGGTTTGGAGGTAAGGGTCATATTGAAAGCCAAATTTCGCTGTTTGCTCTTTTGAAAGATCTCTTACACGATCTCCGAATTGATCGATAAATGCTTTTTGATCCAGCAGTGGTTCAAGCTCAACATAGGTAAAAAACTGCTGCCAGATCCAACTTTGCATTCGCTCTGCGCTGACATATTGATTGGTTAACTTAAATGGATAAATAAATTCTACGTCGAGATGCGATTGATCGGGTAAGTCCCTGAAGATTCCAGCTACCTTGACTGTATAGGTTGAGATCATCAAGGTTTGTTCTTCGAAAGGATCGTCGCCAAAAAATTTTCTAAACAGCGATTCGGAAAGGAGCACGGAGATAGGATCCGTATCATGGGTGAATGATCCCTTCAGAACTTCAATATTCAGAATATCGAGCACCTCGGGCTCTGCAAACACTCCCTTTTTCTCCGAAAATGGCTGATTGTCTATGGTGAAAACAGTGCCGCCGTAATCAAAAAGAATCCGTCCCACCTGCTTGACCTGTGGGAAATCATCTCGAAGGGTGTTAGCATACATTGGTGGAACTATAGGAAGAAAGCTGGTTTGACCATCATTGCCTTGCCTGATATTGTAGATTCTGAATTTTTTATCCGCATTGGAAATGTGTTTATCATATCCCAATTCGTCAAAGACGAACAAGGCGATGAAGATTACGCTTGTTAGTCCAATAGTCAGTCCGAGCAAATTGATAAATGAAAAGCTCTTTTGCTTCCAACCCATGCGGAGGGTTGTTTTAAAGTAGTTTTTAAACATTCCTAGTTGATTAGTCATCCTATTTGGTTTTATTGGTTTAGCTACACTTGACCTCATTAGTGTAATCATATCATACAAGTAGAAGATTTTGGCGAGTAGGGGACCCTTCGAGTTGACACGACGTTCAAATAATTCATACAGGTCGCCTTCCAATCCTTCCAAATGCCGACGATGACAAAAGGAAGTAAAAAAGCGTATCGCAAATCCAGGTGGTTCCGGCCGCTTCACTGTATAGCGATATTTGGTATCAATTTGATCATTTTTGTACGCTGATCATAGATAGCTTTAATAGCTTTAGTGCCTTGAGCTGTTAAACGGTAGAAGCGTTTTCGTCTACCACGTCGATCTTCAGTCGCGCCCTCCATAAATGAACTAATGAATCCCTTGCCCTCTAATCGGGTCAAGGCGCTGTGCAAGGCACCAATGCTTGGTTTCCTACCAGTCCTTTTTTCCATATCATCCTTGAGTGCAATTCCATAGGCCTCATCCCCAAGAACTCCCACGGTTAGCAAGACCAGTTCTTCAAATTCTCCTAAATGTGTTCCCTTCATAGTACATCAATTAATATTTCCTAAACGTAGAACTTCTAATTAATGTTTCCTGTTTGTAGAATTACTTGCGAATCACTGCTGCACTCGATGCTACTAGCTTGTAGCTTATCACTTATAGCTTGCAGCTTATTACTTATAGCTTGCAGCTTATCACTTATCACTTATAGCTGATAGCTGATAGCTCATAGCTTGTAGCTTGTAGCTTGTGGCTTGTGGCTTGTAGCTTGCGGCTTGCGGCTTGCGGCTTATAGCTTATCACTTGCGACTAACCGCCTACAGGACATGGCTACTTCACAATCAACCTTTTCTTAACAAGATTAAGCCCTTGCTGTATCCTTACTTGGTACATGCCAGGAGGGAGGGAGTTGGAAATTTCGAAGGTTTCACCTCTAGCACCAAGTTGGAATTTTTGGTTATAAACTAGTCGGCCTGAAATGCTAAAAAACTGGACACCAATGGGCGTTTCCTGATCTTCAGAGATTAGTCGGAGCTTTAGATCATTGGAAATTACGGGATTGGGGAAAAACACGGCTTCAACGCCACCATGCAATAATTGATTGTTGATCACAATGATTTCACTTAGCTCGAAAGCGCCATCAAAATCTACTTGTTTGAGTCTATAGTACGAAATTCCTGAGAGTGGCAGTCTATCTGTGTATTCGTAGCTTTTCGCAATGCTTGTCGTTCCGTTTCCAGTAACTTTTCCAATCGCCACAAAGTCCTGCCCATTGGCTGAACGTTCCACCTCAAAATGATCGTTGTTCAATTCGGTGGCAGTTGTCCAGTTCAAGAATACCCGATTATCACTAAGATTCGCAGTAAATGAGGTCATTTCCACTGGGAGAGGATTGAAGCCAGACGATGAGCCGAACGTAAAGGGACTGAAGGATGAAATAGTCCCACTGCTGGTTACAGATCCCGAAGACAGGATTCCTGCAACCGTTCCACCCTCATCGATCCAGTCTGAGCCTGTGTAGTGTGCTACTCGTAAATCAGATCCGGAAATATCTTCAATCTGACTTCTTGTACCTGAATCCCAATAAAGAGTAACAGATACCGCAGCTGATCCTGATGTCCGATCCAGTATCCAATACTCAAGCCCACTAACATGGTCCAGTCCGCTTACGCTTCTGTCAGAGTAGGCGACATCAAAATATTCTGCTTCAAACGTTGAGCTGGCTGACGGAGCTGAAATACCTACTTGACCTCTGCTTGAATTTTTTCCAATCGGAAAAACGAATGCATCGTCACCAATTTTAATCACTTTTCCATCAACGTAACTAGATGTGGTCGATGTGGCTGTTGCGTCATCATTAATTGTTACAGTTTCCGAGCCCGTAGGAGAGATTAGGCCATTGGTTAATGTGAGAGAGTTGCTTACGACAACATCACTATTGGTAGCAAGAACAAGGTTTCCACTGCTTTTGTTGACAACAAGATCATAAAAGGTCTCATCATTCGTGTTTGTGATGGTTTGGTTTCCGGAGGAACCATTAAACGTAATTGTACCACTTCTTTGCACAAACGGATCTCCATTGGAACTGCTGTTCGTCCAGTCTCCACCGACGCTGATATCGTAGTTCGAGCTGGTAAGGTCTAGTTGCGCTGAGCTGGAAATTGTTAGGTCATTTTGAACGATGATATTTCCGGCCAGGCTCTTTGCTCCACTCGTGGTTAGCACTAAATTGTAATATTGAGAAGCGTTTGGCAACTTGATGGTCTGTGCGCCTGCAACACCATAGGTCACTGTATTCCCGGTAGCAGAAGCATCAAGCGCTCCTGCTGTAAGCAAGGATCCGCTTACATCTAAAGATGCGGTTGTTGTGTTAGTCCAGGTGTCTGTCCCATTGAGCGCATCCAGGTTGCCTGCAATGGTAATAGAGCCATTATTGGTAACAGTGATATTGCCTGCAGTAATGTCCACGTCTCCAGAGGTCTTGTTAAGATTTGCAGTGGATAGAATTGTTTTATTACCTCCGGAAATTTGGAGATCACCGGAAGTGCTAATCGTTCCGGTTCCATCGATATTTGTGTCCGTCCCTGCCAGATCAATAATACCTGTTCCGGAATGAGTACCGTTGTTGGTGTAGTCGCCATTGACCGTCAAAGTGAACGTACTGTTGTTTACGGTGCCACCTGCATCTATGGTGATGTTATCGATGGTCTCGTTCTGAGCAAGTGTGACCACATCTCCATTTAGAATCTGAACACTTTCGGTGGTTAGCGGAATACAGGAACATGCCCAAGTGTTAACGTTGTTCCAGTTACCACCGCCGGTACCATTTGAAGCTAATACAGAATACTTGGTGACTGCCAGATTAACGGCGGGCGCTGCAGAGCATGAAGGAGAGGTACTAGTGGCAATCACACTAACGTCACCAGCACCTGCAGTGCCCCAATCTACTGTGATTGAGTTTGTATTTGTTCCGGAAGCCTGGGTTCCACCTGTAATGGTCCAGGCGTATGTGTATCCGCTCGTATTGGTAACGGAATATGCAACGCCGTTAGTCCCGGCTGCCACACTTGTATTGCCGGATATTGGAGATGTTTCAATGGTATGAATATTGACATTTAAGGTAACGGTATCTCCCACGCATTCGCCGCTTCGCTCCAACACTTTGATTGAACCAACCATCCCGGTTGATCCCCAATCGACTGTAATGCTATTTGTTGTCGTACCACTTGCCTGCACACCCCCATCGATAATCCAGGTATAAGTGTTACCAGTATTGTTGGTCACCGAGTAAGCTTCTCCTGTGTCTGACTTACAAACGTCGGTGCTCCCGGTAATCGCCGATGTAACAGGTTTTTCGCAGACAGCAATGTCATCAAGACTAATGTCTCCTTTAGAATCTACCCCAGTTACCACTCTGAAACGTATAGTGGCACTACACTCTCCAGCATAATCACTAAGGTCAATGGAAACCTGTTCCCAATCATCGGCGTTGCTGGATTGCTGTTGTCCCGTGAGACTCCAGATATTGACATTGTTAACATCCACGTAAAGCGTTCCAGTTTCAATTCCATACATGTGATAGTAAAAAGATAGGATAGGACCAGTAGCGGATGTGAAATCAAATTCTTGTTCGAGTGAAGCTGTTTGACCTGGGCTGTTTGATCCCGAGGCTTCTGTGAAAATAAAATAACTGCCATCATTGGCTCCGGAAGCACCGGTCTCGTCTGAAGGTGTGTTGGTATTTGTTCTGGTCCAATCAAAATCGTCACTTGCAGACTGTGTCCAGTTACCAAAACCAGACTCAAATCCCTCTGAATAGGGAAATGTACTTTCTCCGCCTCCGCTGGTAACCGCAACAGAAACGACATTCGAGTAGTTTGTGCAACTATTGGTAATGGCAGCTCTGAAGTAGTATGTATTACCGGTTGATAGGGTGCTCGTTGTATGATCCTTGGAAGTAGCACCACTGATGTTGGTGAATGTGACGTTATCGGTAGATTCTTCCCATTGAATAGTAGCACTACCATCATATCCATCAACTGAAAGATCTACTGTTCCGGCAGCACACAGAGCGGCATCAGATATGGTGGCTGTTCCTGGAGCAACGGTACATATAGCAACATCATCGATAGCCATATCACTTTTGGAATCCGCTCCAGTTACTCCACGGAAACGAATGGTCACGTTGCACTCACCTCCATATGCTGAAAGGTCTACTGATGCCAGTCGCCACGGATCTGTGTCTAACGATTGCTGTTCGCCAGCGATGCTAAATACCTCTGTTCCATTCGCGTCGACGTAAAGGGTTCCCATCTCATTCCCGTACATGTGGTAGTAAAATGAGAGAATAGGAGTGGTTTCACTAGTAAAATCAAAATCCCCCTGGAGATATGCGGTTTTATAAGGATTATTAGAACCACTAGCTTCTGTATACATATACCATGTACTACTATTGCCTGCCGAGGGCCCGGTAATTGTTGATGGCGTCCCTCCTGAATCACGAGTCCAGTCAAAATCATCGCCGGATGCGCCTGACCAGCCAGTCTGCCCTGATTCAAAGTCTTGAGAATAGGGGAATGAACTGATTCCCCCACCCGAATTTACAATGACTGAAACGGTATCTGAGTAAGCATCACATACATTGGTCACTTCGGCCCGGAAATAGTACGTATTTCCAGTGGACAATGTACCAGTAGTGGCGTTAGGTGATGTAGCACCACTGATGTCAGTAAACGTAATGTTATCTGTGGATTGTTGCCACTGTAACGTTGCACCACCATCTTGACCCACTACCGAAAGATCCACTGTTCCTGCGGCGCAAAGAACATCGTCGGAAACTGAAGCTGTGCCTCCATTTACGGACAAGCAGGCATCTCTCACTGCGACATCATCGATAGCCATGTCACTTTTGGATCCGAGCCCGGTTACTCCCCGGAAGCGTATGGTAACATTACATCGTCCTGCATACGCTGAAAGGTTGACTGTGGCTTTTTTCCAATCGTCTTCGTTGCTGATTTGCTGTGCTCCAGTGATACTCCATACACTTTCATCTGCTCCGACATCTACGTGCATTGTTCCCTGCTCAAAACCAAACATATGGTAGTAGAAGGTAAGTTCAGGGTCACTTAAATTGGTGAAGTCAAAGGTATTATCCAGAAATGCGGACCGATTAGGATTATTCGGACTTGATGCCTCCGTGTACATGTAGAAAGTACCGGAATTTCCTGTAGACGGCCCTGTGCCTGAAGAGGGAGTACCAGAATCGTCTCTTGTCCAGTCAAAGTCATCACCAGATGCTCCGGCCCATGAACCTTGATTGGTGTCAAAATCTTGTGAATAAGGGAATGTGCTGATAGTTCCGTTCCCACTTTCCACGACGACTGAAACCGTATTTGAATAGTTAGCACAGCCGTTGGTCACTTCTGCGCGGAAATAGTAATTGCTACCTGTAGATAAGGAAGCAGTGGTATGATCTGCGGAGGTTGCCCCTGAGATATCACTGAATGTTACATTGTCAGTGGATTCTTGCCATTGAATGGTCCCACCTGAATCGTGTCCGGACAATGATAAATCTACAGTCCCGGAGGAACACATCATGTTGGAGGAGATGGTCGCAGTTCCGGGATCCACGGTGCAGACAGCAATGTTATCAATGGCCATATCACTTTTCGAATCGTCGCCTGTAACCCCACGAAAACGAATGATGATGTTGCTTCTATTCTCATAAGCCGATAAATCAACGTAGGCGGTGGTATAAGCTGCTCCGTTGCTCGTTTGCTGCTGCCCGGTAATGCTCCAAACTCCGTTATTCCACGCTCCGTCGTTTACATCCACGTACAATGTGCCTTGATTGGTCCCGTACATGTGATAGTCAAATGTGAGTGTTGGGTCAAATTCGCCGGTAAAGTCGAATGTGTTTTCAAGGTGAGCCCGTTTGCTGGGATGGTTAGGTGACGATGCTTCGATAAACAAATACCAGGTGCTTCCGGACCCTGCTGATGGACCGGTTGAAGATGATGGCGTGCCGCCTGAATCACGAGTCCAGTCTATGTCATCTCCTGAGCCTTGCGACCATGATCCAAGGTCACTTTCGAAATCTTCAGAGTATGGAAACGAACTGACCTGGCTATAGGATGGTAAGGCAAGAGCTAATGAAAAAATGCTGATCAGGAGAAAAATCCAAATCCTCTGACCACTTTCTATTTCTGAGTTCATTGGGTGTGCCTAGTAGTAATTTGCACATATTATAGCAAAACTTGTACTTTTTCAACATTTTACGATAAACACCTTGATTTCGTAGCTGTACAAGGCTTTTGAACCTGTAAAGATTTTGAAAATCAACTGGTTATCATCTTGATATTAAAGCAGATTGCAGTGCTTTTTTAACGTAACTTTCGCTCTTTTTAGATTCGTCAAAAACCTGTCTCCAGGTAGGCTTCACATTTTTCCTTCGTACCAATGTAGAGTGTGCGGTAACCCTTTTTTACCATCCAGTTTTCGTTAAATTCAGATTTTTGAAGTTTGAGACCGCTGCTTGCTTTTGCGAACGTTTTAAACAGATTAATCATAGCTGCTAGTGTTAAAATGTTTAATTAATGGAACAATAATCTACTTCATAAAGCATTCACTTTTTATTAATAAAATCCTATAAACTTTCATAAGCAAAATGACTAGCAGGCAATCGGCACTTAGGAAGTGACAAAGTATTGACTGCCTCACAGTAACAAATTTTAACCTTAGACAATTAACCATTATCGATAGTGTAAATTTGAGTTGAATGAAAAAAGGACTATTGCTTATATGTATTCTAGGACTAAGTATTGTCCTTCGGGCGCAGGTGGAAGTGGGCGCTACACCAACAGGTAAGCATGCTAATGCAATTAATGCAGCAAAGGAAGCGAAAAGACAGGCCGAGGTTCGAAAGGCGCAGGCTAAGCAGATCAAGGAACGCCGAAAAGCACTAAAGAAATACGAAGCCAACTACGAAAAACTCAAGAAGCGACGCCTTAAGGAACTTGCCCAGGATTCGATTGCTCTTCCAGTTTGGACCAGAGAAGATTCACTTGCCATCTCGGAGGAAGTTTTAGGAGATCTCCCGGTTGAATATCGTGAGATAGTACTGAATCCTGTCAATTTGGACTCCTTGGCTCAGGTGGAGGTACGAGGTTCGGACTACAACGCTGAGGCTCTCTTGGAAAATCAAGCAAAAGGGTATCTGCCAGATGAACTTGGTCAGCCAGGCGAAGATCCTTTGGGTGGGCTCCCATCGAATCCTTCTGCGGGGGGACTTCCATCGAATCCTGCTGAAGGAGGACTTGGTATTTCTGGACCTAGTTTGAAAAAACCGACCAAGCCAAATCCTAACTTGGTAAAACCTGAAATGGCGAGGGACTTGTTTAAGAAGATCGATCCCGAACAATTCCAGAAAGTGCAGGCAGATATTTCAAAATTGAAAAACAAATATTCCAGCTTGCCCGATACACGATTTCCAGAAGAAGGGCGGAAGCGAAATTCATTGGAAGATCTGCCCTTTAAAAAACGATTGTACGTTGGTGGAAAATTGAATGCCACATCGACTGATCCGTTGATTATGGACATTAACCTCCAGTTAGGCTACTGGATTAATAAAAAGTGGTTGGCAGGAGCTGGTTTGATTGTAAGAGAACAATTCAATCAGAAGGATTCAACGTCGCTTACCGGTGATGCTCATGGGTTTAGCTTCTTCATGCGCTACGATATTCTAAAACAGTTTTACGCGTGGGGAGAGTCACAATTCCAGGTAAACCGCTCCATAATCAACGGAGAAAACTCAAAACCAGCTCAATGGGAAAGAGCCAATTTACTAGGGATTGGTCGTGAATTTAAGATCGGGCCAGTGCGAATGACATCCTTGGTCATGTATGATTTTAACTACTTGAACAACAACCTGAATAGCAGACCTTGGGTGTTCAGGCTTGGAGTGCAATTAACCAAAAAACCGTAGCGCTTATACTTGGCTTTCTGCCTGTTTCTTGAGTGCTTCTAACCAATAATGGATTTCCTTGTAAACCTTTTGATGTTTATTGAACAGGATGGTGAATGTCCCCTGAAGCGAGGTGCCTAATGTTGCTATCGTCTGATTCTCGTCATCCTCTAGTTGCCAGACATAGACGCTTTTCGACAGGCCGGATTTTCCAGTCCATGCGAGCGTGTCCTTTGAGTTGGCAGACTGTATTTGAGAGTTGAATTTAGTTCCATCAAAAGACCAGCTAAAATTCGTTCCTGGTGCCACTTCACCCTCAACTTGAACGTTCTTTATTTTGTCATTCCACTGAGGCCACGATTCCATGTTGGAAAGAATGGACCAAACCGTGTCCACAGGTGCATTTATAATAATTGAATGCTGATCCTTGACATTGGCATCTTCATTAATTTTTCCCTGGCTGGCGAGCGTATTCAGATTGTTCATAGAATATAATTAGGTACACTAAGTTATTCAACTTCCAAAATTTCTTCCTCCTTTTTTTGTGTATTCTTTATCAACCCGAATGTCATTGCCAGGCTGGATATAATGATTATGAAGAGCAATATCCCAGAGTTAAAACTTCCTTGTTGGAAATTTTCTGGTATTGAGTAAAAAAGCAACAGAGTAATTAACCCCCTTGGTGCTATTGATATTGTCTGTCGCATTTCTTTTCTATAAAATGCAAAGAGCGATATAAAGCGAGTAGAGTAGATAAGCAAAAGCGTGATCAAGCTGACCAATGCCACTTTTAAGTCAAAAAGTGTAGAAAGCGCAATCGAAAAGCCAAAGATCACAAAAAAGAAAGTTCGGATAACGAATGCTGATTCTATTGTTATCATGAGGAATGTTTCCTTGATATTCTCGAGCGCGATTGGTTTGATATACTTTTTTAGAGGGCCCGAGAAAAAGATTTTATTGTTGTTGAGAACGACTCCAAAAATGAGAATAACTAGTAGCGAGGAGAGGTGCATCAATTTGCCTACGCTAAACAATAGGAAGAGCACTGCAATCATTAGGAATAGCTTGATCTTGGTTTCGAGGCTTTGAAACACATAGATAAGCGCGTATGAAAGTATAATGGAAGTAGCGATGGTGATGATTAAGCTCAGAGAAAAGTCTCCGATGGCAAGGGCACCATTCGAAGATTCTCCCAAACTAATAAGAAAGTAGAAAGCCATAATTCCTAGTATATCTGAAAAGGTGCTTTCGTAGATGTGAAACTCTTCTTTTTCTTCTCCTAGATTTGAAACAGAAGGGATGACGATAGCGCTGCTAATAATTGAGAGGGGAGTGGCGTAAATAAGAGCAGTGATCCAGGTCATTTCAAATGAGAAGTAGAGTAGTCCACCTATGGTGAACATACAGAGGAGGAGTCCCATCAAAGCGATAAAGAAGGATTTGGAAATGAGCCCGAGCTTGGCTTTCTCTATTTTAAGTTCCAAAGCTGCTTCCAAAACGATTAGAATAAGTCCTAATGTGCCAAGCACCTCAAGGAGCTTTATATCCGTGAAGGTTTTAAGTATTGCTGACTTTTCGATTCCGGCAAATCCAATCAATTCCCTTCCGAGGATACCCAGCACGATCAGCAGAAGCACTGCTGGAATATTCGACCTATCAGCCAGCCTGTTGAACATGTAGGAGAGAATAATGATCAGGGAGGCGGCGATAATGATATAGTATTCCATAGTTGGGAGGGTGGAATTTAACAATTAAGACTGAATGAACAAATTTGAACTAAACACATGATAGATCAGTTTAAAAAGATCTAAAATTGATGAATGAAAGAGAAAGCAACTTTTGGCTCTGGATGTTTTTGGTGTTCCGAGGCGGTTTTTCAACGACTTAAGGGCGTTAATTCCGTCAAATCCGGCTATTCAGGTGGGACTGTAGAAAATCCGACCTACGAGGCTGTATGCACTGGAACGACGGGACATGCGGAAGTCATCCAGGTAGAATATGATGAGCAAATCATTTCGTATGAAGAGCTTCTTGAAGTGTTTTGGAATACGCACGATCCTACGACTTTGAATAGACAAGGTAATGATGTGGGGACACAGTACCGGTCAGTCATTTTCTATCACACAGATGATCAGAGGAAATTAGCTGAGTCATATTTGCGAACGTTGGAAGATGAAAAGATATGGTCTGACCCGATTATGACAGAAATCTCTCCGCTGGAAAATTTCTATCCTGCAGAAAACTATCACGAAGATTACTTCAATAGGAATGGAAGCCAGCCTTATTGCTCATTTGTTGTAGCACCAAAAGTTAAGAAGTTTAAAGAGGTTTTTTCTTCCAAGTTGAAAGATCACTCATAGTGTGAACTAAGGTGATGAACATGAAGTCTGATCTTGTCTACACGCTGTGTGACATGTTTCACATATTTAAAAAGCTCCGTTTCCAGGATATAGACTTGACCTGAGTAGGAAGTTATGCCGACTTCATTCCTTGTATCTTCTGCATTCCTTTCAATTTCCTTGGCTGCCTTACACTCAGAGTTCATGAAATGAATAAATGATTTCGTATCATACTCCTCTTCAAACTTCTTAATGTCTTTGAGTGTTCTCTTCACTTCCTTGTCAGAATTGGTCCTTGAGACCTTCAATAAAACATCATATAGGACACTATCTAAATGGTGTATATCATTCAGCAGCTGGATGATTCTTGCTCTATACTCCTGGTTACCACAAACATACAAGAGCCCTTCATACGTAGCTAGCTTGTCAGCCTCAAGGTCCCAGTCGTAGGTCACCTCGTCGATCTTGTCATCCAATCGACCTTCGTCTTGTGAATGGACACTAAACGTGATCAGTAAAACAAGTAGAATGAAAGTGAATCTCATACTCGTACTAATTAGCTGGTTGACTCAAAAATGGGACCGTTTGGGTTAAAAAAAGCCCCCGAAGCGTGTTTTTCGGCAATCGTTGGTAAATTAACGACCAAATCGCTAAAATGGTCTTTGGATGAGAATGACGAAAAGCACCTCTCTTACCGTATTTATACTGTTTTTCCTTGTGATGAGTTGCGGGTCGAAAGGTCAGACGCCCGGCAAAATGGTTGATGCAGAGGAACTGAAGAGGCTAATACAAGGAGACGTAGTGCTTATCGATGTTAGAACACCTGGGGAATATGAACGTGGACGAATTACAGGTGCCAAATTGATCAATTACCGTGATGTTGATTTTGCTGAACAACTATCAAGACTAGATAAAGACAAACCTGTGGCAGTATATTGTGCGGCAGGAGGAAGAAGTACAGGGGCAATGAAAATCATGGAACAACTAGGTTTCGAAACAGTTTACAACTACACGGGTGGATTTAGCGACTGGCAGAAGCGAGGTGAAGCCATTGAAAAGTAAATACGATTCAAGCCACCAATTCTACGGGTCACCGCTTTCATAGAACGTTCTACTACCTTTCACCAGACTTTGTGGATTAACGAGCGTCTCATTAGATAACTAAAATGAGACCATTATGAAAAAGTTGTTATTACTTGCAGTCCTTGGTGTAGCATCAAGAATTGGCTTTGCACAGCAATTTGATCCGCCCAAAGACGGTGCTAAAATCCACCTCTCTTCAAACATTGTTGAAATGAATATGGCCACTGAAAAGAAAGTAGATATCTGGGTGGTGAGGAGTAAAAAGGCGAAAAAAGCCAAATTTGATACTCCGAAGTTCATTGGAGCCAGTAACCTGGAAATTTCGATTGAAGCCGACCCCAATGATTCTAATCATTTTATCGCAACTATCAACTCGGCTGGTGTAGAGAATGGGAAGTACTTTTACACAGTGGCAAGCAGGAGTAGGAGTGTGCAGAAAGTGACTGGAGCCACCATTTCGATAGCTGTAAATGCAGGAGAGGTGGTTTCGAAGAACAACTAGATGAGAAAGAAATATGGCATTCGTGTGGTGTCAGGAATACTCGTATTCCTGTTTTTTAAATTAACACAGGAAAACCATTGGCAAGAGTTCTTCGATTGGGATGTCACTGAGTTAGTTTTCATGCTCTACACAATTGCTGTTTTCCTCATCATATGGGAAGTAGCAACATTCTCAATAAAGCATTATAAAAACAGGGAATCTTTCCAATCGAACAGCGGTTTTTTCAGGGTATTTTTCAAGGCAGCATTTACAATGCTGCCTTTTGTCGTATTTTTTTCGTACCTCTTTGATTTCCACATTCATCCGACTTGTTGTGATATGTATCCCAAGGCGTGCGGGAATACCTTAGCCGACGTAGATTCCATATCTCAATTTTGGATTCATAGCGCTCAGGGATTTGTCTTTTCACTGCTGATTATATCCTCTGATACCATCCATCTTTACATTAAATATGCTGTTAACACCGCAAGGGAAAAAGAACTGATTCAGAAGGAGTTAATAGCTGCGAAATTTGAAGGACTTAAGAACCAGGTAAACCCTCATTTTCTATTCAATAGCTTTAGTGTTCTGACCTCCTTGGTAGAACAAGATTCAGCTAAAGCAGTAAAGTTTATTTCCAAACTTTCTGATATGTACCGCTATATCTTAGAAAATGATCAAAACGATTTAGTATCAATTGAAAAGGAGTTAAGTTTTCTTGATGATTATCATTTCTTACTAAAAATGCGCCATCAGGAAGGAATTGTAATTGAAAATCGGATCAAGCTTAGAAATGATACAGTCAAAGTTCCGCCAATGTCTTTGCAGATCTTAGTCGAAAATGCGGTGAAGCACAACGCCTTTTCCCCTACAGAACCATTGCATATACTTCTTTACAATGAAGGTAGCCAGTTCATTGTCGTAGAAAATCACAAAAAGCCTAAGGCCGAGCTTGTTAAGTCAACTGGGATCGGATTGAAAAACCTGTCGAAACGTCTGGCGCTTTCAATCAAAAGAGGGCTTGAGATTACAGAAAATTCTAAGGAATTTAGGGTAAAACTCCCGATCTAATTTGAAAACTGCTCTAATAATCGAAGATGAAAAATATTCAGCCGATCGAATGATTGAGCTTGTTAGGAGTCACACATCCTTAACTGTCGTGGATGTTTTGTATTCGGTTGCTACTGCTAAAAGTTGGCTGGACGTAAACCGAGTACCGGATATAATCTTTCTGGATATACAATTGGGTGACGGTACCGGATTTGATATTTTAGATCATCTGAAGAGTTCTTTCCCATTTATCATTTTCACTACCGCCTTTGATGAATACACGCTAAGAGCATTTAAGTATAATAGCGTCGATTACTTACTGAAACCGATCAAACCAACTGAGCTTGAAGCAGCAGTTCAAAAGTTCGAACGCCTAAATATTGAGGAGCTGTCTAGCAAGATCGAGGACCTCAGAAATGATCTCTTGAAGGGATTTCGGAGTAAATTCTTAATTAAGACCGGCTTGAAGTATCGATCGGTGGCCACTAAGGAGATAGCCTACTTTTACAGCAAAGAAGGGACAACCTATTTGAGAACGGATAGTGCAGAAAGTATGATTGTGGATCAGTCATTGGATATGATTGAATCTTCTCTTGATCCTATCCGGTTTTTCAGAATAAACAGACATATGATTGTCAAGGAAGACAAGATTGAAAGCATTGATTCTTTCTTCAATGGCCGGCTCAGCCTGGAACTAGTGCCCGGTTTTGAGGAGAGTGTGATTGTAAGTCGTGACAAGGTTAAGTCATTTAAACAATGGCTCGACCACTAGTACAATGAAGTGCATTACGGGGAAGGTTGAACATGACTCAGAAGAAATTGCACTAGAAGTGTTGATTAAAAACAGAATTCGATACGACCATCGGGAGGGAAGTGGTCCTATAGATGTGTATCAATGCGCTGAGTGTGCGGCTTGGCATTTCACTTCCTCAGGTCCTCCAGCAAGCGTACTACAGGAAGAGGAGGTGATTGAAAGAATTAGAACAGAAAAAAGACTCCTGGATTGGTCAGACAAATTCTGATAATCAATCTTTCAACGAAGACTTGATTTCATCCTTCAGCAAATTCCAATCAAGAGAAAGTCCTGGGTCGGAGTGGATTTTGGAAGTAACCCTCGAGATTACCTCTTTCTTAAAACCGAGTTTCTCTGCAATTTCTTTGCAATAATTGATCTCGCTCAGGTAGATTTTGCCATCTACTTTCATTAGCTCAATGATGCTGACAAGGTATTCGAATTTTTGATCGAAACTAAGTCCGACAAAATCTTCCTTGGAATCAAATTCCTTTCTTTTTAATCCCTCATTAATGATGCCATTGATCTCATCTTCGGACATATTATTGGCCCTTCCAACATTAACAACGAATTTCATTTCCTCATCATCAAAGGTGTTATCAACAAGGGCGAGTTGGACTAGGTATTTCAGGCGGATAGATGCGTTCATTAGCGATAAATATAAGTATTTTAATGCGAGTTTGCACAATAACGTTTTAATTACGGGTAATGTTCAGATCGAACCCAGATATCTTCTTTTTTCTAACTTTGTCCTGTTACTTGCCTTGCACTCATGCTTTCAGAACTTAAGCGCAATAAGTTTACCTATTTCTTCGATCTGCTTGATCTAAATAAGAATGAGCTCCTGCAGCATAATGATTTCTCAGACATGGCGGAACTGGTACGTGCCAAGTTAAATCTAGAGGAAGGAAGTGCAGAACACAAGTATATTGCTGAGAAAGCCATACGCTTGTTTCATCAGTTGTTAAGTGATATTTCACCAGAAGAACATCAGTCCATCAAAAAGGATGAGTGGTTGAGCTTTTTCGAGGAGAAGTTGGGAGATCAAGTTGATGAAGAGGTGCTCGCTACATATCAGGAATTGATTTACCTATATGTTTTTGACTTTTTTGATCACAATCGGGATGGCTTCATAACCAAGGACGAATACGAAAGCTTTTTTGAAATTTTTAAACTCGATAGCCAGTATTGCGACAGGAGCTTCTCGATGCTGGATACCAACAGCGACGACAAAGTCTCACGCTACGAGATGCTAGCAGCAATAGAGGATTTTTTAATCTCGGATGATCCTGATTCTTCCGGAAATTGGGCATTCGGGAATTGGGAGGTCAGCCCTCAAAATTGAACGCTGACACCAACGTATGGCATCACATACTTGGTAACTTCATACGAACCTTCTGAAGTGGGTGTGAAAGCCCAGTAATAGTCCACTCCAGTAGCAAGAAAGCTGTTCACGTGATAGATAAACCTCATTTTCGCAAGTGAACGTTCATCGAATTTGAATGCATCACCTAGGTCGGTCAGATTGCCTTTTATATAGCTACCCTGAAAGGAGTACTTGTTCGCCAATCGCTCAAGGTTGGCCCTGACTTGAACTACTGCAGGGGAGCTATCGGTGATCTCATCAGGAATAAGCAAGCTTCCGCCAAGTTGGACCTTTTGCAAAACATGTCCCGTCAAGCTTCCATAGATGCCGCTCATTCTCTCGGTGCCAACTAAAGAGAGAATTCTCGCGTCTTTGTTAATCTCATAGGAAGCATCAAAGAACTGAGGTAGATAGTTGTTTTTGTAGGTAAGTCGTTCAATTCTAATATCCGTGCTGAAAACGTCAGCAATAAAATGAAGTCGGAAGTTAACGCCCGCTGAAAATCCGGATCCACCTGAAAATGAAGTTTCTCCGGTAAGCAAACTTGCTGCTTGTGTCAAGGTGTCACTCTCGACATTTAACTTCGAATAGTTTGCAAATAAATCAATTTGGACAAAGGGGACTCTCAGTACAGTGACTCCCATATCTAGTCCAAAAGCACTAATTCCGTCCGCAGTAAAGGCATAGCTGGTACTGGTAGAATCACTTGTGGGTATTGCCGTCTGATCCTTGTCGGAAACGAATACAGCACCCAGTTCGAAAGTCCGGACAATCGGAATTCCTGTCTTTGATAGAGGTCTCACATAGGGCCGAATGGCCAGGAGGTTTTGTGACGAGGGGTCAAAATCACTGTACAGCCCTTCGATTCCACCTAATCCCTTGAAATTAATATCATAGTGAAGACCAAGCTTTCGCTTCTCATAGCTTGTAGTATTTGTGTAATTGTTGATCAAGCCTCCAAAACCAATCATGGTATTTTGAAGCTGACCAATTTTTACGTAGACCGGATCTCTTTTTTGAACACCATATCGAACGTAGCGAATCAGTCTGCCAGCACCCGTTCCACCTTCAAATATTTCAGTTCTCACAGACTTGCTATCCAGTCCATAGAGTATTGGAACATTCAGGCCAACACCCACCTTTCCTATTTTGAACTCTGGAGATAGGATAAGTCCCACAAAGCTATCTCCGTCGATTTCTGTGTAGGTAAAACCTCCCGTGAAGCTCCCACCAGAACCCATTTCCATTCCTGATCTGAAGTCTTCTAAGGGTAATTGATTTGAAGGAGGAGGTCTGTTGGCTTTCCTTTTAGGTGATTCGAGCTCTTCTTTTTGGTCTTCAATTGCTGTGCTTACCTTATCAATGGCTTCTGGCGACGGAGACTGCACTGAGATCGTCGTAGCAGGCTCGCTTAATTGGACTGAATCTGTAGGGACCTGCAATGGATCTGTAGAAGCCTGCAATGAATCCACGACGTTGGATGTGGAAACATTTGTACTGTCTATTAACTGTACTTGTACTGAATCGGCAACTGCAAGCTTTCCATTCTTTGATTTCTTGGGTTTTTTCTTCTTCTGCTTCTTCTTTTTGCTATCAGCCCAGAGATGGGCATAATCCGAGTAGGGATCTGCAGGTGTCTCTTGGGCATACACCCCAATGCTTGGAAGGAGAAGAAATAGACCGCAAGCGAACAATATCCAAAGGCGTGATTCTGTCATTGCATTGAATCTTATCTAATTTGTAGCGAAATGTCTATTAGGGAGGGTTGACTCTAAGATGTCACAAATGATGAAGAACTCCCCTAAGAGAACGAATAAAATTATATTATTGAGCTAGCAAACTACCGTCGACCATGGATGACCTGGAGCTACAAATCAAGAGCACGATTAGAGACGTTCCCGACTTCCCCAAGCCTGGAATTGTCTTCAAGGACATTACACCGCTTCTTAGCGATGTGCAGTTAAGTAAGAGTATTACGATTTCCCTCGCAGACCATTGGCAAAACTCAGGTATTGACGTGATGGTAGGTATCGAATCTCGAGGTTTCATGTGGGGACATTCGTTGGCACAACATCTGGAAATACCTTTTGTACCCATCCGTAAAAAAGGAAAGCTTCCTGCTGAATCCCACTCCTTTGCTTACGATCTTGAATATGGATCAGCAGAAATTGAAATTCACAAAGATGCGATTATGGGTGGACAGAATGTGCTAATCCATGACGACTTGCTGGCAACAGGCGGAACAGCTATCGGTGCTGCAGAGTTAGTGCAGATCAGTGGTGGAAAAGTTGCTGGTTTCTCTTTTATCGTGGAGCTATCTTTTCTTAGTGGTCGAAACAAACTAGCTTCCTATTCCGATGTAATTCATGCCCTGAGCACCTATTGATTTTCTAGACTGCGTGTCATCACCTGGAACTCATTTGCACGACCAATAGCATTAAATCTGACTGAAAGAAACTTTAGCCGTGCTGATGCATTTGTGCAGGTATCTCTGGGCGTAAGACGATAGTGAAAAAATTTCTGATTACGTTCATACAGCTCATGTTCATCAGCAGCGCCCAAGAGACTCTCTATTTCATTCTGGGTAGAACTTAGCAGTAGTGCCTGATTTTCCATAAGCAAGTCAACTTTATCTAGACGGTATTCTGTGCAGGTTGTTTTGAAAGATTTCCACTTTTCCTTGCTGAACCCCTCTAGCTCAAGGGTTTTATAGCAAGACGTAAGACTAATCATAACAAGAACAAGTGGAAATGATTTCATTTTCTTGAGACAGTAACCAGGTAGCAAGTGCCAAAAATAGCTCCTGAAATGGTTACCATCGCTCCAGCAATGGAACCATCAAGTAAATACGATAGCCAATAACCTAAAAAAGAACTGACAACCCCGAAAATTGAGCTTAGAACAAGCATCCACTTGAGATCACGTGTGATTAGATAGGCAGAAGATGCCGGAGCGATTAGAAGTGCAACCACCAGAATAGCGCCTACTGATTCAAATGAAGCAACGGTTGTTAGTGATACTAGTCCCATCAGAACGTAATGCCATCTGGAAGAAGAGATCCCAATAGCGTTGGAGAAGGCGGGGTCAAACGTAGTGATGAATAGCTCCTTATAAAAAACGATGATGAAGGCTACGATCAATGCAAGAACGATAGAAAGAACGATGACAGCTTTCGGCCCGATTGCGTTGCCAGCGGAATCATACATCAGGTCGATGGGCACGTAGGCGATTTCACCATGTAGGATGCAATCCTGATCGATATGTGCATTTCCTGCGTAGTAAGTCACTAAAATTACTCCAAGGGCAAAAAGCCATGTGAAGGTCACACCAATGGAAGCATCTGTTTGAAGTCGACCCTTCTGATGAAAGAATTCGATGAGGAAGGTGGTCAAAACTCCAAGCAACCCTGCACCAATGATCATCCAAACTGATTGCATAGAACCGACCAGTAGAAATGCTATAACAATACCGGGAAGAACAGAATGTGAAATAGCATCTCCGATCATCGCCATTTTTCTAAGAACAAGAAATGAACCGAGCAGTGCACAACTCACTGCTACTAAAGATCCTGTCAATATGATGATAAACGCGTCCATCAACGTGTGGGTATGGCCGATTGATGAGGGTCGGAGGTCGGGTAATCAAGCAATTTTTCCAGTCTCCTTTCCAGTTCCGGCGTGATTACGTGCTCTATTGTATCCGCATCCTCGTGCACATGATCAGGTGCAATTCGTAAGTATTTGGTCAGATAAAGTTCCCAAAGTCGGTGCAATCTCGTGATTCGCTTCCCTTTGTCATGTCCCTCTATTGACAACTTCCAACTGTTACCTGCCTTTTCAACATACCCATTAGTGCTAAGTTTTCGTAAGCCTCTCGAGAGCTGGCCTGATGAAAAAGTTCTAACGAGCCGCAGATCATTGGCTTCCACTTCCATGAAAAAATTGCCACTACTTTCTCCAATTTTGAAAAAGGCTTTCAACAGATTCTCTTCGAGCAACTGACTTTGAATTTTGAATCTTCGCCATTGATTAATAACAATCCCTCTTCCCGGAGCAAAAAAGAAGGAGAACAGCGCGATGATGGAAAGGATCATTACCATCCACGGCCCGGTGGGCATTGACGGAGTACTATAAGAAATGAAGGCTCCAGATATTCCTGAAAACGCTCCAAAGACGGAGGAAATGAGGAGCATCTTGGAAAGCCGGTTTGTCCAGAATCGCGCTGCAGCCGCTGGGGTTATAAGCATAGCTGCCATAAGTACCACGCCAACCGCCTGGATGCCTGTTACAACAGCCAGAACAGTAATGGAGGTTAACAAAACCTCCAACCTCTGAATCGGAAGGCCAATGACCTTGGCGAATTGGGGATCAAAGGAGATTAGCTTGAATTCTTTGTAGAAAATGAAAACAACTATTAGAACCATTACCGCGATAATGCTAAATGCTAGTAGGTCCATTCCAACCAGTGCTGCAGCTTTTCCAAATAAGAATGTGTCCAAACCACTTTGTGAAGCGTTGCCTGAATGTTGGATATACGTCATCAGTAAAATACCTATACCAAAGAATACAGAAAGTGAAAGACCAGTCGCAGCGTCTTCTTTTAGCTTTGTGTTTTTAATAATGGCATCCATTACGATAATCGAAATCCAGCCAGAAACGAATGCGCCCACAATTAAAAGAAAAGGGTCCTTACTGCCTGAGGCTAAAAAAGAGATACAGATACCTGGCAGTACCGCGTGAGAAACCACGTCTCCAACTAGCGATTTTTTCTTGATAAAAGTGAAACATCCAACTACCGCAGAACTAATGGAAAGCAGGATAGTTCCAAATACAACATATTTAATGTTGGGGTATTCAAAGGAGAAAAATTCGATCAGTGTTTCCATTTACTGTTTTTCTCTTGCATGGAATCCTCCTTTTTTCACCAAGTCACCAACCTCTGATAAAAGCGTTAGTTTGCCTCCATAAGTCTCCTCAAGCAGCTGAGGAGTAAAAACTTCAGTAGTTGGGCCTGAGCCAATCAGCCTGAGGTTAAGCAGAATTACCCAATCAAAGTAAGTTTCCACGGACTGTAAGTCATGATGAACTACGACAATGGTCTTCCCTTCAGCTGATAGTTTCTTTAAGATTTGAATGATCGCCTTTTCGGTTGCTGCATCAACGCCGGCGAAGGGCTCGTCCAGAAAATAGATCTCTGCATTCTGTGTAAGGGCTCTTGCTAAAAATACCCGCTGCTGCTGACCTCCCGAAAGTTGAGCAATTTGCCTTTTGGCATATTTCTCCATCCCCACCATTTCCAATGCGGACATGGCGGCATCTTTGTCAGCTCTTCTCGGCCTCTTAAATAGTCCGAGTTGAGCGTACCTTCCCATCGTAACCACATCTAAAACCGAAGCAGGGAAATCCCAGTCAACAGATTCTCGCTGAGGCACATAGCTTATCTTTTTTCTAACCTCATCAAGTTCCTTGTCGAAAAGCTTAACGTATCCGGAATTTAGCGGAATCAAATCCATGATTGACTTGATCAGAGTGGACTTCCCCGCACCATTAGGACCAATAATGCCACAAAGCGCACCAGTTGGAATAGTGAGATCAACCCCCCACAACACGGGCTTCTTGTCATAACTAACTGTGAGATCATGAATCTCGAGTGCGGGATTTTCAACTTGTTGGATCATTTTTACTCGGTACTTTCCTTGATTATCAATTATCAATTCCTAATTCCTAAATTCTCAATTCACAACTACTTCAACGCTTCTACAATTGTGTTTACATTCTTTCTGAACATCCCGATGTAGGTACCTTCCTCTGTTCCGAAATCGCCCATAGCATCTGAATATAGATATCCGCCAACGCTTACATCTTGTCCTTTTTCCTTGCATCCAGTAACCACCGCATTAATTGATTTTTCAGACACACTGGTCTCAACAAAGATCGCTTTGATGTCGTTGGTTATAATAATGTCAATAATGTTGGCGATGTCTTTAAGGCCAAAATCAGCAACCGTTGAAATTCCCTGAAGGCCCTCTACTTGTATCCCATATGCCTCTCCGAAATAACCAAATGCATCATGCGCTGTGATTAGTATACGACGTTCCCTAGGAATTTCCTGAATTCTGGAAGTCACAAATGCATGAAGTGAATCCAATTGACTTAAGTAACTCTGCGCATTGCTCTCGTAGTGGTCTGCATTTACAGAGTCGACGGAAATCAGCGATTTGTTTATCTCGTTCACTACAATACTCCATCGGTTCACATCAAACCAAACGTGAGGATCAAATGTATCTTCATAACCGGCAAGTGGCAATAACATCTCTTCCGGAATTGACTCTGCCACAGCGTACACTGGCTTTTGTCTTCCAAGTTTTTCAAGAATTTCACTCATTTTTCCCTCCAGAAGAATTCCATTGTAAATAATGACGTCTGCACGGTTAAATTTGGAAAGGTCTCCCTGGGTCGCCTTGTAGAGATGCGGATCTACTCCAGGTCCCATAATTGCCTCCGCCTCGATCTTGTCACCGCCAATATTCATGACTGCGTCGTAGAGCATTCCTGTCGTAGCGACCACTTTTATTTTACCCGTATCTGTTTTCACAGGGGAGGAGCATGAAACAATTAATCCCAGTAAAAGGAAGGTATGTAAACAAGTTCTAATCATTTGTCAGTAAGAGTAAGCATTAAAAATTCTGAAGTAGTGTTTGATATAAAGTGGGTATTCTGATTATCGACCTTGATTGAGACAGAGCTGTCGAAATCTAAACGCTCAACCACTTCAATTCTTGAACCAAGGCTAATTTTTAACTTATCCAAATGCTGAAGTAGGGCTGGATCATCATTGCTTACATTCACAAGTATACCAACAGCTCCTTGTTCTAGTTCTGAAATCGGAGCTTTCACTACCTCCTTGATATGACCGTTAGCATCAGGAATAGGATCTCCATGCGGGTCTATGGTGGGGTGGCCTAAGAAGGTGTCTAGACGTTCGACCAGTAACGGAGACTTTATATGTTCTAGCTGCTCTGCAATTTCATGCACCTCGTCCCATTTGAAATTTAGTTTCTGGACCAGGAATACTTCCCAAAGTCGATGTTTTCTAATTACTCGTAGAGCTGAATTTTTACCGTCGGGTAGGAGGGTTGCCCCCTTGTACTTCTTGTAGCCAATGAGGTTTTTATTGGAAAGTTTTTTCATCATGTCATTAACCGAAGCGGGAGTTGTATTCATGCTCTCTGCTAATGCATTGGTATTCACACTTTCCTTTCCATTGCCAGATAAGTGGTAAATTGCCTTTAGATAATTCTCCTCGGTTAGACTTAGACTCTGAATCATACAGCAAAGCTAATATATTTTTTAGATTAGTCTAAAAATAAATTTAAGCTTAACTTTTTACAAGTACATAAATAATTGATAATCAGATTTTTCTAATTATTGAGCAAAGTATTCAAAGAGGTATATAGTATCTCCTCCTGAGACTCCCACATTTCATTATCCGGATATTTACCTGGAAACAGATGTTCTAAATTTTTGACCTGATCAAGTATGAAAGGAACATTTGGGGAGTTATAATCGATTGGAATTGCACCTCCAAGCTCTTTGGCTTTTTGCTCCCATGCTGTATCCTGCTGGATCAAGTACGGAAGACCGTACCTGGAATACTCATAAAGTTTGGTAGGTAATTTATTCCTATTAACCTCATTGGGTTGATAAGCGATCAATCCGAGGGTACTGCTAAATATCTGTTCAACGATTTGGTTGTGGGGTACTGAGTGTTCAGATATTGATAATTGGATTGCTGAATCATTGTTTTGAGCTTCTCGAAGGTCTTCGACTACCTGCTGATCATGACATTGTCCCACAATTTTGAGGTGCGCCTCAGGGGTTTGCTTTTTTATTTTTCTAAAAGCCTCAATGGCTTGAAACACTCCGCCATACCTGGAAATCGTTCCACTAAAGAGGCAGGTTAGGGTTGGAGAATCCTTTCGACTGCGACTAATATGCAATGCTTTATTCTCAATAATAAAAGACTTCTTGTTGGTGAAACCGATTTCATATGAGTAGCATTTCTCAGCTAACCAAAATTGGTCAATAAACGGAACACACACACTTTCTTTAAGCCGGATGAATTTTGCTAGAACGAAGCGAAGAGTTCCAGGTAATGGACTCAAAAATTGGATATTCTTTTTGTAATCTTCTCGAACGTCATAAATGACTTTGCTGCCTTTTAATAGCTTGTGAGTGAGAGAAATGAATAGTAATTCATGTGTTTGTATAATTAATATTGATGGGTCAAGTCTGAATATCTTTCTTAAAACTTGGGCTCTGATCTTAAGTCTTTGCAGGACTGATTGTTTTGAGACAAAATGTGGATGAAATGTAATGTCTGACTGAATGCTCTCTTTTTTCCCGCCATTTCCTATGATATTAATGTGATATTTGTTTGCTTTCGCTATCGATTGTGCAATTTTCTGGAAGGTCCGGACGTCATCTACGGGTTTAAGAACATTAGCAATAACGATCTTGGTTTTCATTGGAATTGTAAATATTAACTATTGAATGGAATTAAAAAATTTGATTGAGGAGGCGTGGGAAGATCGCGCTGTGGTTGAGAAGAAAGATGTAGCTGTCGCTATTAAAACCATTATTGAAGACCTTGATAATGGCAAAAGACGAATCGCTGAACCTGCCGGTGAGGAATGGGTGGTTAACGACTGGCTGAAGAAGGCAGTCATCTTGTATTTTCCTTTGATGAAAATGCAGTTGATCGAGGTGGGACCTTTTCAGTTTCACGACAAAATCAAATTAAAGTCCGGCTATGACCAGTTGGGAGTTCGTGTTGTGCCCCATGCGATCGCCAGGTATGGGTCTTACATCAGTTCAAATACAATCCTGATGCCGAGCTACGTGAATATCGGAGCTTATGTTGATGAGGGGACGATGGTAGATACTTGGGCAACTGTGGGTAGTTGTGCTCAAATTGGTAAGAACGTTCATTTAAGCGGAGGTGTAGGAATAGGGGGCGTACTTGAGCCGGTTCAAGCTGCACCTGTCATTATTGAAGATAATGCCTTTATTGGATCCAGATGTATAGTGGTAGAAGGCGTTAGAATTGGCAGAGAGGCTGTTTTGGGCGCAAACGTTGTACTTACTGCCAGTTCGAAAATCATCGATGTGACTGGGGCGCAACCGGTAGAGTACAAGGGATTTGTTCCGGAAAGATCCGTCGTAATTCCCGGGACGATACCTAAAGAATTTCCGGCTGGGGAATTTCAAGTTCCATGTGCTTTAATTATCGGAAGGAGGAAGGAAAGTACCAACAAAAAAACCTCCCTGAATGAGGCATTGAGGGAGAATGACGTCTCAGTCTGAGATGATGCGCATACGGCAAACAAACTTTGGTAACAATAAAACGTATGCGCTGTATTGATTCTGGCAAGTTAACTGTACATTTGCGGCTTTTTAAAGTTTACATGAGATATACGCTTAGCATTGCAATTCTGATCTTCATTGGATGTGGAGAGGTGAGTACCAGTGAGGGGGACGAGCTATTCGAAAATGGAGAATATGAGCAGGCGGTGAATGTTTACACCGATCTGCTGTCTACTGATCCTGAGAATACGGCCTATTTATATAACAGAGGACGGTCCTTTGAGGAGCTTGGAATTACGAATAAGGCGATCGCAGATTTCGAAAAGATCGTCAAAGTTGATCCAAAGCACGTCAACGCATTCCTTAGCTTGTCCAAAATCGCTTATGAACAAAAGAAGTACAGCAAGGCCCTTATTCATGCGGGTGCTGCTGTTAAGCAAAATGAGAATTCAGCTAAGGCTCATTTCCTATCGGCACGAGCTGCGCATCAGTTGGGATATGCAGACCAGGCTCTGGAGTTCTACAACAATGCCATATCCATAGACAGATCGTACGGAGAGGCTTTTCTGTATAGAGGAGCCTTGAAAGTTGGGAAAAACAGGTTTAAATCTGCTTGCGAAGATTTCAAACAAGCCAGAGCTCTGGATGCAGAGGGCGCCGACAATGCCATTAGGGACTACTGTTCCTAAAAGATAAATCCCGCAATCAAGTACAAGACAATCGCAATTCCACCCGTGAAGAGGGCATAGGGAAGTTGTGTCCTGACGTGGTCGATGTGATCACAGCCGGAGGCCAGCGAGGCAATAAGAGTTGTATCGGAAATGGGAGAGCAATGGTCTCCGAATACTCCACCACCTAGTACCGCAGCAACCATCAGGTAAAGATTAGAATCAATTGCGAAATTTAATGGCAAGGCTATGGACATCATAATGGCAAATGTTCCCCATGAGGTACCAGTCGAAAAAGCGATGAATGCGCTGATGATGAACACCAAGGCTGGCGCTATTTCCGGCAGCAACCATGATTGTGTAACCCTTGAAACGTACAAGCCCGTTCCCAGCTCATTGCACAGATTTCCTATTGCAAATGCAAGTACCATCAAAATCGCCATGACTAGCATTTCATTCATCCCTTTGAATGACTCTTCCAAGAGAGATTTTATGGTAAGACGTTTTTGAAAGAAGTACATTCCGATCGCTGCAAAGAAGCCTGTAAAGCAGGCATTCAATACTGCTTCTGATCCTGATCCATTTCCTATACTATACCAGATCTTTTCAGAGAGTGATCCAGAAGCCTGGGCATCCCATCCTGAATATACCAGAAAAAATGGCATGATAAGTACCATCACAGCAATTGGTACTACCATGTTGTACGGCGCAGATGAATTGGTTTCGTTGTGGTCAATTGACTCGACTTTTTTATTCTCATCAACAACCTTTTTCATTGTGCCAAATTCCTTTCCTGAGAGAGAAAGCCAGAAGACCATTCCAAGTGTTAGGATCGCGTAGAAATTGAATGGAATTGAAAAGATTAATGTTTTGAAAGGATCAAGTTGGTCGTAGATCATCAAAAGACCCATAATATAGGCTCCCCATGCGTTTAGAGGAAAAATGATGCAGGAAGGAGCCGAACTGGAATCTGCCAGGTAGGCAAGCTTCTCTCTCGCTATCTTGTGCTTGTCAAAAAGGGGCCTAAAAATGGTCCCAACAGTCAAAATCGAAATGTTGGACTCTACAAAAATCAGGAAGCCCGTGAGTGCAGTGGTGGCTTGAAGCTTTCGCTCAAAATTATTTCTATTTTCAAGACGCTTTTGAACCCAATTGATAAAGCCATTAATTCCTCCGGAATATTTGATTAATTGAATCATTGCTCCGATTATCAAGGTGAGTATGATGGTTCTTGTGTTGCCTTTGCTTTGGAAAACATTTGTAAACGCTTCAATGGTTCCTAGGAAACCTGTGAAGAGATTACCCTGGCTAATGATAAGGTAGCCTACAAAAATTCCAACCGATAGAGAGAATACTACTTGTTTAGTTCGAATAGCTAAGCCGATAGCCAGTACTGGTGGTATCAGAGACCAGAAACCGTAATCTGTCATTTTTTCTTTTTGGATGTTAGTGATAGATCCGGCTCAGCTATGCCAGCTTTGTACGGATAGGTTGTGAATATAAGGCTTATTGCTTTATTGATAGTATTCTCGTTTCTGGCTTCTCGCCGACTTTGATTCAGATCATAACTTCCTTGCCAAATTAGTCGCTTGTTTTCCAGCAATTCAATCAGTATCACGGACTCATAAATGACGTTTGAGCCGAAGGAAGGTCCTTGTAAAAGGGCATTGTTTCTTGTGTTGGAACCTGTTCGTGTATTGGAAGCCAGCTCATATCGTAGGATCAAATCAGGTTTGACGTTTGAAGACACGTAATTTCGACGTTCTTCCATCTCTATCCGGATCTGCGACTCAATCGTCCCCAACAGTTCGGTCGCTGCGGCAGGAAGCTTTCTTTTTCCAATCTTGACGTTTACTATTTGATAACTTGAGAAATTTTGGAACTTGGCTTTTGAATTCGTATAGGTAACTACATTTTGGCTACAAGATAGAAAGAGCAACAGAACGCCTACTAAAAGCCATTTTTTCATGATTGCTAAATTAAGGTTGTAAGCGTGGATAAAAAAAGGCACGTGCTTGTTGATTAACATCTTGTTTTCTTAACGAGTTTTTAATTGTAAAGTCACTTTAGCACAGAGTTTGCATCATACCTTCAATTGCATATTTTTGATACAATGAGTAGGGTTCTCATATTATTTCTTATCTCCACATTATCCTTATCTGCTTTCGCACAAGAATCAGCCAAGGTTGTTAGGACAAACCTGGCAGGAGTCTATCAAGGAAAAACCCTGTTCATCCAAAACCCCTACAACAGAAGTACGCGTACTTTTTGCGTAGAGAAAATCCTGATTAATAACGAACCGCTAATTCTAAACTACAAACTCAGCGCTTTAAAACTTGACTTTGAAGGATATGACCTGTTCACACCCGTCAATGTGACAGTTGTTCATGCTGACACTATTTGTTCACCCATAATTATCAACTCTGAAGCTATCCTCTTTCACACCATATTTAGGTTTTCCACCATAAGCTTATCCGACAGCGCCCTACTTTGGACCACGAAAGGGGAAAGGGGTATCGGTCAATTCGTAGTTGAGAAGCTGGAAAACGGTTTTTGGCACGAAAAGGAGATCATTGAAGGGAATGGTGTCTACGAGGAAGCGAGCTATTCGCATGTGCCTGAGCTGAATGAGGGAGCCAACAAATACAGGGTTCGGTACAAATTTCCCTCCGGGAGCAGGGCCAACCACCTCTACTCGCTTGAGATTGACTACGATCACTATCCTGAACCGGTAGAATTTAAGCCGGCGTCAGCAAAGACACGATTGTACTTATCTCGGATGACACCATATGAGATATATAATGATAGTAGCAATCTTGTACTAACTGGGCATGGAATTGAGATTGATGTGACTGTTTTACGACAAGGTCGCTACATCATCTTTTTCGATGGTAAGGATCCAGGGACCTTTATAAAGGAATAGGACTTTATATAACCTGGATTCCAAAAAACTTGAACAGGACTGTTAAGATAAACATTACTGCCAAGACCACGGGCGCAAAGTATCCTATCGCAAAATTCAAATATTTCTGAACAAAGGAGCCCTCATATCCGGGAGCACCTTGCGATAATTCTTCATCGAGGTTGTGTTTCTTCCATATATGGGCTGCAAAGAACGCTATCATACATCCTCCCAAAGGCAGGATGGTGTCATTTGCGAGTGCTCCGACGAAAGACAAAAAGTCTGTATCAGTACCACCATCCTTGTATGTTGTGAATGAGGTACTGAAAAACTCTGAATATCCGTTCCCAATCAGGGATGGAATGCCGATAATGAAGATAACGACAGCTACCATCCAGGCTGCCCGTGTTCTTTCGACTTTCAACTCATCAACCACATATGATATTGGTACCTCTAGCAGGGAGACCGTGGAGGTGAGGGCTGCGAAACATAGTAAAACAAAGAAAAATGTTCCGGTCAGAACACCCAAAGTACCGCCGATAGTACCAAATATTTGAGGAAGAGTTATAAATATCAAGCCAGGTCCACTAGCTGCTCCCTCCATAGTACCACCGCTCATGAAGCCAATCAGTGGGAAGATCATTAGTCCTGCCAAAAGGGCAATACCAACGTCTGTTAGTGTAATTACTGCAGCTGAACTTACGATGTTGTCTCCTTTATTTACATAACTTCCGTAGGTGATCAATGCGCCCATACCAAGTGACAAAGAGAAAAATGCCTGGCCCATAGCATTGTATATCACTGACGGTGTTAGCTTGCTGAAGTCGGGAACCAAGTAGAATTTTAGGCCGTCGATCGCATTTGGTAGCGTCATTACATAGACCACGATGATCAGCATCATAACAATCAATGTGGGCATAAGTAGCTTAGCAGCCCGCTCAATTCCTCCCGATACTCCTTTCGAGACAACGTAAGCGGTGACACCCATGAAAATCAACCCGTATGATCCAACTTTAGCAACATTCTTGATATAATCACCAAACTGATCCGCGATCGCAAAATTGCCTGCCACCATTTCAAAAATGTACCCAAAAGCCCAACCAGCTATCACATTGTAAAAGGAAAGAATCAACACGCCGCTGAATATGCCCAATTTCCCAACAAAATTCCATTTTTTGAAACCAAGCTCGTTGAAGGCTCCAACGGCATTCTTCTGCGTTTTCCGTCCAATCGCTACTTCTGTAACCATAACAGGATAACACAAGATGAAACAAAATATAAGGTAAATAACTACGAAAGCAGCGCCGCCTCCTTGTCCAACTTCAAAAGGGAAACCCCATATGTTTCCTAGTCCCACAGCAGAACCCGCTGCTGCTAAAATGAATCCCAGTCGATTGGAAAAATTACCGCGTGCGCCCATGTATTGATCTTAGTTTTTAAGTTGAAGATCGCCAAATATAGTAAAAGGGAAGAATGTTGCTATCTATCTTCTAAGTGGCGGTGACATCAACGTCCTCTTCGTTCCGTTTCATGTCGTAGGGGTAGTTGAACAAATGATGTTCTTTGATAGACTCAACTACGCGGTTGGGAACCATAGATTCCCATTCTTCACTACCGGCCTCGATCAGCTTCAATACGTTATCAGAGATGATATGAAGATTTTCAATTTTCGCTCCTGGAATGCTTGTGATTTTTCCATTATCAACGAAATACTGATATAAACTTTTTAAATGATCAGCTGGTTCGAAACTCTCACTGGTCTTGAGCTTGTTGGTCTTTGGATCGAGAATAGGGTAGACCAAAAGCCGGACATCACTTCCGAACAACCTGGAAAAAGATTCCAGAATACCGCCTCTAAGGTTCTCGTAGTAAGCTTCGTCAAAAATATGAGAGAGGTTGTTTAGCCCTATGATCAATCCAAGCGTTTTTTTCTTGATGAATTGGGATAGATAGCCTGCAAGTTTGTAGTGTTCCTGGTAGTTGGAAATCAAAACATTTTGTCCCAAGGAGCAAAGTAGATCAACTCTGTCCAGGTAATCGGTCTCGTCAAGCTCCCCACCAAGCCGGAGGTCATTTAGTGTAAGTTCTACCACCTGAATTGTATCGTGCTTGTCAGCATCAGTCTCTTTTCTAAATGCTCTAAGACCCGTGATCATCATGTCTACATTGACATGAGTCACCGGCCTAAACCTTCCTCTTAAAGCAATGACGTTTTTGTTATAGAGATGCTCAGCTGGCAAGAGAACCCCTTTGTCTGGTCCGAACATTGCTGCTTCGGTCAAACCGTTTTTGACTAGTCGCAAGGTCATCAGCCGATTATCCACATGATGAAAATCCGGGCCGCTTATGCTGAACATATCAATTTCGAATCGGTCGAGGCGAACATTTTCGATAAGTGCATCAATAATTTCTTCTGCGGTATTGAAGTGGTAGCAGGAATGGATCAAATTCACTCCGATAATTCCCAGCACTTGTTGCTGCCATTCCGCGTCTCGATCTTTTAAGGAGACATGAATGACGCAATCGTTCGGCTGTGCCCCCGGATGTCTTTGAAACCTTAGACCCATCCACCCATGTCCGACGTTGCTTCTGTCATAATTGATGGTCTCAACCGTATTGGCATAGGCAAAGAACCTGCTCTTCTTCGCTCTGTGTGTCAACCGCTGATCTAATAGTGAATATTCACGATCCAGCATTTTTCCTAGCTTTTCTTCACACACATACCTTTCACACTTGCCGTAGATTGCGTCGCTAAAAGTCATATCGTATGCCGACATGGTCTTAGCTATTGTGCCTGATGCAGCACCGGCTTTAAAAAAATAGGCGGCCACTTCCTGTCCGCCACCGATTTCCGCTACGGTGCCATAAATGCTGGTATCCAGATTAAGCTGAAGAGCTTTTTCCTTGGTAGTAAGCTTCTTTCCAAAATCTTTCATTGGAGGCGGGATCAATGTTTACTTAAAGCTATTTTTAATCTTAACGAAAACAAATGCTTTTAAATAAAAAAACCGCTCTGATGTTTCGGAGCGGTTATATTTTAAGACAAAGGGGAGCGAAAATTAGTTGTAAAGTGAGTAGGGAAATTTATTCTCAGCGATCATGGCATCAGCGATCTCTTGTCGGAGAACTTTGGTGTTGACCGGATCCATCTTGGTGAATCGTTTCATTCCCATTAACATCACACGTAATTCGTCTCCTTCCGCGAAGCAAGCAACAGCTTCATCACCTGCATTTCTTATCTTTTGTACTGCTTCGAATAGATAGAGTCTAGCCATATTTTGATAGACCTTGCTTCCTTCATCTCCATAGAGTCCAATCAACTTTTCTGTTCGCAGCATTGTTGATTCTACAGCATAAACTTCTATCAGCATATCAGCAAGGTTCATTAATACTTCCTGCTCTTGATCGAGTTTAGGTCCGAAAGTTTCAGCCGCTTTTCCGGCAGCCATAAGAACTGCCTTCTTCAAATTCTTTATTACCTCTTTTTCCTTCGCAAGCGGGGCAGAAAGATCCGGTGTTTCGAATGACGGAACACTTGTCAATTCTTTAGCCACCGCCATGGCAGGTTCTAGCAAATTCAGTTCCCCCTTCAAGCCTTTCTTAAACATCATGCCAACCAGCAACATTCGGTTAATTTCATTTGTACCTTCATATATCCTGGTAATTCTTGCATCCCGGTATGCACGTGCCATTGGAGCTTCTTCGGAGAATCCCATACCTCCGTAGACCTGAACACCTTCATCAGCACAGTAAGCTAAAACCTCAGATCCATGGATCTTGATTATCGCGCATTCGATAGCAAATTGTTCTACACCTTTCATCTTGGCATCACTTTGACTAAGCCCATCACTTTCGAGTTTAGCGATAAGGTCTTCGATGTGTTTTCCGGCTCGATAGGATGCTGATTCTGTTGCATAGGTGCGAGTGGCCATGTTTGCCAACTTTTGTTTGATTGCTCCGAAACTTGAAATTGGCACCTTGAATTGGTTCCGTTCATTTGCATACCTTGTGCATTGTGTAGCTATCTCTTTGCATCCATTGATGCAGCCAGCACCCAGTTTTATTCGACCGACATTTAGAACATTTACTGCGATTTTAAATCCATTTTCTCTCTCCGAAAGAAGGTTTTCCGCCGGGACTTTCAAGTCGTTAAAAAATACTTGTCTGGTTGAGGAGCCTTTGATTCCTAGTTTTTTCTCCTCATCATTCATTGTAATACCGTCCCAATTCCTTTCGGCTATAAATGCTGAAAGTTTCTTATCATCGTCAATCTTAGCAAAGACAATCAGCAAATCAGCGAATCCAGCGTTGGAGATCCACATCTTTTGACCATTGATGAGGTAGTGTTTTCCGTCAGGAGATAGTGTGGCTTTGGTTTTGCCAGAGTTAGCATCCGAACCTGCATCTGGCTCGGTTAGACAGTAGCAGGCTTTCCACTCACCTGAAGCAAGTTTGGGAAGATATTTTTTCTTCTGGTCTTCTGTTCCATAATATAAAATCGGGAGGGTGCCGATTCCTGTGTGAGCACCGTAAGCCGTGGAAAAGGAACCAGCAGAGGCCATGATATCTGCGATCAGCATTCCGGTGTTGAAACTCATTCCCAGGCCACCATATTCTTCTGGGACATTAATTCCCAACAGTCCTAACTCACCAGCTTTGTCCATCAGGCTTGACATTAATCCTTCTTCCATGCTTTCGATTCTGTCGGTGTTAGGAGTGATCTCCATGTCGATAAAATCCTGGGTGGCTACCGCCATCATCTTTTGTTCTTCGCTAAATTCCTCTGCTATGAACGTTTCCTCCGCCGTTGATTCTTTTACTAAAAATTCTCCTCCTTTAATTTCAGATAAGGATTCTGCTACCGCTTCCATATTGTTTCGAATGTTTAATTAATGCTTAAATTCAACTAATATACTCTGCATGCATAACAAATATAGATAAAAATATACTCTGCATGCATAACAAATTTGATATTTTCTTATACGACAAAACTCCCTGTTTGTTATTCCGGATCCCGATCTATATTACAGTTCGGAATGGAATTTTGACAATTCGGCAATTTTGAGAATGAAACCACAGCCTTATCGGTGATGTTTGTGTTGATCATCTAAATTAAAGCTTGATGTCCAAGAAATTTACGTTTGTATTCAACTGGAAACGCGAAGCAATTGAATCGTTTTTGATCTTTTTGTTTGGCGGAACATTAAATTCAGTGGTCTGGTGCGAAGGTTGTTGGGAGGACCTCTACAGAATTACTCTGAATTTCACTTATAGTGGCTTTACCTGGTTGTTCTTGTGGAAAGGAAGTGAAGCGATCGTTGCTGTACTTGATGCTGTTTATACCTGGCTTGAGTATCCTCTTCGTCGCTTCTTGTTGAGTGCACTCTCAATCGTCATTTATACCTCCATTGTCGTCTTTTTCCTGGATTTTGCATATGATGTAATTGTCTTTGGACTAACACCATCTGAATCCTTTGAGGAGTTAAATGGAGCTCCTCTTGTAGGTGCCATTTTAGTTACGCTTAGTATCAACGCCTTTATGCACGGACGTGCCTTTCTCCTGGAATGGAGGCAACTTTCAGTCGACATGGAGAAGCTAAAAACAGAACAGGTTTCTACTCAATACCAAAGTTTAAAGAACCAGGTAAATCCGCACTTTCTATTCAATTCGCTTAATGCCTTGACTTCCCTGGTTTATGACGATCAGGCAAAAGCAGTTGAATTCATTAGAAGACTTTCGCAGGTTTATAGATACGTCCTGGACAAGAAAGACGAGGAACTTGTTCCTTTAGAAGATGAGATTGGATTCATGAATAATTTTATTTTTCTTCAACAAATCCGTTTTGGTGATAACCTAAAAATAACACTGTCAAACGAGCAGCAAGAAGGTTTTTTGCCTCCGCTAGCCCTTCAAATCCTGGTCGAAAATGCTATCAAACATAACGTGGTAAGTGAGCGGTATCCGTTGACGATAGATGTGAAAATAGCTGATGACTATTGTTATGTAAAAAACAACATTAAGGAGAAGTTGGATAAAGATTCAACCGGGATCGGACTAAATAATTTAAAGGCGAGGTATCAATATCTCACCAAAAAGCAAATTGGTGTTGAAAACGATGGTGTTGATTTTCTGGTAAAAGTTCCCATTTTATACCTTGAAAAATGAAGTATATAATTATCGAAGACGAACAATTAGCTTCTAAACGTTTGCGAGAATTGATGGTCATCATCCGGCCTGACTATATTTTCATGGCAAAATTTGACTCAGTAGAAAGTGCGACTATTTCTCTTCCTGCACTTCAATACGATTTGATCCTTATGGATATTCAACTTGCTGATGGAAACTCTTTCGATATTTTCGATCAGATAAAAGTAAAGGCCCCGATAATTTTCACTACAGCCTACGATGAGTATGCCATTAGGGCATTTAAGACAAACAGTGTTGATTATCTCCTAAAGCCAATAGACAAGGCCGAGCTTACAATGGCCATTGAGAAGTTCGAAGGCTACAGCAGGGAGCATCAACTTGAAATTGATCCTTCTGCCCAGATTACCGACTTGATCAAGACACTGCAACCAAAAGGGAAGGAACGATTTGTGGTCAAAATAGGGGAGCACTTAAAGACCGTGGAGACTGTAGATATCGCGTTGATCTATAGTCAGGACAAGGCAACTTACCTTTTTACTAAGGATGCGCGGAAATTTTTAGTGGATTATTCTCTCGAAAAGATCGAGGAGTTGCTCAATGCAGATCATTTTTTTCGGATTAGCCGAAAGTTCATTGTCAACCTCAGTTTCATCAAAGACATTATTGCGTTTTCAAATTCAAGGCTTGAAATTGTTGTTCCTCATTTTGAGGAAGAACAGATTATTGTCGCCCGAGAACGGGTTGGCGACTTTAAGAACTGGCTTGACAGGTAATCACAGATAAAAGGATGATTATGGTGTTGGTCTAGAACAGCGGGATTATCTTTGGGATTTAACTAATGGCTACCGCTTAAAAATTCAACCAACCTAAGAAACTATGGCTATAGAAGCTGTGAACCGCAAGGTTTTACGATTTAAGAACAATCTTCATGAAGAGTTCAATAAGACGTTAAATCAGCGCGTAAATCAATACTTTAAGACTAATAAGTTTGGACGGTATGGCAATGCAGAAATGGTTTTTAAATCCATTTTTATGTTTTGCCTGTACTTTGTTCCATACTTCATGTACGTATTCGGCATAGTCGAAAGTGTTTGGTTGTTTTATTTAATGGCTATCTTGATGGGTTTTGGAAAGGCCGGTATAGGTCTTTCGATTATGCATGATGCCAATCATGGAGCTTATTCAAAAAAGAAGTGGGTCAATAAACTGTTTGGATACTCTTTAAACATTGTTGGCGGAAATGCGACCAACTGGAAGATCCAGCACAACGTAAAACACCACACCTACACGAATGTATCTGGAATGGATGAAGATATTTCACCAAAAGGTGGTATACTTCGTTTCAATCCCCATTCGGAAAAAAAGCCGTATCACAAATGGCAGTACATCTACGCCTGGTTTTTGTACGGGCTTATGACTATGAGTTGGATTGTGGTTAAGGACTTTTTGCAGCTCTCCGGATACACGAAAGAAGGTCTTGTCAAAACTCAAGTTAAAAGCAACACTCTGGCTTGGGTGTGGTTGATTCTGACAAAGATCTTTTACTATTCTTACATGCTGGCTATTCCGATATTGTTCACCTCTTTGCCATGGGGCCACATTATTCTTGGCTTTTTCCTAATGCACTATGTTGCAGGTTTTGTGTTGGCCATAATCTTTCAGCCTGCGCATGTCATTGAGGGAAACACCTTTGAGGATCCAACTTCTAAGGATACTATTGAGGAAAACTGGGCTGTCCATCAGCTGAAAACAACTTGCAATTTTGCGCAAAAGAACAGGTTATTATCATGGTACGTGGGCGGTCTTAACTACCAGATTGAACATCATCTGTTTCCAAATATCTGTCACGTCCACTACAGAAAAATCGCCAAAATAGTGAAGTCGACAGCTAAGGAGTACAATATTCCATATAACTCATATCCCACTTTCATATCTGCCCTGATCTCACATGGCAAAATGCTGTATGCATTAGGCAGATAGGTATGGATAAACTTCTTCAGGAAATAAGGAGCTGTACGATTTGTGCTGAGTTCTTGCCTGAAGGACCCAACCCCATCGTTGCCGGTACTGAACAATCTAGCTTACTGATCATCGGTCAAGCGCCAGGAAGAAGGGTGCATGAAAGTGGCATTCCTTGGAATGATCCAAGTGGCGATCAGCTACGGGATTGGCTGGATATGGACAAGCGGACTTTTTATGATGCTAATCAGGTGGCACTCATGCCTATGGGTTTTTGCTATCCAGGAACTGGTAAGTCTGGCGACCTTCCGCCCAGACCTGAATGCGCCCCGAATTGGCATTTAAAATTGTTGGAAGCTCTAAAGGGAGTGAAATTGACACTATTGGTCGGACAGTATGCGCAGAAATACTATCTGCAAAACCGATTTAAAACTAATTTGACGGAAACGGTGAGATCTTATCTAGACTTCACTCCGAAATTTCTGCCTCTGCCACATCCCTCGCCGCGCAATCGAATTTGGATGAAAAGGAATGAGTGGTTTGGAAAAGAGGTGTTGCCGTATCTTAAGGAAAAAGTGAAGCAACTCTAAAATGCTCATTAGAGCCAACTCTGTTGCTCACCAAAAAATCAACGTTGATCGATCATATTTTGGTTGTTATCTAAAATTGTCTTTTTTGTAGAAAAAATTGTCTTTTAAGGATATCTATTTCACTTAATTCGCGTTAGAAATATCGATTCCATGGAAATTACCCAAAAATGGGTATTGACATTTGACAGGCCTTAAATGAATTTGGCCGGATGGAAGAGCAAAAAGATGCAAGTGAAGAAGCAATGAATACAATTGATAAAAAACAGCTTTCTAAAGTTCTGGTTGAGTTGGCAGAAGAAAACCTGAGATGTCCTGAAAACCGTCGCTATGTGTCTATAAGTGGGGTTGTGAAGGTAAAAAGCAAAGTCCAGACCCAGTGGACAAAACGCAAGTCTTGAACAGATTGATAGGCTGTTCCAATCTTTTTCTTAGTCCTAATAGGTAAGAAACTTTCTTGAAATTGCAACTTTATCTGGTGCGCAGTTATCCTTAGTATTGTAACCTTTTCCAATTTGGCAGGTATCTATTTAAACAATACTCAAGACATGAAAAAACTAACCATACTTTCATTACTATTTAGTGTCGTCTGCTTGTCGGCTTTCAGTCAGAGTTCGAAAGATAGAAGAGAAGGGCTAAGAAAGATTGGAGGCGGATCGATGGAAGATGATATCACAATTATTGTAAATGGAGCTGTGATGAGTGCCCTTGAAGGCCTGGAAGGGTTGGAGGGACTTTCGAGTTTGTCCTCATTGTCCAGCCTTTCATCACTTTCGGCACTTGAAAATTTAGACGCAGTTGGAGATTTTGACTTTGATTTCGATTTCGACTTTGATTTTGATGACGATTTCGACTTTGACTTTGATTTCGATCTAGATAACGACTATGATTTTGATTACGATTTTGATTTTGATATAGGTATAGACACAGATTTTGATTTTGACCGCGATTTTGACTTTGATGATGATAACATTGTCATTCGGATCCAGGATTTAGATGAGGACGTTAAGGTCAGAGTCAAGCGGGCTGTGGAAAAGGCCAAAAACTCGTCAAAACGATACAAAAGGGATAACTGATTAAGTAATTGTTGAGCGATTATAGAAGGCTGTGTTTAACTCACAGCCTTTTTTAATTTACGTTCATGAGCACGCCGATCGAGAAGTTAGAGTCCCAATCAAAAACATACGCGATGGTAGCTTCCTGCCAGAGAGCATCGTACAGATTCAATCCGGCCTGCTCGGGTCGTTCGCTAAAGGTGTACTCTTCTGGTGGTTCAAGAATTGTGTAACGGGAGTTACGATTGTCTGTGGAGTTGGCCAACAGATGCGGTAGACCTCCAACCATAAAACAGATGTTTTTGTTCTCCGGAGGAACTGTGGCTAATGCTTCCTTGATCCCAATTCTTGCTTGTTGATCACTCACACCTGATTCAAAATAGCGAGATCCAACCGTCTCTATAGACCTGATTTCTGTGCCTTCAAACCAGGAGATCTTCGTATTGCCCGAACCAATGTCAACCATGAAAGAAGATTTTTGAAACTCTTTCGGAACAGTTGCAAGAAATGCATACCTGCCTTCCTGCGTTGCGTCAATGGTGATCAGCCCAATGTCTAAGCCTCTTAGCTTTTCAGCTATTTCCACCACCTTCTGATCTCTCAGCGCACTGGAACTCGCTACCAGGTTGATATCATTTTCATTCACACCAAATTCAATCATCTCGGTTCTGAACTCTTTGATTTTCGAAATCACATGATCAAAAGTGACTTTTCCATCACCGACCTTGCTTTCGTCATAAATAGCTTTCTCCAATGCCCAACGATCTTCGTTATCTATACTAACGATGAACGAGTTGAACCCTGAATAGCCTAACTCGATAATGCCCAATAATTTCCCATCAGTTGGTGACTCTGGCTGGTAGTCAAAGGATGAAAGAAAAGCTGGTGTGTTCTCAGCTGAGCCCTCAGAGTCGGAACTACCTTCCTGAGTAGTACATCCTCCCAGGAGAATGGTAGCTATGATGATATGTTTAAATCTCACTTTTGAACCAGTTACACGAGTTCTCTCAGATCAACAGGAACAACCTTTGAAACTCCTTGTTCCTGCATCGTAACTCCATAAATCACATCTGTACTGGACATGGTTCTTTTGTTATGAGTTACGATGATAAACTGGGAGTCCGTTGAGAACTTCCTGATGATATCATTAAACTTGTCAATGTTCGCATCGTCGAGTGGGGCATCAACCTCATCGAAAATACAAAACGGAGCTGGTTTTAATAAATAAATTGAAAAGAGGAGGGAGGTCGCTGTTAGCGTCTTCTCCCCACCTGAAAGTTGATTTATTGTTAATGGTTTTTTCCCTTTTGGCTTGGCAATGATCTCTATCGCACTTTCTAAGGGATTGTCGGGGTCAGAGAGTGTAAGGTCACAATCATCTTCTTCCGTAAATAATGTGCGAAATACGTTGATGAAATTGTACTTGATCTTGTCAAAGGCCTCCATGAACGTCTCCCTGGCCACCTCATCAATTTCGCTGATAGTGGTGAGTAACGAGTCCTTTGCTTTAAGTAAATCCTCTTTTTGCTCTGAGATGAACGTATGGCGTTCCTTAATCTCATCAAATGCTTCCATCGCCATGGGGTTGATAGGTCCCATGTTTTCAATGCGATTTCTAAGCTTCTCTACTTTGTGTCGAAGGTCTTCCTCTGAATTTTTTCTGTATGGAGCTACCTGTTCATCAGTGACTTTCTCTAATTCAATGTTAAACTCCACTGAGAGGCGGTCTTTGACAGAGTTCAGACCTATTTTAGCTTCGTTAAGTTTGTTTTGCCACTCCATGAGTGCATGGTCTATTCCCTCCCGCTGACGTTGAGTTTCCCGTAAGTTTTTCTCTTCCTCGTCGATCAAGGCCCGGCCTTCGTAGTATGCTTTTTCAGCTTCGTTTACTCCTGCCTCCAGGGATTCCTTTTCATCGTACATGCCCACCAGTTCATCATCATTCTCAGTACTCTTTTTAACGAGTTCATTCAGATTGTGGGTGGTGGATTCAAGATCCTCTTTGTTTCTTTCTATTCTTAGCTTACTATTATCAAAAGCTTCCTTCTTATAGCCAATTTCTTGTTGGTAACTATTGATTTTGTTTTGCTTTTGATGGTAGATCACGTTCTGCTCGTTGAATACAACAGATTTTGAATCAAGCAGATCCTGTAGAGTCGTTGCTTCCTCGCGATGAGCACTTACTTTCGACTCCATCTCTTCAAGTTCACTTTGTTCTTTTTCTGCCTCTGGTCTAAGTTTTTCCAGCGCCTTTTCTAGTTCAAGGACTTGCTGGTGAATGTCCTCGCGCCTGTTCTTGTTAGTAGACAGCAGTTCGGTGAATTGATCTTGTTTCGTTTGAATGGAAATGTACGTTTCATTGATCCTGGTAAGCTCTTCTTTAAGACTTTCAACTTGATCTGATTTGGAAGAAGCTTTCAGCTTGCTTAGTTCTTCTTGTAAGTTGACAACTTCTTTTTCACCCTTTACCTGGTCCTTTACCAATTGCTTTATTTCAGTATCCAGCTTTTCCAGATTCTTGGCCCTGCCGATTCGTTTCCCTTCGAAGAGCCCTACGGAACCTCCCGACACACTGAATTGTCGTTTCGTTAGTTTTCCATCCTTATCAAGCAGTATGATATCTTCTTTGGAATCGGGAAGTTCTCCATCAAATATGAATACATTGGATAGAAGGAACCGGATCAGATTTTTGTATCTTGGATCAAATTCCACAAGGTTCATTGCTGGTTCAGCGTCAACAAACTTCGTTTCCCCTTCAGTGAAAGTTTTTAATTGGTCAAGGATGAAAAAATTAGCTTTACCAATGGCGGAATCACTTAATATTTTAACAGCATCAAGAGCCTCAGTGTAAGAATCTACGACATAGTAGTTCATTAATGGCTCTAAGAAGTTTTCGATCGTAACGCGATATTCCTCAGGACACGAGATAATATCCGAAAGAAGCGGAGTACTCTTAAATCGTGGCTGCTTTTTTAAGAATTTGATTGCCTCGGGGAAGCCTTCGAGATTGTCTACAAGGGATTTGGTAAGGCTGAATTCGTTTTGTTTCGCGTCAAGGTTTCGATTAACCTTCGACAATTCATCCTTAGCTACCGTTATGTTCTGCTCCTGCTTCAGGATTTTGTCAATTAATCTTTCTTCTTCCTTCTTGAGCTTATCGAACTCTGCCGTACGTGATAGCTTTTCTTTTTCGATTTCGGCAAGCTTTCTCTGAAATTCCTCGATGTTTGCGCTTTGACTTGTAGAATCTTCACTCGTCTTGCTAAGCTCGCTCATCATTGATTTGAGCTGGATATCTTTTATTTCTATTTCCTTATTTATCTGGAAATTGTGCTCTCTTTTTTCGGAAAAATATCGATTGAGATTTTCAAGTTTCTCAACCGCTTCGGAAGTCAATCCCTTTTGCTTCTCATAATCTTCTTTGAGTGCTTCAACGCTTTGACTCACTGATTGGAATTCTGCTTCGGCTTCCGCCAACTCACGTTGCAAGCCTTCTAAAGACACAGAAGTCCTCTCGTTGCTTTGCTTGTCTGTTTCGATCTGTTCTTTTAGCGTTTCGATCTTGTCATGCAAGAAATTCTGTCGTTCATTCTTAATCTTCTTGTCACTCTCGTACTGCCGAATCTTGGAGACATGCTCGTTCAGCGTCTTTTGCCGCGAAGAAAGAAGTTTTTCCTTATTGATAAGATCCGATTTTGCTTTTTCTATGGCCGACTCTTTCTCATTAACTAAGGTGTTGAGAGCGAGTCGCTTATCGTTCTCTTCCTCAATTTCTTTTTGGATTGCATCGTGAGACTCCTGCTGATTTGTCATTGCCTTTTTGGCTAATGCGATGCTTGAGTTTTTGTATTCTTCCTTTACCTCGTAATACTTCTTGGCCTGAGTGGCTTGCCTCTCTAGTGATCTGAGGTTTTTATCTATTTCAAAAAGAAGGTCCTCAACTCGATCCAAGTCAGCGTCTGTGTCTTCGAGTTTTTTTAGAGTTTCTTTCTTACGGATCTTAAACTTTGATATACCCGCAGCTTCTTCGAACAGTGAACGTCTGGAATTGTCCTTGTCGTTGAGAAGATCATCGACCATTTTAAGTTCAATAATCGCATAGCTGTTTGATGCTATTCCGGTATCCAGAAACAGATTGGTTATGTCTTTGAGTCTGCAGGTAACACCGTTTAGCATATACTCGCTATCACCCGATCTATAGTACCGTCTGGTTATTGTGATTTGGGCGTATTCAGTGGGGAGTAGGTTCTTGGTATTGTTAAATGTCAGTGACACTTCAGCCATCTGGGTTTGCTTCCGGTTCTTTGTACCATTGAAGATCACACTCTCCATTTTGTCCGACCTGAGGACCCGTGTTTTCTGCTCACCTAACACCCAGCGTATTGAATCTACCACATTCGATTTACCACACCCATTAGGCCCAACTATGCCGGTAATTCCTTCATCAAAGTTGATAACAACTCTGTCAGCAAAACTTTTGAAACCTTTAAGTTCTAACTTGGTTAACTGCATTAAATGTCACTGAAAAACGGTAAATAAGCAGGTAACAAAAATACGAGATTAGACGGGATGAATGAATGGATTTAGGGATTAATTACATTGAGTTTCGTATTTCCAAACGATGCACTTTGGCTAGTAGTGAATAATCTGCCTTGACTCTTGATATCCGACGAAAAATTGAACGTTAGATCTTCTAAATCTCTGCATTACGTTATCCAGCCTGTAAATGTAGATTCCTGCTTCCTTAAAAAGACCGTCCATGTCGCTGACTCCAATCTCGGATTCTGTTTTGTATGTGCTGGGTTTTCCAAGAATTCTCAGGTAATCATTGAAGCAGAGTTTGGCATCCTCGATTTGTTCTGAATTTATCCCATAATCAGTCATTTCTGATACGTGTTTTTCAAGTAGTGCGATTACTTGTCTGACCTTGTTCTCGAAGTTGTCGCTAGGTAGTTGTATGTAATCTGAGTGTGAATTAGCTGACTGCCTTCGTAGTCTCTCATCTCCAATATCTGAAGCATACGCTTCCATTACGTCGTCTAGAAGGTCCATCTTGTCGGCTAGCTGCAATTTTAATGTTCGAAGGGCTCCGTTAGACCTTGAATCTCTTGAGGGTTTCGCGTGTATGAGTTTGCGGATATTGAAAATGATCATGGACAGATGATTCTTGTAGTTACCAATAATAGGTATTGGGCTCCAAACTTCTGAGTGAGTATTTAGATAATGGTTTGTAGCCTCAAACATCTCTAGCTCCATAGATTGTGCGTGATCCATCTCTAACAATTTATCAACATCCATCCGGGCAAGGTATTCGATAGTTGAAAAGAGCGTGTGAGGGCGTGGTATACTTCCGGTTTACATATTATTTTCGTCCAGCTGATTTTAAAATCCGTAAGAGAAACAATGCTTTTTGTCCTCTTTTTTTGAATTAAAACTGGATATCGCTAATTACAGTTGTTTTAGTTTTATGATTTGATTATTGGAAAATCTATGAATTTGAAGCTCGTTTCATTTTTTGCTCTTTTTCTGGTGGGAACATCAACCGTCACCGCCCAGAGGTGTAAATTTTTGGTTGATGACAAAGATCCGATTACTGACGATATCATTCGCACCATAAAAACAAGAATCACCGGACCGATTAGCGGTATTACTCCCTACTATTATTTTTACTATAGCCGGGTTGGGAAAAACTATACATTCAAAGTTGAGATTGCAGATTATGGCGTCTTTAAGCACACCATTCCGGAGCAGAGCGAGCTAATCATCAGGCTTGAAGATGGTGAGCTAATCCGAATTAATGCAATCAAGGAAGCACTTCCTGTGCGCATAAAGGATTTCGGTGAAGAACTGACTTCCTACGAAATCGACTATGAAATTTCGGAAGAGGATATGGGAAAAATTGCTAAGTCCGGTATCACCTTTATGCGAGGCACTGATTTTAAAAATTCGTTCAGTGATCAACGGATCCCAACTCCTATAACCAAGCAATCGAAGGAAAACGCTATATGCGTTTACAATGATTGACATTCTATGCTAGAGACCTAATCACTTCAAGTGCCTTGTCGATTTCTTGTTTCGAGTTGTAGATATGAACGGAGTGACGCATAAGCTCCTTGCCTACAGATCTTGGTTGCAATCTTTCTCTCTCCCATAGTGTTTTTTGAAGTTCCGGGCCAGTAAGTCCATCCACAGCATAAGTAGTAATTCCAGCTGCTAGGTTCTCATTTACAGAGGAGTGGATCTTTACATGACTGAATTCCTTTAGCCCTGATCTAAGATATGAGCCAAGTTCCTTGACCCTTGCAAGCCAGCGATCTTCGCCGATAGTGTTATAAAAATCGATAGCTGCATCAAACCCTGCCAGGATTGCCGGATTTCCAGTGCCATTTTGCATTAACCTAAAACCATGATCTTCCTGGTTATCCCAATTGTAACTTGGAATTGTAGCCCATATATCCTCGATCACATCTTGATTAATATAGAGAATACCACATCCGGGAGGAGCAAGTAGCCATTTGTGTAAACTTGAGTAGTAGGCATCGCAACCCAGTTCCTTAACGTCAACTGCAATGTGCCCCACACATTGAGCTCCGTCAATCACGGTAAAAATCCCTCTTTTGCGAGCTTCTGCGCAAATCTCCCTTATGGGCATTACCGTACCATAAACTGACACGATGTGGGGAATCGCAATGACTTTCGTCTTTTTTGTAACCTCTTTTAAAATTGCATCTACGATTTCCTGCGGATCATTTGCAGGTACTGGCATGGTGGCCTGCTTATAGATACAACCCTTTCTTTTAGCCAGCAGTTGCCATGCACCAAAACCACCACCATGTTCTTGATTCGTGTTTAGCAGCTCATCTCCTTTTTTAAGATCTAAGCCCATACCGACGTAATTCATTCCGAACGTGGCATTTTGGGTTAGAGATACTTCTTTAAAATCACAATTGATGATCTTAGCTAGCTTTTGCCTTATCTCCTCATAGGGAAAGTAACCGGACAGAAGAACCGGTCCGGAACCATTTTTATAGTCTACCTCTGCACCATGCTCACCCCAGTACAACATATGATGGATCATCTTGTCAAGTACGTAACCGGGGGTAGGCCCCATGGTTCCGTTATTGAAATAGGTTTGTCCCTCCTTAAGTGGAAACTGTTTTCTCACCATCTTCCAATATTCAGGGTCATTTTCCTCGCTGGATTTCAGTGATTGCAGAGACCAGTCTTTCTTTGAATCAAAAGATAGGAGTGGAAGAGAAAGAGCTCCAAGAGCACTCTTTTTAATGAATGATCGTCGGCGATTCATAGGAGATGATTTGAGGTGCCAATTAAAGTTAGAGAATTTCCAATTTTAATCCTCTTGTCTGCCGTTGCAATTATTTCTCAAGAGCCGATGATCTCTTTAAGCAGTTCTACGTATCCAGCTGTAGTATTTGGACGTACGCTCATCTGTCCAAGAACTTTTCCCTTCTCATCCAGGATAAGGATGGCGGGAAAGGCTCTGGTGGGATTGAATTGTTCCATCAGTTTTTGATTATGATCTTGCTGTTTTAATGAAAGGGCGTTTTCTTCCTTAGAAGGGAAATCTAAGTAGAGCAGAACAAATTTGCTTCTTGCCAAGCCTGCAAACTCGGGCCTTTCAATTAAGGCGGTATCAAGCCTAACGCAGTTTGCGCACCAATCTGAACCGGTAAAACGTATTAGGATTAACTTTTCTTGCTCTTTAGCCTTTTCTTTAGCTTCCTCAAAATCCGTAATCCATGTCAACTCTTGCCCAAAAGCAGCAGTTGAACAGCTGAAAATTGCAATCACAAATAATTCTCTCATATGGGCAAATCTTGAGTCTAATTTATGCCTTAGAGGCAAGGAACACAGTTAACCAAAAGTTAAAAAGTAAGTCCATGTCTCTTCCATGAAGTTTTCTTCATCCTATCGCGAATGGTTGATTGATTGAGCGTGAACATTCAAATGGCAGGGTTGGAAATTACGTACCCATCCATACGAAGGTATACAATAGGTAAGCAGTTTAGAATTTCTATTGGAACTAGTTGTGTTTTCAGTGGCCTTTTAGAAAGTTAGCAACGCGTTAATAATTCATCAGACTTTACTCCAGCGTGGAAGATTGGAAAGTGGGTGAGATGAAGCCTGCCGTATGGCAGGCTTTGGTCTGACTGTTGGATAGAAGACCTTGGTAATGCTGGATGAAGAACTTACCAAGACGAACCAACCAGCGTTGGATAACATGGTAAAATCTTGGTATGTGTGGCAGAAGCCCACTTCGGTGGGCTTTTTTTATCTAATTGAGATGTTCTTCCAGTGCCTCCAACTCGATCGACCGTAGGTAGTGGAGTAAACTTTCGTTGGTATTAAGCTGCAGTTTTTTTCTGAGCCTATACCGTGCTGTCTTTACTCCTTGAATCGAGATGTTTAGAATGGTAGCAGTTTCCTTTATTGAAAGGCCCAGTTTGATGAGAGAGCAAAACCTTAGTTCATTATCACTTAAGCTTGGATACCTTCTAGAAAGTGTTATGTAAAACCCGTCGTGTACCTGTTCAAAGTGCGTTCTAAACTCTCTCCAAGTTTTCTCCAGATTGGAGTTCAAATCCAGCTTTTGAACCAGCAGTCTTAATTCTTCGGTTGCTTCCTGATTCAAATCTTTGTTTTTTCTCACAACGTTAAGGTCCTGCTTCAGATCTACGAGCAGTTTATCCTTGTGTATTAAATTGAGACTGTTCGAAGTGAATTCATTTTTCTTGAATTCCAACTCCCTCAAAATTTTCAGCTTTTTACGATTTATCTTATCTACCTCAGATTTTAATTTTCTCTTCTTTCTCGAATGGAAGTACAGTAACACTGCAATGACTATTAATAGAACGGAGGTGGATACTATCAATATGTTTTTCTTTAGTTTAACTCTTTCTGCTTCATAGCTGAGCGTTTCAATTTCTTCGTCTTTCTCGCCTGTTTCGAATTTGGCTCTGGATTCTGTGACATGCTTGGCGTAAGATTCATGAAAGGTTAACGCCATAAGAGAGTCGGCTGAAGTTTGATATTTGTATGCTGCCTCATAGTTTCCCTTTAACTTATGAATCTCGCTTAGCAGAGATGTGGAATAGACTAGTCGCATGGGCATATTCAGCTCTTTAGCGGTTAGGTGGCTTTCATTTGCAAACTTTAGTGCTGAGTCCAATCGATTCATCTGCATGTAGGATCTTCCCATGAAGTGATTTGTATATTGGAGCAACAGCGGTTTTACCTGCTTTTTAATTCCAAATACAGCATTGAAATAGTATATGGCAGAATCAAACTTCTTTAGTTCATTGAAGGCCGAACCGATGTTAATATACGTTGTTGCTAAGTCATTTTTATCACTATTGTTAACTAATCGATAACGCAGAATTTTTCTTTGATCAGCGAGAGCCTCATCATACATTTTGAGCTGTAACTTGATCACGGCCATGTTACTAAGCTGTTCGTAGGCCTTAACTGAATCGTGAGAAATGTAGAGAGAATAAGCATTTTGGAACATGGGCTGGGCGTCCCTATACATGAATATTTCGCTATAGATTTTACCAGCTTGACTATAGCATTTTGCAAGTGATTTTGTCTTTTTTTCTCTTTTAGCAATTGGTATCAGATCGAGAACGACCTCCAGTGCTTCATCGTTTCTAGCTAAGGCATTTAAAATAGAGACATAAAACTGCCCCGAGACCAGCTGTGAATCAACGTTAACAGATGCTTCGGAAAAGTATTCATATGCTTGCAACGCGTATTTGGCTGCTGAATCTAGGGAGGTTTCCTTTTGATGCCTTGCAAGTTCCAAAAAATTTCTTCCCTTCTCAGTTTGAGTAGAGTTAGTGGACTCTTGAGCATGAAGATGAAATATCTGAAGAGTCGAATATACTAACAGCAGTGAGGTTTTGATTGCTTTCATGGAGGGTGACGGGTTTTGAGAAAGGCCAAAATCCGGCATTATCATTAGATAATCAAATGGAATATTTAGCTGTCTACCTTTTGTATACACATTTCCGGCTTCTGTACAAATGATAGATCGTCAAAAGTTAGTTGCCAATGCAATAGTTGCTTTAACAAGTATTATATTTGCCTATAAACTGAATCAAATGCCCATCTATCATTCGCTTGGTTCCATACCGCAGAAAAGACACACAGTTTTTGAAAATCCCAAAGGTGGTATTTACTATGAGCAACTTTTCGGCACAATCGGGTTCGATGGGATGTCATCGTTGCTGTATCATATCAATCGGCCCACAATGGTGGCGGAAATAAATGAACCTCGGGACATCAAACCTGAAATTGCTGTTGAGAAGAATATCACCGCACGATTGCTTCATGGTTTTAACGTACAACCTACCGCTGATTTCTTGGATAGCCGGGAACCAATGTTGGTCAATGGAGATATTGAAATATCCCTTGCGGCGCCTGAAGATTCTATGTCCGAGTATTTCTACAAGAATGCTGATGCTGATGAGCTGATATTTGTGCATCAAGGCTCTGGAACCCTTCGGACTTTCCTCGGAAATATTCCATTTGAATATGGAGATTATCTGCTAATCCCCCGAGGAATGATATATCAAATCGAATTTGACACGAGTGACAATCGACTATTGGTTTCCGAATCTTATCATCCTATTTACACGCCAAAAAGATATAGGAATTGGTTTGGTCAAATGCTGGAACATTCTCCGTTTTGTGAACGAGACTATAAACTTCCCCAGGACCTAGAGACACACGACGAGAAGGGCGAGTTTGTGATGAAAATCAAAAAAGAGGGGCTCTTGCATGAATTAGTTTACAATACACATCCGTTTGATGTTGTTGGCTGGGATGGTTACAACTTTCCATATGGGTTCTCAATTCACAACTTTGAACCAATTACTGGTAGAGTTCATCAGCCACCACCAGTACATCAGACTTTTGAAACTTCTGCCTTTGTGGTTTGTTCCTTTTGCCCAAGACTTTACGACTATCACCCAAAGTCTATTCCGGCTCCATACAATCACTCTAACATCGACTCGGACGAGATGTTGTATTACGTGGATGGCGACTTTATGAGTAGAAACAACATTGAAAAAGGTCACATAACATTGCATCCATCTGGCATTCCACATGGTCCGGCACCTGGTGCTTACGAGCGGAGCATTGGTCAGAAGGAAACACAAGAACTAGCGGTAATGATAGATACCTTCAAGTCACTGAAGGTTACAAAGAACGCGCTGAAAATTGATGACGGTAAATATTATAAATCCTGGATAGAATGAGTATTATAAAATCTGTAGATAAACCGCAGCAGGGAATTCCTAAGATCTTTGATGAGGCTGCCGATTTCATGCCTATAAACGGCACTGACTACCTCGAACTATATGTGGGCAATTCACTGCAGGCAGCGCATTATTACAAAACTGCTTTTGGGTTCCAGTCGCTCGCTTATGCCGGCCTTTCAACGGGCATGAAGGGCACTGAATCTTACGTTGTGGTTCAAGATAAAATACGTCTTGTACTCACTTCCCCTCTCCAGGCAAGAACAGAGGTAGGCAGACACATTGACGAGCATGGCGATGGTGTTAAAGTTGTGGCTCTGTGGGTTGACGATGCGACATACGCTTATGAAACTGCAGTGAAGAGAGGAGCGAGATCATTTATGAAACCTCGTGTAGAGGAGGATGAAGACGGGAAAGTTGTTCGGTCGGGTATCTATACCTATGGTGAGACCGTCCATGTTTTTGTTGAAAGAAAAGAATATAACGGGACATTCTTACCAGGTTTCAAAAAGTGGGAAACGAGTTACAATCCTGAGCCGTTGGGACTGAAGTACGTAGACCACATGGTTGGAAATGTGGAGCTGGGAAAAATGAATGACTGGGTAGATTTCTACAAGAACGTAATGGGATTTGCACAGATTGTTTCCTTTGATGACAAGGATATATCGACAGAGTATACTGCACTAATGAGTAAGGTCATGAGTAATGGAAATGGACGCATAAAATTTCCAATCAACGAGCCAGCTGAAGGAAGGAAGAAATCGCAAGTAGAGGAATACCTAGATTTTTACGGATCGGCAGGAGTGCAACACATAGCTGTTGCAACAGATGACATCATTGAAACGGTAACTCAACTTCGAAATCGTGGTGTAGAATTTCTTTACGTACCAGATAATTACTATGACAATGTCTTGGACAGGGTAGGGGAAATCAAGGAAGACCTTCAGCGTTTGAAAGAACTTAATATTTTAGTTGATAGGGATGACGAGGGGTATTTACTACAAATTTTTACCAAGCCCGTGGAACCGCGTCCAACGATGTTTTTCGAAATTATCCAGCGAGAGGGTGCACAATCTTTTGGAAAAGGGAATTTCCAGGCACTTTTCGAAGCAATTGAGAAGGAGCAGGAATTAAGGGGAACGCTTTAAGCAATTGTGAAATACCAAATCAATTTAAATGAGCATTGAAAAATTGAATACCTGGGTTGATGTTCCAGAAGGTTCGGATTTTACCATTTACAATCTACCATTTGGGATATATTCTGTTGCAAAGGGGGAACGAAGAGCCGGAATTGCTATTGGAGAGCAGATTATTGACCTCAGCTATTTACAAGAGAATGGGATGCTTGATGGCCTTGATCTGTCTGACGGAATTTTTCAAAGAGAGGTGCTCAACGATTTTATTTCGTGTGGAAAACAGACCTGGACAAATCTGCGGATGAGACTTCACGAGCTTTTGGAGGAATCCAACGAGACCTTGAAAGATCATGCAGACAAGGCCTTTGTTGATCAAGCTGATGCAAAGATGCACATGCCCGTTCAGGTAGGTGATTATACAGACTTCTACAGCAGTGAGGAGCATGCTACTAACGTGGGTATTATGTTCCGCGGAAAGGATAACGCTTTGATGCCCAACTGGAAACACATTCCCGTAGGCTATCACGGACGTGCTTCATCGATCATAGTATCTGGCGAGCCCTTCCATCGTCCTCAAGGTCAAATACTTCCCAAAGATGCTGAGAAGCCAGTTTTTGGTCCTACGAAGCTCCTGGATATCGAATTGGAAATGGCATTTATAACCGGTGCCGCGAGTAAATTGGGTCAAACCATCCCAACGGAACAGGCGGAGGATTTCATTTTTGGAATGGTGCTCTTTAATGATTGGTCGGCACGTGACATTCAGAAGTGGGAATATGTGCCGCTGGGGCCATTTCTTGGAAAGAGCTTTGCCTCTTCCATCTCCCCCTGGATCGTGACATTGGATGCCCTTGAATATTTCAAAGTAGATGGCCCCAAGCAGAATCCGGAGGTGCTACCGTATCTCAAATTCGAAGGTAAGAAGAGTTATGACATCAACCTTGAGGTTTTCTTAAAGCCTCAGAATGGAGAAGAAGAAAAAATAAGTACTAGCAATCACAAGTTTTTATACTGGAACATCGCACAGCAACTGGCCCATCAAACAGTAAACGGATGCAATATAAATGCAGGAGACATGTATGGCAGTGGAACTATAAGTGGTAAGGAACCAGATAGTTATGGATCTTTACTTGAATTAACATGGGCTGGAAATAATCCCATTAAACTAAAAGATGGTTCAGAGCGAAAGTTCCTTTTAGATCATGATACAATTGTCATCAGAGGCCATTGCGAAAAGGATGAAATCAGAATTGGCTTTGGAGAGGTGAAGACAGAAATTTTGCCAGCTAAAATTTAAGAAGGTTGGATCTAAGCAAAACCAAACGTTTCGGAGTTCATCTTGATGTGACACTCAAGTTGATCAAACAGGATCTCATCAAGCGATTCAGAGAAAACAATATCGATTTGACTCCAGAACAGTGGACAGTTATTTCGGAATTAGCTGGGCAAAAATTGATTTATCAACGGGAATTAGCAGCGGGAACTTTCAAAGACGCTCCTACTGTATCAAGAATTGTTGAACTACTTGTTAACAGGGGATACATCATTCGCAAGGCCGATAAAAATGATAGAAGAAAGTTCCTTGTGTCCTTGACCGAAGAAGGGCAACGTATTTACAAAAAATCAGCTCCAATTTTGCACGATGCTCGAACCTTGGGGTGGGAAGGACTAGACGACAATGATTATGAACATTTGACCAGAATTCTGGGCAAAATATCGCATAACATATCAAACGGTCATTCCTTGGCATGAAAAACGTGCATTTCCTGAATGCAATTGATTTCTGGGATGATCGATTCGAAATTGATACTTGAAGCTTAACCATAAAAGCAGTAGAGGCATTGATTGATCATGCCAAAAGTAAAAGAGACCAATCCCCTGGTTTTGACGTGACCATTTGTGTTGTCACCTTATCGTTCCCCTATATTTGGAGGGTGAATATTGAGGAATTCAGAAACTACTGTCTTGCTAAGCCAGGAACAACAGAGCACTTTCCTTTCGATGACAATGTATTGGTTTTCAAAGTGGTAAAAATGTACGCGCTCGCGGATGTTAGAGATTTTGAAAGTATCAATCTCAAATGTGATCCTGAATATGCGATAGAACTTCGTGAAAAATATCAAGGTGTGATCCCTGGCTACCACATGAGCAAGAAACACTGGAATACTGTTTCTACAGACGGAAGCATTCCGGATAAGGAAATATATCAATGGATCGATGACTCCTATGATTTGATCATTTCCAGTCTCACGAAGAAGGAAAGACAAATCCTTGAGAACAATCGTTAGTCTTAGTCTCGCTCCTAGTTAGGTAGCACTATGTAGGATCTTTGAAGATCATGCTACATTTGTTGACCTTCAAAACAATCACATATGAGACCTATCACCTATTTCTTCTCACTCTTATTGACCCTTCTAATTGGATCATGTGGCCCACAGACCACAGAAGTAGATATTCTACTCAAGGGTGGCAAAATCATTGATGGAACCAATAGATCAGCCTTTGTTGGAGACGTCGGCATAATCGGGGACACTATATCGTTCATTGGAAATGCAGATGAGTCGAATCTTCGAGCAAAGCAAGTGGTTGATGCTTCGGGACTAACCGTATGCCCCGGTTTTATTGACCCACACACACATGCCCTGGGAGATCTTGATAGCAAAGAGCGAAAGCAAAATATCAACTACCTGACGCAAGGTGTTACTACCGTATTTGTGGGAAATGATGGGCGTGGCCCATTTGATGTAGCCAAAATTTCCGAGAAGCTTAGTTCCGCAGGTATTGGAACAAACGTTGCTTTCTTTGTTGGGCATGGTACTATTCGTCAGGAAGTCCTTGGGACAAAGGATGTTGCCCCCAATGAAGATGAGTTGGACGAAATGAAAACACTTGTTAGAAAGGGAATGGAGGAGGGAGCCTTCGGTTTATCAACAGGACTGTATTACTCACCGGGCAGCTTTTCTACAACAGAAGAAGTGATCGAGTTGACAAAGGAGATTGTGCCGTATGAGGGAGTTTATGAAAGCCATATTCGGGACGAGAGCTCATACAATATTGGTCTAATTAATGCAGTCAAAGAAACAATTCGAATAGGAGAAGAATCTGGAGCGCCGATACATTTTGCACATATCAAAGCCTTGGGTGTCGATGTCTGGGGGAAAAGCGCAGAGGTAATTCAGCTGGTGGAGGAAGCTCGTGGTAGAGGCATCACGGTGACCGGAGATCAGTATCCTTGGAAGGCCTCCGGCACGAGTATTCGAGGAGCTTTGGTCAATAGATGGGTTTCAGAAGGAGGGAATGATCAGTATAAAAAGCGACTCAATGATAAAAACCTACTGCCTAAAATCAGGGCGGAAATCAAGGAAAACATTAGAAGAAGAGGAGGTGCTGAATCCTTACTTATTTCTGCAAATTATAAGGACAAAGATATGATTGGACTTACCCTGGCTGAGATCTCAGATAAGATGGGTTTAGACCCAGTTGAAACGGCGCTAGCAATTGAGAGAAATGGGGGAGCAAGCGTGGCATCATTTAATATGAATGAGGAGGACATAATTAACTTTATGACCCAAGAATGGGTTATGACAAGTTCGGATGGCTCTACTGGTCACCCCAGAAAATTTGCCAGCTTTCCTGAGAAGTATCGTCGGTATGTCGTGGAAAACCAAGTCCTGACCTTGGAGAATTTTATTTACAAAAGCAGCGCGCTTACTGCATCCACATTTACGGTGGAAAAAAGAGGGAGTCTAAAGGTCGGAAATTTTGCAGATGTGATTGTTTTTGATGAAGATGAGTATAACCCACGGGCTAACTTCTCCGAACCGACAAACCTATCCGAAGGTGTTAAATACGTACTCGTAAACGGACAGTTGGCAATCGAAAATGGCAATCTTACCGAAGCCTTAAGTGGGAGTGTTCTTAGAAGAAACCAATAAAAAAAGCTGCCTGGAGTAGACAGCCATTCTTCATTTTAAAACCAAAAATCTTCTCACGATCCGGGAAAGCCTGCACTTGCCATTACCTCTTTGATTTGATCTGTGTGCCTTTTTGTGTGACCAGACATAAACAGAACTACCTGATAAGCATCAACTTTTCCAAATGGAAAGTCAAAATACCTGTTTCTCAAATCATCTTCTGATGATTTGACATATTTCATGTTTTCTTTTCTTTTCGTCTTGAATTCAGCTAGAGAGCCCTTGTAGTCACCAAATTTCCCCGTCGGCTCAAACTCCTCCCGAGTTTTTACCTTTTGCGTCCTACTTTCGATGAGGCCGAGTATTTGATCATCCGACATTTTAACCTCTGATCGCAGAGACGGGTCGGGATCGTTCTGTAGGGTCATTTGTACAATTCCGAAAATGTTGGTTTCGGAAATAGCAATATGCTCTACACAATTTGCAATTGACCAGGAATCTTCGGACATCTTGTAATTAAGCTGTTCCTCCGAAAGACCCTTTACAGTTTTGAGCAACTCTGCATTCGTTTTTTTGAGGTGATCCATAGCCTTGCCACGTTCCTCATCTGTCAGAGTAGTTTGAGCAATTGCAAGGTTGGTTATTAGTGCAATACTCAAAATAGATAGTAGTAGTCGTTTCATATTTACAGTTATTTAATCTCTTGACGAATGACCCTCCCACATTTGGACAAGTCATTTATCTTTCTAAAATGAAATTCCTTATTAAGATACTTCTATTTTTGATCTTACCTCTAGAAAAACCAGAAACTATGGAAAATGAAACGCTATCCTTTTTGGCTCTCGGTGACTCTTACACCATCGGAGAGGCAGTAAAGGAATACGAAAGATGGCCTGCGCAGCTTGTGAAGAAGCTCAGACAAAACGGTGTTGCAATTGGCAACCCAAGGATAATTGCTACGACCGGATGGACAACAGATGAGTTAATGGCTGGAATTGCAAAGACAGGTATTCGTCGAACATACGACATGGTGTCACTCCTGATTGGTGTAAACAATCAATATCGGGGCTACCCAGTCGAGCAATACGAAAAGGAATTTGAAGAACTTCTAAGTAATGCAATAAGATATGCAGCTGGAATCCCTGAAAATGTCTTTGTTATTTCGATTCCCGACTATGGTGTTACACCTTTTACCAAGGACAAAGGACTAAACGAATCAAAAATTAGATCTGAAATCGATACTTACAATGAGATAGCCCGAAGAATTGTTACTTCGAAAAATGCAAATTTCACAGATATCACCATTGATTCGAGAAATGCTAAAAAGGATGCTAACCTAATTGCTGAGGACGGACTTCATCCGTCGGCAAAAATGTACGCTGAATGGGTTGAAGCAATCTACGCCTCGATATATGACAATCTTTCCACAAGATAATTCTACTAAAAATGTCAAATTGACGTTGATCTTTAAAGTTGTATTAAAATAGTGCTAATTTGGGGGTCTAATCATCAAAGTTGCCTAATTACCATATGCTGAGATATTTACCAATTGTGGGTCTTCTGTTGATTACGGGATGCAGGGATAAGATTATTTGTGCTGCCTTTCAGAGTACCTATATTTTGGATGATTCTACAAGAAATGCATATTATTCCTATGTATGGCAATTGGACGAAGCTACCAGGTCACAATACCTAGCTGGACTTCAGGCCGGCCCCGAAGCAGATTCTTCAACATTGGATTCCTTGACGGTCACCACATCGCAAAGTCAGTCAATCGATTATTACGCTTATGCTGGCGAAAAAGTGGTCCCATGGCGAGTTAGAAAGAGAACCAAGTTCGGTATTGTTAAGTATGAACCTTATTGGCTTAAGAACTATCGAATGCGTACAGCTCCGATGGAAAACGTGTTTGCACCCAAGCCGCCGGAACCTGTCACAACGGATTATGTAGCAACCGAAGAAGTTGTGCCTACGGATTCCCTTGCTTCTGATTCTTTGGCAATCGCTTCATTGGATTCACTTAGTGAAGATCTGGTTGCCTTAGAAGATCAGGTAATTGAAAAAGAAGAGGAGGAGATCTACCTTTTCAACTATGATAGGCATGATATTTTTAATGTAGAGCAAGAATATTACAACAAGTATTTTGGTGAGAAATTCATTGACCGCAGGCCAAAACCAGATCTTGAAGCCGTTCAATTGGCCGATTCCCTTTCGAATGTTGTTCCTGATTCACTTCAGGAAAAAGGATTCTCTTTTAAAGGACTCTTCAAGAAGAAAAGAAATCAATCAGACTCAACCCAGGTAGTTCCTGAAGAGCAATTAGACGATACAGGAGGTGAGTAATTCACCTGGAGTATCAGTAATACTTCCATTTTATAATTCAGCACCTACTTTAGAAAAAGCGATACAAAGTATTGTAAATCAATCGTTTACAAATTTTGAATTGTTATTAATAGATAACGGGTCCACCGACCATGGTTTTGAAATTGCCCAGAGTTGGGCCAACAAAGATGATAGGATTAGGTTACTGATCGAGGATAGGCGAGGTGTTGCTTTTGCAGCAAATAGAGGCCTCTCAGAAGCAAGCGCCAAATACATTGCAAGAATGGATGCGGATGACTATTCTCTGCCTGAGAGACTTAGTGAGCAGGTGCGTTTACTAGACACGAAGAGAGAAGTGGGATTGGTGGCTGGACTAGTAAAATACGATGGGAGGAGCACTAATGAAGGGTTTGTCAAGTACGTCGATTGGTCAAATATGATCAACAGTGTTGACGACATATATCGGAACCAGTTTGTGGAGTACCCAATAGTCAATCCTACAATTATGTTTGGTAAAGAATTGTACCAAAAATTTGGAGGCTATCAAGATGGAGATTTTCCGGAAGATTATGAATTTTTTCTCCGCTTACAATCTGAAGGAGTCAAGATGATGAAAACAGATTCAGTTGTTTTGCAATGGAACGATTTACCAAATAGGCTCACGCGAACGGATAAGAAGTACACCGCTGATGCTTTTTTCAGGATAAAGACAAAGTACCTGCTAAAATGGCTTGAACATCACAATTCAAGGCATCCCGAGATTGTGGTTTGGGGTGGAGGGAAGTTGGCAAAAAAGAGAAGTACTTATTTAGTGAATGAAGGGATAGTTATTAGATCTTTTATAGATATCAAGCGATCAGATAATCCATCGTCTATTTATTATCAGGAAGTTGCACGATTCAAAGACTCATTCATTCTGTCATTTGTATCAAACCGAGGTGCGAGGGATGAAATTAGGAGTTTCCTTGATCGAAATGGGTTTAGAGAGACGATTGACTATCTAATCTGCGCTTAGTAAGTCTAAAATTTTTAGTATTTAGAAAAATTTACTAATTTTATAATCAAATACTAAATATGTCACCTTACAATGACCTCATTCTAGATGACCACTACAAGCTTCGAATAACTTCCAAGAAGCTGAAATCCGGTAATTATCAGGTGAAGTTTTTCGCCTCCGTTAGAAAGCAGAAGGAGTTGTATGGTTATCTACTTGTTGGAGCAGATGAGACACTCAAAAATGTTATCAAGAAAATTCGAAACAGACTTCAGTCGATAGATCTTGATGAAGGCACAAAATATTTTGATGTCTACAACTTAAGAAGCGAAGCAGTTCATGAACCCAATTTTATGATTTTTCAATAATGTCAGTGATTCCAGGTAACATCAAATTTTTAAGAAAGAAGTTCGGCTATACACAGGAAACGTTTGCTGAGGCCCTCGAAATAAATAGGCCTTCAGTTGGTGCTTATGAGGAGGGAAGGGCGGATCCAAGGTTAACCACTCTTTCAAGAATGGCAGAACTCTTCAAGGTTTCAGTTGATGAATTGATCAATGATGACCTTACGAAAGAAAATCATGTCCCAAAACAAAACATCAGAGTGTTAGCAGTAACTGTTGATGATGCAGAGGAAGAACACATTCAGCTGGTTCCGACCAAAGCTGCCGCAGGCTACACAAATGGCTATGCAGATCCGGAATACCTGACAGATCTACCTAAATTTAACTTACCGGTGCTTCCAAGATCTGGTACATATCGGGCTTTTGAAATTCAGGGAGATTCAATGCTTCCTATTGTGTCTGGGAGTATTGTGATAGGAAAATATACTGAACAGCTCGGTCACATTTCAAATGGAAAGACCTACGTGCTCGTCACTAGATCGGAAGGCGTGGTATATAAGCGTGTGTTCAACTACATCGAAGAGAAGGGAAAACTTTATCTGGTTTCTGACAATCAATCATACGATGCTTATGAACTGGACCCTCGAGAAGTTTTAGAAATATGGGAGGCAAAAGCATTTATAAGTCTTGAGTTCCCTGATCCAAATGCTGCAAATGAGCTTTCTATGGATCAGTTGGCAAATATGATTGGAAATCTTCGGAGTGATGTAGAAAAATTGAAGCATGGAAATTGATTCGCCACTCAACCAAAAAATTGAAATCACCGACTTGTAAGGAATCCTCTAAATTTTAGGGAGATTATCCCTTTTTCAATGAGCAAGAGCTGAATTATTCGCGCTAATTTTGCCGCATGCGGCTCGTTTTTCCAAGTTTCATCCTCCTTCTGTTTTCCTGTACGCCCAAGCAGGATAGGATCATAATACCAGCGGTAAAAAGCGACTTTTATAGCAATGCCTTGCTTCGTATCGATGATGATCTCGATGGGGATGCTGATAATATGAAGTTAGTAGAGCAAAAGCTGTACTACTGTGAGTTACTTGAGTGGCCAAAGACATGCTTAGCTGCTCTTGATGAGACAAAACGACAGAAGGGGATGACGCCACAACTACTTGATCAATATGTGATCTATTACGAAGGACACCAACAATGGGAGGCCTTACTCCAGGTCATTGATCGTTGGAGTACGCAATTTGGGATAGAAGTGAGCTACAGAAAGCAGAAGATTGTCGGTTTGGTTAAGACGAAAAGTGTGGAAGAGGCCCTTAGGTATTTGCAGACCTATCTGGCAGGGCAGAGCGAGAACGTTTCTAACATTCGATTTGCCGCTGCAAACTACTTGGAGTTGGAAGATACATTAATGGCTTCTTACTATTTAGGAAAACTCTCAAAGTTCGAATCTCAGAATGAAATGGTGCTGGATGTGTATCCATACCTTCTTTTTGACCTTGGCTATGAAAAGCAGGCTTTCCAGATATTGGAAACGAAAGCTGAAATAGTTCCGGAAGATTACAGTTTTCATATGGATCTGGTTGGTCGCTATGAACGTGCTGGAAGAACTGCGGAAGCTCGCAATAAACTCAAGGGATTTGTTGACCAAGACTCCGTGATCTACCGAATTAGTGACCTGTATTTGAGAGACGATCTTTGGGATTCCGCACATCACTACATAAATGTTTTGATTGAGCGGGATTCTTTGGACCGAGATGCATGGTTTACAAAAGCAAAAATGTACGAAGACCGAGGGTGGCTTAGCTATTCGCTGAATTACTATGATCATGTACTTTATCTAAACCCAAATGATTCAATCGCCATGCAAAGGACTGCCGCAGTCCGTCGAAAAATTGCATATTTGCAGCGCTTAAAATTTGAGGAAAATCAGCTTCCTCTGCCAGAGTTAAAATCTAAACGAATAATTAATAATGAGTGAGCAAATCACGGTTAGCTTACCGGATGGTTCTACTAAAAAGTTTCCGAGAGGGGCTACCTCTTTGGATGTCGCAATGAGTATCAGCGAAGGTCTGGCCAGAAATGTGCTTGCAGCCAGAGTTAACGGGGAAATCTGGGACGCGTTTCGCCCTATAGACAAAGACACATCCATCCAACTTCTGACATGGAAAGATGATGAAGGTAAGTCAACGATGTGGCACTCTTCTGCTCACCTAATGGCCGAAGCTCTGGAGGCCTTATATCCTGGGATCAAGTTAGGAATAGGACCACCCATTGAAAATGGATTTTACTACGATGTGGATTTCGGTGATCAGGAATTTGATTCGGAAAACCTTGAAGCCCTGGAAAATAAGATGCTTGAACTTGCACGTGGGAAAAGTGAATACGAGCGTAAAGATGTTTCAAAAGCAGATGCCATAAAGTACTTCACAGAAAAGGGGGATGAATATAAGCTTGAGCTGATTGAGGGATTGGAAGATGGTGACATTACCTTCTACACTCAAGGAAATTTTACCGACTTATGTAAAGGGCCACATATTCCCAATACTGGTTTTATCAAGGCTGTTAAAATTTTGAATGTTGCCGGAGCTTATTGGCGTGGAGACGAGACCAGAAAACAACTGACAAGACTTTACGGTGTTTCATTCCCTAAACAAAAAGAACTCAAAGAACATCTTGAAATTCTTGAGCAGGCTAAGCTTCGTGACCATCGAAAGCTAGGTAAGGAGCTTGAACTTTTTACTTTTTCGGAAAAGGTCGGCAAAGGACTACCTCTTTGGTTACCTAAAGGAGCTGTGCTCCGGGAACGACTGGAGAACTTTATGCGCAGGGCCCAGGTGAAAGCCGGCTATGATCCAGTCGTCTCACCTCATATCGGAGGAAAAGAGCTTTACGTGACATCCGGACATTATGAAAAATATGGCAAAGATTCATTCCAACCGATTGAGACCCCAGCTGAGGACGAGGAGTTTTTGCTTAAACCAATGAATTGTCCGCACCATTGTGAGATTTATAAATCAAGACCAAGATCCTATAGGGATTTGCCAATTAGGTATGCCGAATTTGGAACGGTCTATCGCTATGAGCAAAGCGGTGAGTTGCATGGCTTGACCCGGGTTCGAGGCTTTACGCAAGATGATGCGCACATTTTTTGTGCACAAGATCAGGTCAAGGCGGAGTTTGCAAAAGTGATTGACTTGGTCTTGTATGTGTTCAGCGCGCTCGGTTTCGGAGATTTCACCGCCCAGGTTTCTTTAAGAGACCCTAATGATCCAGATAAATATATTGGAGAGGATGAACTTTGGGATCGAGCTGAAAAAGAAATCCAGGAAGTAGCAGATGAAAAAGGACTGGATACGGTTGTTGAGTATGGCGAAGCTGCCTTTTATGGTCCAAAACTAGATTTCATGGTGAAAGATGCCTTAGGTCGTAAATGGCAACTTGGAACCATTCAGGTTGATTACAATTTGCCACAGAGATTCGACCTGGAGTATGTCGGAAGTGACAATCAAAAGCATCGCCCCGTAATGATTCATCGAGCTCCGTTTGGCTCGATGGAACGATTCATTGCCATCCTAATAGAAAATTCTGCAGGAAATTTTCCATTGTGGTTAGCTCCTGATCAAGCAGCTATCCTGCCTATTTCAGAGAAGTATCATGAATATGCTAAGGAGCTTCACTTGAAATTGCAAGAAGTCGACATCAGCGGCTTTCTTGATGAGCGGGATGAAAAGATTGGAAAAAAGATCCGTGATGCTGAGGTGAGAAAGGTTCCATTTATGCTTATAGTTGGTGAGAACGAAGCTCAAGATGGTAGTGTTTCTGTACGTCAGCACGGTGAAGGGGATCTTGGAAGCATGAAAACAGATGAATTTGTTCAATTTTTCACTAATAAAGTATCAGAACTCATTGGTTGAGGTTTGTATAAGCACAAATTATCACGATATTTGCGCTCTGTTTTTTAATGTTAAACTAAACAAAGGACAACAATCGCTAAAATTAGAAGACGAAATCCTGGTAGGGTACGTGTAGAAGAACCTTATAAGGTAAATGATAAAATAACCGCCAGCATGGTAAGGGTTGTTGGAGACAACGTGAAGGTGGATGTTTATCCGATAAGTCAGGCTTTAAAAATTGCAGAAGACCAGAGTTTGGATTTGGTTGAGATATCACCTAATGCAGATCCTCCGGTTTGTAAAGTGATTGATTATTCCAAGTTTAAGTATGAACAGAAGAAAAAACAGAAGGAGATAAAGGCCAAGGCGCAGAAGACGGTAATTAAGGAGATTAGATTTGGCCCAAACACGGATGAGCACGACTTCAACTTCAAGTTGAACCATGCTATCAAGTTTTTGAATGACGGAGCGAAGGTAAAAGCGTATGTTCATTTCTATGGACGAACGATCGTGTTTAAGGAAAGAGGGGAGATTTTGCTTTTAAGATTCGCTCAGGCGTTGGAAGAGTATGCGAAAGTAGAAGCGCTTCCAAAGATGGAAGGAAAAAGGATGTTCCTTTTCCTTGCACCTAAAACACAGAAAAAATAGAGTTAGAATAATTTAGAGATGCCAAAGCAAAAAACAGTTTCAGGAGCAAAAAAACGGTTCAAACTGACCGGTTCCGGAAAGATTAAACGTAAGAAAGCGTTTAAAAACCACATCTTGACTAAAAAGGAGACTAAACAAAAAAGGAACCTTAGGTACATGAGTGTGGTAAGCAAAGCAGATGAAACAAACATCAAAAATTTGCTAAAGCTTAATTAATAGGTTGAATGTTAAACCCGGTTATTGGTACTAAGTTTCAGTAAGAACGCCAATCGCCAAAAATCAGAAAAATGAGATCAGTAAATAATGTAGCGTCAAGAGCCCGTCGCAAAAAAATGATGAAGAATGCGAAAGGGTATTTTGGAAGAAGAAAGAATGTTTGGACGGTGTCCAAAAATGCCATCGAGAAAGGGTGGACCTACGCTTATCGAGATAGAAAAGCAAAGAAAAGGGAATTCAGAGCTTTGTGGATTCAAAGAATTAACGCAGGAGCAAGAGAGCACGGACTTTCTTACTCACAGTTTATGGGAAAATTGACTGCTGCTGGAATAGAGATTAATAGAAAGGCGTTAGCTGACTTAGCGATGAATGAGCCAAAGGCGTTCAAAGCTATAGTTGATAAGGTGAAGTAGTAGCTGCCTTTCAGAAAAAACTAGAACCCTGTTCACAAGATGAGCAGGGTTTTTTGCTTTTAGAAGGTTTTTTGAAATGCATTAATTGAAACAGCTCCAAGTGTTGGGAAAACCTCTAATTTTTAATTTTAAAATCATCAAAAATGAACAATCCATTTAAACTCCTCTTAGTTTTAGGAGCCATCCCATTTTTCTCATTCTCACAGCAAACCTGCGGCACCTGCTCAACATTTGATAACAGTGCAGCAGGGCATATGAACCTTACACTGAAAGCAAAAGTAGGAAGCGAGAGTAGCTTTCTATTGTATGATGGGTCAGTGGCGAAGTACCAGGTTGGCAAACGGTACAACAACGATTTTGGAATTTATAATTACACCACTGGGCTATGGGCATTTAGTGTTGATGATGCCACCGGCAATATGGGTATTTGAACCACCTCTCCAGCAGCTGGATACAGGCTTCATGTCAATGACGGACGAATAAAATTATCGGACAATAATGATGTAAACCTTCACCTGGGACTAGATAATACCCATACAGGAGGAGAGCAGTGGAACTTACTATCGTTCAGTAATGGAAGCACGTTCGGAAATGCAGGTTCCTTTGGAATTGGGATTGCCGGTAGTCCGGTTGCTTTATCCGTTTTGAATTCCGGAAATGTTGGAATTGGTACTACGAGTCCGGATGACAAACTGGACGTGGAGGGAAATTTTAGAGTTACCGATGGACATATCAGGGTATTTACAACTTCCGGTACTGCAGGCTTCATAAATGGGTTAGGTAATGCCAAAATGAGCCTAGGGACTGAAAACGGAAGTACTCTTGTGATTGATAGAGGCAACGAAAGTGTGGCAATTGGAACAACGAACATCCCAACAGGATACAAGCTGGCTGTTGACGGAAAAATTATCATCGAAGAAGTGAAGGTAAAACTTTCCAGCACCTGGCCGGATTACGTGTTTGAACCTGACTACAACTTGCCTTCCCTCGCATCAGTCAAAAAATTCGTTGAATCAGAGAAGCACCTTCCTGAAATCCCTCCCGCAGAAGAAATGGAAAAGGAAGGCTTGGAACTGGGAAACATGAACATGCTATTGCTCAAAAAGATCGAAGAACTGACACTTTACGTAATCGACCTGAAAGAGGAGAACGAAGCGCAACAAAGGGAAATTGAGAAGTTGAAAGGAGATTAATTGAGCTCACCTTGACTTTAGAGACCTGACCTTCAAAATACCAATGGTCGGATAGAGCACTCGATGTAAGCTCTTCAAAACGATACCTTCAGAAAAAGATTAACTGCTGGAATACTATTGTCGAATGAGCGCCCATAACCTGGAATTGAATAGGTGTCTATGGGACTTTGTTCATCATAGCTTAGTAGTATTCTCAGTCTTAAATTCATACCTATAGAAAGGATGTTGTTGATACTTCTATCTGAGTAAATCACAGCTTCGACCCATGATGCATTTAGGTTCTCGCTTTCAACGTTATCGATGAACTCAGGCTGCAATTCTGACGGACTTGTAATAGAGATTTGCCTGAATTCATTGAATGTGCTCATGCTATACCTGAAGGTAATCCCTAATTTGTTTTTAGGTGTGAACTGTGAATATATCCCTGTCCCGATTCGATAGTAGAACCCTTCGGATTGATAGGTCCCATTTTGAAATGCCTCTGCTGATGCAAGTGTGGCATGTCCCACCTCAAGAAGAAGGGGGATCTTTTCTTTGAAAAGTAATTCTATTGCACCTTCGTATTTGCTTTCATCCGTGGATCCCAAAGTCAGGAACTTACCATAGTCCAAATAAAAGGAGGGAATGATGCTTCTCTGGGAAATTGCCACTGAGTCTTCCTCATTTTCCTGAGCGATCGAAATCATCTGAAAAAACAGAAAGCTAGAAATGAAAAGTAAATGTCGCATTTCCATCCGTACAAATTTCACAATCATCAAAGAACAGGAAGGTGTGATCAGTTATTGTAATATCGCTTGCTTTCAAAAGAACGTTTCTTCTAGCATCCAATTCCTGCCTTATCTCGTAATCCACTTCAAAACCGTAAGCCTCCCCATCAATTGTTAAAGAATACTGAGTGAATGACTTATCAAAAGACAAAGGAACTGTATACAACGAGGCACTATCAGTAAATAATACCTGATTTCCACTCTCCACTATAGTTATATCCTCCACCAGTACCTGCCCAGAATTGATCAATATCTTGATGTTATTAATTACCGCTAGTAAACTATCATTCATGGACTTCTCTTCAAGAAATACAGATTGTTGACCAGAATATGAGGCGATGATAGATTCTATGGAGGCTTTTGCTGCCTCAAGTGGTTCTCCCATTTCAATTGCGTCATTGATTACTCTGAGACTATCGTTGAGAAACTGTAAGGTATCTCCAATGTGAGTTAATGTTGAAGATATCGCATCATTGGAAGTATTTAATACCTCCGTACTGTCGTTAAGTTGGTTCAAACTATCGGTATTGATAAAAACCAGATCTATGGTTGGTTCAGATGTTATAGTTAAAGAAGCGTCTTCTGAGGTCCTGCAGGATGTGATTTGAATTATAAGAAAGAGTAATACGGCTAGCTGCTTCATTTCAACCCGGATCAACATCAAAAATAACGCCAACACGACTAAAGGCGGGTACCTGATTTAGCATTTTCTCACAGGTGAACAGGTATTCTTTGATTGCACTCAAGTTGATACCATGTTTTTCAAGCTTAAGTAGAATCTCATGGTGATACAAGTTTCTGATCTTACCAACTACAGGCTCAACAGGACCAATAACTCGCTGATTACCCATGTTCTTTCTTAGCTCTTTGGCAAAAAAGGTAGCCCCTTCAAGTGAAATGACCTTTTCCCGATGTTTGAAAATAATTTTGACTAAACGTGTGAATGGAGGGTAGCTGAAACCTTCGCGCTCCAGAATCTCCCACTGATAGAACTGCTTGTAATCTCCACTTCTTACTTTTTCCAAGAGAGTATGGCCAGGGTCATTGGTTTGAATGATCACCTTTCCACGTGTTGATTTTCTACCGGCCCTTCCACTCACCTGTGTGATCAGGCTATAAGCCCGCTCATGCGATCTAAAGTCAGGAAAATGGATCATCCTGTCAGTGTCAAAGATTCCAACAAGATTTACATGATCAAAATCGAGGCCTTTGCTGACCATCTGGGTCCCAACCAAAATGTCTATGCCACCGTCCTCAAAATCCTCAATAATCCGTTGATAGCTGTATTTACTCCTGGTGGTGTCCAAATCCATTCGCTGTATAATAGCCTGCGGAAACAAGATTTCGAGTTCTTCTTCCAGTTCTTCGGTTCCAAACCCTATATTTTTCAGTTGCGTACTTCCACAATTGGTGCAATCTGAGATCATTGGTTGATTGAAACCACAATAGTGACAAACCAGCTTGTTGTTAAATTGATGGTAGGTGAGACTAACAGAGCAGTTAACGCATTTTGGGATAGATGAACAGTCTTCACAGGAGATATAGGAGGCATATCCGCGCCTATTTTGAAAAAGTATTATCTGCTCTTTTTGCTCTAATGATCTTTCGATGGCGTTCACCAGCTCTGATGAAAAATTACCTTGCAGTTTCTTTTGTTTTCGCTCTTTTCTAAGATCAGCGAAAATTAGGTTCGGTTCAGATGCAGACCCAAAACGCTCCATCAATTCAACCAAACCAAATTTCCTGTCTAATGCATTTTGATACGTTTCAAGAGAAGGAGTGGCTGTTCCAAGCAGAACTTTTGAATGATGCAGAGAGGCTAAATAAGTAGCAGCATCTCTGGCATGATACCTGGGAGCTGGTTCAAACTGTTTATAAGAAGGTTCGTGTTCTTCATCGATAATAATCAAACCTAGGTTTTGAAAGGGAAGAAAGACTGCACTTCGAACGCCGACCACAAACTGATACTCTTTTTTTAATACCTTTCGCCAGACCTCAACACGTTCATTGTCGGAGTATCTCGAATGGTATACTCCAAAGTTGCTCCCAAAGACCTTATGAAGTCTTGCGATAATTTGAGTGGTCAGTGCGATCTCAGGCAACAGGTATAAAACCTGTTTTCCAAGTTTCAGCTGTTCTTCAATCAGACTAATGTAGATCGCCGTTTTTCCACTCCCAGTAGCACCATGGAGCAATACTGAATAGTGTGCTTCAAATTCCTTCGTGATTTTTCTTTTCGCCTCTAACTGAGCTGCACTCAATTGTATTTGATCTTTGTGAGATTTCTCAACTTGCTCAAGTCGGGATACAATCTTTTCCCACTCAATGAATACCTTTTTTTTTACTAGGGTTTTGAGAGAAGAGGTGCTGACTCCTTCTTTGATAAGCAGTGACTTGGAAATTCCACTTTGGTTTGATTTGGAGTCTTCAAGAACGGGCACCTTCTTGAGGTAGGAGAGAAGTACCTCTATTTGCTTGGGTTTAGATTCTAGTTCTGTCAAGAGTGAATCGAGTTCAAGTTCTCTTTCAAACTCTGAACTTAAACGGATTCTTCTTTCTTTCTTTGGTTGGTAGCGATCCTTGATTTTCTCAAAGAGATCTATGTATCCCTTTTCTGCGAGTTCTTTTACAAAGCGTTGAGGTCGTTTAAGACCTAAATGTTGCCCCACATCCTGCATGGATAATTCGTTACCTTTCAATGCTGATAGCAAGGAGAACTCCCGATCATTTAGATTCTCTTCCAGAAAGTTGATTTCTGGATTTATTCCAACATAGGACTGACTTGAGAGCTTTAGTGCTGAAGGCATCGCCGCATTCATGACCTCCCCAATTGAACACATATAATAAGAAGCCATCCACACAAAGAATTCTAGTTGCACTTCTTGTACAACGGGGGACTCATCCAGAATTTCCAGAAGTTCTTTGGGGTTATAGCTGCCACGATTTTCTGAGTGCAGCTTGAAGACTATTCCTGTATAGATCTTTTTCTTTCCGAATTGGACCACCACTCGGCTTCCGATCTTGACTTGAGATCTGATCTCTCGGGGGATGTGGTAGGTGAATGTACCATGTAAAGGAAGAGGTAGGATTACTTCTACGTAAGTCATTCCATTTGTGATAAAGCGTCAGCAACGTTCGTCACAGGCCGCTTGCAACTTCTGTCATAGCAAACATAGATAGTAGTTTTTCCATCAATTGGAGACTTGTATTCAAAAAGAGGAGAGTCCTTTTCCTTGCTGGAGGCTGTTAGGATTTTGTTAGGTATAAATTGTCGATTCAATTCTTTCCCAATCGACTCGAATTCATCACCCACAATCACAATTTCAGCGAAGGAACCAGATAATTCAAGTGCAGTCATCCCCCAGTATGACATATATTCAGGTTCTTGAACAATTAAGTCTGAGACTTGGGCCAATATAGACTTTCCACTTTTAATAAGCTCCTCATCGTAGAAGTGCGTTCCAACGTGAATAAGGTTCCAGGTCATGATCGAATTTGAGGACGGAATGACATTATCAAACAGTTCTTTTTTTCTAGCTATCAGACTTTCGGACTGGTCGCTTGTGAAAAAGTAAAGGTTTTCGTTTTCATCAAAGAAGGTATCGTTCGCTCGTTTTAGTAAATCTCTTGCAAGTTCCAGGTATTCCCATTCAAAAGTGGTTTCGTAGTACTTGACAAACCCTTGAATGACCGCTGCGTAATCCTCCAAGAATCCCTCCATGTCTTTGTCTGGAAAACGATTTAATTTTCCACCCCTGAGGAGCTGTTGTTTTATGAAGGAAGCATTTGCCTTGGCCAAGGAAAGTATAGAGTCTTCATCCAGTGCCTGGTATGCTTCAGAAAGGCCAGATAGCATTAGTCCGTTCCAGCCCGCAATGATTTTGTTGTCAAGGCCAGGTCTAATTCGAGCACTTCGTTTCTCTAAAGCTGCCGTTTTAAAGGATTTAATCTTTTCCCAAAATGATGTTTCATCAAGTTCATATTTCTTCATCAATTTCGCCTCATCCTCGACAACTCTGAGAACATTCTTGCCCTCCCAGTTTCCTGATACTTGCACATCGAAATACTCAGCAATTAGCCCGAAATCCTCCGCAGCGAGATCTTTTATCTCTTGCTCTGTCCAAACGTAGAATTTCCCTTCCTCGCCCTCGCTATCTGCATCAAGCGCGGAGTAAAAGCCACCTGAATCATCTAGCATTTCTCTTGTTATCCATTCAACCGTTTCGAGAATTACCTGTTCGAACTTTTTGCTTTTTGTAAGTTTGTATCCGCTGGCATACAAACTCAAAAGTTGTCCGTTGTCATACAGCATCTTCTCAAAATGCGGAACATGCCACTCAGCGTCAGTGCTATATCGAGCAAACCCACCGCCGACATGATCATATATGCCACCGTCAGCGATTTTTTCGAGCGTAAATTCGAGATGTTTAAGAGCATCTTCCTTGCTACTTTGATGATAATAAGTGGCCAAAAAATGCCAAACAGAAGGCATTGGAAATTTGGGAGCCTTGTCAGTGCCACCATCAATGCGATCAAATTTTTGTGCGAGGTTTGTGAATGCCAGGCTTATCTCGCTATCTGAAAGTTTATGATCATCGCCCTCCAACTTGTATTTTTCAGATTCTCCTAGTTGAAGACTCTTTGTGAAGCTCTCAGCAGAAGCATTTATTTTTTCACGATTGTTTTCAAAGGCATCAGCAACGTTGGTTAAGAGGTTCATCCACCCTGCCTTTGGAAAGTAGGTTCCACCATAAAATGGTTTTTGATCTGGAGTCAAAAATACGTTGAGAGGCCAACCGCCGTTGAGTCCCATTGCATGAATGGCATCCATATAGATCTGATCCACGTCCGGTCGTTCCTCACGATCGACTTTGATGGTAACGAAGTTGTCGTTCATCAGTCTCGCCACAGCTGTGTCTTCAAACGATTCTTTTTCCATGACATGGCACCAGTGGCAGCTTGAGTAACCAATACTCACAATGATTGGTTTGTCTTCTTCTTCTGCTCTTTTTAATACCTCAGGACTCCACTCTTCCCAGTTAACAGGATTGTAAGCATGCTGAAGCAAGTATGGGCTTGTTGAATTGACTAGAGCGTTGGTATGCTTTTTTTCTGACATTTGACCATTGGTTTGTGAGGTGCACGCAAACACGGATAAGCTTATGATGAATATGAAGGCATATTTCATAACAGTTGATCTTCTAGAATTTTCATCTCCTTCGAAACATCTACCAGACTTTTAAGGTTCGACAGGTCTGAGATTGTTCGCTTCAGGAAATCCTGATGACTATTTGATTCCGGTTGAAATGCTTTGTGATCCATGGCCGTCCGAATTTTCTTCCATTTTACAATGAACTTGTTGGTTTCGCTATCAAAGTAGACATCCGAAAATCTTTCCCAAATGTAATCTATCGCCTGCTTTGATGGGTGAGCCATATCTTTTGCAAAGAAGCGATAGTCCCTTAGCTCATCGTGAACGATCTCATAGGCAGGGAAGTACTGCACATTTTCATACTGTCCAACCAATTCATGTACTGCCTCAATTAGGATTGCTTTGCTCAGATTATTCTCAACAAGTCCATCCCTAAGGTGTCTCACGGGGCTAACAGTGAAAATGATGGTTAAATTCGATTTTAGACTGGCATATAGTTTTGAAAATGCGCTAAGAATCTCCTCCTTATTTAGAAGCAATTTCTCAAAATTTTCAGCAGGTATTTTATGGCAGTTTGCAACCAGCTTTTGGTCTTCCTTGTGCCTATATGCAAATGAGGTGCCGAGTGTTATTATCAAAACTGTTGAGTCGCTGATAAAATCCATCGAAGTTTTTGATGTACTTCGAACCTTCTCTTCTAGACCTTCTTGGTTCAGCGCTGATATTTCACCATGACAATCCCAATGGTAATAAATGCCTTGGCTTTCAACGGTATTTGTGGGATTGAGCGTTTCTCCAAGGGCTTTAAAAATAGAGATAGGATTGTAGAGCGTCCCAAATGGATTATGAAGGCTGTTAAATTTGAATGTGGCAAGCTTATTACCAATTTCATCGGAAAAACAGGACCCAATCAGGTAGACCTTGTCGTTCAGCGTGATTTTCGTATTGGACGGAGTTATTTCAAAGCTTAATTTGAACACTATTTCGCACTGAGAGTTGAAACGCAAAGATCGCGATAAAACTTTTTCATCTCCGCTAACTAATCAACAAATCAACTTCCCAATCAACTACTCAACAAAAGGTCAAAGTGATTCATAGACCAACTGTACAAATAGGTCGGTGGTAATGAAGCTGCCATTCCATCTATTGTGGTAGAATTTTAGCGGATTCATTGGGATCAAATCTTCCAAAGCAACTCCATTGCTCTTATGATCTGCAATGATTTTTCGAGTCTCTTGTAGCATAGTCAATAATTCACTCACATTTTCGATGGTAGCTATATCACCATGCCCGGGGATGATCTTTGTGTTTTCATCGGCAAGCTCAAGTATTTTCTGCTGGGCTTTGATGATGCCGTCAATTGAACCTCCGGCTGCCACATCGATAAATGGGAATCCGTACCTAACGAAAGTGTCACCTGTATGAATGACGTTGGATTTTTTAAAATGGACGATCATGTCACCATCGGTATGACTGTTCGGAAGATGTATAATTTCAAGATCCTCACCATATAATTTCAACCCCATCTGGCTAAATGGAATATCGAGTGTTGGCCAGGCACTTTCGGGTTTAGCTTCCTGAGTCACCTTTCGAATTTTGTCTTCGAAGGTTAGCGCCAGACGTGCGCTAACATTTTTGTGGGCAAGGATTTCAACATCATTTTTCTTAAAGTTCTCATTACCTCCCATATGATCGCCATGATAATGTGTATTTATGATGTAGGTTATTGGTGCTGATGTAATTCCTCTGACAGCGTCGGTTATCTTGTCGGTCAAGGCTGCAAACTGGTCGTCAATCAGCAAAACTCCGTCAGAGCCCGCTAGAACACCGATATTTCCACCTCTTCCTTTCAAAAAATAGACGTTAGATGATACCTGATTAGCTTCGATCTTAACATTGTCCCAACCTTGAGCGAGCGAAAAAAAAGGTATAAGCAAAAAGGGAATTGGTATTTTCTTCATGAGCTAAAAATATAAGATTTTCAAAGAGCTCGAATTCAATTTTTAGGTATCAGTCTTTGATAAGACATTGCTTTCTCAACTATTCCCTGTAAATCCATGTAAAAAAACCTTCTGTAGATCTGGTGTAGATAGTTACTTCCATCATCTTGTACACAATGTTGGAACCTGGTAGAAACCTTTGCGAGTTTATAGAAAACGACATATAAAATGTTAAAACAGGAAGGTAAAAAGATTTTGGGCACCTCAAAGCCTACCATCCTTTGCATGTTTTCGGGAGGTATTGACTCCACAGGAGTTTTACATCGGTTAATGACCAGCAGGGAGTATGAAGACCATCCCCTAATCATTCACCACATTCACATTTACAATAGAGAAGACCGTGCCAGAGCGGAGGCTTGCGCTGTTAAGCAAATTCTTAACTATTACAGCAGGAATATTCATAAGGAATTTCTATATACGGAAAGCATTTTCAATACAAACGGATTTGCTCCTTTGAATTCCAACAGATTTCCATTCGATATGGATACATGTGCGTTCATAGCTGGAAACATCTGTGCATCAAGGAAGGATATTGAATACGTAGCGATGGGAAGGACAAGAACAGATATTGATTCCGTCAGTGAAAATTTTGACGATCGCATGAACAGAGCTCAGGGGATATTCAAGGGGGTATTATCGTTAGAAGACTCGCACCCTCCAACCTATATATTTCCAGTTGTCAAGTGGACGAAGGCGGAGATATGGGATTCGTTACCAGAGAGGATCAAGCAAGCATGCTGGTGGTGTCGCAGGCCTAATTATAATGTGGAACTGAAGGCTGAGCCTTGTGGAAAGTGTCAAACATGTAGGGAGGTAAGGCGGTTCAAACATGCAGGGGTATAAGGAGATCTTTGAAAAGAGAGGAAAGTCTTACAATTCCGCAATGATCAAATATCCTCACGCTCGTGATGAGGAATTTCAGGCTGTTGCAGATTCCATCAGTATTGGCAAGAATTGCACAATACTGGACCTCCCGGCTGGGGGTGGATATCTCCAGCGATTTCTACCAAGAAACGTTAATTATCTCGCTTACGATTTTTCAAAAGAATTTTATGATGATCATGCTGGTGTAAAGAAGTGTAAGGAATCTAGAATTGATTTACCCGATGGTTCAGTAGACGTAATTGTGAGCTTAGCTGCTTTGCACCATGTTACCGATAGATCATCCTTTTATGCCGAGATGTATAGGTTACTAAAACCTCGTGGTCAGTTCGTTCTCGCCGATGTTGTTTCCGGAAGCAAGGTTGACACTTTTCTGAACGACTTTGTCAATCGCTGGAATAGTATGGGGCATTTAGGAAAATTCATAGAGCCTGACCTGGATCTTAAGGAGTTGTCAAAAGCAGGACTCGTGGCGGAGTTCGAAGAGAAAATGCTACGCTGGAATTTTGAAAACGAGAAAGATGCGAAAATCTTTTTTAAAGATCTCTTTTACCTGGATCGGAATCCATCAGATCGAATATTGGCAAGGGAACAAATCAAACTTGGAAGTACAAAGTCAAATTCATACAAGATCAATTGGTCCCTTGGATTTTTTTTAGGAAAAAAACCATATGCTAGTCATGTCTGAGCACTCATTAAGTCGCTCGAAACAAAGCAGCAAAATTTAGCAAAGTGGATCTCTAAATCTGGTTGGATCCACAGTGTAGACTAGGTGTAGATGGCTTTGATGCTACATTATCTGCTGCTACGATTCAGATTCGCACCAAGTCAGCAATCCCTATGTAAAACTCAATTTGAAAATATAACACCATCATGAAGCAAAATAACTACCATCATTGGATCAAGTTGCAGCGCAAGTACCGAAGGTTGCAATTTCGATTTGCGGAAACCAACGAAAGTCGATTAGCTCGCAAACTGGATATCATTAGCCGGAAGCTGCTTGCACTTAACCAAAAATGGAAACTGGGAATTTCAACTGCAATGCTTACAGCCTGGCTTGCCTTTACTCCTGGGGTAGGAATGGCTCAAGTGCAAAGCAACATTCAACTTTCACAGCCTGAGCCTTCACGTACACTTCGTTTCCCAGGAGTTGATGATTTTGACCGAGTTGGTCGATCTGTTAGCTATGCAGGAGATCTCAATGCGGATGGGTATGATGACATTGTCATTGGGGCAGAACTGGCAGACCCTAACGGAATGTCCGGGGCAGGTACTTGTTATGTGGTTTTTGGAGGACCAAAGAATGTAGATCCCATAATTGATCTGACGAGTTTAGATGGCACGAACGGATTTAGACTTGATGGTATAGCTGCAAATGATCGAACAGGTCAGGCAGTTGGTTCCGTGGGTGATATAAATGCAGATGGGATCGATGATCTCGCTATTGGAGCATCAAGGAGTGGTGTCAGCGATATAGGCTCCGTTTATATTGTTTTTGGGAAATCAGATCCCTTTGACCCAGTTATGAGCCTTTCGTCTTTGAACGGTGCCAACGGGTTCCGGTTGGACGGAGAAAATGGCAATGACTATGTTGGAGAATCTTTAAGTTCTGCAGGTGACGTCAACAATGATGGAATCAGTGACTTGATTATTGGTGCGCCGGGTGCTCAACCTGGTGGCTCTGGGGAAGGTTCAAGCTATGTAGTGTTCGGAAAGAACACTCCTTTTGATCAGGCGACAAGCCTCTCCTCACTTGGAGCATCTGATGGTTTTAGATTGGATGGTGGTTCAGGTGATAGTGCTGGTCGCTTCGTGCGTGGCGTTGGTGACATTAACAACGACAACATAGACGACCTTATCATTGGTACCGATAATACCACTAGCTATGTGGTCTTAGGTGATGACGCAATTGGCGGATCCATTCTTGACCTGTCTGCCCTTGACGGATACAATGGATTTCAACTAACCTGGTCTGGAGCATCAGGAAGCTCCGTCGGACATGCTGGAGATATAAACGGAGATGGCATTGATGATTTGATTGTTGGGACCTACAACAACGGTCCTGTAGGACTTGCATTTTCTGGATCTAGCTACGTTTTGTTTGGAAGTGCGGATTTTGGAACAGCTGCTGGTTTCGGACCAGCCCTGGACCTTACCACCATGGATGTCAGCGATGGCTTCAGTTTAGATGGCGTTAGCAGTAACGACAACTCAGGAAATACAGTAGGAAGAGCTGGGGATGTAAATGGAGACGGGTTTGATGATTTGTTTGTCGGAGCACATAGGGCTAATCTCGTTGGAAATGGTGCGGGAGCGGCATATGTGCTTTTTGGGAGTAGTGATGGGTTTGAGCAGACTATTAGTCTATCAACATTAGATGGAGAAATTGGAAGAACCTATGAAGGAACCCCCATCACTGGTGGAGAAGGCGAACGGGCTGGTACTTCAGTCAGTGGAGCTGGAGATTTTAACGGGGACGGCTTGGATGATCTTGTAATTGGTGCCCGCGGAATAAGTACGAGAGGGCACGTATATCTTGTGTTTGGATCAGAAACAGATGCACCGTATGTTTCTTCTCCTCTTGACCGTGCAGCCGACGAAGATCTGGCCTTTTCCTATGCTATTGCTGATAAATTCATTGATCCGGAGGGAAGTGACGTTTCTTTTACCGCGTCGTTATCTTCCGGTGATCCACTACCTACCTGGCTTTCTTATGATACAGAATCAAATACATTTAGTGGAACCCCTCGCAATTCAGATGTTGGTGTAACCTCAGTAAGTATAACAGCCACAGATCCCGATATGAAGTCGGTTACGACCCACTTCAAGCTGGAAGTACTGGATGCTCAGTCTTTTCCTACAGATCTTACGGATTTGAAAGGGCTGAACGGATTTCGACTCGATGGTGTAAATCGCTTTGATTTTGCGGGAACTTCTGTAAGCGGCGCCGGGGATGTTAATGCCGATGGCATTGATGATTTGATCATTGGTGCAGATGGTGCGGACCCCAACGGAAACTCTGCAGCAGGATCTGCTTATGTAATTTTTGGAAAAACAGATGGCTTTGATCCTCTATTGAATCTTTCAGAGTTGGATGGGATGAACGGCTATAGACTTGATGGAGCTAATAATTCGGATAATGCGGGTCGGTCTGTGAGTAATGCAGGAGACTTTAATAATGATCAGATCGATGATTTGATGATTGGAACTAGTGGAGTAGATGCTAACCTGATTACAGATGCAGGATCTACTTACGTGGTATTCGGATCCGATCAGACACCGCCCGCATCTGTAAATCTTTCCACCTTGGATGGGTCTAATGGCCTTCGATTAGACGGTGTTTCAATTAGTGATATGTCAGGTGAGTCGGTAAGTGGGGGAGGAGATGTTAATAGTGATGGAATTGATGATGTAATTGTTGGTGCTTTTCGAGCAGACCCCAACGGAGTTAATTTTGCAGGTACAAGTTATGTGATTTTTGGCTCCGGTTCAGATTTCGCCTCGACGTTTGCGATGTCTACCCTCGATGGAACTAACGGGATTTTACTTAACGGTACTGGAAACAACGATCGCTCCGGTACTTCTGTGAGTGGCGCTGGGGACATCAATGGTGATGGAATTGATGATTTCGTTATTGGCGCATCCGGTTTTAATGACAACTCAAGTGAAGGTGCAAGCTATCTAATCTTTGGCTCCAGTGATCCTTTTGCAGCGGAAATTGATCTTTCGTCTTTAGATGGTAGTGATGGGTTTTCCCTAATTGGTGCTCAGAATGATGAGTCAGGAAATGCTGTAAGTGCGGCGGGAGATGTTAATGGTGACGGAATTGATGATTTTGTCATTGGGGCCTACAGTACAAACCACGGTCATAGTAACGCAGGGTCAGCGTACGTTGTCTTTGGAAAAACTTCACCCTTTGACGCAATATTGAACCTTCCTGAGTTAGACGGAACCAATGGTTTTCGATTGGATGGTATTCAGCAAGACGACCATGTTGGTCAGTCAGTAAGCGGTGCCGGTGACCTAAACGGAGATGGAATGGATGATCTAATCGTCGGCGCGTCCGGAAGTGGCTTTGTAAAGGGGTTTGTCCAAGTCATCTTTGGAACATCTTCTTTTGATGCCGTCATAGATGTAGACGAAACGGAAGGACTCAGGTTTGATGGGGGAGATGGCGATCGTTTGGGATATTCAGTCAGTTCAGCAGGAGATATCAACGGCGATGGACTGGATGACATAATTATCGGGGCACCTGGGACAAATGCGAATGAACAAAGTGATACAGGTGCTGCTTATGTCATCCTTGGAAGATTGACACCGATGCCTCCAATTGTCGCAAATTCACTTCCTGATCACGTCGCGTCAGAACAAGAACCATTCAACTTTTCTATTCCTGCAAATACCTTCGAAGACCCCAACAACGCAAACAGTCAGGATATCCAGACACTTTCCGCTACTCAAGTAGGAGGAATTCCATTGCCAGGATGGCTCACTTTTGATCCAGAAACTGGAACGTTTGCTGGAACCCCTGAGATTGGAGACGGTGGGGTATTACATGTCACGGTTAAGAGTACTGACGAGGATGGACTAAGTGCAAGTGATGATTTTGTCATTGACATCAACTATGCTCCTAAGCTCACCATTTCGGATCGTCAGGTTGAAGAGGAAAGTGAGCTTTCATTTATTCTGGCAGCAACAGACGCCAATAACCCTACTCAAGCGTTGAATTACACACTTGATGGCATTTCAACTGCATCGGGTATGACACTGGATGAGACTTCTGGGGAATTCCGTTGGATACCAACAGAGCATCAGGATGGGGCACATCTAGCCACTGTAACGATAAGTGATGGCTTCACAACCGTTGAGGCGAATTTTACCATTGTCGTGCAAGAAGTGAATGTTGCACCTGTGGTGGATGTTATTGAAGATCAATCCGTAAATGAGAATGTTGAGTTGGTGCTAGATCTTCAAGCGAGCGATGTTGACGCTCCTGCCCAACTCTTGACCTACACCTTGGATGCGACTTCTGCAAGTACTGGCATGACGGTCCAAGCTTCGACTGGGATTTTTCAATGGACACCCAATGAGAGTCAAGACGGTACATATGAAGTGGAGCTGACGGTATCAGATGGGCTTACCGCTATATCTCAGATGTTCACAATTGTTGTGACGGAGGTAAACACAGAACCGGTTCCGGAATCAATTCCTAATCAAACCACGCTGGAGGGAAATGTGATTGTATTTGCTGTCGCAGTGACTGACATTGATCAGCCGGTGCAGCAATTGTCCTACTCACTCGATGCTACCTCAATAGGCAAGGGTATGAATATAGACATAATGACTGGTGTTTTCGACTGGGTTCCGGACGAGAGCGATGATGGCACGCATGATGTGACTATTACAGTAGATGACGGGGTCGCAAGCGTAAACGAGATGTTTACAATCACTGTGGAGGAGGTGTTAAGGATTGAGGATTGGACTACGGAAGAAGTAAGGCTTTATCCTAATCCGACTAATGGTGAGTTTATATTGATTCTGGAAAATGGCTTTATTGGGAATGCACAAGTCAATGTACAGAATCTTGAGGGAAAAGTGCTGCGCCGAACCTTCATTGAAAAAACTACTAAGAGGCATGAGGAGCTCTTAGAGATCTCAGATTTAGAGTCAGGAATGTATTTCCTTGAGCTTCAGGTAGAAGGGAAGCGAATGGGAATGCATCGGATCATAAAGAAATAGCCTGAAGTCGACCTTATGCTGCCATTTCTCACGTAGAGGCTGTGGTAAGCCCAAGTCAGTTTTCCTTAAAAAAATATGAGACGAAATGATTGATACGGACGTCCTAATGACTGGAGTATACAGTCGAGAACAGAAAAATACTCCCGCTCTTGAGCTTTCTACATCACGCCAGTTTCAAAATTGGCTCAAATCTCATGATGTTAGCTTGATTTTTACGACTTATCAGGTGGGCAAGGTGTTCATGCTAGGTAGAAATGAGGATGATACCCTTCACATCACCGAACGGACGTTCAACCGATGCATGGGATTAGGTCGAACACCTGTCGCAAGCACTTTCTGGATGAGCTCTCTTTTTCAATTATGGCGTTTCGAGAATTCTTTGCAAGCTGGACAATTCGAGGAATATGATAAGGTGTATTTGCCTCAGGTAGCATACACTACTGGGGACATAGATATTCACGATATCATGGTAGACGAAGAAGACAAACCTGTCTTTGTCAATACGTTATTTAGTTGCCTGGCAACCACAAGTGAGACCCATAGTTTTAAGCCGCTCTGGAAACCACCGTTCATTTCGAGACTTGTTCCTGAAGATAGATGTCACCTAAATGGTCTTGCTGAACGAGATGGCAAGCCAGCCTATGTTACCATGGTTAGTCAGAGTGATGTGTCCGATGGCTGGCGTGATCATAGGAGGGAGGGAGGAATTGTGATGGATGTACAAAAAAGTGAAATTATTTGTGAGCAGTTATCCATGCCACATTCACCACGATGGCACAACGGGGAATTGTACCTATTGGAATCCGGTTCAGGTTATTTTGGACGTGTGGACATAAAAACCGGAAAATTTGAGCGGATTGCATTTTGCCCTGGATTCTTGCGAGGATTAGACTTTGTTGGTGACTATGCGATTGTCGGTGTATCGGGAGTTAGGAGAAACAAGACATTTACTGATCTGCTGCTAGATGATAACCTGAAATCTGCTAATGTAGAGCCTCGTTGCGGTATCCAGATTGTTAACCTTCTAACAGGTGCTGTTGAGCACTGGATCAGATTGTCGGGGGCAATTGAAGAACTATACGATGTCCGAGTCCTACCGCAAGTTCGAAAACCCTTGCTCATTGGGACAAAAAAGGACGAAGTGAAAACAATGATCTCGATTGATGAGAGAGAGAAGACATATTAACAACAACTGAGGCGGCGATGGATGATCACGTTCCATCGCAAAGAGTGGGCGGCTGAAGGAGCCGCCCTTTTATTATGAAGGAACAAAAAAGCCTTCCCCGTGAGGGGAAGGCTTTTGAATTTATTTCTTGTTAAAATCTAGCTTTCGCTAATAACCTTGATGGCTATCGCATGATGCACTTCCTTGTGCAAATCAAGAATTGCTTTGTACTCGCCAAGTTCTTTGATCTTGGTTTCGAATGAAATCTTCTTTCTGTCGATTTCAAAACCTTTAATTGCAAGATTTTCAGATACTTGAAGTGGAGTAATTGCACCAAAAATTTTGCCACTTTCTCCAGCTTTGGTTGGAATTTCCAAAACCAGATCTCCGATTTTTTCTGCCAGAGCAGTAGCATCTTTCATTGCCTTTTCCGCCTTATGAGCAGCTTGTCGGATCTCCTCGTCAATTCTCTTACGGTTCGAATTGCTGGCAATTATGGCCATGCCTCGAGGGATCAGGAAATTCCTGCCGTACCCTGGCTTAACAACGACCGTATCGTTCTTGTAGCCAAGTCCTTGTATGTCTTCTCTTAATATAACTTCCATCGTTGCAATTATTTAAGTGAATCTCCAACGTATGGCATAAGAGCCAAGTGTCTTGATCTCTTGATGGCCTGAGCAACCTTCCTCTGATATTTGAGACTAGTTCCTGTAAGCCTTCTTGGAAGGATCTTACCTTGCTCATTTACAAATTTTAATAGAAAGTCGGGATCCTTGTAATCGATGTACTTGATGCCGTTTTTCTTGAAGCGACAATACTTGTCTTTCTTCTGTTCCCTGTTAATCGGTTCGTTTTGTAATGTCATGCTACAGCCTCCTTCTCTTCTTTTTTCTTGTTGAATTCTCCTTTTCTTCTACGCTCGTTATAAACAACAGCGTGCTTGTCCAATGCAGTTGTCAAAAAACGCATAACTGCCTCTTCCCGTCTAAATTCTGTCTCAAGTTTGATGATCGTATCAGGAGTTGCCAGGAATTCAAAAAGTTGATAAACCCCAGTGGTTTTATGCTGAATAGGGTAGGCCAATTTTCTTAGCCCCCAGTTCTCCTCGTTGATGACTTCAGCACCATTACTAGTAAGAACCTTTTTGAATCTTCCGACAGTATCCTTCATCTGAGCTTCAGACAAAACGGGAGTCATAATGAATACCGTCTCGTAATTCTTTTTCATGTGTTAATTAAATTAAGAACTTTTTCCTTGTGAAAAATGAGCTGCAAAATTAGGCAATATTTAATAATTGCCAATGATTTTAGGAAAATGAACAGTCACTAAAGAATAATTAGTAATTACCTATTTCACCATGAACATTCCAGTTCCGATTAGATAATCATCCGTGTAGACTTCTACTTTATGCTGGCCTACATTGTAATCGCTTCCTTTGTCATGCATGAATGTCACAAGTTGGCTGGTCTTATCGTAAAGAATTTCCTGTTTTGCAGTATAAAATAGCTCTCTTCCCTCAAAAGTGAATGATCCTGATCCTCTGCTGACGTCAAATAGAACGTTACCGTCTGGAGCAGTTAATCGAAGCAACAGTTCTTTACCTTCAACAGGTGCGATTTCGTTGTCAAGAACCGTGAATTGTATTTTTAACCTGCTAATGTGTCTATTTCTAAATTCTTGCAGACGTTCTCGACCAGCATCATTTACCGCATACACTGCCAAACCTTCAATCTGCAATCGGGATGCTACCGCTACTTTGGTTTCTAGCTCCTCTGCATCTTCCTGCAACTTGTTTATGGATTCATTTAGCTGATTTTTCTCAACTTTAAGCGTTGTGTTTTCTTCTACCAGTTGTTCGTTGAGGACCTTTAGCTCCTCAATTTCTTGATCTTTTATTAATAATAACTCGCGATATCCTGAGACACGTTCATTAAGCCTGCTAATTTGAGCACGCTGGCTTCTTTGACTAACCAGTAAGTTCTTCTTATCATTTTCAAGCTCAGCCTTCAAAGCGACTAATGTGTCTATTTCACCTCCTAGTTCTCGAATTGTCTCAATTCTGACGTCCAGCTCCGAGGAGATCGAATCGAGCTTCAAGTAAGTTTCACTGATCTCCTGCTGTTGTCTTTGTCGTTCTTCTTCTAGTTGTTTGTTTTGCCAAAAAAAGAAAATAACCACGGATAGTAGCAAAACAAGAATTGCGATTAGAATATGCGTTCTCGTTATGGATTTAGTCTCCTTTGACTTTTGAGATTCGTTTGATCGAGGTTCTTCCATCGGATTTTTTAATAGTTTGCAAAACTATCGAATCAAAAGTTTAAAATCGTAACGTAAAATGTTGCTTTTCCATACCCTTTGATGGAAATAAGATACCTGCCTGGAAGATGTCAATAGACAAGGTGAATCGTTGGTCTCTGACCAACTCTTTCCATGCCTGGTTCATATCTTGAGACCAGTAAATGTCATGAATGACTATGCATTTTACCGGCTTTGAAAGCTCTAGTATTTGATCAACCTGGTTTCTAATGGTGCTACCTCTGTGATCTGCATCCAGGAATATAAAATCCGGTTGGTGTCGGATAAGTGTTGACGAAAACCTTTCATTTACATCACCAGACTCAATCAATATTTTCTGCTGTGATGATTTTTCGAATTCGTTTTTGGCGAGTTGACATAATATCGGCGATGCTTCAATGGTGATTACCCTTGTTGCGGAAGTCCAAGCTAAATAGAGGGAGTTTACACCTAAAGATGTTCCTGTTTCCAGCACTGTTCTGGCAGCAAGCTCATTTACTAGAAGATGAAGAAATGCTGAAAACTTCGATTTGCTAAGTGAAGTTTTTGCAATCGAGCTTATAGTTTTCTTTCTGCTGATACGGTTTTTAAAATCGATCACATCGATGATTTCATGATTGTTTCTGAGCTTTTTCCTGACTTTTTCGATATCTGCAATCCTGAAGTGTTGAGACTTTTTGATAATCTTGTTGAATACCTTGAAGACAAATGGAGAATGAAGTGAGTGAGCGCCAACAGCTTTGGTTGAATACTTTAGGTAGCTAAAGAAGGTAAAAAGCGGAGAGTCATTCAACCCTAGTTGAGTTTGAAAGGGACGACCATTATGAACTCAGGAATTTCAACATCAAAGATTTTCCCATCAACAATCTTTTCCATGGTATAGTATCCGGACATTTTTCCAATACCAGATCTAAGATTGCATCCGGAAACGTACTGGTGAATTTCCCCAGGTTCCAATATTGGTTGTTTGCCAACAACACCATCCCCATCCACCTCATGCTTAGGGTAGGCTGCGTCCGAGATATCCCAATGCCGCGACTTCAGCTGGACTGTGTTGCCACTATTGTTTTCAATAGTGATCCTGTAGGTAAAAACGAAATGTTCGTGAGCAGGCTGAGAATGTTCAGGCTGGTAATTTGTCTCGACTGAAACCTTAATTCCTTTGGTTACTCCTGTAATCATTATAGATGCAACAATTTATAATAATTTGAATATAATTTGCCAAAATTTACGACTAAGTAGTCAAGATAATGGATGTACGAATTGAAAAGAGTTGGAAAGCAGTTCTATCAGAGGAATTTGATAAACCTTATTTCCAGTCATTGATCAATTTTGTGAAGGAGGAATACTGCCAATACAAAATATTTCCTCCAGGATCCTTGATTTTTAATGCTTTTGACCGCTGCTCATTTGACGATGTTAAGGTTGTGATTGTGGGGCAAGATCCGTATCACGGCGATGGACAAGCAAATGGGTTGTGTTTTTCAGTGAATGATGGAATCCGGTTCCCACCTTCACTTCAAAATATTTTCAAGGAATTGGAAGATGATCTCCACGTGGTCAGCCCAAGATCAGGAAACCTGGAAAGATGGGCTGATCAAGGAGTGTTACTATTAAATGCCACCTTGACGGTAAGAGCTCACACAGCTGGGTCGCATCAAAATAGGGGCTGGGAACAGTTTACTGATGCAGTGTTGAAACAGATATCTGACAAGAAGGATGATATCGTCTTTCTCCTATGGGGTGCCTATGCTCAGAGAAAAGGAGAATTCGTGGATCGTTCAAAACATTTAGTTCTGCAAGCTGCACATCCATCGCCTTTTTCGGCCCATAGTGGTTTTTTTGGCTGTAAACACTTCTCACAAACCAACCATTACTTGAGTTCCAGGGGTCTTAGGACTATTGATTGGTAAATTGTTATACACAAGTGCGAGCAGTTGTTTCTAGGAAATTAAGTTGGATTCTAGCTATTCCTTTAATTGTGATTATAGGATGTAGCAAGGACGATGGAATCAATGTTGAGCTGAATAGTGAAATAAATGAATTCATCTGGCAGGGTTTGAGAACCTACTATTTGTGGCAAGAGGAAGTTCCGGATTTGACGGATGATCGGTTTGAAACTTTTGATCAGCTTCATACCTTCCTGAATAGATTTTCAACGCCCGAGTTGCTCTTCAATCACTTTCTGCATCAAGACGATCGATTTTCGTGGATAGTCAGCGATTTTGAAGAACTTGATAAAGCTCTCCAGGGAATTTCGAGATCTTTTGGATATGAATATAACCTCGTCCGAATTGGCTCAACTAACAATATTTTTGGTTACGTTCAGTACGTCTTAACAAATTCTCCTGCAGAAACGGCTGGTTTGAAACGTGGAGATGTATTTCATTCAGTCAATGGAATTAGACTAACGCAAGCCAATTTTAACGATCTTTTGTTCGCAGAAAGTCAAGTTTTAGGTCTAGGGAATTTCCTTAGCATTAATGAAACTGTACAAGACAATGGAAAAACTATTTCGATGTCTTCCGTGGAGATAAGTGAAAACCCAGTGTTTCTTACAAAAACATTTGAAGTAAATGAGACCAAAGTTGGATATCTTGTATACAACCGATTTATTAACTCCTTTCATGGCGAGTTAAACGCGGCAATTGGTCAGTTAAAATCAGAAGGAGTCAGTGAGATGGTTCTTGATCTTAGATACAACCCAGGAGGGTCGATTAACACAGCTCGATTGCTTTCTTCAATGTTGTATGATGATGCTACTTCGGAAACAGTTTTGGGTTCGATCATTTACAATTCCAGACTCTCTGAATTCAACTCTGATCTTACATTTATGGAAGTTGTGAAACTTTTTGACAGGGATGGAAATGAAATAGGGGAGGAAGCAATAAACAGGCTTGATCTGAATAGATTGTTCATCCTGACGGGAGGTGCTACCGCATCAGCTTCGGAACTGGTTATCGCAGGCCTTCAGCCCTATTTAGATTTGACTTTGATTGGAACGACTACCGTTGGTAAAAACGTCGGATCCGTTACGTTGTATGATTCTCCGGACGAAGGGTACTTAAGCAAGACTGGTATCAATCCCAATCACACCTATGCCATGCAGCCGATCATCAGTCAACTTGCCAATTCTGTTGGGTTCACAGACTATGTGGATGGCATTCAAGCTAATGTTGAGATCAGTGAGTTACAACATATTGGAAATTTGAAACCACTTGGGGATGAAACAGAGCCCTTGTTAGCGGAAGCACTAAGCATTGTATCCGGAACCGGGAGGTCAATTGTGAAGGAAAAACTGAATTTAACCAGTGTCTACAATTCGCATGAAAATCGTGCTTATTCACGAGCAATCATAGATTCTAAATCAGAAATTGATAAATTACTGTTGACAAAATTCCCTTTTTGAGAATCAAACAGTAGAATGAGAAGCGATTCCCATTTTGATTTATATGAAACTAAAAATGAAAGAGACAACTGGTTCAAAGGTTGCCTCTTTATGGTACTATTCTTTGGTGGTGCTATGGGAATCGTGCACTTACTTATTTACATCTTTAGCTGATTGTTATTCGATTCCATTGAACAATCTTCGCCAGCGGATCTTATTGAAAAAACTTGCATTTGCGTCCCAGGACATCCAGATAAATGAAGCTTCTCCGACGATATGATCCTCAGAAACAAAACCCCAATACCTGGAATCTGCAGAGTTATGACGATTGTCACCCATCATGAAGTAGTAGTCTTTTTTGAACGTATAGCTTGAAAGTTCCTGTCCATTTATCGTCAAACTGGCACTATCGATAGCTACTCTTTCGTGACCTTCATATTTGGAAATTGTTGAACCGTACATAGCGAGGTTTTCTTCTGTAATCTCTATTTTCATGCCTCGTTTCGGTACGGTCAACGGACCATAAAAGTCTCTATTCCAACGGAAAAACCTTGAATCGGGGAAAATATCAGGTTCCACTCGCTCAGGGTCCTCGAATTTGAGCTCTACACTTTTAACAAAAGGCAGGGCCTCTAGCTGCGCAGCGCTGGTTTCATCAGTAAAAGCTTGATATCCACGCCTTCCATCTGGCCTGGCAACAGGGTAGTATTCCCAAATTTTTAAATTATCCCATATACGATCTCTAATGGATTGATCAGTCTCGATGAAATAGGTGAATTGCATCAGTGGTGGATTCACTCCAATCTCGCCATTGATGTAAACTTGACCACCTCGTACTTCGATGGTCTCTCCAGCTATTGCAACACATCTCTTGATGTAATGTGTTCCTAAGTCCATGGGGTGCGGTCCTCCATCGGCTCGGGTGTTGTATTGATCATGTGGTGGGTAGTTAAATACGACTACATCATTTCGTTCAACAACACCAAATGAAGGTAACCGATAACTTGGCAGAGAGACCCACGGCAAATAAGAAGGAATCTCCGTACCCCATATTTTTTGATGTGTCAATGGTACCTGTAATGGTGTTTTTGCGGTTCTAGGTCCATACTCAGCCTTACTAACAAAGAGAAAGTCTCCTACGAGTAAGGATCGTTCCATTGATGGTGTCGGAATTACATAGGCTTCCATGAATATCCAGCGAATGAAAGTCGCACAGAAAACGGCAAAGACGATCGCTTCGAACCACTCCTTACCAAACGATTTCTTCGCTTTGGGTAACTCAACAGCTTTGCCCAAATACTGATTATCGCTCCATGCAATGTACGTCATGTAAATTGGAGCAAAGATGACACCAAGGACCTGATCGAGGTAGGTGTAACGCCCAAATGATTTCATCAAATCCAGATGCATGGTGAGTCCAACGAAGAAATTAATAACCGGTACCAATAGGAGCACGATCCAGTACTTAGGTCTTCCAATGATCTCAATATGTGTGTAGTAATTGTAGAATGGAACAAAGCCAATCCATCCTTGTTTTCCAGCTTTTTCAAAGAATTTATAATAAGCTGCTCCTTGGAGCACATACCAACCGATTAGAAATATGAATACAAAAACTGGATTAAAATCGTGATAATACATTTGGTAATTATTGAAATTCCTGCGAAGATAATGTCATTGCTGATTTATGAAATCAGACATGGTGAATATTCCATTCTTATTGTTGATCCATTCACTTACAAGTACTGCTCCTTCTGCGAAAACGCTTCTTTGGTGGGCAACATGTTCTATTTTGATAGATTCCAAATTTGATGTGTAAGAAACGGTGTGAGTACCTGGAACGTTTGGAATTCTTTTGGAAACAATCCCCAATTTGGTATGATCGGCAGATTTTTCGTTTATCCAGTCTTTATAACTTCTGTTTTGGCCTAAAATTCCCTCGGCTAGTTTTAGAGCTGTCCCACTAGGACTATCTTTTTTTTCCATGTGATGAATTTCTTCGATCTCACAGTTAAAATTCAGTTTTGCAATTTTTTTAGCGAGCCACTCATTTAGTTCAAAAAAGAGATTAACACCAACGCTAAAATTCGAGGAGTGAAGGAAGGTCCCTTTTTCTTTTTCACATAGAGAGACAATTTCATCATATCGATCAAGCCAGCCTGTAGTACCGGTCACTACGGAGATTCCATTTTGCAGGCAATACTTCAGGTTGCCATACACTGATTCTGGTTGCGTAAACTCAATAGCTACGTCAGGGAGGTTTTCTAGCAATACAGGTAACTGGTCTGAGGTACTGATGATGTCTGTGATGTCATGTCCCTTTTTTCGTGCTACCTCTTCAATGGCTTTTCCCATTTTACCATGACCTATAAGTGCAATCTTCATGTGCTAAAATTTAAGAACAAGCGAGGCTCCGATGGCCTGACCATTGGCAACAGTGCTTTTGATTGATGGTTCGATCGTGATAGCCAGGTCATCATTCACATTGAATTCCTCCAGATGAGCTGAAACGTGGGCATCTACAATGTTGAGTATGTAAAATACAGATCCGAGAATAATCAGGAAATCCCTGCTCCGCCTGAAATTGTCTCTGTTTCTAACTAAGGTTGTTTGTGTGCTTGCGACATCAGAAAATGGATTCGCCAAGCCATTTGAGTTAGATATGGAGGCGTTTCGGAAAGCATGGTACAAATTGTTGTTGTAGTTTATAAAGTGAGCAAAGGTTGCGAGCCCAACATAAATGACTGGGATCTTCCAATACTGCTTGTTATACATTTGTCCCAGACCTGGTACGATGGCAGAAAGGAGTGCAGCACGTTGCGGGTCCAAATCTGACACTTCTTCAAAAAGCAAAAATTCATCCTCTGTTTGAACAAAGGTCGAATCCGTGATTGTTTCAATGTCAGGTTCCGTCTGCTGAGCAAACGCAAACGTGAGATGTCCCACAAGAAAAGCAACGAATAAAACTCTCTTTTTCATGGCGAAAATCGAGTTGCAAACTTCGCGCCTAAATATCTAATAATTCAATAATTCGATTAAGATCTTCGGTGGAGCGAAAAGGAATCTTGATTTCCCCTTTGTTTTTTTCATTCGCCTTAACTGTAATTTTTGAGCCAAAGTGGGACGAGAGTTTTACCTGAAGATTTTTGATTTCCGGATCGACCGGAGTAGGAGCGCTCTCTTTTTCAACCTTAGATCCTCCACGTGCCAGTTCTTCTACTTTGCGCACGGAGAGTTCATGCTGAATTGCTTTTTTGAAAATGTCCAATTGTAGATCAACGTTGTCGATGGTAATCAACGCTCTTGCATGACCCATGCTGATTTGGCCGTCACGTAGTGAAGCTTGGATAACTGGTGGAAGCTTCAGAAGTCGCAAGTAATTGTTAACTGTCGTTCTGTTTTTACCTACTCGATCACCCAGCTCCTCTTGCTTAAGATCGCATTCAGAAAGGAGTCTTTGATAGCTCAAAGCGACTTCTATTGCATTGAGATTTTCTCGTTGAATATTTTCAATCAATGCCATTTCTAGCATTTGCTGATCATCGGCCGTTCTGATATATGCTGGAATGGTTTCCAGGCCGGCAAGCTTACTGGCTTGTAATCGTCGTTCTCCCGAAATAAGCTGGTATTCATTACTACTTAGTTCGCGAACTGTGATCGGTTGAATAATGCCTTGAACTTTGATTGAATCAGCGAGTTCATTAAGTGCCTCTTCATCAAAGTCTGCCCTTGGCTGCCAGGGGTTCGCCTCGATTTGGTCAATTGAAATTTCGCTGATAGAGCTTTTCGTTGCACTTGCGCGAGTTGGTATTAAATTTTCTTCGGAATCTTCCAGAAGAGCGCCTAAACCGCGACCTAACCCCGTTCTCTTTTTGAACTTACTTTCTGCCATTATGCTGCTATCACTTCGTTTCTTTCAAGAATTTCTTTAGCGAGATTTAAGTAGCTGATAGAGCCACGACTTTCAGCATCATGTGATATGGCCGGAAGCCCAAAGCTTGGCGATTCACTTAGCTTTATGTTTCGAGGAATCAGTGTTTGAAAAACTAAAGACTGAAAGTGCATGTTCACTTCTTCAACAACCTGGTTTGCCAGATTTAATCGAGTGTCATACATGGTCAGAAGGATTCCTTCGATTTCGAGATCTGTATTCAGTCGGGTTTGAATAATCTTGATAGTATTTAATAGCTTTCCTAAACCTTCCAACGCAAAATACTCGCATTGCACAGGCACTATAACTGAGTCCGAGGCGGTCAAGGCATTGATTGTGATGAGACCCAATGAAGGCGAGCAATCGATAATAACGAAATCGTAATCTCCCTTCAGTTTTTCCAACGCATATTTCATTTTATTCTCCCGGTCATCAATGTTGACCATCTCCACTTCTGCGCCAACCAAATCTATATGAGAGGGTAGGAGGTCAAGATACTTGATCTCCGTGCTTACAACACTGCTCTTAGGGTCAACACCATCCACCATACACTCATAAATGCTTACTTCAACCTCTTTTGGATCAACACCAACACCTGAAGTCGCGTTAGCCTGGGGGTCTGCGTCAACCAATAATGTTTTAAATTCTAAAGCTGCTAGACTCGCAGCAAGATTGATGGCTGATGTAGTCTTTCCAACTCCTCCTTTTTGATTTGCAAGTGATATGATTTTGCCCATTTTTATTTGTTATCCGTCGGTGATCATTTGTGTGATCACAAATATATCCAACCGCATTTCAAGATAATCAACTTGTGAATAAGTTGTGCAAAAAGAACAAAACCTGAGCTAGAATTTGAGCTGCCAGATCCCTACCGCCAGGCTTACCCAACCAATTATAAACCCCAACCCGCCAATCGGGGTGATCGCTCCCAACCATTTGATATTGCCGATTGCAAGTACATACAACGATCCTGAGAATACAATGATCCCGGCCATGGTTGAGTAAGCAGAAACCGTCAGCCACTGATTTGGATACCTTGTCATCATAAATCCTATGAAAAGTAAGGCAAGAGTGTGGTAGAAATGATATTGAACAGCAGTATTGAAAGTCTCCAGATTGCCCAATTTTTCAAGCCTGGGCTTCAGCGCGTGCGCACCAAATGCTCCCAAGCCGACTGCGATGGCTCCTGAGATACTTGCAAATAGGAGTATCAACTTAGCCATGGAGACTATCGTTTCTTCTTTTGACGTTGTGCTTCCTGGCTTGCTTTCATTGCTTCTTCAAGTCGTGTTTGGAACTTTGACTTCTTTCGGTTAGCGCTGTTTTTTCTATTTTCTTCCAGGGTAGCCTTGATTTTATCTTCGTCAATCAATTTTCTGAACATGACCGTCTGTCCGTAAGTCAACATATTAGATACGAAGTAGTAGAAAGTAAGTCCGGAAGCATAACTGTTCAACACAAACAAAAACATAATGGGCATCACGTATTGAATGGTCTTCATGGGCCCCTGGATGGTAGTCATTTGACTGTTGCTGACTGTTATTAGGATCGTTGAAACAGTCATCAATAAGGTGAACAAACTAACATGATCGCCATAAAAGGGAATGGCAAATGGTAAATTTAAAATACTGTCATAAGTGGAAAGATCATGAGCCCATAGAAAGGACTGCTGTCTCAACTCCACCGCATTAGGGAAAAAGAAAAATAGCGCAAACAACACAGGCATTTGAAGTAACATGGGTATGCAGCCACTCAATGGATTGATTCCGACTTTTTGATACAATTTCATCTGCTCTTGCTGTGCCTTCTGCATGTCACCCTCGTGCTTCGCCTTCAGCTCGTCCAGCTCTGGTTTCATTACCCGCATCTTTGCCATTGACATGTGCGACTTGTAAGTAAGCGGGGAGAGTAGAAGCCGGATGATAATAACAATGATGATGATGATGATTCCATAGTTGGTGATGAATCGCTCAAGGATGCGAAAGATTGGAATGATCAGATATTTATTGACCACCGGAAGTGGTCCCCAGCCCATATCCAGATTCTCCTCGAACTCTTCTGTTACATTCTTCAGCAGTGTGTAGTTGTTGGGACCAAAGAAATATTCATAGCTGAAGCCATTCAAAAATTCGGTGTATGGGATTTTGAGCTGCATGGTCGCACTTTTCACCGATGTAGTATCAGCAACGTCCGCAATGGCTGTAATGTAACCGGACGAGAATGAAGATTGCGCGATGACAGCAGCTGAGAAAAATTTCTGTTTGAAGGAAACCCATTTGAGAGGGTTGTTCAGAGTAGCTTCCTCAAAGTCTGTGCTGCGCTGTGCTAGCTCATCGTAATCCCCGTCAACTTGGTAATAGCGGACATTGCAATTGTAGCGGGCATCCTCAAGAGTACGTTCTGCTCTGGATACTCCATGATTCCACACGAAATCAACATCGGCCGGATCGAGTACGTTATTCAGACCTGTTGATGTCACATCATAGCCTATCTGAAATCCTGTTGACGGAACGGAATAGGTTTGTGTAAGCTGAAATCTATCGCTTGAAAGGGTGTAGGTGAGAATTGTAGTGTCACTTGCTTGCGATATATTTTCATCGAAAGCTATCTCTGAGAGATTTACGGTTTTTCCCGAATGTTTTACTATCAAATGGGAAACGGACTTTGACCCGTCCATTATCTTAATCGGATTCCCTAGATAATCTTTGTGGTTCTTGAGTACTACCTCTTTTATTTTCCCCCCGAGGTTTGAAAAGACGACAGTCAGCTCTTCTGTTTCAATGGTTTTCACTTCCTCATCTTTGTTCACTGCAAAAGAAAAAGCACCATACTTTAGGGTATCGACTGCTAGACTTTCCTGTTCGCCGCCGGTAGGAGTTTCGTTTGGTTGACCTTCTTCAATTGGTGCTTGTTCAAGTTGATCGGGTGTCGGCTTGTCGTCAATAGGGGGTGGCTCAGGTGCGAAATACATAAAGTAAACCGCTAGCAGTCCGAACATCAGGATGAGTCCTATGTATTGATTTTTGTCCATTTCCTAAGATTACAGGTTGTTTGTTTGTTTTGTTTCTAACGCCGCTCTGATAAACCTCACAAAAAGGGGATGAGGGTCTTTAACGGTAGATTTGAGTTCAGGGTGATACTGAGTTCCAACGAACCATGGATGATTATTCAATTCCATGATTTCTACAAGCTTGGTGTCCGGATTGATTCCGGAAGCAATCATGCCTTCATTCTCAAAATCTTCGAGGTATTTGTTATTGAATTCGTATCGATGTCGGTGACGCTCATTTACTTTAGTGGTTCCGTATACATTATGCGCTCTCGACCCTTTCTTTAGGTGACAGGAATAGGAACCCAAACGCATCGTGCCTCCCATGTTCGTGATTTTCTTTTGATCTTCCATCAGGTCGATGACCGGATAAGAAGTTTTCGATACCATCTCTGTACTATTGGCTTTTTTCTTTTTTAGTACGTTTCTGGCAAACTCAATAATCGCGCACTGTAGTCCGAGGCAAATTCCGAAAAATGGGATATTGTTCTCACGCGCATATTGAACCGCATAGATCTTGCCTTCGATTCCTCGCTCACCGAAGCCTGGTGCAACAAGTATCCCATCCAGGTCCTTGAGCTCCCTGTGTACATTGTCTCCATCGAGATCTTCAGCATGGATCCAACTGAGATTTACTTTGCATTCATTGGCAGCTCCCGCGTGAACAAAAGCTTCGGCAATAGACTTGTAAGCATCCGGAAGTTCAACATACTTTCCTATCAACCCGATGTTTACATCTCCAGTGGGATTTTTAAGCTTTCCAAGGAATTCTTTCCAGCTCTCTATTTTTGGTTCCTTTTTATAGGAAATTTTGAATTTTGAAAGAACACGTTCATCCAACTTCTCTTTTCTCATCAGTAGGGGAACATCATAAATGGTCTCAGCGTCCCTGGCTTCAATGACTGCATTGATCGGTACGTTGCAAAATAACGCTAGTTTTTTTCGAATATCCTGAGACAATCCATACTCGGATCTACAAACCAAAATATCTGGCTGAATTCCTGCCTCAAGTAGTTCTTTTACCGAGTGCTGAGTTGGTTTAGTCTTGAGTTCCCCGGCGGCCCTCAAGTAAGGGACAAGGGTTAGATGAATCGAAGCACTATTGGTAGGACCGAGCTCAAATCGAGCTTGACGCACTGCTTCAATAAAGGGGAGCGACTCAATATCACCGACACAGCCACCTATTTCGGTAATGACAATATCATACTTTCCTGTCTCACCAAGTTTATAAATGTTGTTCTTAATCTCGTCTGTGATATGTGGAATTACCTGGACTGTTTTTCCGAGAAATTCTCCCTTTCTTTCTCTCTGAATGACATTATCATAAATTCTTCCAGTAGTGATGTTGTTGGCTTGAGAAGTCGGTTGACTTAGAAAACGCTCGTAGTGCCCAAGGTCAAGATCGGTTTCAGCACCATCATCTGTTACGTAACATTCTCCATGCTCATATGGATTCAATGTGCCTGGATCAATGTTTAAGTAAGGATCAAATTTTTGAATAGTCACCGTTAAACCTCGCGCTTGAAGAAGTTTTCCAAGTGAAGCTGAGATTATCCCTTTTCCAAGTGAGGATGTTACACCGCCCGTAACAAAAATGTATTTGGCTTTTGACATTAAAATCTGAGGGTTTCCTATGTGTTGTTACGGGATGCAAAATTAGTTCTTTCTATGAGAACGAAGGCGGTTCTCAGTAAGGAATTCTGTAGGAGACTGAAGCTCCGAAATAACCAAGAGGTTCTACCTCAAAAATTTCACTTGAGAGTTGTATGGGGATGCTGTACGTGTAGCTTAGAAGAATTGAAATTCTGTCAGTTGACAAAGAAAGTGGCACCGAAAAGGAGTAATTCAGAATCCCGAATTGTTCTGCATCGACAAATTCCTCTTGCTCAACTCCATTTTCAACCAATTGATTAAGCTCCGCCAGTTCCTCGGGCGAAGGATCAAACTCTTCGTAATAGTCGATAATTGCAAGAAGCCGATGTTTTCTTTGTCGAGGTAGTTGATCGTTTCTTTGTATATACCTTTTTAATTGCTCCCTTTGGGCATCCGTTAGTTCAGAAAGTTTGTTAAAGCCCTGGACAGTAATTCTAAAATCTTCGGTCACCTGCTCGGTGGTTATTCTTAAGGTTGTAACGTTTCCATTTCCAGCCATTATGGATGCAGTTGGAAAAAAATTGATATCCTTGAACATTCCCCATTTTCCAATTTTGATCATCCCTGTGAGGCTTCCAATGATCCGATGAGATGTTTTTTGCCCAAACAGATAGGAATAGTCGACTCCAATGTAGCCTTTTTTGAAATCGTAACTGAGTGAGGTTCCAAGCGAGTTGGTAAGGTCGTTTTCGGATGAGTCATTCGGATTGTAAAACCAGTGTTCATAATCAAGTGAGTAGCTCCATTTTGAATTGAAAGAGCCTAGGTAACCTCCTGACAAAATGGTTGGATTGTAACTTGGGGTCACGTCTGTATTCCAGTAGCCGGACAAGTCAAGGTAAGCTCCTGACTTATGAAAATATGATAACCCGGCAGAATACCCCGTTTGATTGATGTTGTAATCTCTTCCAGCGCTGGTAACACTGGATGTCATGCCAAATCTGAGATTCAACATGCTTGTTTGAAGGTCCGTTTGAAGTAGGACACTATCAAGGAAATTAAAGATAGAAAGAGAATCCATTTCTTGCTCAAGCGCAAGGAGTTGCTCGGCATAGCTCGAGCTGGTATCTTGAGCCATACTAAAACTGGATTGACAGAGCAGCCAGACTATGGTGACTTTACGAAACATCAGGTAGGTTGGTGGTTAGTTTCGTCTGTTGTTCAGCCTGTTGTTGTTCCGTTGCAATTGCTGTTTTCTCATTTGTTGAGCTTTAATTCTTCTTAGAAGCATTTCTTTGAAATCACTTTCGGCCTTTCTTAGATTATTTAGTTGTCGGCTAGTAATCACGTTTAGAATTCGCTGAGAGTACTCCTGTTCCAAATCAAGTTGCTGCTGTTTGATGGCGTTGGCCATTTCAAGCATCCGCTTGTTTTCTTCTTCAGTCGCTGAGTTGGGATCAAAGGTTCTTCTTGCCTGCTCAAACTCCTTCCTTATCTCCTTATTACGATTGCTATATTCCCGATAGACAGGCCAGAATTTTTCTGCCTGTTCCGGACTGAGGTTTAGCCTCTCTGTGATGAGCGCAATTTTTGCAGCTTCGATTTTCTTCAGCGCCTCGGGGCTTTGTGCCAGAGCTATGGCTGAGGAAAAAACTAAAACCATTGCTAGTATATTTTTCATTTCTTTAACATTTTGAGCTTACAATTCAATCCATTTTATAAGTATTCATCCGACAAATCATATTCAAGTAGCAAGTCATCTAACGTCGAGTCCTCCAACTCCAAATTATCGAGACCGTCTGCATCAAAAAAATCAATTTCTTCAATTGAACCCTCGAATGCTGAGAAAATATCACTCTCTTCAAATTGCATTAGATTGGCATAGGCGAGCAATTCTTCTTCCGGAATATCCGCTAGAAGATCTTCCGGATTAACTGACTGATTTACAAATACAATACTCATGACAATCGTGAGCATTGCTGCTATTGCAAAAGCCAATTTGAAGGCCGGCGTTCTAATCCAACTTTCCTTTCTTTCACTCTGAATTCGGGTTTGGATCTTCAGGGGAAGATCTTCAAAGTAACCCTCAGGAACCGAGTAGGGCCGACTAACTTTTTTGATATCGTCTAATTTGATGGGCTTCATCTCAACACTTTGATTTCATTTTTCGCAAAAGGTTTAATCGTCAACCAAAAATTCTTCGATTTTTTTCACAGCATGATGATAGCTAGCTTTTAAAGCCCCAACGCTTGTTCCTGTTACTTCTGCAATTTCGGCAAACTTCATTTCATCAAAATACTTCATGTTAAAAACCACACGCTGCTTATCAGGCAGCTTGAGTAGGGCTTTTTGAAGTTTTAACTGCACCTCGTCTCCACTTATATTAACATCCTCATCCAATTTCTCACTTAGCTCTTTTGTCACATCTCCTATTGAAACGAAGTACTTTCTTTTTTTCTTTTTCAAAAAGGTCAGACACTCATTAGTGGCAATTCTGTATATCCACGTATAGAGCTTGGCATCCTCTCTGAACGATCCGAGGTTTTTCCAAACCTTGACGAATATTTCCTGAACAAGGTCGTCTGCATCATCGTGATCGACTACCATTTTTCTTACGTGCCAGTACACCCTTTCCTGATATTCTCTCACTAACAGGTTAAACCCATAGTTTCGAGTCTCCTCATCTCGGATTTTCTGAATGATCAGTTCTTCCACGTTTATTCTCTGGTAGGTAATCAACCCTTTGATGCTAAAGATAGCCGAAGGTTTAATTTTGGGTACAATTTTATTTTGCAACCTTTTTAAAAAGGATGTAGTTACATTTAATGTACAAGTATTAAAGAATGGGCATTGCAGAAGAAATAAAGCAGAAAAAATTCAAAACGGAGTTTTCAAAAGCGATCGTGAATCTGATTTATACAAATTCATGGTTGAACCAAAGACATGTAACACTATTTAAACCTTACGGTCTCACTACACCTCAATTCAACATACTTCGAATACTAAGAGGGCAACATCCTAAACCATCAACTGTAAATTTACTTATTGACAGAATGCTTGATAAGAGTTCGAATGCCTCCAGAATTGTGGATAAGCTAGAAGAGAAGGACTTGGTCGTAAGAAAGCAGTGTAGTAATGACCGGAGAGCTGTCGATGTTTTTATTTCTGAAAAAGGCCTCGGTTTGTTAAGTGATCTAGATAAGGAAATTGAATCTTGGGAAAAGAAATCCAGAAACCTGACAGAAGAGGAAAGTAAACTACTCAACCAACTTCTTGACAAGATCAGAAGTTAAAGATCTTGCAGAGATTCAAGGATTCCAGCATTGGCTCCTTTTTTCCTAACCACCATCAGTGGGATGGAATCGTTTACCTGAATCATTCTTTCAGCTTTACTCCCAATGAACAGTGCTGAAGCAGCCGTACGACCTTTTGCTCCCATCACAATAAGATCTGTGTTCTGATCTACTGCCTCCTTGTAAACCATTTTGATCACATTTTGACCGTCATCTAATGTGTGAATCGGGACTAGGTTTTGATTAGAGACTGAAGCTTGTCTAACCAAAACTCCCAGATCTTTGCTGGAATGTTCACGCATTATTTCTGAGAACTCTTCAAAGGACTTTCCAGAGTATCGGTAACTACTGGGCACATGATACACGTTTTGCAAAAGGATATCTGCTTTTGCATGCCCTGTAAGAGAAAGGGCCGTATCTAATGATAGTTCTGAATAATTTGAGAAATCCACAGGAATATGAATTTTATCAAGCTTAAGGCTTGAAGCTTCAGGAACGAGTAGGATATTACAGGCAGCTCTGCGTACAATTCTGGTCTTGAGTACGGAACTGTTTTCTTTCTTTCGGCCCAAAACAATCAGATCAGCACCTACATCAACAGAGCATGACAAAATTGCTTTCGTAGCGTTACCTTTTTTGATCTCAATACTGGTCTTTACCTGGTCACAATCAAAAGAAGAGTTAATAGCTCCTTGTAATTTCTCGTGCCTTTCGGTCATGGCTTTATCTAGCAAATCAGGGAACTCCTTTTCAAGAGACTCAGGCAGGTTAAAATCCTTGATGACGTTAAGGAATGTAACCTCAGATGTACCAGCCAGCTTCGAGATCTCACAGGCACTTCGGATTACTGCTTCATCAGCGACAGAAAGGTCGAGGCAAACTAATATTTTATTGAAGGTGATCATAGGGGTAAATGAAGTTGCAAAAGTACTTAAGCAACAACTTGGTTAGCTTATTAAGTTCCAGAATTTCATCCCATCATTCAAGAATTTAGTAGAAAATTCGGAAAACTAAGAAAACGGAAGATCAATCAGAATTTTATTCTATTGATGGAAGGATATCACACACCATTTCAATCGTCTCTTTCGAATGTGCTGGGAAGTTAGCAATGCGGATGTGATGCTCTTTGTGCGCTCCGTATCCTGATCCAATGATCAAGCCTTTTTCCCTAAAATGTGAGATGAATTTCGATGGGTTATCGGCGTGAGCTACAATGGTAGTTTTGGATTGGTAAGACGGATCGGTGACAAAGGATTTTAATTTTGGGTGGTCATCAATTGTTTGATACAAAAGAGTTGATTTATATACGGTATCATTGATTATTTTTTGCTTACCAACACCTAGCATATCTTCTGCTATCTTTCCAAGGAGATAGATTGACAACATGTTAGGGGTTTCGGGAGTTTGATCCTTGTCTGCAAGTTTTTTCAAGTTATCAAGCGATCTGTAGGACCCAGTGCTTACTAGGTCTGATTTTTTAGCTGCCTGTTCCTGGCATTTTTGGTTGCAGATCCAAATACCAAGCCCTGGAGGCATACCGAAGGCCTTTTGAACCGAGAAGTAGGCCGTGTCCACATTTTGCAAGTTGATCGGAATAGATGGCGTAGCACTCACAATATCCAAAGCAATTAGTTTATCCGGATTTTGTTGTCGTAGGCTTTCAATCTCATTTTCGGGAAGCGTGAAGCCCATACTGGTCTCATTTTTAGTTAGTCCAATAAGTTCAGCTTCTTCCGGTATATCAAAATTGCTAAACGGCTTGCCATCTTCCACTTTATTTACACTAGCCCTTATTCCATACATCAAGGCAAAATCACAGAACTTTTTGCTAAATGCGCCATTGGCAAAATGATGTGAGGAATTGATTACAAGGTTTTGTATAATTCGGTCCCATGCCTCATTTGCAGAGTTGAGAAAAAAGATGTCGTAGTTCTCGGGTATTTCAAGAAGTCCCCTTAAGCAGTCCGTTGTGTGCTTTAGAATGGAAACGAAATCTTTGCTTCTGTGTGAAAGGGAGGGAATATCAAGAAAAAGTGCTTTCTTGAAATGCTCTTCGAAGGTGTAAAATAACTGAGATGGGCCCGGTGTCAGATAAATTTTATTGGACATAAAAAAACTCTTCAAAAAATTGAAGAGCAATATTAATTCTTCTTGATTAATCAGGGCATCAAACCCTGGTTTCCATCCATTTGAATGTGCGATTGATAATCTTCAATGCCAGTTTTATTTTTTTAACATTGATCATCTCATGTGCTTCATCGTACATGGTCACGCCATCAGCAAAAAGTAAGACTTGAGGGAATTCGTTCATAACCCCGGCAGTTTCAGTCACCTCATATGAAACCTCCTTGTCCTTCATCACATCCACGATGAAAAGGTCCATTAGATCTGGTGCAATTGTCCAGTCAGCTTCTAAGGATTCCTTAACCTTGGTGCTTTCAGGTGACGACGGCCTATGCTTAAAAACAAGCGCAGGTTTAGTGCGCGAGTTCTCCAACAATTCCTCGAATTGGTCTTTTGAATTCAGCGGTTTCCAGTTTAGCGAGTGACTCATTGGCGTTTGTCAAAATTTAGCTTAATAATCAAAAAAATAAGCTTTTAGGATGAGGTGGTCGTCTAATTTGAGGATAAACTTAATATAAAACTCTGAATCTTATAGTACCATTTATCATTTTCAGGTCTTTTATAACGTCTTCCTGGTAATTTTTGTCTATATCCGTGATTACATAGCCAATTTTTTCATTGGTTTTCAGGTATTCGCCAACAATGTTGATATTGTGATCAGCAAGGATGTTATTGATCTCCGCTAGAATTCCTGGGTGATTTTCATGGATGTGAATGAACCTGTGAGCTTTCTCTAAAATTGGCAAGGTAAGGTTCGGAAAATTGACGCTGTTGGACGTAGATCCGGTGTTGATATATTCAATGATTTTACTGGGCACAAAATCTGCAATGTTTTCCTGAGCCTCTTCAGTACTTCCTCCCACGTGTGGTGTTAAAATGGTATTTCGGAGGCCTCTAAGAGGAGAGTTGAAGGGTTCACTGTTAGTTAACGGCTCTTCAGGAAAGACATCAATGCTTACTCCACGAATTTTTCCATTATCAACAAATTTCTTAAGCGCATCGATGTTCACCACATGACCTCTGCTTAGATTCAAAAGAACAGCTCCATCCTTCATTTGCTCGAATTGCGGCTCACTCAGCAACCACTTGTTTGAAGACCTTCCATCAACATGCAGACTTATGATATCTGAAGTAGCTAGCAATTCCTGCATGCTCTTAGCAGCTCTCGCATTGCCTAGTGCAAGTTTCTCTTCTATGTCGTAAAACTGCACACGCATTCCCAACGACTCCGCAATAACTGAGAGTTGGGACCCGATGTTACCGTACCCGATAATACCGAGCATTTTACCCCTGATCTCATTGCTACCGTTAGTTGATTTGTCCCAGACACCACCGTGCATCTTCTGAATTCGATCGGGAAGATTACGTATGAGCATGATGATCTCGGCAATGGCTAATTCCACCACAGAACGAGTATTTGAGAACGGTGCATTGAAAACAACCACGCCTTTTTCCAGGCATTTTTCCAAATCAATCTGATTTGTGCCTATACAAAAAGCTCCAATAGAAAGTAAGCGTTTGGCATTCTCAAGAACTTTAGCTGTGACCTGAGTTTTCGATCGGATTCCGAGAATACTCACATCTTTTATTGCCTCGCACAACTCATCTTCACTGAGAGCGTTTGGTCTGGTTTCAACCTTGTATTCTTCGGATTTCAATTTGGCAAATCCATCGGGATGAACGTTTTCTAGCAACAATACCTTGATTCTATTTTTGGGATAGGAGTGAGCTCTTTCCAATTTTTGTGAGAAAAGAAAATCGTCCAAAGATGGAGCTTCGTGATCTGCTTCAGCCAGCACACTCTCTCTTCTTACGTTTTCTGTAAATGCATAGAATTTGTGTGCCAAACCTGCTTTTTTTATTTCATAGTCGGTATAACCGTCCCCAAGGACAAAAACTTCCCCTTCTAAGTTTAGCTTTCTAATTTGACTGGGTTTACCGTCATTTCTTGACAAAAGGTTATCATCATCAAAGCCAATGATCTGTCCCGAAGATCCATACTTGAATTCGTTGGCATACACGTTTTCCGGGCGGATCCCATACTTTTCTACAATTGGAACAATGAAATCTTTAAAACCATTTGATACAATATATATAGTGTCCTTGTACTTGGAAATGAACTCTCCGTTTCTATGAAAGGACTTTGAGACTTGCTTGCTCAACTTCGCGATCAACTCATCAAGATGGTCGCGATGAGCTTTAAGCACTTTTATTCGCTCCATCAGCGATTCCCTAAACGACAGATCACCAGACATGGCTTTATCTGTGGCATCTTTGATTTTCTGAATTCCTTCGTTTTTATTTTGATCATCTTTTAAAGAAATTTCAGCCAAAATGTCAAGAGCCTCTACTTTCGTAAACGTGCTGTCAAAATCAATGATGAAGTATTGCTTACCTTTCATGGAGTTTAAAATCTGCCGCAAAATTAAATGATCTATTTTGTAAGAATTGCTTTGAGTTTTTTATTGATTTCAACTGTTGTAAAGGGGATTTCTCAGGAGTACGATTCGCTTGATGTATCCACTATCAAGCCAGACTCCTTAAGCACTTTTTTTCCAGCATCAGATTCTGTTCGAGCGCCTTTGCAGAAAGTAGTTTCGATTGAGACGAAAATCGACAGTATTGTGGCTGATGCTATCAAGCAAGAGTCATTTCCGGGCTGTGTCATCTATGCCTCGAAAGGAGATAGCGTCTTTTTCTTTAAGTCGTATGGCTATCACACATATGACTCGCTTCGAAGGGTAGCAGTGAACGACATCTACGATTTAGCCTCCGTCACCAAGGTCACAGGAGCTACTCTGGCAGTAATGAAACTTTATGATGACGGGTTGATCGATTTAGATGATCCTATTGGAAAATACATTGACAAGGTGGGGAAGATGGGGAAGGTCAGCATCCGAGAGACCTTGGCACATCAGGCAGGCCTTCGACCATGGATACCATATTACCAGGAGGTTAAAAAGAAAGATGGGAGATTTAAGAAAAATACAGTCGGCCCCCAAAGTGATTCACATAATTATGCACTTACCGATTCTTTGTACCTACATAAAGATTTCTACCGTAAGATCAAGAAGATGATCAGCAAGTCTAAGGTGTCAGATGAGAAAGTATACCGGTATTCTGGACTTTTCTTTTACCTGGTACCCGAACTTATTGAAAGGCTGACTGGCCAAGCATATGAAAAATTTCTATCGGATAATTTCTATGATTTGTTAGGTGCAGAGACATTGAGGTACAACCCGCTAGAGTCATACACTTCCGCCCAGATAGTGCCTACGGAGAACGACACCTATTTTAGAATGGAACAGATTCATGGGACCGTTCATGATGAGGGTGCCATTACTATGAAGGGAGTTTCAGGGAATGCTGGGCTCTTCAGCAATGCCGAGGACCTGGCAAAAGTTTGGAGGATGCTTCTTCAAGATGGAAGCCAGGATACCGCTCGTTTTCTTAGACCAGAAACGGTTCAACTATTTACTTCAACTCAATATCCAAACAATGATAATAGGAGAGGGCTAGGCTTTGACAAACCACTTCTCGAATATGATTCGACCGCAAGTAGTGTTGCGAGAGATGCGTCGTTTAGGAGCTACGGCCATTCCGGATATACCGGAACATTGGTGTGGGCGGACCCCGAAAATGACATGCTTTTTATCTTCCTTTCCAATCGCGTTTATCCTACCCGTGAAAACAGAAATTTGTATAACCTTAGTGTGAGGCCGACCATTCATCAGTTGCTTTATGATCAGCTTAAAAATTGATTTAAATCTTCCCAAAAAGGTACCATTTATTATTTAGAATGATTCCAAATAAGGAGTTTCAAAAGATTTCGTCAACTTTTATACACACAGAATTCAACCCCATATTACATTTGTGCGAGTTTGATTTCAAGCCTTTGAAATACATGTCAAAAAAAGTAACCGACCTGACCAAAAAAGTACTGATTTCCGTTTTTAGTTACCTGTTGGTAAGCGTAGTTTTTGCTCAGGAAATATCATCTGATGAGGCTGTCATTGCTGCCGGCGAAGCGACCTTCAAAGCCAACTGTACTCAGTGCCACCAAGTCCACAAAAAAGTTATTGGACCAGCTCTTGCCAATGTCTATGATCGGCAAAGTGTGGAGTGGCTGATCCCTTGGATCCAGAACTCACAAAAGGTTATCGCATCGGGCGATGAATATGCAGTTGCCTTATATGAAGAGTACAACAAAACTCAGATGACTTCTTACCCTGGTTCGGTTGATGACATCATGGGGATATTGGCCTATATAAAGGCTGAAACAGAGAAGGGGCCTCCGGTTGAAGAAGTTGCTGTAGCCGCCGCAGACGGTGCCGAAGGAGATTCTGTTTCTTCTTCATATTTGACCGCAATTATTATCATACTAGTTGTTGTATTGCTTCTCGCATTGGTAGCTCTGGTCATCGCAGTTAATACATTGACGAAGTATTTAAAGGAGAAAAAAGATCTTGGAGAGGAAGAGGAAGAACTAGTCAATCAGTCTTTCGACTTGATGGCCACCCTTAAAAGCAACTCTTTCATCGGCGCAGTTGTTTTCGTCTTTACTTTGCTTGTACTAAAAACATTGATCGACGGAGCTTTTACGATAGGAGTTCAGACTGGCTACCAGCCGACACAGCCGATCGCCTTTTCACACAAGATTCACGCAGGACAATACGAGATTGATTGTCAGTACTGTCACACAGGAGTAAGAAAATCTAAGTCGGCTAATATCCCGTCACCGAACATTTGTATGAACTGCCACACCCAGGTGAAAAGCGAATCAGAAGAAATTCAGAAAATCTACGCAGCGATCGATTACGATCCTTCAACTCAAACGTACGGTACCAATACTAAACCAATTGAATGGGTCAGGGTTCACAACCTTCCAGACCTTGCGTACTTCAATCACTCACAACACGTAGCAGTCGCTGAGATAGAATGTCAAACTTGTCACGGTCCCATTGAAGAAATGGAAGTGGTTTACCAGTACTCTAATCTTACGATGGGCTGGTGCATCAATTGCCATCGAGACACGGATGTTAACACCAAAGGAAATGAATATTATAATGAACTAGTGAAGTTGCATTCTGAGCGAAGCAAAGAACCTATGAAAGTAGAGGATATCGGAGGCTTGGAGTGTGCTAAATGTCACTACTAGTATTCATTGACTGATCTAATCTATATGAAAGAGAACAAGACATACTGGAAAGGACTCGAACAGTTAGAGGCTACCCCTGATTTCCAAGAGCGTTCAGCAAAAGAATTTCCAGAGTACCTGCCCATCAATGGAAATGAAGATGGTGACCCAACCAGGAGAGATTTCTTGAAAATGATGGGCTTTGGAATGGCCGCCGTTTCCTTGGCAGCTTGCGAGGCTCCGGTAAGAAAGGCGATTCCTTACGTAAATAAACCTATTGATGTTGATCCAGGCGTAGCCAACTACTACGCTTCAACCTATTCCATGGGCAATGAGGTCTGCAGTGTTGTGGTAAAGACAAGGGAAGGAAGACCGATCAAGGTGGAAGGAAACGAACTTTCCACGGTAAGTGGCGGAGGAACAACAACACAGATTGAGGCATCCGTTTTATCATTATATGATGAACAACGGATTCAAAATCCGAAGATAGATGGAAAGGATACGACCTGGGACGAATTAGATGATAGGATCAAGGCTGAGTTAGGTTCTAACTCTGGGAAAACGGTCATTGTATCTTACTCTAATTGCAGCCCTTCAACGCAGAGGGCGGTTGACGTTCTAAATGCTAAGTATGGAAATGTTGAGTGGATTCAATATGATCCAATTTCAATGAGCGGTTTGCTGGATGCCTACGAATCTGCGACAGGAAATAGGGCATATCCTTCCCATGACTTTTCAAAAGCAAAGACAATTGTTTCCTTCAATGCGGATTTCCTTGGAAACTGGCCCAACCAAACGCTGAACAATCGCCAATTTGCAGCCACAAGAAAATTAGATGATAGCAAAAAGGACATGTCTAGATTGTATTCGTTTGAAGCCAATCTGTCTTTGACTGGTTCTAATGCTGACTACAGAGATCCTATTAAGCCCTCGCAGGAAGGATTATACGTTGCGAATCTTTACAACCTCCTTGCGCAGAAAGCCGGAGTCAACACCGTAGGAGTACCTAAGGTTGACAATACCGCCGTCCTCGAAAAAGCTGCTAATGACCTGTGGAATTCGAAGGCTAATTCGTTGGTACTTAGTGGATCGAATGATTCCAATGTTCAACAGATGGTAATCGCCATCAATGACTTACTTGGCGCTTATGGAACTACCATCGATACCTCGAAATCTAACAACACCAGAAAAGGGAGCGATGCAGCGGTTTCCACATTTCTAAGCGAATTGAAGCAGGGACAAGTAGGTGCAGTTGTTTTCTACAATTGCAATCCGATATACGATCACCCATTGGGTAGTGACATCGCTTCTTCCATTGGTAAGGCAAAAACTTCAGTTTCGACGTCCGATAGAAATGATGAGACAACGTCTGTTGTCAAGTACCTTGCACCAGACCACCACTACCTTGAATCTTGGAACGATTTTGAACCTGTTACAGGTAGCTTGAGCCTTTCACAACCTACCATTTCCAATATCTTTAGTACAAGGCAGGCTCAGGAGTCTTTTTTGAGGTGGGGAGAAAACAGTGATAGTTATTATGACTTCATCCGATCTGGGTGGGCGCCTTATGCATCCGGTAATTTTGACAGCTTTTGGGATAAATGTCTTCATGATGGTGTCTTCGAAAGCGAGAATTCGGCAAGAACAGCATCTATTTCCATTGATGTAGCCATTGTGGCAGCAGAGGTGAGAAACAGTTCCAATGCAAGCTCAGGTTCTGAACTTGTACTCTATTCCAATTATTCTGTTGGTGATGGAATTCAGGCAAACAATCCATGGCTTCAGGAGATGCCGGATCCAATTACGAAAGCATGTTGGGACAACTATTTAACAGTGCCTTTAAAGTATGCCAGGGAAAATGGGCTCGATTATGATCCTGGACGAATGGTAGCAAAACTGGTCACAATCTCAGTGAATGGAGCGAACCTTCAGTTACCAGTTATTCCTCAACCAGGACAGGCGGAAGGTACAATAGGTCTAGCTTTAGGCTACGGTAGAACTAAGGCGGGCAAAGTAGCTGATAATCTTGGTGTTAATGGATATCAACTAATCACCAGCACCGAAGCTGGTTTGAGCTATTCAGCTTCCGGAGTTTCAATTTCAGGCAATGAAGGAGAATATCAGGTTGCGCAAACGCAAACCAGTCAAACATACGCTGGAAGGGAAACGGTGATTCAAGAAACTGTTTTGAAGAATTACCAAAAGGATCCACAGGCTGGACGATACTTCCCACAGATTTCCACATCTACCGGAAAGGAAAAACCATACGCTATTTCTCTCTGGAAGGATCATAAGTATGACAATCACCATTGGGGAATGACCGTCGATCTCAATTCATGTACGGGATGTGGTACGTGCACAATTGCTTGCCAAACTGAAAACAACATTCCAGTTGTAGGGAAGGAGGAAGTGCTAAACAGGCGGGAGATGCATTGGATTAGGATAGACAGATATTATAGTAGCACCGAATCAGACAAAGAGAAAGCTACTGAGAATCCTGAGGTTACTTTCCAACCGATGATGTGTCAGCATTGCAACGCTGCTCCATGTGAGACGGTTTGCCCTGTTGCCGCTACAACCCATAGCACAGAAGGTCTCAATATGATGGCGTACAACAGGTGCGTTGGAACAAGGTATTGCGCCAATAACTGTCCTTATAAGGTAAGAAGATTTAATTGGTTTAAATATCATGACAATTCCAAGTTTGATAGCAACCTTGCAATGAATAATGACCTTGGAAAAATGGTGTTGAACCCGGATGTTACGGTTCGATCCAGAGGCGTGATGGAAAAATGCTCTTTATGTGTGCAGCGAATCCAGGCAGGCAAGCTTCAAGCGAAGAAAGAGCTAAGAAGACCAATAGATGGCGAGATAACCACTGCATGTGTCAAGGCTTGTCCAGCTGATGCATTGGTTTTCGGTGACATGAAAGATCCAAACAGTAAGATCTACAAGAAGTTAAAGATTAAGGAGAAAGAAAAAGGGGTAGAAGCGAAAGAACCTAGGGCGTACCACGTGCTTGAAGAGTTGCGGGTGATGCCGAACGTGTGGTATTTGACCAAGGTTAGAAATAAAGACGAAAACACAGAAAAAGTCGAAGCATAATGCATGCAGAATCAGAAGTAAGAATACCCTTAGTAACAGGTGGAAAAACGGTCCATGATGTTACGCATGATATATGCAGTCGAGTAGAAGAAAAGCCTACCAAGCTGTGGATGATAGCCATGACAATTTCGTTGGCTTTACTCACAGTTGGGGCATATGCTGTATATCTTTTGCTTTGGAATGGGATCGGTATGTGGGGCCTTAACAAGACTGTTGGTTGGGCTTGGGATATCACCAACTTTGTCTGGTGGGTTGGCATCGGTCACGCAGGAACCTTGATCTCCGCCATTTTACTACTGTTCAGACAGCGTTGGAGAATGTCAATCAATAGGGCGGCTGAAGCCATGACTATTTTTGCCGTAATCTGTGCTGCATTATTTCCAATCCTTCATACAGGGAGACCATGGCTGGCATTTTATTGGATGTTCCCATTGCCGAACACCTTCGGTTCTTTGTGGGTTAACTTTAACTCACCACTGCTCTGGGACGTCTTTGCGATATCCACTTACTTCTCTGTATCACTGGTCTTTTGGTACATTGGACTCATTCCCGATTTTGCCTCCATCAGAGATAGAGCAACAAACCAAGTCTCTAAAGCTATTTATGGGGCACTGAGTTTCGGCTGGACCGGAGGGGCTAAGACGTGGAGTCACTACGAAACGGTTGCATTGGTATTAGCTGGTCTTGCAACTCCACTTGTGCTTTCCGTTCACACGATCGTATCCTTCGACTTTGCTACCTCTGTGATTCCTGGGTGGCACACGACAATATTTCCACCCTACTTCGTGGCTGGAGCAATCTTCTCAGGGTTCGCAATGGTTTTGACCCTACTGCTGGTGACGAGAAAAGTGTACAAGCTGGAAGATTATATCACTATCGAACACATTGAGATGATGAACATTATCATCATTGTTACAGGATCGATTGTCGGTATTGCCTATATAACCGAATTTTTCATTGCCTGGTATTCTGGGGTTGAGGCCGAACAGTACGCATTTATAAATCGCGCCTCTGGCCCGTACTGGTGGGCGTACTGGTCTATGATGACATGTAATGTGATCTCTCCACAGCTTTTCTGGTTTAAGAAAATCAGAACCAATCTGGCAGCAACGTTCGTGATCTCAATTATTGTGAATATTGGAATGTGGTTCGAGCGATTTGTGATCATTGTAACTTCACTTCATAGAGATTTCTTACCATCGAGTTGGGCGATGTTCTACCCGACTGCGGTGGATGTTGGGGTCTACGTATTTTCATTTGGAGTATTTTTCACCGCATTCTTCCTGTTTGCGAAATTCTTCCCTGTGATCAATATGGCAGAAGTAAAAAGTATTATTAAAGCAACCGGTCAAAAGAAATAGATATGTCGAGAGGAACGAATTACGTACTTGGTGTCTATGAGGATGAAGATGTATTGATGGATGCCATTAAAGATGTACGAGAGAAAGGTGTGAAAATTGAAGAAGTTTATTCTCCATTTCCCGTTCATGGAATAGAGGATGCTTTAGGATATAAACGTAGCTGGCTTTCGGTAGCGGCATTCATGTTTGGCATCACAGGAACCTCTCTCGCTCTAACCATGCAAATCGGAATGATGGGTGTTGATTGGCCTATGATAATTGGAGGAAAGGACTTTGTCCCGCTTCCGTCATTTATTCCCGTTACCTTCGAAATGACAGTTCTTCTGGCTGCCTTCGGGATGGTTGGTACTTTTTTCGGGGTAAGTAACCTCAAGCCTTGGGGACGACCCAGGATTTATGACATTAGGATTACGGACGATAAGCATGTAATGGCCATTGATTTAGACAAGAATGATTTGAATGAGGCGGAGATCAAGAAAATTGTGGATGGGAGTGGAGCATCTGAGGTAAACAATAAAACATTTGAATGAGGATGTTAAAGACAACGCTTAACTATATAGCATTTCTGGTGGCAGGATCTTTTTTGGTCTCATGCGCTGCAGGTGAGGATGATACTGGTCTTGAGTACTCACCACAGATGTATCACGCCACTTCATACGAGCCGCTAACTCAAATAGTCGATGAGGATGCAGGGAATTGGCTTGACTCCAACGATGAGGACGGGCATGGAGAATTCTACAATTCCAACCCGTACAATCCTTACAAAATGACGATGCGCGAACCTGTCCCTAATACGGTTAGGAGAGGGCAGCCTTTACCTTATAGATATACCGTTGATGACTTGGAAGCGGCGGCTCTAGTCGAAAGCCCAATTCCGGCGGATGATGCAGATGTGATAGCACAAGGCAAAGAACTCTATGAAAGCTACTGTCAGCATTGCCATGGTGCGAAAGGTGAAGGAGACGGTAAAGTGGCAGAAGCCTATGCTGGTGTTGCCAATTTGAAGGGAGCGGCCTATGTGGAGCTATCTGAAGGTTACATCTTCCATGTGATCACTTACGGAAGGAATTTGATGGGCGCTCATGGATCCCAGGTTAGTCCTGAAGATCGATGGAGAATAGCCAGGTATGTAAAAGAACTACAAAAGAAATAAGATACTATGGTATCAGAAGAGAGATTTGAATTTACCCAAAAGGCCAAGAAGACTCTAATAATCGTTCTTCTTGCCGGCATAGTTCTTAGTGCGTTCGGGTATCTTACTATGGGATCCGGCGGACATGGAGAAGGTCATGGTAGCAGTCACGATGTTGAAGCGGTAGCAGATAGTCATGACGCAGAGCCTTATGGAGATGGAAAAGAGGAAGGCCATGGTGAAGGAGCTGAACATGGCGGTTTCAAACCAATCAAAAGACTATTTGCCAATCTCTGGATAAACACGGTATTTTTTGCAGGTATTGCTATAATCGGAGTATTCTTCTTCGCTGTGCAATATGCGGCCCAGGTCGGTTGGTCTGCAGGGATTAAGCGAATTCCTCTAGCATATGGTTCTTGGCTACCTATCGCCTTTGTGCTTATGATTGGCATGTTCTTCATTGCAAGTCATGATATTTTCCACTGGACTCATGAGAGCCTGTACGCAGCTGAGGGTGGAGACAAGATAATAAAAGGCAAAGCAGCATACTTCTTCTGGCCATTACAAGGAGGTGAGTTCCCGCTGTTCTTTGTAGCCAGAATGGTTATCTTTTTTACAGTATGGTACTTGTTTTTCCGACAGTTTCGAAAACTAGCCTTTCAAGAAGATATTGAAGGTGGATCTGCTAACTGGTACAAAATGAGATCTGTGTCTGCGTTTTTCCTTGTGTTTTTCGCGGTGTCATCTTCTATGGCGGCCTGGGATTGGGTGATGTCGATAGACTCACACTGGTTCAGCACCATGTTCGGATGGTACAATTTTGCAAGCTGGTGGGTAGCAGGATTGGCACTTACACTTTTCATCGTGATCATGCTAAAGGAAAAGGGATACCTATCCATCGTTAACGAAAATCATGTTCACGATCTTGGCAAGTTTGTTTTTGCCTTTACCATCTTCTGGACGTATGTGTGGTTTTCACAGTTTATGTTGATCTACTACGCTCATATACCTGAAGAGACGGTCTATTTCATGGAACGGTGGAAAGGGCATTATGCTCCTGTGTTTTATTTAAATTTAATACTCAACTTTTTCTTCCCTTTCTTAATTCTAATGACAAGGGATTCGAAAAGGCACGCGAGAATATTGAAGGTTGTATGTCCGGTAGTTGTTTTTGGACATTGGCTTGATTTTTATTTAATGGTCACTCCAGGAACCCTAGGCAATAATGGATCATTTGGATTCTTGGAAATAGGTTTAATATTGGTGTATTTCAGCGCGTTCCTATTTGTGGTTCTTAGCTCTTTAGCTAAAGCTCCACTCTTTGCAAAGAATCATCCAATGTTGCAGGAAAGTTTACATCATCATATTTAAGTAGGAGATAGGTTATGCTTAATTTAATAATTGTTGTTGCGGTCATTCTAGTGTTAGCGGTTCTGGTAACCGTCTTCCGAGTGACCAATTTGGTTGATGTAGTTAAGCCAAAGAAGAACGAATCAAACGCCTATGTTCCTTCGGGTAACACAGCCCAGGGAGTCCTCATGGTACTGTTCTTGATTGTCGGTGTTGTTGGTTTTTTCTACTACTCAAAAACTGAATTTAACACCTACAATCTGCCTATTACCTCTGAGCATGGACATATAACAGAACGTTTGTTTTGGATCACGATGGTGATTACCGTGTTTGTGTTCATAGTGACACAGATATTCTTATTTGGGTTTTCTTTCAAGTACAGGTACAAAAAAGACTATAAGGCGCATTATTATCCGCACAACAACAAGCTTGAAATGATCTGGACCATTGTTCCAGCAGTTGTTTTGGCTTGGTTGATTATTTCAGGTCTGAAGGAATGGAGTAAGATCACTGGTCCGGCTCCAGAAGGATCGGAGGTAATAGAGGTTATGGGATACCAATTTGCCTGGGCATTTAGATATCCTGGAAAAGATGGAGACCTAGGTAATGTTGATTTCCGAAAAATCGATGCGGTAAACCAGATGGGTCTGGATCTAACAGATCGAAGAGGTCATGATGATTTCATGCCCACTCAGCTGGTCATACCAAAGGGAAAGCCGGTTCTCTTGAAAATTAGGGGACGTGATGTCATTCATAGTGTTTACAATCCTCATTTTAGAATGCAGATGAACGCAGTTCCTGGAATGCCTACCCAACTGTGGTTCGTACCTACTGTTTCAACGGCTGAGATGCGGGATAAGACTGGAAATCCGGAGTTTAACTATGAATTGGTCTGCAACAAGATTTGTGGTAAGAGCCACTTCGGTATGAAAGGGATTATTACTGTTCTAGAGCAGGACGAATATGAGTCGTGGTATAAGGAGCAGCAAGAGAACACTTGGTTGAAGCAAAACCCTGACTACTTAGCGCAAGTACCAGGTGAGTTGAAAGAAGCTGCAATCATTGCTTCCGGAATAGAAATTATTGAGGACGAAGTTAACAGTTCTGCAGAAGGCAGTTCTAAATAAAGAATAAGATGTCGGTAACAGATATACAACTACAACAAGATATTGAGGGACATGATGATCATCATGATGATCATGATCATGCGCAGAGTTTCGTAACCAAGTATATTTTTTGTACTGATCACAAAATCATTGCGAAGCAATTTTTGATCACTGGTATTTTCTGGGCGTTGATGGGAGGAATTCTTTCGGTTATATTCAGGCTTCAACTTGGATTTCCTGACATACAACTCGAGTGGATGCGTCCGATCCTCGGTCAATGGATCACTCCTGAAGGCCAACTTGACCAGGAATTCTATCTGGCGTTGGTTACCATGCATGGAACGATCATGGTCTTCTTCGTTTTGACAGCTGGGCTAAGTGGAACATTTTCGAATTTCTTGATTCCGTTGCAATGTGGAGCACGTGACATGGCCTCCGGGTTCATGAATATGTTGTCCTACTGGTTCTTCTTCTTGTCAAGTGTTGTGATGTTCATCTCCATTTTTATCGAAACGGGACCTGCAAGTGGTGGCTGGACTATTTACCCTCCGCTAAGCGCACTGCCGCAAGCAATGTCCGGTTCGGGGATGGGAATGACGTTATGGCTGGTTTCGATGGCGCTATTCATTGTTTCCACCCTTCTTGGAGGCATCAACTACATAACCACGGTGATCAACTTGAGAACGGAAGGAATGTCTTTCTCAAGGCTTCCTTTGACAATATGGGCATTCTTCATTACAGCGATTCTCGGACTACTTTCTTTCCCTGTCCTGTTTTCTGCCGCTTTGCTATTGATCTTTGACCGATCTCTTGGTACAAGCTTTTATCTTTCAGATATCTACATAGCCGGAGAGGCACTACCACACCTTGGTGGAAGTCCAATCCTCTTTCAGCATTTGTTTTGGTTCCTTGGGCATCCGGAGGTTTACATTGTAATTCTTCCAGCACTAGGCATTACATCAGAAATTATCTCAACGAATTCGCGTAAACCAATCTTTGGATACAAGGCAATGATTGGATCAATGCTTGGTATTGGATTCCTGTCCTTTATAGTATGGGCTCACCATATGTTTATCACAGGTATGAACCCATTTTTAGGATCCATCTTTACCATTCTGACGCTGATTATTGCGGTCCCATCCGCGATCAAGGCATTCAACTACATAACGACCCTCTGGAAAGGTAATATCATATTTACACCTGCAATGTTGTTCTCAATCGGATTGGTTTCTTTTTTCATTTCGGGAGGGGTTACGGGATTGTTCCTGGGTAACTCCGTTTTAGATATACACTTGCATGACACGTACTTCGTGGTTGCTCACTTCCACCTGGTAATGGGTAGTGCAGCCTTCTTTGGTATGCTTGCAGGGGTTTATCATTGGTTCCCTAAAATGTTTGGAAGGATGATGAATGACAAGCTTGGAAAGATTCATTTCTGGCTGACATTCATTGGAGTTTACCTTGTGTTCTTCCCGTTGCACTACATTGGAATTGCAGGATTTCCAAGAAGGTATTATGCATTCACCTCGTTTGATACCTTCAGTGGGTTTACTGATCTGAATGCGCTAGTTAGCATTGCTGCTATCATCACTTTGTCGGCACAGTTTATTTTCTTGTTTAATTTCTTCTATAGTATTTTCAGAGGAAAGCTGGCTCCTGCTAACCCGTGGAAATCAAATACAATGGAGTGGACAACGCCACGGTTTCCACAGCACGGAAATTGGCCTGGTGCAATTCCTAAGGTCTATCGCTGGGCGTACGATTACAGCAAGCCTGGAGCACCGGATGATTTCATTCCACAAACTACTCCATATTCACATACTCCAGAATCTAATTTGGATCACGAGAGTGAGCAAGCGAAGACAGAAGATCTGACTGGAGTCAAGAAGGTGAATGACTAGAAAGAACTTCTTTTTCAAAATAAACAACATTACCCTGGGATCAGTACTTGTGCTGATCCTTGTTGGTTCAATCGTTCGAAGTATGGGTGCCGGAATGGGCTGTCCTGACTGGCCAAAGTGTTTCGGAAGTTATATTCCCCCTATTTCTTCTGCTCAGTTACCGAATAACTACCGTGAGGTTTTCAAACTCGAGAGACTGAAAAAGAACGAACGACTTGCATCCGTTCTGACCTCCCTTGGTTATGGAAACTTAGGAACTGATATTTTAAGAGATCCTGCAGTGCAAACCGCGCATGAGTTTGATGTTACCAAGGCGTGGATCGAATACGTTAATCGGCTAGTAGGAGTGGTAATTGGCCTGCTAGTTTTTTTGAACATGATCTGGGCATTTTCCTTTAAAGAAAATCGATGGATTCCTACAATGGGTGTCCTTGTTTTTGTTTTGACTGGCTTTCAGGGATGGGTAGGTTCTTTGGTAGTATCAACAAACCTCTTAAAGGGTTTTATCACTTTCCATATGCTGATGGCGTTGGTGATCGTTGCCCTTCTAATCTGGATGCAGGTTAGAGCGAAGCGGCTCGAGGTGTTTCGAAGTAAGAGCTTATTCTTGCTTGTGTCTGCATCTTTTCTCTTTTTCCTGCCCCAAATTATATTGGGAACTGAAGTTCGCCATCTCGTAGATGGCCTATTAGTTGGCGAACCAGACAGAGCACTTTGGCTGGAACAACTGACGCGCGTCTTTATTGTTCATAGGTCTTATTCATGGATCGTTTCGATCTGTTCGGTGGCTATTTTTATTCTGGTCAGAAAGTGGGGAATAGAGCGACTTAAACGATCTTCGGGCCTCTTGCTGGTTACCGTTATTGCAACGGCAGTCGTTGGATTTGTCTTGGCGGAATTCGATTTTCCTTTTTGGGCTCAACCGCTTCATTTATTGTTCGCAACCGGTATCTTCAGCATACTTTTTTACTTAATTTTACGCCTCAGAATTGCATAGTTGAGTATTTCAGTTCAACATATTACCATCGACCGGTCGGAGAAACTCAAAGCGTTTTACGAACTGCTAAAACCGAGACTGTCATTTCTCGTTGTCTTTTCATCCGGGTTCGGATTTTTGCTTGGAAATCAACTCGCAATTAATTGGTTCAACCTATTTGGATTTCTTCTTGGAGGTTTTCTTATTTCAGGAAGTTCAGTGACAATTAATCAGATATCTGAAAGAGAGTTTGATTCGGTTATGAATCGAACCAAGAATCGACCCGTTCCTTCTGGAAGAATATCTACCAACGAAGCTTCCTGGTTTTGTATCGTTACTGGATTGGTCGGGGTTCTGCTGCTCATTGTGACAACTAACACATTGACAGTTGGATTGTCGATACTGTCATTGGTACTGTATGCCTTTGTCTATACTCCGCTCAAAAGAGTAGGACCAATAGCAGTGTTTGTCGGAGCAATTCCTGGTGCTCTTCCACCACTAATTGGATGGGCTGCGGCTTCTGGCTCACTTAGCTACGAAGCGTTGATCATTTTCGGTATACAATTTATCTGGCAGTTTCCGCATTTCTGGGCAATTGCGTGGGTTTCTGATGACGATTATAAAAGAGCAGGGTTCAAGTTATTACCGGGAGGAGGAACAAAGGATCTGAATACGGCTATCAACATTATGATATATACACTGTTCCTTTTGCCACTAGGCCTGCTTCCCTCATACTTCGGACTTACTGGTTTGACAAGTGGGGTAGTAGCTACTGTCTGTGGGGCACTCTTTTTAGCACAAACCTTCAGTCTCATGAAAGACGGAACTAATCAGAAAGCCAGAAGAATTATGTTTGGATCATTTATCTATCTACCTATTGTGCAAATTACTTTCCTACTAGATAAATTATGACAGGAGAAGTCGTTTTGAAAAAAGGTATCAGGTCAATGCACCCGCAAAAATTTGGGTTGTGGCTTTTTCTGATTTCTGTGGTGATGATCTTCATCTCGCTTTCAAGTGCGTACATTGTTAAGAAAGGTGCAGGGGAGTGGGTATATATCGATTTCCCACAGATGTTTAAGATCACTTCTGTAATTATTGTATTAAGCAGTGTGACCATGCACTATGCCTACATTTCTGCGAAAAGAAACAATATCAAAAGCATACGAATCGGCTTAGCACTCACTGGTATTCTAGCTATTTTATTTGTTGTGGGTCAGCTCCAAGCATGGGGTGAACTTGTTGCCGGTGGGTTTCATTTCGTAGGAAATCCTGCTAGTTCATTCATCTATGTTTTCTCAGGATTACACATTGTACACCTTTTTGGTGCCGTGGTTTTTCTAGGTGTTGTGCTTACTAACGCGTTTCAATATAGAGTTCATTCTAAGAGTATGTTGAGAATAGAAATGTGCACTACTTTCTGGCATTTTCTAGGTGGACTTTGGTTGTATTTATACTTATTTTTGATCCTCAATAATTAACCTAAAAATCCGATATACATGGCTGATAGCGCTGTTTTAGTAGACGAAGGAAAAAAGAACTTGTGGGGTGGTGGTGTTTCACCGTTCAAGGCAAGTTATGGAAAGGTAATGATGTGGTTTTTCCTCCTTTCAGATGCATTCACCTTCTCTGCGCTTTTGATTACCTATGGCATGATCCGTTTCACACATCCTTCCTATGAAGGTGCTGTGGCAGATTTTAAGTTTTCTCCAGAATATTGGCCAATTCCTGAAAAAGTATTTGAAGCGTTCCCTGGAATGCATGCTTTGGGAATAGAAAGTGCTCCGCTCGTTTTTGTGGGCTTGATGACATTCATTCTAATCGCAAGTAGCGTTACGATGGTGTTGGCAGTTGAAGCAGGAGAGAGAATGGATAAAAAAGGTGTTGAAAAATGGATGCTTTGGACCATCGTTGGTGGACTGACTTTTCTAGGCTGTCAGGCTTGGGAGTGGACCCACTTCATTATCGGTTCGGATGATTCTATGAATGCTATAGGCAATATTGTGACAGGAGCAGGCTTAAGCTCAAATCAATATGGCCCGCCTAATTTTGCAGCGCTCTTTTTCTTCATCACGGGGTTTCATGGATTCCATGTGCTAAGCGGAGTGTTTATAAATTTTGTTATCTTCTACCAAGCGACTGTAGGTATTCTGGAACGGAGAGGACATTATGAAATGGTTGAAAAGGTAGGTCTGTATTGGCATTTCGTAGATCTTGTTTGGGTGTTTGTATTCACATTTTTCTATCTGGTTTAATCAACAATATTTTAGCTAATAAACAATGGACAATCCACAAGTAGAGGTACAGCCCTTAAACAGAGATAAAGTAAGGAATTTCATTAAAGTGATGATATACTTAGCTATTATCACCGCGCTGGAATTTTTGATAGCCTTCACTGTTCCGCACGATTACAAGTGGTTGAGAATTGTGGTGTTTGTGGTAATGACCATAGTGAAGGCCTACTACATCGTTGCTGAATTCATGCACCTTGGACATGAGAAAAAATCTTTGAAAATGTCAATTGTGCTTCCCATGTTGTTTGTTGTCTTCCTGGTTTTCATCCTGATTTTCCAAGGCAGCGCCATTTATAATGTTCTTTACTAATTTCCTTGGCAAATAGAGGAATAAAGCGATTAGCGTTTTTCGTAATATTTTTGATCCCTTTGGTATGGTATCTATTTCTTCAGCTTTTTGGAAGTAATAGGTATTCTTTGACTTCAATCACACCAATTGCCACTGAATGTGGGTCTGTTTCTCGGATTACGGTTCTATACGTATTGGATTCTTTAGCTGCAGAGCAAACGAACTACTTAGATCGTGTTGTTTATCAAGCCACAGCTAAGAATGTTCCCTTCTTATATGACCAAAGGCAGTTCTTCGAATGTCTACAGATTGAGAATGAATTGATGCTTGCAGACGAGGAAGGATTTTGGGGCGTCTATAAGCTAGACAGAGAAGGAGTAGACCAACTACTTACTGAATTAGATATTCTCATCGTACAAAAGTCATATGGAAAAGGAATTAGCAGGTAATAAGGGCTATCTGAGGATTATTTATGGAGTTTCCATTCTAATCCCAATAGTAGTTGCTTTTCTGGTTCTTTTTCCTGGAAAGCTTTCCTCTACCGGATCATGGGTGTACCTATTGCCGGGTATACATGCGACGATCAACACGCTGACGGCAATTATATTGATTTTTGCACTTGTAGCTATCAAGAAAGGAAACGTGGAATTGCATCGAACCTTGATGTTTTCCGCGTTGTTTTTGGGCGTTCTCTTTCTCGTTTCTTACATACTATATCATTCCAGTGTTGAGTCAGTGAAGTTTGGAGATCTTGATCACGATGGGGTTGTGAACGAAATGGAACTGGCAAAGGCTGGGACTAGTAGGATTGTGTATTTGATGGTTCTTGCAAGTCATATCCTTTTCTCAATTGCTGTAGTTCCTTTTGTCTTACTTGCATTTTACTATGCACTGTCGGGACAAATCTCCCGGCACAAGAGAATGGTAAAATACACCTATCCGGTTTGGTTATATGTGTCGATTACTGGTGTTATAGTTTACTTTATGATCAGGCCATACTACCTTTGAGGCAATGAGAAAGATAGTGCTCTTGTCCCTTTCTTTTTTGATTCCCATTCTCAATTGGGCACAATGCGCCATGTGTAGAACCCAGGTTAAGAACAATGTCAGCCATGGTGAAACGGAACTTGCGGCTGGTCTTAATCTCGGTATTCTCTACCTTTTTTTTACTCCTTACATCGCAGTAGCAGTGGTAGCATTTCTATGGTTTCGGTATAGCAAAAAGAATGAGCGAAAAATCAGTATTATCAGGCATCCTAAGCGCTAAATGCCCGCGTTGTAAAAAAGGTGATCTCTTCACGCATGGTATGTTTAATCTAAGGAAAGTTTCTTCGATGCATACCAACTGCCCAAATTGCAATCTTAGGTACGAAAAAGAACCAGGCAACTTTTATGGAGCAATGTATGTCAGCTATGCTTTTTCTACTGGTTTGTTCTTAGTAACAGCATTTGTTCTTTACCATTTTTTTAATGATCCACCTATTGAAGTCTATCTGATTACCATTTTAACGGTAGCTGTCCTGATGTTTCCAATAAATTTTCGATTTTCAAGGATTGTCTTTCTCTACCTAATCTGGAAAACAAATTGAGATAGTCGTCATAAGGTGCGATTATTGTATCTTCAGAGAAGATGAACTTGAAGATCTCTTTCATTCTTATTGCTGCTGGAATTGCAGGCATTATCATCAATCACTTTTTGATCGATTGGGAATCTTACACGGTTGATAGGGTGAACGACTTTTTCGATGAATTGATCGAGGAACAGCGAGCTGACCTTTTCGATTGGTCAAGCGATTCTGCGGGAGACTCGAAGTTTAGAAAACGGTCTTTCTGTGGTGACTCCCTAATCAACTGGAATGATAGTTATGGATGGTTTGAATTCTCAATTGAAGACGATTTGGCAGTCATTGAGGATATGCATGGTGTATTCCTTGTTCAGAGGTTGAGCAAAAATGAAGACTGCTATTCTATTTCAGTTTTTACTGTTTCTCGCAAGTACACCATAGCGAATAACTACCTGAAAGCCACGAAAAATAGTCTTCTGCCTAGGAGTGTTGTGTATGTTTCGAATTCAAATGGTCCAATCACATACAAGGATCAATTCTTCTACGACATAGAAAGATCTCCTTCATACCTTTTGGACATACTCCTAAGCTTGCTGATCATAAGTATTGCTTTAACAATCCTATGGAAAACACTTTCTGATTATTTCATCGAGTCAATACTTGTGGTAGTGACAATTCGTACGATCATGCTCTACTTTAGCTTGCTTGAGACTCTTATCAGATATCCGCTATTTGACCCTTTGTACTTTACATGGTCATTTTGGAACCCTACACTTGGAGACCTCTTCTTCAACTGTTTGTTGGTTTTCCTGATTACTTTAAAATGGTCCAGGAGGTTTAGACTTACTGATCATTGGCCGTCGGGGAAATCACTTTATCCGGTAGCCGCAATTAGCCAAATACTAAGTGTCTCCATCTTTTGGATTCTGTGGAGAATTTTGACCAACTCTCAAATTTCCCTGGACGTGGGTCAAACCATTGAATTTGGACACTTGAGGGTATTCTCGTACCTCTGTGTGATACTCCTGATTGGCTCTGCCTTCCTTAGCAACTTCAGACTTGTGGGCTTTTTAAGAAGGGGTACTTCCAATTCGAAGATCTTTTTATTTCTCATAGCTTCCACGCTACCTTTTTTCATCATTTCCGCTACCTCTGTACTTGTGACACTCATATTCGCGGTAGTGATCATCTTCATAAGCAAACTTAATTGGGGCAGTAGGCTAAGGGAGTTTAAGTATGAGAACTTGCAATTTGCCTTGATAATCAGTGTAATTGCCTCCGGTATTCTCTCTTACAGTGTGTACAAATTTTATGAAAAGTCAGAGCTGGATGCGAAGATGAAATTTGCCAACCACCTACTTATTCGTAAGGATGTGCTAGGGGAATATTATCTAAACCAGATGTTGGAAGATGGTAAGGGGACGCCAAGCGGCGACTCTCCAATTTCCTATGAGCAACTTCTAAGTCCCTATTTTGACAAATATGAGGTGAAAATAGTAGATGTTAGTTTGGATACACTTGCCTTCAAACAGTACAGATTGTTGATGACGCGAGAACGTTTGTCAGATTACCCAGGAATCTATCTTGTAGATGATGGTGTGTCCTTCACCTATTTGTGCGATGTCGGCAATTCAATTGTTAGTCTGGAGCTGAAGAAACGTGTCCCAACTGCTGTTTTTCCTGCTCTTTTAACCGATAACAAGTACAATATCCCATCCGATGATTTTGACTATGCTGTCTTTCAAAATGGCGAAATACTTTTTCAAAGAAGCAAATTCGGTCAGGGGGAGTGGCCTGAACTTCAAGACTTTGATGACCCGTCGCTTTATGACGAAGGATTGGAGCAGAAGGGGAGGCACTATTATGGTGTGAGAACCGTAGATCACCGGGTGATACTAATCATAAGTAAGAAGTATAGTTTGGGCATGCAGTTGTCCAATTTTTCATTTTTCTTTTTGATTTCGCTATTTTTCCTTGGCTCGATCGTCCTATTGAGTTCGTTGAACTTCGAGCATGCGAGGCTTAACTTCTCAGGAAAGATTCAGTTATACCTTGGGCTAGCTTTCATAATTCCTCTTTTCACCGCTGGATTTGCCCTGCTCAATTCTTTGAATTCATCTTATAGGGAGGAGATTGATCGGAGTTACTTGAAGCGTGCCCTTTACATATCTGAATTGCTAAGTGATGACATCAAGGATGAAGTGGATGAGATTTCATCCCAGACATTGTCCAAGGCCAGGGATTTCATTCAGGCCGATCTTAGCCTGTTTAATAGGCAAGGGAAGTTGGTGTCCACAAGCCAGCGAGAGATATTCGACCTTGGTCTGCAAAGCAATCTGATAAATCCAATGGTCTTTACAGAGTTAGTTGAAAAGGAAAATCTCAGCATGATAGCTGATGAATCCATTGGAGAGCTTGAGTATAAAGTAAGCTATGCAACCGTTAATAACGAGAGGAACGAGATAGCAGGCTTTATTGCAATGCCTTTCTTCGATTCCAAGAATCACTTGAAGCGCCAACAGCTGGAGGTGTTTGGCAGCCTTGTAAGTATCTTTGGCCTGATATTCATCATTGCAATCTTGTTTGGAAGCATGATCTTAAATAACCTGATGAAACCACTTCGTTTGGTTGCAGATAAGATTAGTCAAATAACGCTTTACGAAGAGAATAAGCCGATTTTATACGAATCTTCTGATGAAATCGGTTCCCTGGTTAGAGACTACAATTTGATGTTGGTTAAGCTGGAAAAGAGTAAAAGTGCGCTGGCAAGAAGTCAAAAGGAGGCTGCCTGGAAAGAGATTGCCAAGCAGGTGGCTCATGAAATCAAAAATCCTCTGACACCAATGCAGCTTAAGATCCAGCAGCTGTTGAGAAAGTATGATGAAGGATCCAAAGATTATGAGACACTATCCTCACTGCTAATACAAGTTGATACACTGAGTCAAATTGCCAGTTCCTTTTCTGCTTTTGCTGAGATGCCTGCTCCCGATAATACTACGCTTGACTTCAGCAAACTGATCCGTCAGGTTGTGGGCTTATATCATTCCGATGATGTTGAGATCAAGACTGAAATAGAAGATTCAATTTTCATTTATGCGGATAAAGATATCTTTCAGCGGATTTTGAATAATGTCGTTTTGAATGCTATTCAGTCAGTGGAGAATAAGAGCGCTGAAATCCACGTTAAATTGTCAAACAAAGTAGATAAATGTGAGCTCGTTGTCAGTGACAACGGAAAAGGGATAAATGAGGAATTGAAGGATAAGATATTCCTGAATTATTTTAGTACAAAATCTTCTGGTAGCGGTATAGGATTAGCGCTGGCTAAAAAAGGAATCGAGAATGCGGGCGGCAATATTTGGTTTGATTCACGTGAAAATGAAGGAACGACCTTTTTTATCACCATGCCGCTGGCTACTACTTAGCCTGATACTATCTGTCAACTCTGTTGGTCTTGCGCAAAATTTAATTTGCAAATCTATTCCAGCGCATGCGGAGGTCTTGCTCGATTCTGTAGCAGTGGAACCAGGTTCGGTAACGTCCGAATTTACATTCACCTACGATCGGGAGACACAATTAATTCAAGTTGCTGCTAGTGTTGATTCCGTGGAAGTTTGTTACCGGATTCTTTCCGATATGATTTCCAGGCAATTTAGCAATCGAGACATTGTATCCTATGAAGATGCATCTTTGGATATCAAAGGCACACCGACGGCAATCCCTATCGAGAAAGAAGAGTTATTTGATTTTGGTGGCATTGAGAAGTACGGAGCTATTACCCGTGGGGTTTCTTTTGGTAATCGCCAGAGTGTATTTGTTAATTCAACTTTGAATTTACAAATGAATGGACAAGTCACTGATAATCTGTATGTTTCGGCGGTCATTACTGATCAAAATATTCCTTATCAACCGGAAGGGAACACGCAGCAGATTAGGGATTTTGACAACGTCTTTATTAAGCTGTACAATGATAACCTTGGGGTTACGGCGGGTGATATTGTTTTAAACAACCATGAACAAAGCAACTATTTCTTAAAGTATCATAAAAATGTCCAGGGGCTTCAGGTCACATTTGAGGATGAAGGCAAATGGAGAACTGCGACAAAAGTTTCGGGAGCAGTCTCTAAAGGAAAATTTGCTTCAGTTCTTATTCCATCAATTGAGGGGTTAAACGGACCATATAGGTTACGTGGGCCAAATGGTGAACGATTCATCATCGTGCTAGCAGACTCTGAAAAAGTGTTTTTGGATGGCAAGCAGATGGCAAGAGGCTTCGACAGAGACTACATCATTGATTACAATCTAGGCGAGATCACTTTCAACAACCATGTGATTATCACTCGGTTTTCAAGGCTCCGAGTTGATTTTGAGTACGCTGAACAAGTGTATTCTCGCTCCAATATTGCGCTGTCTCAGACTATTGAAAAGGACAATGTAAGAATCTACAGCAACTTCTATCGTGAAAGAGATAATCCCAACTCTAATCTTGGATTCACGCCAGATCAGAATGACCTGGATCTGCTTCAGAATATTGGTGATCAAACAGAGCAGGCATTTATACAAGGGGTAGCTGCAGCCAATTTTGAAGAAGGGCGAATTCTCTATCGAAAGGCTGATACCTTGGATTTGGAGGGAAATCCTCAACAAATTCTGGTACATTCTACTGGTACGGATGGAGGACTTTTTACGGCAACATTTTCGGATGTAGGAATGGGTAATGGCGATTATCAACTAGTTCAAACTACCTCCAACGGGCGTATTTACGAGTGGATCTCACCTGTAAACGGTGTAAGCCAGGGAACATACCGGCCTGGCATTTTCGTCCCTCTTCCTAACAGCCGACAGATGCTTAACCTCGGTGCTGAAGTAAAACTCAACGAAAATGAAGAAATTTTCTATGAGTCAGCATTTAGCCGGATTGATCGAAATCTATTCTCGTCAATCGAAGATTCTGACAACTCCGGAATGGGATACTACGGTGGGATTAGGTCGCAAGGCAGAAAGTCGTTTATTCCGAAATACAATTGGTCCTCTTCACTTCAAGTTGAGTATGACACACGAAATTTTAGTTTCATCGATCGCTATCGTTCGATTGAATTTGATCGAAACTGGGACTTAAGGGTCGACACCATTGGAAACATCCCAGATCTAATTGTATTTGGCAAAGCTTCCCTGGAAAAGGATCGATTCAATGTACTTAGCTATGAAGTGAACAAGCGAGAGCGAAAGGGTTTGATGAGTGGACTTCAACAAAAGTTGGCTGTGAACCAGTCGCTGGATTTTTTTCGATTGACCTCATCTTACTCATATTTAAGTGGAACTCAGGGAACGTTCGACTCGGATTGGTTGGAAACCAGTACAGATTTGAGTTTTAGGAAGTTCAAGATAATTTCCGGATATATTCATGAAATCAACGAAAATAGATTCCAGCAACAGGACAGTGTCGTTAATTCAAGAATGCATTATCGATCTCATGAGTTTTATCTCACTAGTAATGATTCATCTTCCAGTCAATTCAGAGCGTCCTATACTTTACGCAAAGACAAGCTACCTGTGAGTGGTGTAATGGAAGACTTTTTGGATTCACGAAATTTTAAGTTGAGTTACAGCAAAGCCGGAGCAAGAAATAATTGGATTACCGACTTTAACTATCGATCTACCAACGATAACCTTGGTCTTAACACGGGTGAGGGAGAGATTATCTCCGGAAGAATCAATTGGTTGGGCAATTACTTGAAAAATAGTATTAGACATAATTTCTCCTTTTCCACTGGCAATAGTCGCGAGCTGCGAAGAGAGTTTGTCTACTTGCCGGTGATAACCGGAGAAGGAACGCATACATGGCGTGATCAGAATGGAGACGGTGTTCAAGATCTGAACGAGTTTTTTGAGGCGATCAATCCGGATGAGCGCAACTATGTGAAGATTTTTACTCCCACCGATGATTACCTCACCTCTTTTCAGAGCTTTTACATTCACACTATTGATGTGAAAATGCCTTTTTCGTGGAGAAAACAAGGTGGAGTAAAAGCCTTCATCTCCAAGTTTTCTATGAATGCCAATTTTAACATCAACTATCGTACTACCTCCGATAACTATAACGATCGACTGAATCCCTTTTCCGTCAAATTGGATGATGCCTCTTTGTTATCAGCTCAAGATCAAAAGCGATACACATTGTTTTTTAACAGAAATGGGAGAGGATTAGCTGGGGACTTTTCGTTACGAACATCAAATAACAAACAGCTGCTAACTCAAGGTTTTGAACTTAGGGAGAAACAAGATTGGATTGCCAATTTTAAGATCGATTTAAGTAGCGAATATACTTTTCGTCTCACGTCAACTTTTGGAAATTTTTCCAATGAATCAGATTTCCTAGACAGTCGAAACTTTAGGATTTTAACTGATACATACGAACCACAACTTATTTGGCAACCGTCCAGTTCAGTGCGAGTCGTCGGCAGGTATCAACGTGAAAGCAAAAGAAATGACTTTCTCGAAACATCGAAAGAAAGCTCTTTAATCCAACGGTACAGTGGTGAACTGACCTGGAATAAAAGGGGCAAAGGATCTCTTAGGAGTACATTCGCGTTGGTGAATATTGATTTTACCGGAGATCAGAGCACCTATCTGGCCTATCTGCTACTCGATGCGCTGCAGCCAGGTTCTAATCAAACATGGCAAATTAACTGGCAGCAAAAAATGTCAAAAGGAATGCAGCTATCACTCATATACAATGGAAGGAAATCGGAGGATACCAGGGCTATTCATACGGGAAATGTACAGGTGACGGCCTATTTTTGAGAGCATCATGCTCTTCACATGGTGACAAATTCACATGTGATTGGCCTTTTCATTAAACAATATCTCCTAGCTTAAGTCGATCCGAAAACTTGTTGCTAAACAACCTATCAGGATTTAGCTGGTTGAAAACCTCCTGCCATTCGGCCAGTTTTGGATAGTAGCGTTTAATTATTTCAGGCCTTCCGTCAAGGATGGTATTCACTTTTCCCCAATGTGGAATACCGTCCTCACTTAGCATGATTTCCTGATAAGCAAAAAGCTGCTCATCTAGCCTGGGGGTGCCCTTGACGAAAGGAGTATCAATGTAAGCGACCTGCCTTCCATATTCCGGAGACAGATAAGCCGGTGACTGGTCTACAAATCGCAATCCCATGGGAGCCGTTTGATACAGCCCTTCTGGTATGTTTTCCTCAGCCTTTTTGAACATAGCTTCTAGTGCCTTGATGAAATTGTTTTTACCGTTGGACAGGTCAAAAGCAAATTCGCTATCGTACGCTCGTTTCTTGATGTACTCTGCTCCCTGATAAAGTACTCGATAGCCTTTATTCACGTATCGTTTATCTCGAAGCGATTTAAGAGAGGCGTCAAGCATCTTTGGCAGCTTGAATGGCTTATTTCTAGCAACCCATTTCAAATAAAGGTAGGAGAGTGGGAAGTAGCTCAGAACGCTGCTTATCCAGTTTCTCGTTGCGTCCCCTATATAGCGAGAAGGCATTGTCTCCAATATTCGGTGGCGAACAACGATGCATGTATGATCTTTGTCTTCGTTTTTGTAGGGATTTACCTGCACCATTACACCTCGAATGGGTGTTCCATCAGCTTCATGGAATAAACTTCTATCCGCAAGTCTTGGCTTCACTTCACTCCATTGATAGAGTTTTTTGGTTTCTTCCAAATAGTACATATCCTCCATTTCCAGGATGAATGAGTAAATGATGCCAAAACAACCCAAACTAACCAAAGAGCTGTTGAAAAACTGGTCGTCTTGTATCAGTTCTACACCGGTTTCTGAGTGTTTATCGGGATTGGTCAGGCCATCTTTCGGCTCGATCCTCAAGCATTTTCCACCATGAGAAACGATCAGAATTGAACGTACCATTCCGGGAAATGAAGGTAGATCTATTCCAGTGCCGTGTGTGCCTGTCGATATGGCACCGGCTAACGTTTGATCATCAAGTCCACCCATGTTCTTAACGCATAGGCTCTGATGTTCCATTCTTTTATTGAATTTTTGAACTGACATTCCACCTTCGACGTGTACCAAGTTTACATTGTTGTATTTCTCATTTATAGAATTGCGGTCAAGAGGAAGGAGAGCGTCCATTTTTTTTAGATCGACCAAATAGCATTCGGGTATAGCTACATCAGAAAATGAGTGCCCCGATCCAACCGCTTTGATCCGCTTACTTTCCGCCTCTGCTTGCTTAACCAGGTCGATAAGATCTTGCAAATTCTTGGGGAGACAATAGTAGGGCATGGTGCCACCAAACTTCTTAATGGTGTTCCACCACTCCTTGTTGAGTTTGATTTTCATGATTGATGGTGAATTGGCTATTGAAGTTCGAAAGAAAATGTGAATATATCAATACCGGTACTTGGGTATTTCCACACCGTTGAGCTTTTGGCAATGGTGAAATTGGATCAATTGAGATTTAAGTAATAAATAAAACATTCTGCATTATTTTTATGCTTTAGCAGTAAATAACAACAGGAACATATTGTAATTCTTATGGAAATAAATGAAATCTTAGATCGCCTAAAGGAGGGAAACAGCCGATTCGTCGCTGACAAGTTGGATGGTAAACTTCAGGACAGCTCCAGACGCGAGTCACTGACTGGAGGTCAGCAACCATTTGCTATTATTCTAAGCTGTGCTGACAGTCGTGTTGTACCGGAATTGGCTTTCGATACTGGCATAGGCGAATTATTCGTCTTGCGTGTTGCAGGCAATGTTGCCAATACTTCTACCATTGCGAGTATTGAGTATGCAGTCGCACACCTGGGATCGAAGGTAATTGTAGTGCTAGGACATGAAAGTTGCGGTGCTGTGACAGCTGCGGTCAACGGTGGTGACAATGGCTATAACCTAAATCACCTGCTAGCCCATGTAACTCCTGCTATTGGTGCATCACCGGACGGCGCCTCCATAGCTGATGTAGTGAAGAAAAATGCGGAATTGACTGCAAATGAGCTCACAAGCAGGTCAGATATCATTGGAAATGCTGTGAGTAGTGGCAATGTTAAAATTCAACCTGCATACTATCACCTGGGAAGTGGAGAAGTGGAGATGTTGGGTTAGTTAACCTGTCTTAGTCAAAGAAAAATGAGCTGTTGGCGTCAAGTATTGGTGATGCTGAACAGCTCAATTTTTTTGTTCCTGCCCCTCAGCTCAAAATTACCCTTGTGATCTTTTTTGTATTCTTTTGATAAACTAAGGGCATCTAAAAGATCGGTGGAGATTAGTAGATCCGCCTCAAGCTCATTGCATAAACTCTGAATCCGAGCTGCCGTATTGAGGACATCTCCTGTAAAGAGGATCTCCTTTTTTATACGACCCACTTCCCCAGTGCTCACTTCTCCATAATGAAGACCGGCTTTGAACTGGGGCACAAGTCCAAATTTTTCCTGGTAGTATTCAGTTCTTTCTTCCAACCGTCTTTCTATTTTAAAAAAGCAATTGATACAGTTGTTATCTCTTATGCCTGAATGATATCTCCACGAGATAACTATTTCGTCTCCTACATACTGGTATATTTCTCCGGCCGTATCGATGATGGCATCAGTCATGTCATCATAGTAGCTATTGAGTAGCCTGTAGTACGATTCATGACCGAGCTTCTCGGCGATCGTCGTCGATGAACGCATATCAAGAAACATGAATATTCTCTCCTCAACTTTTGAGTTGGAATATTTGCCTGTAAAGAAGTTGGTAATAGCATTTACTCCGATATGATCCATGATCTCTGAGATGAAAAGACTTAATGCTATGAATGTACTCGAGAAAACAACAATGCCGAAAAAAGCAAAGTTGGTAATGAAATTTAGCGTGGAAGTCATGTTTCTGCGGTGTAGTGGAGCTACATCAAGGTAGTGACTGTTGAAGAGTGATGTGATCACAATGAGTAGCAAGACCAGGATTGATGCATAGAGAACTGTTTTGAATAAAAGTTTTATTCCAAATGCCTTTCTTCTTAAAAGGTTCTTGAATAGAAATTCTTCAAGCGATCCAAAAATCAACCCACCGGTTATGCCAATCACAAAAACAGAAATAGCGGATTTTTCAAAATCGTACTCATTGCCTGTAGATGGATAGAAGGCGGATTGACCAAGTATTCCTCTCTCGAGGATGACATAAATACCCCCCCCAACAAGCCATACCAACAGATGAGGAAGAAACTTTTTTAATAGTTGTGATTTCCTAGGACTGAGCATATTAATTCAACACAAAACTCTAATTTCAGCTTTTCTTTCTTAATTTTCATAAGAAGCTCTTATGGGTTCGTATCGCTTTTCCAAAAGTCGCCACTTCGTCTTGTTGTTTGTTGTTCTCTTATTGGGTTCCTTGGTGGTGTATGTTGTCGTTGACCATATTCACGAAAGTGAACTCGAAAACCAGAGCAACCATCTGGAAAGCGCTAATAAACGCGCTTCTATAGAATTCTCTGAGTCATTGGATCGTTTTGTTTATTTAATGTCTGGTGTCCGGGCATATTTAAAGTATGCCGAGACTTTTCCCAGTCAAAATGAATTATTTGACTTTGTCAACTATCAACTTCAAGGGTTGAACAACAACGACTCTCTAATTATTTCGTTCATCGACAGAGATCATATTTTTAGGTATTCATTCAATAGAACTAAAGTCAATCCAAGTCAACTTGTTGGACACTCTGTTAGAGAGTTTCGAGATTCAGCATCGCTTGCAAGAATTGAAGTGGCAATGCAGGATGAAAAGTTTCACATGTTTTCGGCGACTAATCTTGTCGAGGGTTGGGTAGGAATACCGCTACATTTTGGAGTTGTGAGAAACAACGAATTGATCGGTTACATCGCAGCAATTATCGATTTTAAGGCAATAATAGATCCAATTTATAACCTGGAGTCATCAAGTGAATTCATCTTCAAGTTTCAAATTGACGATAAGGAATTTGATAGGGAAATTGCATATGACGGATCAATGATTCACCATACGAGAAAGGATTCACTTTTTTATAAAAACTATCAAGTAAGCGAGGAGGCATATGTTTATACGGAATTCAGAAGGTATAATCTGACTTTTAAGATTGGAACTGCATACATCGATACGAATGAAAAAAGTAGAAATATTGATTTACTAATTTATGGCTGGTATGTACTTATTGTGCTTTTTGTCAGCTACTCTTTATATCGTCTTGTCAGATTCCACCAATTGAATGACTCATTGAAGGAGTCGGTTGACATGATAGAGTTTCAAAAAACCAAACTTGATATTCAAAATGAAGAGTTAAATAAGTTGAACGCGACCAAGGATAAGTTTTTTTCTATAATTGGCCATGATCTCAAAGGACCACTTACTTCCATCTCTTCGATTGTCAGCTTGTGGAATAGGAAATCTTTGGACCCTGATCAGACCGATGAAATTATGGGTAAGCTTGGTACGGCAACCCTTGGTGCCTCCAAACTCCTAGACAATTTGCTCCAGTGGTCGCTTGTCAACACAGGTCATATCAAATGGAATCCCGAAGTGGTCAAATTGAGTAAACTTGTGGATGAGGTTCTCTTTCAATTGGGAGCAAGCGCTTCTTCAAAACAGATCAGACTCGTCAGAAATATTGAACAGGAAATTCAACTAGAAGGGGATCGAAATATGCTATCAACGGTGGTTAGGAACCTGGTGTCTAATGCCATAAAATTCAGTAAGTCCAATAGTGAAGTGACTGTTACATGCAAAAGAAGTGATGATTTCATTTCTGTCAAGGTGTCGGATCAGGGTGAAGGTTTTACAGAAGAAGAAAAAAATACACTTTTTCAGTTGGGACAGGGGCCGGTCGAGGTTAGGGCAGAGTCTGGAACCGGACTTGGTTTGATCCTTGTAAAGGAATTTGTAAGCAGACATAAAGGGACGATTTCAATAGAAAGCGAAAAAGGAATGGGAACCACTTTTGAAATTCAATTTCCTGTGAAAAACTGAAGCAACCCTTGAAGACTTGTCACTGACCCAGAGTATAAATAGGATTAATTCTCAGGAAAAGTCAGATGACTTAATGTGTTCGACAAAGTTGAAATTCAGATCAACAATATCATCGTAGTCTTCACCTGCTTCCAACATGTCTTCGTCGTGCGCTTCGTAGTACCAATTCACACTTATGTTAGTACCAGACATTTGCATTTTCTTGAGTTGACGGAATATGTCGAACAAGCATTTGGATGAACTAGTGTTAAAATATTCGAAGGCAAAATCCATGTGAACCTGAGTCGAATTGATTTTGTTCGATCGTAGTATTCTCATTAAGGGCGCATAAAATGCCTGACTGTTTTCCGGGCTTGACCTACCTGTCAGTTTGATGGACGCTTCTGAGAGATCAATAATCACCTCAGGAGTGGTTTTGGTTGCTTGTTTTATGTATCTCATCGTGGTGACTTTTAAGCAAGATACATCGTCAAGACATCCATTCTTAAAGCATTAGATGAGTAGGTATTGATTCTCGTTGAGATAGCCAATTGTCTCGATATAGTCTGAAAGAGTTGTCAACAATCAAAAAGTTTTTTGAATCAAGTGAGCTCCATTTGCGTTATTTCTCATATCAACACAGATTAGAGCATTTGTAAGGCCTATTTTCTAAATTTATACTGAAAACAGTCGTACCGGAACAAAGAGAGAGTTATGATTTACAATGAGAGAGAAGTAGAATTTCCAGCGGTTATGCAGATTAGTTTCTTCAAGGTGATAGATACTTTGCAGGAATTGGCTAAAGGAAAAGACAAAAGTGCTGCCAACTATGCCAAGGATCTACTTAAAGAAGTAGAAAAGCATCCTGAACTTCGGGATGGAATTGAGCTAGATCAGTTGGACATGTATAAAAAGTCCATAGAGAAGATTTGTAGGATCTTGTTTCCGGATACGCTTTTGACCAATGAGATAAAGGCTTTGACTCCGCCTTTCTATTTCAGCCCCATTCACACGACCACAAGGTTCGACAATATCATAAAGGCTTCCGGTGATGAATTTTCTTTTGAAATGAAAGAGGTAGATGAGGATACCTTTTATCTGTATTGCTGCTACTTTATTCTTGGCAGCTACTATGGTTTTCCGGTGCCGGGCGGGGGACCGCTGAGAAAAGAGATATTCAATAAAAATCAGAACCTGACCCGCGTCTACAAAATGCTAATCAACGCAGACATGTGTGAGTTTATTCCGACAAAGAAAGCGGTTGATATAACTCGAAAGGATTTTGAGGAGCTCATTGACAATTTTGGTGATATCAAGTTCTGGAAAAAGAAATTCCCACCTAACAGCTGGATCATGCGAGGTGTTAACATCATTAACCTCGTCGATACGACAGTTGACCACTCTATTTCATCAGTGTCTTCTAACCTCCTGGTTAAGTCTTCGGATACGTTCGAGAAAATCCAAAACGGTATTCGCACACTACTAAATAATTCTGAATTGCACATTGGGGTATTATGCCTGGATAACAACAAGCTAGTGCCTATGGATAAGGAAGAAGTGAAGAGCGTGATGCTTACCAGAGGGGAGTCGCTGAGTTGCAATACGGATATGTGCGATTATACCTATAGCCAGTTGATTACGAAAAAGGAACCACTAGTCATCGCAGACGCCGAAATTTTTCATGGCCAGGTAAATGGTGGACTTTCAGGAAAGATCGCAGCCTCTGAATACAGAAGTTACATTATCGCGCCACTTGTTTATGAGGACGAACTCCTCGGTTTTATGGAGTTGGCCTCTCACCAACGGTACGCATTAAACAAGGGAACTCTAGCGATTCTCAGCGAAGTACTTCCAATTCTGGCGATGGCCCACAAGCGGTTCATGGATGAAGCTCAGAATAGGATCGAGGCGATCATCCAACAGGAATGCACGACAATCCATCCCTCAGTAAAGTGGAGGTTTGAGGAAGAAGCGATGCAGTTTATGAACAAACAACTGCAAAATGAGCAGCCGGTCTTTAAGGATATTATTTTCAATAACCTATATCCGCTTTATGGTCAAATGGATATTAAGGGGTCTTCTGTCAAGCGAAATGAAGCAGTGAGTGCTGATCTGATCAAACAAATCAGTGGGGCAAGCAAAGTCTTAAAGCAGGCATATAAGCAAACAAAAATGCCTGCATATGAAGAGCTCATCTTTAGACTTGACTCTTACAAATCTGATTTGAAAAAGGGTCTTTCAGCGGGTAGTGAACACAAGATACTCGGCTTTCTGAGAAGTGACGTTTATCCTGTATTTGACCATTTGAAAAATGAAGACGGTAAAACTCAGCAGCTAGTGGAACATTACTATTCGCTACTGGATGATGAGCTGCATACAGTCTATGAGGAGCGCAAGAAATACGACACCAGTGTAAACCTCATTAATCAAAGGCTGGCATCCTACCTGGATGATAAGCAAGTAGAAGCCCAAGAGATGTTCCCGCACTACTTTGAGCGATACAAGACCGACGGCGTGGAGTACAACATGTATATCGGTCAATCAATCGCGGAAGATAAACGGTTCGATACGATCTACCTCAGAAACCTGAGGCTGTGGCAGTTGGTGGTAATGTGTGAAATGGAGAATGAATTTCGTACCATGCAGAATGACCTGCACATGCCAATCGAGATTGCTTCCTTGATCCTTGTCTATGGCACACCACTCTCCGTTCATTTCAGAATGGACGAGAAACAATTTGACGTAGACGGAGCCTATAATGCACGATATGAGATCATCAAGAAACGCGTCGACAAAGCTCACATCAAGGGCACCACTGAGCGAATTACCCAACCTGGGCGTATTGCCATTATCTATTCCCAGGATCAAGATGCACGAGAATATCGAAAATACCTTGAATTCCTTGCTGCCAAGGGTTATGTGAAGAAAGGCTTCGAAGACCTGGAATTAGAAGACTTACAAGGTGTTACCGGACTGCGCGCACTTCGCGTAGAAGTTTCTTTTGCAGGAGAATTGACCGTTGACGAATTGATTGAGGAGATTGAAAGTACTTCACGGTGAGGTAGCCCCTGGAAATTTAGTCGTCCGTTCATCGTTCCATTTCGTACTGTTCTATCTCTTCCTGGCTCATATAGTGTATTTCGTCCGCAGCTGCGGCATTGATCGTGAAAAAGTAAAAATCTCTTGCTAGCTGGTCTTCAATGCCTATTGCTTTATAATAGTCAATGAAAAGATCATGCTCGGGTGAGTCTTCTGGGAAATCAGTGGCTTCACTATCTTCGGTTGCCCAGGAGTGAACCCCGACCATCACGTTTTCTCCCAGTGTCCTTCTCTTACCAGCTAGATAAAAATCGACCCCGCCAGATGCTATCAATCCACCATCCAATACATGGGTGTTGATCCCCTTGCTATAAATGATGGGACCAATCTGCACGTTTGTTTCGTCATCTGCCGATCCAGGCATCTCCTGAATATTGATCAAGTTGATCTCCGGATATGCTTCGATCATGTCATTGAAGTCTTTGAGCGTTCGTGTTCGAATAACTCCATCCGCTGTAGCTGTAACTTGGTCTTCCTGAACGGTGAAAATGCCAAACTTTTTGGGAATGCTCTCAGAGCTGTCATCGTTGGCGCAACCGTGCGTAAATACAATAAATAACCATATTATTCTGTTCATGTCTAATCTTTTAAAATCAAAAAGCGCATACTTCAGCAATCAATGATTACTGAGGTATGCGCTTAGCACAAAGACCTTTACTTGACCTCCCAATTTCTTCCTCAGCGGTAAAGGTCAAATAGCCTGATAAGTCGGGCATTAAGAATCTTGTGTTTAAGGTACATTTTTTTAGACCAATACCCTACCGCAAGTGGCACCTTTTTCTGAAGGGTTTCTTCATAAAACCTTCATGATTCCATGTAGGATCGCATCATGCTCAAGGACAAATTGCTGTCGAGCATATGCTCTTGTCAAAAATTCAAACTGAAATAACATGGAAAAGAAAACAATGCTAATTCCTAAAAAAGTCGGAATGCTAATTGTTGCGGTTGCTTTTGCAATTCAAACGTACGCCCAGAAGAAGATCGACATGGGAGATCGATTCCAAATCAACAAAGACGGCTCGTACATCACCTTTCAAACCACGCTTGCTGGATTTCCGGTGATTAGAGGCTCACTAAAGGCCTATCAGGCGAATATGTTTTATGATCCGGAGGACGTCATGAGTACTTCCGCGACAATCCGTTTTGGTTCCGAAGGTTTCACTACATCACATGATAAAAGAGATGAGGAACTCCAGGGCGAAAACTTCCTCAATACCGAGAAGTACCCAGCCATTTGGTTCCAAGGGTCTGAGGTAGCCCTGACGGAAACAGGTTTTGACCTAACGGGGATAATCAATATTAAGGATATTACTAAAACGGTTACCATTAGAATCGAAAAGCCTACGATTATGCGCAAGGCAATGAACAACCTGGACTTGATGATGGTGAAGGGAACCTTGAAATTGAACAGGAGGGATTTTGATCTTGGAACATCCGGACCCTGGGCGTCCAATCCGATGTTTGGCGAAGAGATAGACATTGAGTTCAATTTCATGGGCACCAGCTACACGATCGACTATCTCAAGGCTTCTTTTGTGAATCAGAAAGATGGACGAGACAACCCTGTTGGGCTTGTATACAATGATGTAAGGGAAAATGGAGTGAAAAGTGGTTTGAAGCTGGTTGAAACCCTTTCAAAAGACAAGAAATACAAATCCGACAACTGGCCAACCAACCTTGCCAACATTGGGTGGATCTTAATGGTGGATGGCTATGGCAAAGAGTCCCTGCCTTTCTATGAACTGGCACTGAAAAAGAATTCGAAACATCTTCCAACACTCTTGCGGCTGGCAGACGCCTATACCATTGCAGGCCAGTATGACGATGCGATGAAACATCTTGAAAAGGAATGGGCTTTGCCTGAAAGAGCAAGATTTACACATATACCGCAGTTAATGATGCTTCTCGGCGGTGAGTTTGATCTTAAGAATATGAAATGAGAGGAATCTCAGTACTTGTTGTTCTCGCTTTCATCTGTTTTCCAGGTTGTGAGCAAAGAAGATCTGGTGGAGCGCCGGTTGCCCTGCTGAATGAAAATATCAATATGGGCAATCGCTACCAGATCAATAAAGACGGATCGTTTATCAATTTTAAAACAACGATGGGTGGGTTCCCGGTGATAAAAGGTGCGGTGAAAGGCTACCAGGCGACCTTGTTTTATGATCCGGAGGATGTAATGAGTACCTCAGCCACCATTCGCCTGAGTACGGATGGATTTACGACGGCACATGATCAAAGAGATACCGAATTGCATGGAGAACACTTCCTGCATTCCGCCAAATATCCAGCAATCTGGTTTCAGGGAACAGATGTATCACCGCGGGAAAATCCCGATGATGGATTTGACTTGTCAGGCACGATTAATATCAAGGAAATCACTAAGCCCGTGACCGTTCACATGAAAAAGCCCATACTAATGCCTGGTGCAATGAATCAGCAGAACCTAATGATCGTGGAAGGTAACTTCAAGTTCAAAAGATCCGATTTCAACCTGGGTACAACGGGTGAATGGGTAGGAAATCAAATGTTGGGTGAAGAAATCGAAGTAACCTTCAGCTTTATGTGTTTCAGCTATACGATCGAGTATCTGAAGGCGGCTTTCACTCAGAATGGAGAACATCCTGTTGGAATGGTCTACAGCGAGGTAAAAAAGAACGGAGTTGAAAATGGACTGGAATTGGTCAAGAGGCTGTCAAAAGATGAGAGGTACAAGTCAGACGATTGGCCTGGACACCTAGCCAACATTGGCTGGATTCTCATGGTCGATGGGTTTGGAACTGAGTCACTGCCGTTTTATCAATCTGCCCTGGATCAGAATTCAAGGCACTTACCTTCTTTACTACGGCTGGGTGATGCCTATACCATTGCTGGACAGTACGAAAATGCATTAGCCCATTTTGAAGAAGAGCTGTCTCTCTCTGCTCGTGCTCGCTTTACTCATATTCCGCATATGATCAAATTGCTAAGCAACCAGTTTGAATTAAAAAACATGAAATGATGAGGGGAGCGTGTATTGCTTGTATCGCTTTTATTTGTTTGCAAAGCTGCGGTCAGGACAGTTCGGTTCGAGAGACGAATGTGATTCCTCCGGAACTTCAAAAGGCATTTGAGGTTGCTGCCCGGACAAAGAACTTAAGGAGTCTCTTAGTAAGTCAAAACGGTGACTTGATAGCTGAGAAATACTTCGAACCATTTCCCGCAGATAGCCTGGAGCATGTTCGTTCCGTGACTAAGAGTGTGATGACGACTTTGATCGGCATTGCCATTGACAAAGGGATTATTGGTGGTGTGGATGATTCGATCGTTAAATACCTGGGAGAACAAGCCAGAGGAAAAGAAGCTGTCAAAATCAAACATATAATGGCTATGACAAGCGGCATTTCCTGGAGAGAAGTGATCGGTAACATGGAAATTGACGAGTGGATCAATTCTAAGAGCCCGCTTAAGTATGTTCTAAAGAAATCAATTGAAAATGCTCCTGGTACATCATGGGAATATAGCACAGGAATCATTCACTTACTTTCAGTGGTCTTATCAGAAGCTTCGGGAATGAGCACACTGGACTTTGCGAAACAGCATTTGTTTGAACCACTGGGAATAGATAGTGTAAAGTGGCAATTATTGAATGATGGCTACTATCATGGTGGATCACGGCTTCAAATGAAACCACGGGACATGATCAAATTTGGCCAACTGTACGTAAATGGGGGAACTTTTAAGGGACGGCGAATTGTCTCCGAGCAATTTATTAGAGACGCCACTTCACAACAAGAGCCCAAAGGCTTTTTCAATGGTGAGGAAGGATATGGATTCGGCTGGTGGGTAGGAGGAGACGGAAACGTTCGCGGATACATGGCCCAGGGCTACGGGGGGCAGACTATCGTTGTTATTCCTGAGCATAAGATTGTGATTGCCGTTACATACAAATGGAAGGTCAGCAACCAGATGGCAGCAGATCAGCAACGTAAAGCTCTAAATGTTGTTGCCGGGGAGGTGATTCAAGGAATTCTTAAGATGTGATATAGGATGAAAATGTTCATTTTCAAGAAAAGGATCTGGAAGGGGATAGGTGCTGTTTTTCTCTCCCTGATTTTGTTATTATCACTAGCTGTGGGGGCTTTTTGGCTAACCTACATACACATACCAACACCTAGAGATATTGTTCATTTTAACAGTGCGGATGGTGTCACTTTGGAGGGAACGCTGTTCTATCCCAGTAGTCAGCAAGAACCTTTCCATGCGGTCCTTGTTTTACCAGGTTCAGGTCGGATAACAAGGGACAATGGCCCCACCATGGTTCAGTCTAAGGCATTCGTGAAAAAGGGTTTTGCTGTGCTCGTTTACGACAAAAGAGGCACTGGCGAATCCGGCGGAACCTTTCGGTACGATGACATTAAAAATCTAGTAGCAGATGCGAACGGCTGTTCCTGTTCGATAATGTCTAGCAATTTGGTATGATAGAGCTTGATTAAATCCCCTGATAGCCCAGCTGTGGAATATTTGGTGTTGGCAGATTGAAATTGCGCTGGGTTTTTAAATGCTTGGTAGCCGATTGCATACGCAATAAGGGACATCACCAGGCTAAGTACAATTGTTGATTCATTGAAGAAGACCTTACCAACCCCGGCTTGATAAGCCACGAAGAAGGTGAAATACAGACCCCAAACAATGATATTGTAAATGATCAGTTTCCTCAGCCATTTAATCTTCTCTGAAGATGGTTTGTAGTCAGGCTCATTGAACTTTCTAAGTCTCCTCAAGGAGAAACCTAGATAAACAAGTATGTGAACACAGTAAATCGCCCACCAGATGTTGAAGTCTACGGGGATACCTTCGGCAGCAACCCTCTGATTTAAGCTCGCTTTGTAAGCCGAACTCTCTAATAGAAATGGCGCCAGATAAATATAATTCACAAAAAAAGGAACTAAATGCAATGAATCCAGCCATTTGCTTTGAAAGCCCTTTGTTAGTCGACTTTTGACGTGCAAAAAAATTGAAGGTCCAAGCAAGAGCATAAAAGGAAAGTAGGAGGCAGTTATATGTGGGATGACTTGATTGTATCGCTTGTACACTTCTGGCATAATGATGAAAATGGCAAAGGAAAGTAGATGCAGCGCCAGTAGATTGTTGGAAATGGTACGTTTCCTTACCAGGAGGACAACAGAGAAAAAAGCAGCTTGTAGGCCGCCTGCAATGACAAGATAAGATATTAACTCTGTGATCAAGATCTTGGATTCTTAAGCATACTAATTCAATTACATTAAAATTCGACCTGAATTATAAGTGTGGACGATATCTAGGTATAAAATCATTGTTTAGCATAAAATAAAAGGAATTTTAAATGAAGACATTGATTATTCTATGTGCCATTTCACTTTTACTAATCGAACCAATGAATAAGAAGAAAATGACCGATCCATACAAGATCGAGGGTCTAACGATCGCTGTTGTCGAGATGCAGGAAATGTTGAATTTCTACTCAACCGTGTTTTCCATCCAATTTGAAAAGAAGGAAATGTTTGGGTCTGATCTGTACGCTGGGTCTTGGGGGTCTCTTCAGCTGCTCTTTTGTCCTGCATCTCTCGCAGGTATTGATGTGGATCGGAATCGGCAGCAATTTGATATTGTGGTAGAGAGTCTTGAAACAGTTATTGAGGTTGCACTGAAGTCAGGAGGAAGAATGTTAGGAGACACTCAAGTTACAGATGAATTTAAGTCAGGATCTGTGTTTGACCCGGATGGGAACAGTATTGTGTTTAAAGAGTATTTGTGAGAATGTATTTTGGAAGACAGTGATCTGTGCGCGCTCGAAGTTCTATTCAATAACTTGCCGTTCAGGTGAATGGCTCTGAATAAGAATAGCAAGATACGAATTACACATTTGCCCTCGGGCGAACTGATAGCTGAAGGTAAGAAAGGGTGGGGTCTGTTTTCCTTTGAGGGGAACTACTATATCTCCAAAAGAAACCTCAGAACAGATGGATTCAAGTTCTCATGGATTCCAGGGCTTTGCCCATATAAGTTTATCTATTTCTGGTATCATTTCAAGCCATCAAAAGGTAAGAAATCTCCTATGCTCGCGTGGAAATACTGGCTACCCAATCCTATCTTCCCATTCATTGCCTTTCGAATTGCGGTCCCTTCTCGACATCCCGACTTGATTGTTGAAGAGTATTAGGTTATTTTCGAGAGAGCTTGGTTTTGACTGTCAACCAAATCTCAAGTCTCGTATTCGAATTTACCATGAACTCAAGCCGTAACTTCTTCACAATCATCGCATTCTCCTTATTTATCTCGCAATCAGTAGCTCAAGATTTGCTGGAATCAGAGAAATGGAAATCGTTCTTTGAGGAAAAAGCCTACTTAAAGAATGGGGCTGAGATTACGGACGATAAGTTCTGGGAAATTGATGAATCTTACACCTACTATGATAAATATACTTTGCTAATCATCTTCGTCGATGGCAAAACAGAGGAATTTGAGTGGCAATACGATGGATTAAGTAGTCTTCTGAACAAGAAAAAGGCGCTGCTTGATGAAAATTTTGAGAGACTCGAAAAAGAAAATATTGCCTACATCGTATTCGATGATTATCTACTTAGAAATGCCAATATGGGCAATTCCATAGCGGGAGATTTTACCTTTGTATTGTGCGAAGGTCCACTTTCCATCTATCGGGAATACTACACATCACCTATCACCAGGGAGAATACAGCTTCCGGTCTCATGTTTACTATGGACGGGCGGCTTGTTAAGGATTTTTATTTAGGAAAATTCGAGAAAAAAGCAGCCAAACTTGTAGGAGATTATTCTGAGCTGTCCGAGAAGATAAAGAGTAGAAAAGCCGGATACTTCAATACACAGGAAGATATTCTTCGAATTGCTGCTGAGTACAACCAGTGGGTAAAGGAGAATAACGTCTATCGTTATGATGACTGGGCTGGCCTCCAATTTGACCGGTAGATTTCAGTAGTACTCATGCAATTGTCATTTGTCTTGCAGCCTACCTTTTCGTGCGCTTTCCAGCCTCTAGGAGCGAAATGAAGGGAACGGAAATGGATAGTGAACTAAATCAAAATTTTCTTTGTAATTACGTCCGGATACTTCTGCTTGAGGGATCAGTTATCACGTCCTGTAAAGATTGAGGGGTCAGATAAAAATTAGAGTTTTATGCGAGATCTTCTGATTAAGGCGTCATTGCCACTGATGATGCATGCACTATCGCATGGTCCTGCTATTGCCCAAACCTATGGTCCTGAAATATCCAATATTTCTATCGATGATGGGTTGTCGCAAAATACTGTCAACGCGATGATCCAGGATGAAATGGGATTTCTTTGGATAGGGACCAATGACGGACTCAACAAATTTGATGGTCATCAATTTAAGGTTTTCAAATCGTCAGCAGTTGATTCAGCCTTACTGAGTAATAATCATATCAAAGCAATTTCCAAAGCTGAAAACGGTGATCTGTGGATAGCAACACAGGTGGGCCTGTCAAAGTACAACGCAAGAAGTGGTGTGTTCGAGCGGTATTACGTGGGTCAGATAGGCGAGTCATTTTATGCTGAAAATGTCATTAATGATTTGCTCATTGATCGGAATTCGATCTGGGTTGCGACGGACAAGGGAATATTTTACTCCGAAAGCCTAGTACAGCCTTCTTTTAGTCCGCTACCGATGAATGGGTCTACAAGGATCAAAATCAATCAAATGACTCAGGATGATCACGGTAACGTATGGCTTGCTTCCGAAGAGGGTATCTACATGATAAACACTTCGTCAAAATTGGCGGTCCCGATAGGTACCTCCCAAATTAAAGAAAGTACTTTGTGCATCAATTACTTTGATGGCAATATTTGGGCTGCTCAGGAAGGTGGACTTGTTTCGATAGAGGTACCTGAAACTGGCATAATAGATGATGAGAGCCTAAGAATAGAACGATACCTGGCTCCAGGAACGAACCTGCTGGTACGGCAAATTTTAAAAGATGTAAATGGAGAAATTTGGATAGGCACCCAATCAAGAGGTGTTTTTACACTTGATCGATCTAATAAAACGCTGAAGGCCTTTGTCGCCAAATTCAAGGACAACCCCCATATTTTTTCAGCTACCTCGGTTACCGAAATCTTCCAGGATAAGTCCAAAAACATATGGATTGGAAGTTTGGAAACTGGAATCTTCAAGGTCAGTAGAACATCGAGGAAATTTGGTCTCCTACGGGCGATGGGAGGAACAGACGACGGACTTAGTAGCAACAGGGTACGAGGGCTAATCGAAGACGGTGACTATCTGTGGATTGCAACGGCAAAGGGTCTCAATAAATACAACAGAAAAACTTTACAGTGCGAAATTTTCACGCATAATCCAAATGATCGAAATTCTATTATCAGTAACGATGTCAGGGCACTGGATATCGATGAGAGCGGAAATCTCTGGGTAGGAACTAACGACGGCCTAAGCCTTTTGAACAGATCTACCTCAAAATTTGCTAGCATTCCTCTTGCAGAGTCTGCAAATAAGATTAGGACGATCCAAGTGCTTAGCGATCGAAATGTCTGGATTGGTTCTCTGGGTGGTGGCATAAGCGTTATAGAACCTGACAGCAAGAAAATTATAACTCAATACAGCAACAGCGAGCTTGAATCAAAAAGCCTTTCCAGCAATAATGTGATGAATATCTTCGAATCATCTTCGGGGGAGATTTGGATAGCCACGTACGGAGGAGGCTTAAACAAGATCGATTCGGATCGTAAAAGCTTCACAAGAGTGGTGCACGAAAGATCGACGGGAATTTCGAAAATGCTCACCTCAATTCACGAGGATTCCGAAGGGTATCTTTGGGTAGGTTCATACGGTGATGGACTGTTTAGAGTAGATCCAAGCGATTTTTCGTTTAGAGTCTATACGGAGGAGAACGGACTAAGCAACAACGTTGTTTATGCTGCGATACCGCATGGAAACTCAATTTGGATTAGTACAAACCACGGACTAAACAAGTACAACAGGTTGCTGCGAAATATTTCCAAATACAATGCAGTAGATGGATTACAAAGCAATGAATTCAACTCCGGCTCATACCTCCAGAGCGAGTCTGGTGAATTATTTTTCGGTGGGGTGAACGGCCTGACCTTCTTCTATCCTGATAGTATTAGAAGCAACGAGCTGCCTCCACGGCCAGCATTTACTGACTTTAGAATCTACAATAAATCCGTAATGCCTGGAGAAATTGTGATTAAAGGTGATCCACCACTTTCGGAGCTGGTCGCAGATTCAGGAAGAGTCTCCCTCTCTCACTTACACAATGTTTTTACCGTTGAGTTTGCTTCACTTGATTTCATCAGTCCGGAGGATAATCGGTATGCTTACCAGCTAGTTGGGTTTGACAGAGATTGGATTTACACTGATTCGAGACAACGTGCCATTACCTACACGAATCTAAGGCCCGGTCAATATGCTTTTCAAATGAAGGCCGCAAATGATGATGGTGTTTGGAACGAAAGACCTATTGTGTTGTTCATCGATATTGCACCGGCTCTTTGGCAGAGATGGTGGTTTAAGATATTAACGCTATTCACCGTAGCTTCATTTGTCGTTGCATTTGTCTATCGCAAAATGACGAAGAATGAACGTCGGAGAAAGTATCTGGAAGCTGAAATCAAGAAACATACAAGGGAGATCTATCAACAAAATCAGGTACTTGTCGATTCAGAAAATCACCTAAAAACAGTCAATAAGAAGAAAGACCAGATGTTCTATGCTCTTGCCCATCATGTGAGAGGACCGCTTACATCATTGTTCAATCTAATGAAATATTCCCAGTCAGAAGATCTGGTGTTGCCGGAAAGAGATCGGCTGAAGTACGTTCAACAGTTAAATGAAAAGGTAGGTCATTCGCTGCTTTTGCTGGACAACACCTACTACTGGTCATTGATGGAATTTGATGATATCGACCCAATGACAGAAGTTGTAAACATTACTCAGTTAACGGAACAGTGTGTGGCCCGTCATCGGGTAGCAGCATTGTCCAAAAACATATCCATTCATGTTGACAATGAGGAGCACCATTATGTGAAATGTGACAAGAATATGACTGCGATCATTATTCAAAATCTCATAACCAATGCGATCAAGTATAGCCACCAGGATGAATCAATTAATGTGCGCTTTGTTGCTGATGAAAATAAGATCAAACTTGTTGTAGAAGATACGGGAGTTGGAATGAACGCCAGTGAGCTAAAGAGCATTCTGAGTGAGGATAGAGATGTGAGCACACTTGGAACACAGAATGAGAAGGGATCCGGGCTTGGTCTGCAACTTAGTAATCGAATGGCTAAGAGAATGGATTTCAACTTGTTTGCAGATTGTGAAAAAACCTGTACCAAGTTTTACCTGGATATGCCAAAGGGAAGGGAGGAGTCTCAATATCCTGAGGCAGTTACTTCAGGATATTGAGATCACAGTTTTATTCGTTTCTCAGTACTTCGGCTGGATTTATTTTAATCGCCTTTTTCACCTGACCTGCAACTGTAATCGTCATCGTAACCAGGATAAGGGTAATCGATATGATAAACGGCGTGGCTGACAGCGCTTTTTGATTATCTGAAAAAACACTATCAATTAATTGTTGCATGAGCATCACCCCAAGTGGCGCCCCCAGGATGAAGGAGATCAATATGATAATGGAATATTGTTTTCCAGCAACTCTTGCCAACGTTTTTGGTGTAGCACCAAGAACTTTCCGAACACTAAATTCCTTTAGTTTGCCTTGAATGTTGAACGAAAGAAGGCCATAAAGTCCGAGACAGGCCAGAATGATTGCTATGGCGGTGATGATCATCATGATGGTGATGTTTGTTGAATTTTCCCTGTAGAAATCATCAAAAGCATCCTCTTGGAAAACACGATCAAATGGATCGTTTGGAGCAACAGTGGCCCAGGCTGTTTTTGCAGATTGCTCCAACTCAAATACATTTTTCGGATCCGTTCGCATTGAAATATATCTAACCTTCGTTTTGTCCAACCCATGGATAATGACCGGATCAATGTCAGAGAAAAAGTCGTAGTAGTGAAAGTCCCTGACCACACCTACTATCGTTCTCCTAAGACTATCGTAGACAAACGTTTTGTTGATTGGATCATCTTCCCAACCCATTTCTTTTACAAACATCTCATTCACAACCACACCAGATTGCTGATCTAATGCCTGATCAGTTAAAAACCTACCGTCTTTAAGTCTCAATTGGAAGGTTTCAAAGTAGTCTTCCGAAACTCCAATCAGTCGGACAGGGATTTGGCGATTGTCGTACTCAAGCGACCTTAGTGGAACGCCACGTCCGATCAAGTAGTTAGATGCCGCATAGGTCTCTACCATCGGGTTAGCGATCAACTCATTTCGCATCTGCTCATATTGTGCCTCGTCAGCAACATAGACGGAGAATGCACCGGCCGGATCATATCCCCAGTCTTTTTCAGAGAGGTACATGCTTTGATCGGCAATGACAAAAGATCCGACGATGGTTATCACCGCCAGGAAAAATTGCAGACCGAGCATGATTTTAGAAAAGAGGTTTTTCGCACCGAATTTTTGACTCCCTCTAAAGATAGCGATCGGTTCAAACCGTGAGATATAGAAGGCTGGGTATGCTCCTGAAATCAAGCCGACACCTAACAGCAACGTAACAAAGAAAATGATCATGGATTGTGGTTCGCTGGATCTCATTTCAAGCTCCATTTGAGGAACCAGAAAGTCGAATCCTGGTATGAGTAAAAAATAGGCTAGTATAGTACCAAAGACCAGTGCAAACATGCATTGAAGAGTGTTTTCGACCAGGAATTGGTTCACGATTTGTTTTTTAACGCCACCCATAACCTTGCGCAGAGCTATTTCTTTGAGCCGCTTGGTGGCACTGACCACTGATATGTTCATAAAATTGAAACAAGCCATTCCTAACAGGAATGCAGAGATTAACATGAGCGCGATTCTTCCTGCCGGGTGGCCACCACCACTGACTGAGCCAACAATTTGCCAGCCGTTTAGAGATAGTTGATACAAGGGGAGGGGATCAAATCGTTGAATGTTCCATTCGGGGTTACTTGCATGTTGAAGTTGCATATACTCTGGAAAAGAGCCAGAGACGGACTCAATACTTTCGCCCTCTTTCATCAAAACAAATGTGGCGTCAGTCAAGTACGACCAGTCGTAATTTTCCTGGAACTGAAGATCAAAGAAATTGTCAATCGGTACATACAGGTCATCTCTGAGCCCAGCGTTGTAAGGAAACTCATCCAATACAGCGCCAACCGTAAGCCGCTTAATGGTGCCATTTAAGAATTTGATCGATAGTTCCTGACCAATTGGATCCTCGTCGCTGAAATATTTAATGGCCATCTCCTTGCTAAGCACCATTTTGTTCTTATCGTAAAGTATCTGTTGATTTCCGTAGATCATGGGAAAATCAAACATTTCCATAAATGTCGGATCAACAAATGTTATCAGCTCGTCAAACACATCCGCACCCGCCTTGACGCTTGCACTGGCAAACTCGATCCTGGCAAAGGACTCCACAGAGGGATGATCCGAGGCGATTTTCGGGCCTAGCAGGAGAGGGGAATCACCCCACCGATGGTCTTCCCCTTCTTGTTCCATGAAATTCGTGATCTGGTAGATTCGGTCACCTTTAGAATGAAACCGATCCATATTCAGTTGCATATCCACGAAAATGAAGGTGGTTATAGCAAATCCTATGGCAATAGCCAATCCAAAAATATTGATTGACGAAGTGACAAAGTTCTTCTTGATATTTCGAAGACCCAGTTTAATGTAGTTTTTAAAAAGTAATGTCCTGTTCATTTTTACGTATTTTGAGTTTGATTTTTTGATGTTCGACCACCTGAAGAACCGGATCACATCCCAGATGAACTTCATCTTTGCAGTCCTTTGGCCTTTTTGTTCCACTCTTCGGTCAAACAGTTCATAGATGTCCCCTTCAATCTCCTCCAGAAACTTAGGATTGCAATACCACCTTAGAAAGCGGTCAGCCCAGTATGGAGGACTGGGGTGTTTCATATAGAAAAGTTGAAAGTAAGATCAGGAATGCTGTTGTAGAGGGAGGTGCGAACAGCGATTGTTTGATCTAGAATTTGCTTACCAGCTTTTGTCAAGGTAAAAAGACGCTTCCGTCTTCCACCTCGCTCATTGGTAGAGCCTCCCATCCTGGAGCTTAGAAGTTCTTTCTCCTCAAGCCTTCTTAATACAGCGTGAACCGCGCTAATATTAAGGTCTCTGCCTGTTTTTTCGAGAAGTTCATCCATAACAGCAACTCCGTATGCTTTGTCAAACAGAGAGCCTACGGTAAGCATGATTAGTTCTTCAAGCTCGCCAAGGTTAGTTCCTTTCATATCAATTTGATTTGTTGTAGAAAACGTGAAAATAATAAATTAGTTGTAGTTATTGTGGAAGTAATGGATGAAACCAAATTTCACCATCTTCGTATTACATTGTAGTGCTATGTATATAGAATAAATTATTTACCTAGAATAATATGATATCTAAAAACCTTACTGCAGCATCTACAAAACCTATCATCCTTGGAATACTCAAACAAGGTAATAGCTATGGTTACCTCATAATCAAGAAAATCAAGGAACTATCAGGAGGTAAAATGGAATGGTCCGATGGAATGTTGTATCCGGTCCTCCATCGCTTGGAAAAGGAGGGAAGTATCAAATCCAAGTGGGTGATGGAAGGTGAATCACGCCCAAGGAAATACTATGAAATCACGCCTTCTGGTAAAAAGGTACTATCCTCGGAAATGGAACAATGGATGCAAGTCAACTCCGTCATAGAGCGGCTATGGAATCCAAAAGCGGCCTCAAATTGACTTAGATGTTTAACCTGGAGAAGTCAATCAGAAGCTGGCTCAAATTGTTTCAAAAACACCGAGCCTTTAATCATGGATCCATTCGGGAAATGGAGCTGCACTTACGCGATCACATTGAAGATCTTATTGCGGAGGGGCATTCTGAAAAGAGCGCCTTTGAAGCTGCGGTCAAAGAATTTGGAGACATAAAACCTATGGCCAAGGAAGAATACTGGAACCTTAGACTAAAGTCAAGTTTGAACAGGGCTATGATCAAAAACTACTTAAAAATCACACTTAGAAATTTCAGAAAGCACAAATCATACGCTTTCGTAAACATTTTTGGCCTGACTATCGGCTTGACTATTGTCTTGCTGATTGGGCTGTTTGTGAGCGATGAACTTGGCTTCGATCAATTTCATGCAAACAAAGCTGACTTATACCGGGTTGTTGAAAACCAGTACTACGCCGGTCAACCGGTGTTTCCTGTGGCGGTGACTCCAACTGCACTTGCTCCCTCTTTGCATGAAGAGTACCCCGAAATAGTAAAAGCCACACGGATAGCCATTGATGCCGATGAGTTTGAGCTAGGAGGAAACAAGATCATGGAAAATGAAGGGATTATGGTCGATCCACATTTTTTTGAGATGTTTTCATTTCCAATGATTGATGGAAGTATTGCCTCGTTCTTTGAGAACCTGAACGGCCTGATCCTGACAGAGGAGCTAGCGAATAAGTACTTTCCGGATAAAAATCCGATCGGTGAACTAATACGACTGAATGGACAGGACTTTGAGGTGATGGGAATTGCGGAAGATGTTCCTAAAAACTCTCATTTGTCATTTCGTTATATCAAAAATTTTCAAAACTATCTCGCCGGAAACCCGGACCGTGCAAACAATTGGCTCTCTAACTGGCTTTATACCTACGTTCAACTTGATCCAGCAGCGGTCCTGGATACCGTCAACAATAAGGTCATCGGGCATATCAAGGCGAACAATGAATCATCGGTTACGGATATTTATCTTCAACCGCTTACAGACATTTATTTAGGAGATGTTGATTTTACTGTTGAGGTAAGTAGGAAAGGTGAAATGATGTATGTTAGGATATTTATCGTGGTGGCCCTGTTCATTCTATTGATCTCCTGCATCAATTTCATGAACCTTTCCACGGCCCGATCAGCTAAGAGAGCAAAAGAAGTCGGATTAAGAAAGACAGTTGGAGCTAATCGAAATCAACTGATCGTACAGTTTTTGACAGAGTCGGTGGTCTTTACACTTGTAGCAGTGGTGCTTGCCATAGTTATTGTTGCCATACTATTACCTTCATTTAACCAACTAACAAGCAAGGAGTTTAGTCTGCAAATGTTGGTTGATCCTGAGTTTGGGATTCAATTGGGTATTTTAGTATTGTTCTCAGCATTCATAACTGGACTACTGGCTGGTAGTTATCCTGCTGTTTTTCTAAGTTCTATTCGACCCATACTAACGCTCAATGCCCAAAATGTCACAATCAAGCAGGGAGCAGGATTACGAAAACTTCTTGTTGTAGTGCAATTTACTATTTCCGTAATCTTAATTGTAGGCACCTTGGTGGTCTATAAGCAGTTGCAATTTATCCAAGACGTTGATCTTGGTTATAGTAAAGAGCACGTGATATATACCTTCGTTCCGAGCAGACAGTCCACTGCTTTCGCAAATGAGGTCCGTAATCAAAGGGGCGTTGTGAGTGTCGCGCGGAGTAATCGTCACCCAGCCTATGTCTTAAGCAGTAGCTCTGGTTTTACCTGGTCAGGTAAGGACCCGGATGAGACAATCCTCTTTCATTACATGGGCATTGATGAACATTACGTAAGTACAATGGAACTTAGGATCAGGGAGGGAAGAGACTTTTTTCCAACGGATACCTCAGCAGTGATGATTAACGAGCGAGCCCTGGAAATAATGGGTCTAGAGAACCCGTTGGGTCAGACTATTGATGCATTTGGAGACCGAACGATTGTGGGTGTCCTGGAGAATTTTAATTTTAAGTCCATCCATTCAGGCATAGAACCAATGATCATCTTTATGATCCCGCGTCCAAGCAGGGTCTATATTAAATATGATCCTGCTGAAGAAGAAAACATAGCAGCTACCCTAGATGAGGTATGGAAGGAGTTTTTTCCTAATGCGGAATCTGAGTACTATTTCCTTGATAAAGACTTCAACGAGATGTATGAGGCTGAGCAACGTACCAGCAGGCTTTCCACTTATTTTGCGATTCTTGCTGTGCTCATTTCTTGCCTGGGGCTTTTTGGATTGGTTTCTTATGCAATTGAACAGCGAACAAAGGAAATTGGAATCAGGAAAGTATTGGGCGCTTCTGTGCCAAGATTGTTCGTCCTTCTGACCACCGACTTTACAAAACTTGTTCTCGTTTCTCTTCTCGTCTCTTTACCCGTCGGCTGGTTTTCCATGAACAAGTGGTTAGACAATTATGCCTACAGAATTGACTTGTCAATTTGGATCTTCGTATTCGCTGCTGCAATTGCCTTGTTTATCGCGCTTTTTACAGTGAGCTATCAGTCTGTTCGGGCCTCGGTCCGGAACCCTGTCAATGCCTTAAGGAACGACTAACTATTCATGATCTAAAACCACTATAATTTCTGAAAAATGAGAAGCATTTGTTACCTCTTTACATTTCTATTTGTCTTATTCGTCCAGGGGCAAGCTAAAAGGCCTCCATTGTGGGGTGACTTGGATCCAGGGCCATATGCTGTTGGATTTAATGTGGAATACCTGCTTGATACTACCCGACACATGATTTCCTCTGATTCTTTGCCTCATGTGCTTGAAGGTCGACCCATTCGAATTAAAGTCTACTATCCTGGCGAGATCGACAAGCCGACCTCAAGACTCCGTTTCTGGGAGCAGATTAATGTTTTTCCAAAGAATCCGCAATTCGGAATTTATAATACGATGCTAAATGTTTGGGATAACCGACTTCAAGGCCAGTTTAGCCCTAGATCCGATTCGCTCATGCAAATTCTCATGAATACAGAAACCATGGCATATAAGGACATTTCAGTGGCGAAAAACAAGTTTCCACTTCTGGTCTATGAACTCGGGCTTGACGATCACCAAATGGAGAATTCGATTATGTGGGAATACATGGCAAGTCATGGGTATGTTGTAGCAGTTATACCAAGTTTTGGCGAGAGCCTGGACAAAAGGTTTACTGATTATTCTGCGGAGGGTATCGCGACACTTTCAAATGATGCTGATTACACAATTAGTTACATGAAGTCAAAGTCGTATGTGAATCCTGCCAAGATTGGGGCTATTGGGCATAGTTTTGGAGGTCTTGTTGTTAATGATCTCGCTAGCAAAAATGAAGATGTACAAGCTATCGCATGCCTGGACGCATCTATCAATCTAACTAGAGGAAAAGAAGTACTTGAGACATCAGGTCTTGATCCAAATTCAATCAAGATTCCTGTTCTAAATCTCTTTACCTTGGCCCGGAGCAATAACGATTTCTCCTATATTGAGTCATTAGATACGGATGTGTATCAGTTCGGATTCTACAAGGCCTCGCATTTCGATTTTCAAAATTGGCCTTTGTATGCCGTAATCACCAACACGCAAGACCCACGAGTTCGCAGAACCAGTGAGGAGGGGAAGCAGATATTGATGGGTGTAATTGGATTTACAAAAAGATTTTTTGACTTTACCTTAAAAGACGATAAGGAGATACAACCATTTTTGAAAGGAGAAGGTCGGGAAGCCCAAGAGCTTGCAGTTCTCGGCGAATTCAAGAAATGATCAATTTAACTTCGAAGCAAATGTGGTTCAGATGGTTTGCTATCATATCACTTGGGTGGCCTCAGACTAGGTCATCACTTTTTTTAGTCCTTGGTTAAATAGCTGCACCTCCTCAATTGTGCCCATACTAATCCTACACCAGTCATTAAAAGGAGGAAAAGGTCTTCCCACCTTGACGCCTTGTTCTAACATTTGTTTTTGGAAAGTTTTAATGTCCCTTCCCGTTTTAAAAAAGATAAAATTTGTGTTTGATCGAATGTATTCCAATCCTAAGTCATTCATGGCACTATACATCAATTCTTTTCCCTCACGAACTTTACTGAGACTGAAAGAATAGAACTCGTCGTCCTTCATTGCTGCTGTAGCGGCTTTTATAGCGATAACGTTCGTGTAGGCAACCCTGTTCTCGCGAATCTTAGAAGCTATTTCAGGCTTTGCTATTAGGTAACCTATTCTGAGTCCTGCTAATCCATACACCTTCGAGAACGTTCTTGAAACGATTACATTTTCATCTTGCTTGACCAGGGAAACCATGGATGGGTAGTCCTTTTCTTCAATAAAGTCATAATAGGCTTCATCACTGAATACCATTGTTTTCTTTGAGGCTGATGAGCAGAAGTCAACGAGCCGTTCTTTTGAGAGGAGGGTGGATGTGGGATTATTAGGATTGCATAAAAAGATCAGTTTTGTTTTCGTGGTAATCCTCCGTTCCATTTCAGCAACGTCATGTGTCTTACTTTCATCCAATGGCACCCAATTGATTGATGCGCCCCATTGCTTCGCATAGCTCATCATGGCTAAGAATGTAGGCTGGGCTGCAATGATTTCGCCTCCATTATTTGCATAAGTCAACCCTGTAACCTTTAACCCCTCAGTCGATCCTCCAACAACTACGATATGGTCGGTGGTCACACCCTCCTTGTCGGCAATCATTTGGTGCAGTTCTTTGGAGTATGTCGATGGATACCTGCATCCAAGTTCGAACGCTTCAGTCATCGCCTGCCGAACTTTGGCCGAGGGGCCAAAAGGATTTTCGTTGAAATTTAGTTGTGCTGGATCGGCAAGTGGTCTCGGGTTAAACTGCTTCTTTTCGTATTCGGTTAAACTGGAAGCGATTGCCCTGCTGCCTACAAGGGTCAAAGCGCTCAAGGCACCTCCTCTTCTGATCCATTCTCGTCTGTTCACAATGGTAGTGGTTTGGTTAGAGTAGGAAGTTAGGAAATTTCCAGCGAATGACCTATTGGTTGGTTACCCTCTACTACAAACTTTCCAGGGAACTTTAGACTGGAATCAAGATGACTTTAAAATAAGAAAGGTGCTAAGTCTTAGCACCTTTCATTTTTAACTGTTGTTTAACGAACAAATTCAGCTAAATCTTCGTGACCACTTCCTAATTGACAGCCACTAACAAGAACAATTTCTTAACATAACGCTACGAAGCTCTTCGATGGCATCAGTTTGTTATAGGTGGTATATTGTGCTTCAGGTAGAGGCTAATGAGTCAAGATTGTTCTGTATCTTTTCAAGGATGAAGAAAACGTTCGACTTTCTAAAGAGTCTTGATCAAAACAATAATCGGGAGTGGTTTCAAGTCCATAAGGCTGACTACACGGCGTCACATGAAGAAATGATTGCATTTGCTGAGCGACTTATTGCTGAAATGAGTCAGCACGATCTGATCCAAAACATGTCGGGTAAGAAAAGCCTCTTTAGAATTTATCGCGATGTCCGATTTGGAAAAGATAAAACACCATACAAGACGAACTGGGGTGGTTTCATGAAGCGCGCATCCGCTGAGCGTAGGGGAGGTTACTACTACCAGGTAGATCCGAAAGGATCATTTGTTATGGGTGGATTTTTTGGCCCAAATTCACAGGACTTACTCCATATCCGCAAACATCTGGAGCAGGATGCTGACGTGTTAAGGGATATCATTTCGTCAAAGAGTTTCAAGACGTTTTTTGGCGAGATGCTTGGAGAACAGGTGAAGACAGCTCCAAAAGGATTTGACAAGGAACATCCTAATATCGACTTACTCAAGTATAAGCAATTTATGGTGCGTCATGATTTTACACAGAAGGAGGTGTTAGCCAAAGATTTTCATATAACGATGACGAGGGCATTTAGAGAAATGCGTCCTTTTTTAGACCACATGTCAGAAATATTAACCACTGATTTGAATGGTCAGTCGTTGTTAGAAGGATGACTAGTAGTCAGGAAAAAGTGAGCCTGTTCGAGGCAACGATTGATGTGCCAGATGTTTTAAGTAGAGCTGTGCACAAGCATGTGCATCGCTTAGTGCATCGTGATGGTTGAGCGGAATACGATATTTTAAGCTTAGGTACTTGAGTCCTCGTCGAAAGATCATTCGAGTACATCTTTCCTCAAAATGTGGTTGCACTTCGTCATAGTAGGCCAACGTATGCCTGAGACAACCAACGTCGAACTGGACATTATGTGCGACCACAACCTCGTCGACAATATACATTTTCATATCCTCGTGCCACACAACGTCAAATGTTGGGGACTCTTCTGTGTCCTCCGGTTTTATTCCATGTACCTCTATATTCTTGTAGAAATAAAAATTATTGGGAGGTCGAACCAGCCGGTTGACCATTTTTATGATCTCACCATTCTCTACTCGTACAAGTCCAACTTGACAAATACTATTTGGATTGCTCTGAGCGGTTTCGAAATCAATCGCAGTAAACGATTCCCTTTGCATCAACTAAATGTAGCTATTAATTTTTAGGGGCAGTAAATTTCGGTTTGACATTTTGATAGTCAGACTTGTTTCCACAAATTACAAGGTCAACCACCCCACCCATGAGAAAGCTTTTCACATTAATTCTATCTCTACTTTTTGGGTTTCACTTGAGTGGAAGCGACAATTGGTCAGACATTGTGGCTGCCAAAAAAGGTAAAGTTGTTTTTTACTGGTATCCTAACAATGTTACGATCGCGGACTCCAAGGACATCATAGATGGGATAGAGCATGACCTGGCTTTCGCCTTCGTCAGGTACCTGAATGAACGATATGATCTATCACTCGAGATTGAATGGATTGAGGCTTCCAGCTTTGGAGAGGTTATGGATTTGGTAAGAAACGGGTCAGGAGGGACGTTCGGTGCTTCCTCCATTTCGATAACTCAAGAGAGACAAGCCTACCTCAATTTTACACCCCCATATCTTGCTGATGTAGCAGTCTTGGTTTCAAGCGCCAATGTGCCAATTGCGCGAACACCTGAAGAGTTCGAGGAAATATTTGGTGATTTGACTGCAATTTCAATTGAAAACACAACGCTGAACGATGCAATTCTGGATTTGGAGCGAAAGCAAAATGTGAAGTTCAAAATTCGACATGTCCAGAATAGCGGACAGATAATCGAGCAAATAGCGAAAACAGAGAGTTCATTTGGATACATTGACCTTCCCAATTTCCTTGTGGCGATTGATGAAAATTCTGGCATTAGAAGGCAATTTTTCCACCCAATAAAATTGAAGGGTCTTGGAATGATCTATCCGAAGAGCAGTGATTGGGAGGCCCCGGTCCGCGACTACTTTAATAGCCCCCAGTTCCAGCTGGATAAAAACGAAATCATTATCAGGTATCTGGGAGAAGATGTTTCAGCGATTATTGAGCGAATATCCAAGTCGGCGGAAATCGGGCCTTTTGAAGAAATCGTCATTTCAAATCGTGAGAAGGAACTGCAGTACGAGGAGCTGCTTGCCGCTACGCTCCGTGATCAGGAGAAAAGCCGAATCAACAATATCCTCATCCTTATCACATCAGTAACTATCCTGATTCTGCTATTTGTCTACATCAGCAACGTGATTAAGTCCAAAGCAAACAAAGTCTTACTGGATCAGCAAGGAATCATTGCAAGGAGAAATGAGCAATTGCAAGCCCTGAACGAGGAGAAAAATGATTTGATCAAGATTTTAGCTCATGATCTACGATCGCCACTATCCACCATTCGTGGTATGTCCATGGTCTTGGGAAAAGCTGAGAACCTCTCGGAAAAAGAACATCAACTGACTGACTACATCGTTCAGTCCTCTGAAAAGATGGATGCGATGATTATAAAGATCCTGGATGTGGATGCTATAGAATCCGGAAAACACAACCTGAAGATTGAGTCCTTCGATGTAAGGGAAGCGATTTCATCAGTGATGGAAGACCATATGCAGCATGCCAAGAAGAAAGATATAGCACTTGTGATTGCTCCCGGAGATGCGATTATGATTAGCGCTGACAAATTTTACACCACTCAGATTATCGAAAACCTGGTATCTAATGCTATCAAATTCAGCGAGAAGGGCCGAGAAGTAAAAATGGCAGCACGAGATTCCGGGTCTTATGGCCGGATTTGTGTGAAGGACGAAGGGCCAGGCTTCTCCGAGGACGATGAAAAGAAACTTTTCAAGAAATATCAGCACCTAAGCGCGCAACCAACAGGTGGAGAGACCTCTGTGGGACTCGGTCTATCAATCATAAAGACATACACCGAAATGATGAATGGTAAGGTCTCGTACAAAACAGAGGTGGGAGAGGGAACTGAATTTTTAGTCGATCTGCCCAAAAGTGACCTGGTTAAAGTCTAAATGTCCCTATCAGGGCCAGAAGTGGATTCTTGACGCCTAAATCCATCTTTTGTCTTTCATAGAAAGAATGTGCTGTTCCAGCTTAAAAGCCGAAGTGAAGCACACGCATCTATTCAGCGAAATTCAATAAATATACTCTTTGAATTTTATTTTGAAGAAACCCCTGGTGGTTGGTACTACGATTCCGTAAATCTTCTAAGCAATCAAGTAAGCTAAAGCAACAGAAAGCACTAGTAGAAGTGGTAAACTTTCCAAAATAACCTGTGGGTTTCTCCTGATGTATTTTATAATTCCATTCATCACTCCACAATTTTAGTTTTGGATTGGTTTAATGTTATCTTAAAATTAATTAAACATTATCAATATTACCTGAATGTTACGAAATATCTATTCAAAATAAGAATTGAAGGAACAAGTTAGGGTAATCACGGTTATTTCTTCTATTTAATAGAACAAATTCAGCAACCTCACGTATATTTGTTCTATTAAATAGAATAAATACAATGGGTAAGGATCATATTGGTGAACTGGAAGAACTTACACTACTCCTTATTGTAATGCTCAAGGAGGAGGCATATGGGTTTTCAATTAGAAAGGCTCTTAAGAAACATGCGGGTCGGACAGTGACCATAGGAGCAGTTCATGGAACAGTGAACCGCCTTGAGAACAAAGGATTTGTTGAATCTAGTTTAAGCGGCCCAACTGAGTTGAGAGGAGGGAGACGGAAGCGGATCTTTACTATTACTGCTGCAGGCAAGAAGGTGCTACAGAGAAGTCGGGATGTTAAGGTCAATCTTTGGCAGCAAATACCTGAGTTATCAGTGAGCTAAGAGTTTAGTAGGACAACCATGAGTGATCACAATATACATCCGCCAAGATTTGCAGATAGGTTTCTGAGTTGGTTCTGTAAAAACAGGTTGCTCGAAGAAATACAGGGTGATCTCTATGAATACCACGCTGAACTACTTGAATACTCCCGCTGGAAAAGGTCTGTTCTTTACTGGTTTCACGTTTTTCAATTTCTACGCCCAATCCTTTTAAAAAATTTGTTTGATAGTCAAAAACTCAATCAATTCGGAATGCTTAAACATACAATCAAGACAACAAGAAGGACTTTTTTCAAGCAAAAGTTAGTCTCATCAATGAGTCTCCTCAGTTTGGTGCTTGGAGCTCTGTGTTTTCACCTTATCTATGTGTGGATCGACAATGAAATTAATACTGACAAGTTTCACAAGAATATAAGTAACATACATATTGGTGCATTCAAAGCCAATCCTGATTCTGATTTCAGTCCGATGATTCTCAGCGAATTCTTTGAGCTTCATTTTGAGGAATTTCCGGGTATAAAAAAATCACTTGCTGTTCATGTGTATCGTGAAAATGAAATCAAACTTGTAACAAAGCAGACGGAGTTTCCGGGAAGAGCATTCGTTGCCGACAGCACATTTTTGGATTTCTTCGATTTTAAGTTAGTCATTGGTGATCGGGAAAATATTCTCTCAGATCCGGGAAATATCGTGCTTACTCGCCAGTTTGCTGAAAATGTCTTTGGGCCAGAAAATCCGATCGGAAAAACCGTAAGTATTCAATGTGATCATACTGGCTCATATACGGTCGCCGGAGTGCTTGAGGATCTTCCCTCTACAAGTTCGATGGAATTTGATTTCATCATTCCCAAACACTCCGAACGTAGATGGAGGCGAATTCCAATGGAGTTAATCTTAACTACTTCAGCGTTTGACCTTGACGATTTCAATGTCAAAATCGCCAAGATTGCTCAGGTGAATCCACGATTTCCCCAAAGCGTCCTGGCCTTTTTCCCTTTCGAATCCATCTATTTTGATCGTCCTTTTAACTTCATCATGCATTCTAGATATGGTAATTCTAGCACTGTCGGGACCATGAGTTTCATAGCGATCATGATTGTGCTGATAACGGCACTAAGTTTCGTTGGACTGCAAACAACACAACAGCTATCAAGCATAAAAAAGATAGGCGTTAAGCAAGTGATTGGAGCCACATTGTACGGACTATTCATGGAGATTCTTGTCAGCAGATTATTCTATGTTATCATCGCCAGCCTGTTGGCCTATTTGGTCTACGAGGCAGTGTTTCCCTTTTACACCTCGCTGATGGAAATACAGGTAGATCGTAATGTCGGGCTAGACCTGGTGAGTCTACTGTCCACTACTTCGATTGTTGCAGGTGTTTCCTTGCTGATTTCTACTGGCCAGATCGTCCGAACGAACACAACACAGGCATTGAAAAATCAACTCACCTTCTTGAAGGTTCCTAAAATGCAGCGCATACTCACGACCGTTCAATATGCCATCACCATTTTGCTATTGGTAGTCACTTCGGTAGTTTTTACTCAATACAATTTCATGCTGAATAAGGAGATAGGAGTCGAAACAGCCAACGTAATCAGCGTTGATTTTTTCGACATGATTAGCGGAAATAGGACTAACGAAGGCCGGCAAGAAGCTTTGAAAACGCATAAATATGTGATGGATAAGATGCGTGAGAACCCGGATATACTGACTTTTTCTCAAGGGATCATGCCTGTGGATAGATCCTTCGATAAGGGATCCTGGAAAATGCTGAGTCATCCATATGACTATACAAGCATCAATAAGGTCTCCGTTGATCCTTACTACCTTGAGTTGTTGGGACTTGAGCTGATTCAAGGTCGTTTTTTTTCAGATTCAATAGATCAGCTACTAACTCATAAAGCTGTGTTGAATGAAACGGCCATGAAATATTGGAGTATTGAAGACATTGAAGGTGTAAAGCTGGCAAACAGTATGTGGGGGGGAGAAGAAGATCCTTTTGAGGTAATTGGAGTGGTGAAAGATTACCACTACGAACACCTGTCGCATAACATTCAACCGCTGATCCTCCTGTTTAGGTCGTATGAAGATTACAATTTCTTAGTGAAAACTCACCCTAAGAAAGAACGACAAGCGCTCGCATTTCTGGAGGACCTGTACAATGAAGTCAATCCGAAAGGAATTTTTCAGTATGAGCTGCTCGAAGATCGAGTCGAAGCTCAGTATGCTAAGGAAAAGAGGATTGGGAAAGTCTATTTTGCTTTTACCCTGATCGCGTTGCTGTTATCATCAATTGGGCTGTTCACGTTCGCCCTTCACGAAACAAAGCGCCGAACGAAAGAAATTGGTATACGGAAAATTAATGGAGCAACGATTGGTCAGGTGTTTTCACTTCTTAGTGTTTCCTTCCTCAAGTCGATTCTGCTATCGTTCTTAGTTGCCTGTCCGCTTGCTTGGATCTTAATGAACAATTGGCTCGAAAACTTTGCGTATCGAACACCAATAAACTGGTGGGTCTATGTGTTAGCTGGAGCAATCGCGCTAATCATGGCATTGGTTGCGGTTAGCTGGCAGACGTTAAAGGTCGCTCAAAAAAATCCAGTTGAGAGCTTGAGATATGAGTGATCATGAATCTCCTCATGTTTACATTTTGCTTACTTATCTGACCGGCTCCAATACTTCTACAATCGTATAATTTGCAAGTAAAACCAATTTAAAAACTGAGTTGTAAACTCAAAGTCAGGATTATGAAAAAGCTATTCGTTCTTCTAGTAGGAATTGCCTTACTAAACCTCTGTCAACAGGCGTACGCTCAGGAAAAAAGCGAGCGATATTTCAGACATTTAAGATTTAATAACGTTTCGCCTCATTTGCCACTGAGTGGTATCTACGAGATGGAAAAGCAGGAGGCTCTTGGAACTTCCTACTATCTTTTTAAATATGACTCGAAGGGGCACATTGCGGAAATAATCAACAACCACTATCACACGGAGCTTCGGCACCCTATGACGACACCTGATGTGTATCGGATTGTTTTTAACCGTAAAGATGCTATAGAAACACGCACGTTCTTTAACAAGAACGGTAAGCAAGTTTCTAACAATTTGGGTGTTTTCCGAGAAGAACATGAATATGATAGGAAGGGATTTAAGGTGAGTCTTGCCTTTTTCGATTCTGAAGGCCAACCTGTGGAATCGAGGTGGAATATTTCCAGATATGAATGGTTCAAGGACAAAAGGTTGGTCGTTGAGAAGAGATACAATCTTGAAGGCGAGCAGGTTCCACTTGCTCCATACCTGGATTTCAACAACATAGGTATTCTCTATGATGAAGAAGAAAGACCACTAGTTAACTACAATTTAAATGACAAGAATAAGGTGGTGAACAGTCAGCAAGGTGTAGCCGAGATAAGGAACACATACGACGCGCACGGGAATCTTGTCGAGTGGTCATATCGCAATTCCGATGGTGAGCTGGTTCCGAATCGGTGGGGTTTTGCGATAGGTGAAAGAGGCTACGATGAAAATGGCAATATTTTGCGAAATTCAACTTATAACGTTAGCGGGAAATTGATTGACGAGGGCTCTCTTGTGAATAATGTACAACTACGAATGGCAGAAGTAGCCACCAGGGAAGATTCTACAGCTATAAAAACCAAGTCGCTAGGATATTTGATTGCGTTGCAAGAGTTGAAGCCAGAATTGATGAAAGATGTTATGCACGAAGATCTAGCCAAGCGTACAATTGGTCGGCATAGACAAGACGACAATGAGATCATCAGGGAAACCTCTTACGAGCAGATGATTGATTTCGCAGACTCCTGGAACAAGTCCGGAACAAGGTTCCCACCGAAACCAGACAACAGGGCTGTTATACTAGACATCTACGACCGTTCTGCATCGGTAAAGCTGATATCGGACAATTGGGTAGAATATCTGCATTTGTTGAAAATCAATGGAGAGTGGAAAATTGTCAATCTTTTGTGGCAGTACAAGGATGTAAGGAATTACGCACCAAAATGACAATCCTCAAACGCCTATTGCCGAGATCAACCATTCACGTAAATAGTCACATTGCATAAGTAGCCTTATTTCTTTTCTTCCTAAATTCATCGGTCAAATCAACTTTAATCTAAATCCGATGAAAAAAATAAGCATGTTCCATGCAGTCTTTCTGCTACTGCTGGGATTTGGGGGCAGGTCGCAGGAGACCGTAACCCCAAATGATGTAAAAGATCAACGAGATCGAGCATATGCGTTTACAAACGCAACGATCATGGTTGACTATCAGACCAAAATTGATAATGCTACGCTGCTTATCAAAGATGGTAAGGTCGTTCAGGTAGGAGCAAACCTTGGCGCGCCAGCCGGCTATACCACTATTGATCTAGCTGGGAAATTTATTTACCCATCGCTGGTTGATCTTCACACCAATTATGGTCTTCCTGAGGTGAAGCGGAGAAGCGGAGGTAGCTTTTTTTCCTCCGCAGAGCAAATACTCTCGAAAACAAAAGGAGCCTACAATGCCAATGAAGCTATTAAGTCAGATTACTCTGCAGGCAAAGAATTTACTGGCAATAAAAAAGGAGCCGATGAACTTCGAAAAATTGGCTTTGGTGCGGTAATGACTTTCAGGCCTGATGGGCTGGCTAGAGGTACGGCTGCCTTCGTTACCTTAGGGGACAACGACAATGAAGACTTGTTGTCTGAAAATGTCTCTGCCAATTATTCGTTCAACAAAGGAACTTCCAACCAGGGGTATCCATTCTCGAAGATGGGGTTCATCTCCTTACTTCGTCAGACATACATGGATGCCGACTGGTACGGACAGTTTAGCCCACGGCCCTTCAAGGATCAGGCGTTGGAAAGTTGGATTTCTTCTCAGAACCTACCACAGATCTTTGATGCAGGCGCATGGATTGATGTGCTGAGAGCTGACAAAATTGGAGATGAGTTCGGTGTTCAATACATCATTAAGAGTTCTGGAGATTCCTATAAGAGGATAAATGAGGTCAAGAATACGAGAGCGGCGTTGATCGTTCCCGTCAATTTTCCCGATGCTTTTGATGTTGATGATCCAATTGATGCTGAGCGCGTAACGCTTGCCGACATGAAACACTGGGAGTTAGCTCCAACCAATCTTGGGCGATTGGAGGCAGCAGGAATCTCGTTTGCAATTACCACATCAGGACTTAAAAAGAAATCAGAGTTTCTTGGAAATGTTAGGAAAGCCATTGATAATGGACTTTCAGAAAATGCTGCGCTTAGAGCATTGACAGATACGCCAGCCCGGTTGTTACGAATGAATAATCAGGTGGGAAGTTTGAGGTCTGGGATGCTTGCTAATTTCATCATAACATCAGGAGGACTCTTTGATGAAAAAACAGTCATTCATGAAAATTGGGTTCAAGGGAAACCAAATCGCTTCAAACCTTTGGACGTGTCTGATTTTGCTGGAAAATATACGTTGGTTGTTGATGGCCAAACGTACGAAATGGAAGTTAGTGGAAAACCAGGTTCTCAAAAGGCGAAGATCATCGTGAATGATTCTACAAACATTGATGTGAAGGCGAAGTTTGAGAAAAACTTGGTGTCTATGAACTTTCCAGAAGAAGCAATGAGCAAAGCACTTATACGTCTCTCCGGATGGGTCAATGACACAGGATGGAAAGGGACAGGCCAATTGGTTGATGGAAGCTGGATAGATTGGGCAGCTACAAAGTCCGGAGATCTGGAAAAGAAGGACGAGAAGAAAGGTGGTTCGGGAAATGACAAAGGCGAGACAATGTCTGTTGGAGATGTCATTTTTCCTTTCATGGCCTTTGGCAACAAGGAGCTTCCAACACAAGAAACCATCTTAATTAAAAACGCCACAGTATGGACAAATGAGGCAGAAGGGATAGTTGAAGAAACCGATGTTTTAATTAAAGATGGTAAGATTGCTGGAATAGGTAAAGGACTATCTGATCCAGCAGCTATGGAGGTTGATGGAACAGGCAAACATCTGACGAGTGGAATTATTGATGAACACACTCACATTGCCGGTGGTGGAAACGATGTTGCTACGAATTCATCCATGGTTCGCATCGGAGACCAGGTGAATTCAGAAGATATCAATATCTACCGGTCGTTAGCGGGTGGTGTAACAGCAGCTCAGGTGCTGCATGGATCCGCCAATCCTGTTGGTGGACAATCTGCCCTGATCAAGTTGCGTTGGGGAGAATCTCCTGAGAATTTGAAGATCAAAGGCGCTGACGAATACATCAAGTTTGCCCTTGGTGAAAATGTAAAGCGATCAAGCAATCAAAATTCTGTTCGATTTCCTCAAACCAGGATGGGAGTTGAACAAGTGTATATGGATGGCTTCACAAATGCTTTGGAATATCAAAAAGAGTGGAATGCTTATAATAACCTTCCCAGGAAGACAAAGCCGACAGCAAAGAAGCCGCGTCGTGATCTCGTGGACGAAGCAATGTTGGAGATCATCAACAAAGAGCGCTTTATTACCTGTCACTCCTATGTTCAATCAGAAATAAACATGCTCATGAAGGTAGCGGAGAAATTCAACTTTAACGTGAACACCTTCACGCACATTCTGGAGGGGTACAAAGTGGCTGACAAAATGAGGGAACATGGAGTAGGAGCTTCTACCTTCTCCGATTGGTGGAACTACAAATGGGAGGTGAGATACGCTATTCCTTATAATGCTGCAATTATGCATAACGAAGGAGTGGTGACCGCTATCAATTCCGACGATGCAAATAGTGGTAGGCGGCTTAACCAGGAAGCAGCCAAGTCTGTGAAGTACGGAGGTATGTCTGAGGAAGATGCATGGAAGATGGTCACGCTAAACCCGGCTAAGCTACTGCATCTGGACGATCGAATGGGCAGTGTAAAAGTTGGTAAGGATGCGGACCTGGTTCTGTGGAGTAACAATCCACTGTCGGTGTACGCAAACGTTGAAAAAACAATCGTGGATGGTGTCGTCTATTTCGATGCTGAGAAGGATCAACAGGCACAGGAAGCCGTTCTCGCTGAAAGAGCAAGACTCATTCAGAAAATGAAAGGAGTGAAAAAGGGCGGTGGTAGAACACAGAAGGGCGGTTCCCGAATCCAGTTGGAATATCATTGTGATTTAGATCGTGCTCACTACATTGTTGATGGTCATTAAAGGATAGAAATCATGAAAAAAATTATATACACACTAGTTCTAACGGTTACTACAACCTCTATTTTAATCGCACAAACACCCGTTCCAGCTCAGGAACAATCAGGTCCGATTATGTTGGTGGGAGGTGTAGCGCATTTAGGAAATGGTCAAGTGATCCAGAACTCCGCGATTGGATTTGATAATGGAAAAATCACACGTGTTGAAGATGCGTCTGGCAACGTGAACACAGATGGGTTCACCGTGATTCAGATTGACGGAAAGCATGTGTATCCCGGATTCATTTTGCCTAACTCACAGGTAGGTCTAAATGAAGTTAATGCTATCAGGCACATGCGGGATTTTGCTGAGCAAGGAGATTTTAATCCAAACGTCAGATCGGTAATTTCCTACAATACAGATTCAGAGTATATCCCGACATTTCGCTACAATGGAGTTCTGTTAGCGGAAACGACACCCACTAGTGGTAGAATTTCCGGAACTTCCTCTGTGATGGAGATGGAGGGATGGAACTGGGAAGATGCAGCACATACTGTAGATATGGGAATGCACATCAATTGGCCAAATCGAATGAATCGTCGCTTCGACTTTACAACGTTTACCGTAAAGACAGAACCTAACAAAAATTACGATAAGCAGGTTGCAGAACTGGATTCCTACTTTAAAGATGCGGTTGCGTATGGCGCTTCGTCCGATAAAGTCAGCAACCTCAAACTTGCTGCCATGCAGCGACTGTTAGATGGAACTCAGACCTTGTTTTTGCATGCCAATGAGGCCAAAGGAATTATTGAGGCCGTCCGTTTTGCACAGGGCAATGGAGTTGAGAGAATTGTCGTGGTAACTGCCGGCAATGCACTTACGGTGTCAGAATTTCTCAAGGACAATAGTATAGGAGTAGTAATTCCACCAACTCACAGACTACCGGCAAGGCAACATTCCGATGTGTACGGCCCATACAAACTACCAAAGCAATTATTTGATGCGGGTGTAGTCGTTGGGATAGCACATGGAGGAATGATGAGCCAATCAAGAAACTTGCCATTCTATGCAGGAACCGCAGTTTCGTACGGGCTTGATAAGGAAGAAGCCCTGAAGATGATAACCTCAAATACAGCTAAGTTGTTAGGAATAGATGATCGTGTTGGAACGCTGGAGGTGGGTAAGGACGCAACGCTTTTTGTAAGTGAAGGAGATGCCTTAGATATGCGAACCAACATACTCTCGCATGCCTTTATTAGCGGCAAGCAGGTGACCCTCGATAACAAACAGCAGGAACTGTACCAGAGATTCTCAAGAAAGTATGGCCATATTGATTAATACCTTTGGTTCGAGATTTAAAAGAAAAGGGGGGGGTGACGGACTCCCCTTTTTCGTTTTCCAAAACAAGCCGTGATCAAGCTATTTTATCATAATTTCGAGTACATGTTCAGGGTGTTTTTGACAATTGTAGCCACTACGGGAATTTTTGTCTGCTTCAGCCAACCGTGCAACTTGATCATAAAGGGAGACTATTCTCAGAGAGACTCTATCCGAATTTCTCAGGCTTTTTCGGTTGCCAGGGCTGCAGTGAATCAGATGCAAACAGCAATGAATGAGATTTGGCAGGCAGGGTCTGGCACAGGAATCGATAGCAGGCAAGCAAGAAGGCAGAGGTGGGAAGAAGAACAATTTTTCGTGCAGTGGCTGGGGCAACCAGAAAAAATTGGACTTGTGAATCGTAGGATTAAGAAGTTTGGAAAGAAGTTTGAGAAGAAAATCACGCTACAGGTCACCCGACAAAATAAAGGTAGATGTAGTGGCTGGATCAGCGCATGGGCGATTCCTTTTGGAAAAGTTAGAATCACCCTCTGCGAAGATTTCTTTATTTACCGTACACACCTTCAGGAAAAGACCTTGATCCACGAAATAGGTCATGAAACAGGAATTTTCTTTCATCGCAAGATTCACGGATGTCGGGCTGCACGAAGGGCCGCCGCGTCAAAAAACAACGTTGCCAAAAGAAGCACTGAAAACTATGCCTGGCTCGCCATGAGCTACACTGGTCTCGAATGTAGGAATTGAGTTCCAACTTTTTTAACAAACTATCCAGGCCCACACAAAGCACTCATTTCGCGAAAGTCCCCTTAAAGTTCATTTGAAATCTATTGTGGCTTTTTTGTCAAAATACTTCCCAATTGTTGGTAAAAAGGCCTCTATTCTGTTCGCTGACTTAAAGTGACTTGGAAGTGAGACTGGGTCGTCTAAGGCAACATTGGATAAAATACCCCAAGGGGGGTATTTCAAATAAATGATTCAATGCTAAGATTTGCTTAGGACTATTCTAGGTAAAAATGTTGCTTAGATCAGTTTTTTAAGGATAGATGTGGATTCTCTTTTTTATCAAAAGATAATCTGCCTAACTTTTGAAAGTACAACAGCTATAGGTGACAGAGTAGGGTTGCAGATCTTACAATAGCAAATCCTCTGATTTTGTCCCACCAAATGGTCTGTTTTACAAAGCCTAACTAAACCAATGAAGATATGAAGAATTTACTACCAAGAATTTACTTGCTCTCTTTAGTTTTCTCGATTTCTCTGCCAACAAAATCTCAGGTCATCCAAGGTGATTCCTTGGCCTTGGTTGCGCTGTACAATGCCAGTGATGGAGACAACTGGTTTAACAACGCCAATTGGCTGCAGGCTGGACAGGATGTTAGCAGCTGGCACGGCATCACGATCAGTGGAGATCGGGTTACAGCCATAGATCTCAGCTCAGATGGCGCCTCAAGTTGGGGAAATAACCTCAATGGAGAAATACCTCCTGAAATAGGTGACCTGGACGCACTAACGTCGCTAAATCTAAGAGGCAACAGCGGTCTCAATGGCACGGGTATACCCCCACAGCTCTGGACAGTTAATCAGCTTGATTTTCTCGATCTAGGCTTTTGTGAATTTGGCGGAGAATTAGCACCCGAAGTTGGGAATTTGACTAATGTAACCATTCTGAATCTGGAAGGCAATCAATTCTTCGGTTCAATCCCAACCGAGATTGGCTCCATGTCAAGCGTAACTAATCTCTTTATAGGAGAAAATGACTTTGAGGGCGGTATCCCGGTTGAAATTAGTAACCTGACCACTTTACAGGAGTTATCAATTAGAATCTGCAATTTGGATGGATCAATTCCACCGGAACTAGCTCAATTGACCAACCTTAATTTGTTGGACTTAGCCAATAATAACCTTTCCGGTGGTATCCCTGTTGAGCTTGGCTCAATGACGCAGCTAACCGAGCTGCGCCTATCTAGCAATACACTTGATGGTTCAATTCCAGTGGAGTTGGGTCAATTAGCCAATCTTACCTGGCTTGAATTATCAAGCAATAACTTGGGTGGTGACATCCCGATCGAAATTGGCAACCTATCTAATTTGATTTATTTGGGGTTATGGGGCAATCAACTTTCTGGAAGTATTCCTATTGAATTGGGTAGCCTCAGTAATTTGCAGGGACTCTACCTTTGGGGCAATCAACTGGGTGGAGATATTCCAGCCGAAATCGGCAATCTGACCAATTTGATGGACCTGGACCTGAGGTTAAATCAACTGTCGGGAAATATCCCTTCGGAACTGAGTCAACTTGCCAATCTAACTTCATTGCAACTAGCACGAAATCAGTTGACGGGTTCCATTCCTACAGGTATTGGCAGTCTTACCAATCTATTTAAACTGTCGCTGGGAAACAATCAACTTTCGGGAGAAATCCCGACTGAACTTGGCAGTCTCACTAACCTAACCAATCTTGGACTGAGCAACAATGGTCTTACGGGTGCCGTCCCGACCTCTTTTCAGAACCTAGTAAATCTGGACAGGCTCAATTTGTCAAACAACCAGCTAGAGGACTTACCTGATTTAACGGCCATTGCCAACATTACCTTTTTCAATGTCTCGAACAACCTATTAGATTTTGCTGACCTGGAGCCTAATGTGGGGCTTGGTGGCTTTGACTACAGCAATCAGAATCCGGGTGTTGCTCCTCCCGATACGCTGAATGTCGCTGTCGGTGAAAACTTGGTAATGGACGCAACGACACCTGGAGCAAGCAATGTTTACGCATGGAGAAAGGACGGACAATTGTTGGAAAACGAAACTAATGCAACCTTACAGATCAACCCATTTGCGCTGGAAGACGGAGGACAATACCAAGCGTTCGTTACCAATACATTAGTACCCGGACTAACAATAACTTCGAAGCTTTTCAAGGTGAACCCCGGTCCACCTTCTGCAGCACCCACTGGTCTAACTGCAACGTTCGAGAATGAGGGTGTCACTCTTGCATGGACTGACAATTCCTACAATGAAAAAACATGGGAAATACAACGTAACCTTTTTGGAAGCTTTGTTGTGGTGGCTGAGATCTCTTTTGATACCCTCAATACCACTCCAGCAGTAAGTGCGTCGATACCGGCGCCCGGGAATGGTTCGATGACATTTAGAATTGCTGCTGTTAATGACTCTGGTAAATCCCCGTTCAGCAATGATGCTTCAGTGGATGTTGGGGTGCTAAAGCCAAGGATACAAAGTATAAGTGTTTCTTGTCCTGATATAAATGTTACCATACGTGATGGAAACCTTCAGAGTAATCCTGCGACTGGCGGAGCCACCCAGTTTATTGTCCAGCGCTCGCTGGATAGCCTAACAGGCTACTCTACCCTTGGAACGGTTACCAGTACAGAAAATTTAGGGAGGCCAGTTTATAAAGATGGTACTGCATCGGATAACACCTCTTATTATTACAGAGTTGCGGCTCAGACGGGGGATGGCAATACCACAACTGATTTTTCCGACCCAGTTCTCTTTGATTTTGGCACTTGTGCTGACCCTGGCCCAAATCCATTGGAGTCGGCCTCCATATGGAATGTGATGCCGGTGACAAGCACTCAGGTGCTTCTTCAACTAGGAGGTAACCCAAATTACAACGTGGGAGACCAGGTGATCATAGAGCGGGCTGTTACCTCAGTGGGCAATTTTGTTCAGGTGGTAAGTGTTGAACTGACACAGCAAATGCTGGCCTCTAACAGCGGGACTTTTACATACCTGGACGATGGATTGACGGTCGGAACTTCCTACGACTACCGTGCATTCACTCAAAATGCAACTGAAACAACTGACCCTGGTGATGTTTGGACAATAACTACCGAAGCAACCAATTTTGAGATCCTGGATTTGTCTTCTTTGGGTAAAATTTTTGACACACAGGGTGTTAGCTGGTCGGACTACGACCTGGATGGATACGAAGATGTATTCATTTCTACGTTTATTTCGTCAGGAGAGGAAAATCTCAAGAATGTTTTGCTAAGAAATGATGGCGGGACAGATCTTGTTGATGTTTCGAGTCTAACAGGGATTGACGATGGAGTCTTAGGTAGAACAGGTAACTGGGGTGACTACAACAACGACGGACTGATAGATCTTTTCGTAGCGGACGCAAACTCAACTTTTGGTGATCTTCTATATTTCAATAATGGGGACGTGACTTTCAGAAAGTCTGAACCTCAATTTTTTACAGAGTTTACCAATGCTATTCGAGGACATATGACTGGCTCTGCTGCAGATGTAGACAATGACGGAGATTTGGACATTGCAACCGTAGGTGTCTTTACAAAAAAGGACTTTATCAAAATTTACAAGAACAACGGCGATGAAACTTTCACGCAGGAAGTTTTAAGTGATCGTGTTGACTGGGGCTGGAGTGGAGTCTGGGGTGATTACGACAATGATAACGACATGGATCTTTTTGTTGGAACTAACTCCACAGCAAATTATCTCTTCGAGAATGTGAATGGTCAATTAACGATCAATGAAACTTCTGTGGTTGCCAATGATGTCTTTAACTCCCGGGGCTCATCGTGGGCGGACTATGATAACGATGGCGATTTAGACCTTTATGTAGCGGGGAGTTTTGGATTTAGCAATAGGTTGTATCGCAATGACGGTCCGGCTGGTTTTGTAAGCACTCAAGGCATTGGATTGGATGCAGCCGGAGGTACGAGAGCGATCGTTTGGCAAGATTTTGACAATGACGGTGATCTGGATCTATTTACTGCCCAGGCTGGAAACATCTTCTTTTTTCATAATGATGGTGACGGGACATTCACCCAAGAGCTCGGTACGATCCCACGTAACTTCGGATTCGTCACCGGATCGTCTTCTGGAGACTTCAACAACGATGGAAAAAGAGACCTGTTGATAACAAGTACTGGTGGTGGAGCATCTCCCTTGCTTTACATAAATAAGCACAACAACGGGAACAATTACCTTGATGCTAAACTGATAGGAACCGTTTCGAATGCTGCCGCGATTGGGGCTAAAGTCCGGATACGTATTGGAAGCACTTGGCAGATGCGGCAAGTGGTCAACCTGACAGGAGCCAATGGGCAAAACAGCCTAATAACCCACTTTGGTCTTGGAGCAGCTTCTGTAGTGGATTCACTTGTGGTTGAGTGGCCGTCAGGGCAGATAACTTCTATGAATGATGTTTCAGGTAACCAACTTCTAACCATTGTAGAGGATCCTCCACCAGCGCCAAACACAGCACCAGTAGCGGTTAGTCTTACCACTCCATTCACCTACAACGAGAATGATGAAATCGAACTGCAAGCTTTTGACGCGGAAGGTGACTTATTGGAATATCAGATAACCCTGGCGCCCGAGAACGGTACACTAACAGCCGTTAATTCAGGAGACTCTTTGTTTACATTCAGTCCGGATCCCGGCTTGGCTGTCAATCAATCGTATGACGATAGCCTAAAGTTTGTTGTGACTGAAGCAGGAGGGGGGCTATCGTCCAATGAAGCAGTCATGCTCTTCAATTTCTTCGTGAGTGATGGACCACATGATATTGATAGTCTGACATTTGTGCAATCCACGGGGCAGTTCGTGCTCTCGTGGGATGACATGACATTGAATGAGAGTTATACGATTGAATTGAGCTATTTCGATCAAACAGATCCAGCAAATACAGTAGAAAAAACACTTGTTTCTGGCGACTTTCTAACCAGCAGTCTTACGGTGGTTGGAGATAGTCTGACTTTCACACATACAGCTAATGCAACGGACGATCCCTATCTGTTTGGATCGGGTAACGTAATTATTGCCAATGTAACCGTGACTTCTCCGTCTGGCCAATCATCCACGGACGTGTTTGCAATTGATACAAGTGTTTCCGGGAGGATTGCCGCATCCGAAGATGGCTTGTTTTTCGTCTTCGGAGGAAAGTCATCTGTCCCGGAGAATGAGAGCGTCAACCTGAAACTTGTAGCCGTAGAGACGGGCGACTTTACGCTTGACAACAGCACGGTGGAGATCATCTCGCTTCCGGTAAACGGTACAGTTGGAACACCAGTTCTGGTGAAAGAGACCACCTCAGTATATATCTGGGACCTCACATATACTTCAACATCGGACAAAGGAGGACTGGATTCTGTACAGTTTCAAATCAACCACTCCCACCGTCAGATTCAGGACGTAGCTTGGACTTCTGTCGAAATCGTAGAGGTAAATGATCCACCTGTTATTGCTGAAGTGAGCGATCAGATAATGCTTGAAGACGGCAGCTTGGATGTGGTTCTTGATATTTCAGATCCGGATAATGAGATTACTGTGGAAATAGAAAATTCCGAAGATGATTTTGTAACCACTGAGATGGATGGTGATGTTCTGAGCATCGATGCCAGCGGCGATTTCTTTGGAGAAGTGGCGGTGAATGTAATTGTGGATGATGGAGTTTTCAGCACGTTGGAGAACTTCGTTCTTAATGTTCAACCTGTAAATGATGCTCCGGTAATTACCTCACCAGGAGAAACATTTACAGTGCTAGAAGACAATCGCTTGAATATTCCAGTTTTTGCTGATGACAAAGAGCAAAATTCAGCTCTGATTAGCTTCTCAGCCAATTCTAACGATCAGACCATAGCTTCAGCCTCATTTGACAGAAACTTGTTAGCAGTCGATCCTGTTCCGAATGCCAATGGTTCCGTTGAAATAGTAATTTTCGCTGATGATGGTACTGGCACCTCAACGGCTATTTCAGATCCAGTTTCGTTTACAGTGGACTTCACTGCGGTTAATGATGCTCCGGTCGTAACAAATGAGTTACCCATTCAGAATTTAGTGGAAGGTCAATCTGATATTACAATTGACCTATCACAGCATTTTGATGACCCGGAAACCCCTGAGAGTCTTACGTATTCAGTTTCCGGTAATTCTGGTCTCACAGCTTCCATTAGTGGTAGCGTTGCTACTATCGGAATTACCAGTGGATTTTCGGGAGCTGAAATATTGAATTTTGAAGCTTCTGATGGTGAGCTTTCAGGATTCATGCAGACGTCCTTTCTGGTGTCAGCATTGTCCAGCGATATCACCGTTGCGAACCCGCTGTCTGATTTAATGCTGAACGAGGATTTTGCTCAGCAGGTGATAGACATCTCCAATGTGTTTTCAGCAACGGATCCACTGACATTCAGCATTACAGGTGGTAGTCTTGCAGATATTTCAGTCAATTCTAGTGATGAGTTGGTTATAAATAGTCTACAGGATGTGTCCGGATTGGAGGAGATCCTATTGGTTGCAACAGATCAAACAGCTTCACAGTTTGTCTCATTTAACCTGGATATCGCCGCAGTTAATGATGACCCAACAGTCAGTGATCTGGAGTTTATCATCGCTGAGAATACCGAAAATGACTTTGCTCTTGGCAAGGTGGTTGCTTCCGATGTCGATAGTGAGTCAATCAGCTTTGCAATTACAGGTGGAGATCCAAATAATGCCTTCAGTATTGACGCAGGCACTGGTGAGATAACAGTCAATACTCAATCAGAACTCAATTTCGAGACAAATCCAACATTCACTCTAACTATTACAGTGTCAGATTCAGATGGAGGTACGGCTGACGGAACGGTAACTGTTGCTCTGGTGGACGTAGATGAAACACCTACGATAAATACAGAATCACTAAGCGTGGCGGAGTTATCAGATGTTGGTACTGTTGTAGGAACCGTTACTGCGACTAATCCGATTTCTAATCCGCTGATTTATGACATAGTTGCTGGTGATCCCGGGAATGTCTTTGCAATAAATAGCAGCTCAGGGGTGATTACTGTTAATACAGCGAGTCTGGACTTTGAAGATATCCAGTTGTTTAGTCTCTCCGTTACGGTGAGTAACACAGACGCTACTGCTACGTCAACTGTAGCTATTGAAGTTACCGATGTAAATGAGAGCCCGGTTGCAACTGATCAAACCTTTTCAGTCCGTGAAAACTCCGAGTTAGATACGTTCGTAGGATTGATCTCCGGAGATGATCCTGAAGATGATATACTCACGTTTGAGATTACCGCCGGCAACGATGGAAGCACGTTCGAATTAGAGGAGTCTCTGGGAATTTTGACTGTAAAAGACGCATCACTGCTGGACTTCGAAACGACCCAATCTTTTGTTTTGACCATCAGTGTTAGTGATGGTGATCTCAGTGCCTCGGCAGAAGTTACAGTGAATGTGACCAACGCGAATGAGGTCCCTGTTATTGAGGAACAGTCTTTTACAATAAAAGAGGATGTAGGGCTAGGAGCTAGCGTCGGTACCATAGCAGCTAGTGATGTTGATGGAGATGACTTGACATACAGTGTTCTGGAAGGCAACGATACTGGGGCTTTTGAAGTAAATGCGAGTTCAGGTGCTATCACGATTGCAGATGCTTCGCAAATTGATTTTGACACGACTCCAAAATTCGAACTTACGGTAGAAGTCACGGATGGATCGCTTGCTGTTTCAGAGTTGATCACCGTGAATGTAGAACAGGTATTAGGACTGGAAGACGAAGTATTTGCTAACCTAAGTATATACCCTGTGCCAGCAGTTCATGAGTTGTCTATCAGTTTCGAGTTGGAAGGGACAACAAACAACTTGCAGATAACCCTTGTGGATCTGTCTGGCAAGCTGATATCAAACCTCTTTGAAGGTGAATGGATCGGACATTTCAATAAGACTTTCAGTCTGAAGGATGTTCGTGACACTGGAATCTATCTTATTCGAATTCAAACGGATGAGGAGATCGACGTTAGAACAGTCTTGATCAATAAGTAATACTAACTGACCGATTAGTCCATAAAAAAGGGTGTCACTCTCTGTGACACCCTTTCTTTTTTGTTTTAGTAGTGTCTACTCAAAGGCTATCTGACTTTTGTACTCTTCGTACTTTCCTTTCAGGTCCCCCTTAACTGCTTCTCTTACAGCCTTGTAAATACTTGCACTGCCCAACATTTTGGTTGCAAGATTACTATTAACACTCTTTATTGCTGTGAGTCGCTTGTCCTTGAACTTATTGATGCTTTCCATGAATTTAGTTTCAAAGTCATTAGCTGGTTCAGCTCCGCCTGCCAATTCATTGTAGCGCTTGTTAGTCATGCCTTCTTGCTTGTTTACTGTCTCACTGACAGCATTTTTCAAGTCAATTTTCATTTGATCAACGACCTCCGTCATGAGCGCATATTTCCAAACGTGCTCATCGGTGACTTCTTGGGCGGTAGATAAATTCGAGAAAAGAATTAGGACTAAACTTCCTAAAATCATTCGTTTCATGAGTCTCTTATACGTTTTAAGGTTTAACAAAACCCTAAAATTATAACGAAATCCTAGAACAGAAAACCCAAATTTTCTTCTTTCGATGTCTTCAAATAGGCTTTTTGTAAAGATTTACGATCACGGGAATGAAGATATTTTACAGACAAAAGTAAACTTTATCAACTTGGTGCCGTATATTGCAGACAAAAGTAAATTTAATAATCATGGGTAGAACCTATCTTGGTGAATTTGAGGAGATTGTCCTGCTAACGGTCGGCATATTGTATGAGGACGCTTATGCCGTTGCTATAACAAAGGAAATAACAAAACAATCGAATCGATCGGTTAATGTCAGTGCTGTACACAAATCGTTGTATCGCCTTGAGAAAAAGGGAATGCTCAAATCCCATCTTAGTGATCCCGAGTCTAAAAGGGGAGGAAAGCGGAAACGTCTCTTTACCATCACTCCGTATGGCAAGACAGCACTGGACGAATCCATGGATTTAAGGACTAAGATGAGGGAACAAATTCCCGAACTGGCATTTAAGTGGGATATGGGATGATATGAGTATGAAGGTCAACATACCAAAAATTCCGCATGCCTTTTTTAAATGGTATTGCAAACCGGACAAATACGAAGAGCTTCACGGAGATCTGGAGGAATTCTTCTATGACCGGGTAGAGGAGAAGGGTCCCTGGAAGGCTCGATTCTTTTACCTGTGGAATGTTGTCCGCTGTTTTCAACCGTATGCCTGGAAGATACCCGAAAGTAAAAACTCAACTATAGTACTGTTTAAAAACTACTTTAAGACTTCATATCGAAGTATGATACGGAGCCCGCTAAACTCGTTCATTAATGTTTTTGGTCTGGCTGTGGCTATAGGTGTTTGTATGGTCACTTATCAATTCATGGACTTTGATTACAGCACAGACAGATTCCATGAATTCAAGGACGAAGTTTATCTCTCAACATTCTACATGGATCGCGATGGCACCCAGGAGAAGCACGGAACTGCGCCGATACCTTTGGGTGAGATGCTCAGGCAAGATTTTTCGAATATCAAGTACGTGTGCAGAATTCATGATGAGAGTGCGGTCGTAAAGTATGATGACAACGTGTTTTATGAGAGCGTCCGCTTCGTAGATCCGGAGTTCTTGAAGATGTTCACATTTCCATTAAAATGGGGCTCGTCGGAATCATTGAATGATAAGAACAGTGTCATTTTGAGTGCCGATATGGCTGTCAAATATTTCGGAGAAGAAAACCCAGTTGGAAAGACTTTGAAGACCACTTTCAACGAAAATCAATCAAAAACCTTCGAGGTGGCTGGGGTAGCAGAGAAGTTGCCTATGGCGCATATCATAAGTTTTGATTTTCTTGTAAATTTTGAAAATCTGATGGTATCTAACCCATCCCTAAGTTTTGCAGATTGGGGGAGTATGATAAACGCGACGTTTGTTCAGGTTGAAGATCCCAGTGATTTAGGAGAGATCAAGGAGGGAATGTTGAAGTACCGAAAATTGCAGAATGAGATGGATCCTGATTGGGCTATCACATCGTTCGATTTTACTGTACTAAATGATCTGCACCTGACGTCTGATGAAATTAGGAATGACATTTCCTATGACGCTTCCAATGAGGGTAGAGCAGTATTACCTTTTATAGCAGCGTTTATCCTTGCCCTAGCCTGTTTTAATTATATCAACATTGCAATCGTCTCTGCCTCGAAGAGGCTGAAAGAGATTGGATTGAGGAAGGTCATAGGAGCTAACAAAAGGCTGGTTGTGATTCAATTCCTGGCCGAAAATTTGTTCGTCACTTTTCTGGCTGGAATGCTAGGCTTTGTACTTGCGGTGACCGTTTTTCTTCCATGGTTTTCGGGGTTCGCAGCAATTGCAAGTGAGTTCAAGTTGTTGGATCCCAACATGTGGCTGTTTCTGCTCGCTGCTCTTGCATTTACAGGATTTGCCTCAGGGATATATCCGGCATTTTACATCGCAAAATTTGAAGTTGCCAAAATATTCAAGGGCACCGTAAAATTTGGGCAACGTAATACCCTGACTAAGGTGTTTCTGTGTCTCCAACTGATTCTCACATGCATCGGCATTGCTTACGCCGTGATGTTTGCCCAGAACAGTGCTTATCAAGCAAAGAGAGATTGGGGATATAATCAAAAGCAGGCACTATACGTCAACGTCCCTGATCGCTCCGCCTTTGATCAAGTAAAAGCTGAGCTCATGCAGAACCCGGATATTACATCGATCGCTGGTTCACGCCATCACTTGGGGAGATCTATTGGGACAAGGGTCGTACACATGCCGGATAGAGCATACGAAGTAAAGGAGCTTTCCGTCGGTCCCGGATACTTCAGCACGATGGGAATAGAACTAGCAGAAGGGCGTTTTTTCGAGGAAAGTAGTGAAGGTGATGCAAAATCCATCGTTGTAAACGAATTGTTCATTAAGCATTTGAACATTGATGAGCCGATCGGTGCGACAGTCAAGTTTGATTCAATCCAGTATCAGATTGTTGGAGTATCGAACGATTTTCATTTTAACAATTTTTACTATGAAAATCTCCTCACCATATTCACACTTTCACCTCCGGAGGATTTTCATTTTTTGACGGTACAGGTTAGGACAGGTACTGAGTGGGAAACATTCAAATCAATCAAAACTCAGTGGTCCCAATTGTTCCCTGAAGTTCCGTTTCAGGCAGGCTACCAGGAGAATGTTTGGGAGGGTTTCTATGGAGAGCTTGTGATCATGAAGAAGTTCTCCAGAGCTATCGCAACGGTCTTTGTTCTCCTGGCCGGTTTGGGTTTGTACGGGCTGGTCAAACTGAACATTACCGGGAGGATCAGGGAATTCAGTATCAGAAAAACGCTGGGTGCGGGGACTAAAAATCTAGCTTATAGTGTATTTAATCAATACATTTTGCTAGCTGTTGCCGCTGTGATATTTGGTGTTCCACTCGGACATGTTCTGAATAATGCTATGATTGACATGATGTTTCCTGACCCAAGACCGTTTGGGTATTCCGGTGCTATGATTTCCGCGGTATTGCTGGTGTTCGTTTTGATAATAGTGATATCGACGCAGATCAGAAGTGTTTCAAGGACTAATCCTGTAGAGGGCCTAAAAGTGGAATGATCCAGTATGAATCAAAAGAGGACTATACCCAGGATTCCCCACGCCTTTTTCAAATGGTACTGCAAGCGGGAGAAGTATGAGGAGCTCCATGGCGACCTTGAAGAGTTCTTTTATGAAAGGGTAGAGGAGAAGGGCATACTCAAAGCTCAATTATTTTATCTGTGGAACGTCATTAGATGTTTTCAGCCATACGCCTGGAAAATACCACAAAGTCAAAACTCAAATGTTGCTATGTTTCGAAATTTTTACTTTACAACAATAAGGAATCTCTCAAGACACAAAAGCTATTTCCTGATCAATGTATCAGGTCTTGCAATTGGTATTGCAAGCTTTACTTTCATATCTCTCTACGTGATCAATGAGCTAAGCTATGATCGATTTCATTCTAATTATGACCATACATATCGAGTGAGCAACAAAGCGAGCATACGTGGTGAGATTAATCACGATGGCAGATCTGCTGCACCGATGGGTCCGACGATGCTAGAACGGTATCCTGAGGTACTTAAGGCTACCAGAGTCTTAAAAGTAAACCAGTTGCTGATCGGACGTGGGGCGAACAAGATCAACGAGGAAGGGGTTCTCTACGTCGATTCTGCCTTTTTTGGTGTATTTGATTTTAAGCTAAAGAAGGGAAACGAAAAAACAGCTTTGATCGAACCCAGGTCAATGATTTTATCAGAGTCATACGCCAAAAAGTACTTTGGTGAAGAAGATCCACTGGGTCAGGAAATTACCGTTGATAGTGACACTGTTTTTTATAAGATCACTGGTATAGTTGAGGACGTACCACCTAATTCTCACATCCAGTTTGATATGTTGGGGTCTCTTAGTTCCAAAGATCACTGGAATACGACCAGATGGATCGGGAGCAATGTTCACACCTATGTGCTTCTTAATGAAGCAGTTGAACCCGAGGCACTGGAAGCAAAAAGTAAAGAACTGTTTTACGAATTTATGGCTCCTCAGATTGAGTATTACACCGGGTTGAAAATATCTGAGTGGGAGGGCGCAGGTAATTCTGTCAATTTCAAACTAACACCCATTAAGGATATTCATCTCCGGTCTAAGACTACAGGTGAACTAGAACCTTCGGGAAATATTGCTTACATATACATCTATTCAATCATTGGACTTACCATTCTTTTCATCGCCATTTTCAATTTTGTAAATCTTGCTACTGCTCATTCAGCAACACGAGCAAAAGAGGTAGGCGTCAGAAAAGTCATTGGATCAACCAGGCGAACGCTGATATACCAATTCATCTTTGAATCTTTGGTAGTCTCATTTGCAGCCACCATCCTTGGAATTATTGCTGTTCTACTGCTCACACCTTCGTTCATAGATCTCATTGGCAAAGAGTTGGCGTTTAACATTACCTCGAGCTATATAGGTTGGCTGGCCATCGGTGGACTGGCTGTCTCGGTCGGTATTTTAGCGGGTTTTTATCCTTCATTTGTCCTTTCAGCTTTTCAGCCTGTGAAGGTGCTCAAAGGAACCTATATGTCCAGTGGGAAGGCTGGCTGGTTGAGAAACTTGCTCGTCACCCTTCAATTTGCAGCATCCATTGTGATCATTATAGGAACGTTGGTGGTGTATTATCAAATTGAGTACATGCTTGCAAAGAATCTTGGCTTTGACAAAGATCAAATCCTTGTTCTGAAAAGACCTGATTGGTTAGGTAAGAACTTAGAAGTCTTTAAAAACGACTTGTTAAAAAATCCCGACATCGGAACAGTCGCCAATTCAGAAACGATTCCAGGAAAAACGTACGAGATCCGTTCATATCGAAAAAAAGACAATCCGGAAACTTTTCTTTTTCTCAACAATCAAGTGGCCTATGAACACATGGAATTGATGGGTTTTGAGCTGGTCGCAGGTCGCTTCTTTTCCAGGGATTTTCAGTCAGATTCCAACGCTGTCGTTCTTAATGAGTCCGCTGCGAAAACGTTTGGCTATGATGATCCGATAGGCAAGCCGCTGACATCAGCTTTTAAAAATGGTACGCTGACAATTATTGGAGTGGTTAAGGATTATAACATTGAATCATTGCACAAAGCGATTGCACCTGTTTCTCTAGAATTGGCACCTAATAACACAAATGGCTATGTGAGTGTAAAGTTGGGCCATACAAACAATGTACTGAAGACACTTGAACACATTGAAGAAACGTGGCAGCATCATACGAATGGCAAGCCCCTTCAATACTTCTTTTTTGACCAGGAATATGAAAACCTGTACAAGTCTGAAACGTCAACTGGTCAGGTACTGCTTGTCTTCGCAACACTTTCAATTCTTATTGCTTGTATGGGTTTGATTGGACTAATAACGTATACAGCCTCTGTTCGTAAGAAGGAAATCGGAATTCGCAAGGTGTTAGGAGCAAGTACCCAAACATTGATCCGGTTGTTATCAACAGACATATTACGCCTGGTCTTCATTGCTACCCTGGTATCTTGGCCCCTGGCATATTTCGCCACCGATTACTGGTTGCAGAATTTTGCGGATAGGAGGACAGTTGCTCCATGGGTCTACATAGGTTCTACGATCACGGTCATGATAATCGTCGGTCTGGCTATCAGTGTGCAGACGATCAGAGCATCTACGAATGATCCGATAGACTCTCTTAGGCAGGAATAGAAGGGATTAGCTCGAAAACTAGCCGAAGGATTTTCACTTAAACTCAAACTCAAAATAAAGATGGAAAACTCAATTTCAGTGACTAATGATGCCTTTTCGATACGGGAAAGGGCAAAACCCCGTGGAAATAAAATGTTGGAATTTACAGCAGCTGCCTGGGTGATCGTGGCTGTGGTAGGTCAGTGGATTTTTGCGGCTTATTTGGCTCTATTTTATGGTGGTACAGCATTGCGCGGAAACCTGGAAGCGTGGGGTCAAGGGGGACCACATGGGATCATCGAGGGTGATCCTATCGGTAATGTGGCAATGGCAATACATGTCTTTGTTGCTATCATTATCATGGGTGGAGGCCCTCTGCAGCTTATTCCTCAAATCCGAACACGTGTGCCCAAGTTTCATCGTGTGACAGGAAAGGTTTACTTGGTTACTTCCGTTCTGGTAGCGATGGCAGGGGTATATATGATTTGGACGCGAGGGACAGTCGGTGGCGTAATCTTGCATGTGGCCAATACAATTGACGCTGCCTTGATTGCGATCTTTGGGCTTTTAGCTTGGCGAACTGCGGTTGCACGAAATTTTAAAACGCATAGAAAATGGACCTTACGATTGTTCATGGTCGTAAGTGCCGTATGGTTTTATCGCATAGGGCTTATGTTCTGGCTAGGTGTCAACAAAGGCCCCGTCGGCATGGATCTTGAGACATTTACAGGACCATTTCTGACTTTCCTGGCCTTTGCCCAATACATGCTTCCACTAGCGATCCTTGAACTTTACTTTTATGCTAGGGAGAGTAAAAATTCCGTTGGAAAAATTGCAATGTCTGCAGGACTGATTTTAGCTACGTTCGTCACTGGCTTGGGAATATTCATAGCTACTGTGGGAATGTGGCTGCCAAAGATCTAGCTACGGGTTCAAACGTGGCTTCCTGGCAAGATATCGACGGGATTTAAATTAGTTATATATAGTATAACAAAGGACTGTTATTGTCGTAAATTTGTTATACTATATATAACTATAAGCAATGGAAAAGGAATACATCGGTGAATTTGAAGAGCTGATCCTGCTTTTGATAGTGATGCTGAAAGATGATGCCTACGGTTTGGCAATACGCAATGAACTTAAGGATCAAGCTAATCGAAATGTAACCATAGGAGCGGTTCATGGGACAGTAAACCGATTGCAAAAAAAAGGCTTTATCGAATCAAGGATGGGCGGTGGGACCGAATCAAGAGGAGGTAGGCGTAAGCGACTTTTTACCATTACTGCCTCAGGAAGGAAGGCTCTCGAAAGGAGTCGCAACGTGAAGCTCAATCTCTGGCAACAAATACCTGAGCTTGCTGTAAACAAGATCTAAATTTCAAATGGTTGAGGATCAACATACGCTTCCCTCCAGACTAGCAGAACGTTTTCTGACTGCAGTCTGTAAAAGGGATCTAATTGAAGAGATCCTTGGAGACCTTCATCAGTACTACGAAGAATCAGCCGAAAAACCTATCTGGAAGAGGAAAATTCACTTCTGGTTTCATGTTCTCAACTTTCTCAGACCCTTTGCGCTCAAGAATCTGGGTGGCGATTATCGACTTAATCAGTTTGGACTGCTCATAAACTATGTCAAAATCTCCTGGAGAAATCTGATAAAAAATCCGCTGAGTTCGTTCATCAACATTATCGGACTGTCTTTTGCCATTGGCATTTGCCTGGTTGCCTACGCAATGCTGGAGTGGGATTATACGAAAGACCAATTTCACGAAAATAAAGATGAGGTGTTTCTGGCCACCACCTTGGTGAATAGAAATGGGAGTGAGGTCCAGTATGGATCTACCCCCGGCCCGCTTGCCAAAATGCTAAAAGAGGAGTTTAGCCAGGTGAGCAAGGTGTGTAGAGTAAAGGATGCCAAAGTCGTGATGAAATATCAAAACAAGGTATTTCATGAAGAGGCGAGGTATACTGATCCTGAGTTCTTGGAAATGCTAACGTTCCCACTAAAGTGGGGATCTCCGGCATCCTTGAAGGACCCCAATAGTATTATCCTTAGTGAAGAAATGTCCATAAAGTATTTTGGATATGAGAACCCAATAGGCCGCGAAGTATTTCTGGTCTTCGATCCCTCTTACAAGAAAGCGTTCACTGTCGCAGGAGTAGCGGAACCGTTTCCAGTTGCCCGCACGATTGATTTTGACTTGCTTCTCAATATTGAAAATGTTGGTCTAGTTAGCCCAAACACAGATTTTGAGGCTTGGGCTGCCTCAGTAGATGCTACATTCATTCAGCTCAATGACAAGTCCGATATTGATTTCATCAAGCAAAATATCGGAAAGTATATCTTATCGCTCAATGAGTCTCAGTCTGACCGAAACATTTCATCTCTTAGCTTTGAACCATTGGCTAGCTTGGCCCACCGTTCCGGAGATATTGTAAACAGTATCTCCTATGAACTACCTCCTGAAAAAATGACACTACCGGTTCTTGGCCTCATCATCCTAATAATCGCTTGCTTTAATTACATAAATATGGCTATTTCATCTGCCACCAAAAGACTGAAAGAAATTGGTCTACGAAAAGCGATAGGGGCGAACAGAAGAAAGATTATCATACAATTTCTGACAGAAAACCTGATTATCACCTGTTTTGCTGTGATACTAGGTATTGTCCTTTGCGTCACCCTGATGTTGCCATGGAACAACATGCTCATATTTAAGTACTACTTTGGTTTCGATCTGGCTCTTGAGTTATTAGACATGAAATTTTGGATTTTTCTATTAGCTATTGTCCTGGTTACTGGCATTGCATCAGGACTCTATCCGTCTCTTTTCATTGCCAGATTTAAAGTGACGGACATTTTTGCTGGTTCTGTTAGGTATGGAAAAAAGAACAAGTTAACGAAGGCTTTTCTGCTGATACAGTTAATCCTGACGAGCATCTCTTTAACCGTGGGCGTAGCACTTATCCAAAACACGACTTATTTGAGGAATAGTAGCTGGGGCTATGATCAACAAGAGATTTTGTACGTAAATACTGATCACACCGCCTTCCAGCAGTTCTATAATCTGATTGAGCAAAACGCAAATGTGCTCTCGCTGGCAGGATCAGAACATCATCTTGGCGCAACCGTCGCTCCTCAACGAGTTATGACTAAGAAAGATGTGTATGAAGTCCATCAATTACTGGTCGACGCTAACTACTTGGAAACGATGGGATTAAAGTTAAAATCGGGAAGATTTTTTGTACGATCCGGAGATGAAAATGCTTTGGTGGTAAATGAAATGTTCTTAAAAAACCTGGATATCAGTCAATCAACAGGCCAGTCGGTTGAACTTGATGGTAGTCTATATGAGATCATAGGTGTAGTTGAAGATTTCCACACCTTTAACTTTGATTTTGCAATACGTCCCACCATTTTCATGCTTGCAGAGCTTTCTGACTATAAGTATCTGTCCATAAGAGTCAGAAACGATAAAGCAGACGAGACATATAAGGAGCTTGAACAACATTGGGCAGGTCTCTTTCCTGAGATTCCATTTCAAGGCGGATTTCAGAGAGATATCCTATTGATAGACGAGCGAGCAAACGAGGGAGCAAAATTTATCTTGTCGATCGCTTTTGTAGCAGTCATGCTTGTCACCCTGGGGCTATATGGCTTGGTAATTCTCAATGTCGCCGGAAGAAACAAAGAACTATGCATAAGAAAGGCCCTTGGGGCTAACATCATAAACATCACCAAAACCATAGCCGGTCAATACACCATTTTGTTTGTTACAGCACTCGTTATAGCAGTACCTCTAAGTTATTTCGCGGCTGAGGCATTTCTGGATCTGCTTTATTTCTATCATATGCCGGTTTCCTCTTCAGCCATACTGTTTTCCGTAACGATTCTGCTTCTAGTGTTGTTTATGGTAGCTTTTACACAGGTAAAAAAAGTGTCGGGCTCCAATCCGACCGATGGATTGAAAGTCGAATAGATCAGTAGCTACTCCGTTGAAGACGGATAGCAAGCAAATTCTTTTCCAACAAAAACAATTAGTTATATAAAGTATAACAAATTGGAAGAATCACCGTATATTAGTTATATAAAGTATAACATATGGTTTAGAGATTGAACCGAAATGATTTTTGATCAATCCAATTGTTGACTTAGCAAAGGACTAAAAATGAATACAGGAACAACCGCAATAGGGGTGAAGACTGCCCCAATGCATAACTCTAAGTTTGGTTTGCTTTCGGAGAAATCACTCAATTTCTCGATTGGACTCTGGTTCCTGGTCGTGATTGTTGGCCAGTGGATCTTTACCTTCTACATACTAATGGTCTATGGTGGTTCAGCGCTGCGTGGCAATTTTGAGGTATGGACTGAAATACTTCCTGTTGGTTTTACCCCTGGGGATCCCATGGGAAACGCCGCGTTAATGGCACATGTGTTCTTTGCAGCCATCATAAATGGAGGAGGGGCGCTTCAGCTCATACCTTTTGTTAGAAATCGCTTTCCTGTCTTTCATCGATGGAATGGTCGTGTGTTCGTGGTTGCGGCTTTTATAGCTAGTCTTGGTGGTGTCTACATGACTTTCACTAGAGAGACTGTCGGTGGGACGGCCTTGGCGATTGGAAATGTTTCTTTAGCTCTATTGATCATAGTGTGTGGTCTCCTCGCCTGGCGTGAGGCATGGGCCCGGAGATTTGAGCGCCACCGTCGATGGGCCTTGCGCTTGTTCCTGGTAGTAAGCGCCAACTGGTTCTTTCGTTTAGGAATTCTCTTATGGTATGCCTTTGCAGGTGGAATTGGGATAGAAGATGAGACATTTACTGGACCATTCATTACATTCTGGGCCTTCGGACAGTACCTCCTCCCACTAGCGATCCTTGAACTTTATCTGATCACAAGAAAGAGAGCGGGCATGCTTGCTCGATTCGGAGTCGCCCTGCTGCTCACTATCGTCGCTGTTGCAATAGGAGCTGGTCTGTTCATGATGACTGCTGGGTACTGGATTCCCCTGATAGAAAAATATTAACTCAAACTCGAACTGATATGTCATATTCACCAATCGTCCTATTCCATGTGGTCTTCGGAACCATCGTCGTTTTTGCGGGCTTTGCGGCACTTTTTGCAAGGAAGGGGAATTCTCTTCACCGCAAGACAGGAAACATCTTTTTCGTCTCGATGGCAGGAGCAACGATGAGTGGCATGTATCTCTCGTCCTTTGTCAGCATTGACAATATGGGAACCACCTTGATCGGAGCAATTGCTCTTTATATGATCTGTACCTCTCAGTGGACTGTTAAGAATCAGAGTGGAAAAATTGGCTACATAGACTTTGGTTTACTGCTATTTGCCTTGTTTCTTGTCTCCATCGCGGCCCTTTTTGCCTGGCAGGCAGCTAATAGTGAGACGGGTCTCAAGGGGGTTTATCCACCTTTTGCATTCTATATTTTTGGCGGGATAGTGGCACTAGGCGCCATCCTTGATGCTAAAGTCATTTATCAAAAGGGCATCAAAGGGAAGTTTCGAATCGTCAGACACTTGTGGCGAATGTGCTTTGCGTTCCTGCTTGCATGTATATCCTTCTTCATTGGACAACCCCAGATCTGGCCGGAAGCAATTCAGCAAATGAATATTCTTCCAGCTCCCGTCATTGTTGTGTTCTTTTTGTTGATTGTTTGGGTGATTCGTGTATTAGCTACCGGGAAAACATCTTTTGGAAGAAGTAAGAAATTACAGAGCTATTCCTGATCGGATGTTTAAAAGAAGTATCATTCGAATGATATTACTACAATTAGGAAACTATAGACCTAAACCTTCGTATTACTACAATTAGGAATTTATTACTACAAGGCTCGTTGGAGTCTTGCAGTCTGAATTTACTTAAAACTAAAAAGTAGTCTTATGCGATATCTTTTCACGTTTATATGCTTCTTAATTGTCGCTCTCTGCTTTGGTCAGATCGAGCGGGTAGAAGGGAGGGTTGTCACGGAGAATGGGGATGGGATTCCATTCAGTACAATTGGTATCCCCAAGAAAAACTTCGGCACAGTTGCATTTGAAGATGGTACCTTTTCGATCAAAGTCAGCGACACTTATAAGAATGATACATTGATCGTGAGTGCTCTCGGTTTTGAAAGGAAGAAAATTGCATATGCAGACCTCCTTACAAATAAAATCACAGTAATACCACTCAAGGAGAATGTTCAGGAATTAGATGAGATTGTCGTAACCCCCACTAAGGTTAAATACAAGTGGATGGGTGGTGCTGGGTTGAAGTTCTTGTACTCCGATCCGTTGTACTTAAGGCCAAGGAACGGCTCAACCTTAGCCGCGCTTTTTGATAGAGTCGAGGAACCACTCTGGCTGAAGGAGATTACCGTTAAAGCTGGCGGAGAACACATGGAGTCCTTCCTGCTCCGATGCAGGGTATTCTCTGTTCGTGATGATTCATATCCTGGAGAAGAACTGTTGGACGTTGATTTGATAAAAGATGTGAAGGAAAATGGCGAAGTGAAATTTGTCCTGGAAAACGAAATGTACATTGATCAACCCTTTTTTGTTGGGTTTGAGTGGGTGATGTCCAAAGATCACTACAAAAAAATTGAGGAAGTTTATGAACAATTCCCTCTAACATTTTTGGACGAAATGACCAAGGAATACAGACATCTGGATGTCATTATATCAAACAACAGAAGGCTACTTCTCCGCGATTCCTTAAGCAAATTGAGAAAGACACTAAAAATTCCCAAGGAAGGAAGAAATGAACTGAAGGAGCGAGATAAGGTCCGACCTGTAGTATACTACCTATGTAGCCCAACAGGTCCCAGGACGGTCTCCGGATCTTACATTACAGGCAAGTGGAGCGACTATTTTTTGCACGCAGACGTGTCGGTGTTGGTCGGAAGAATTCGAGAAGATTAATTGCTGCGAGCTATTCTCGTCAAATTCATTCACATATTACTACAATTAGGAAACTATAATGTGTTATCTTCGTATTACTGCAATTAGGAATTAATTATTAGGGATGGGAAAATTTCAACTGGGAGAATTCGAAGAGGTGGTGATGTTGACAGTAGGCGTGCTACCTAAAGAAGCTTACGGTGTATCGATTAAAAAAGAAATTGAGTCAAGGCTATCTCGAAAGGTAAGTGTTGGTGCTCTGCAATCTGCTTTAAAAAGACTAGAGAAAAAAGGCTATTTAAAATCTTACGAGGGCAAAGGAACTCAAGAGCGCGTCGGCAGGCCCAAGCTCTTTTTTGAAATCACTGCTGAAGGTAAGGAAGCGTTACAGTTTACTCGAAAAACGAGAAATGAACTTTGGGAGGAAATGCTGAATCTGGCATTAGATGTAAAATATTCAAGTCAATGAAACCAGCCTATCCACCAAAGCTACTGATGCGTTTTTTCAAATGGTTTTGTCACAAAGACCTGCACGTCTATGTTGAAGGTGATTTGTTGGAACTGTACAAGGAGCGTGTGGTAAGTTTGGGAAGGAGGAAGGCTGATATGACCTTTTTCAGAGATGTACTGCTGTTGATTCGTCCAAGTCTTATCAGGCCATTGGGTGGCTATGAATTTTCCGGCAGTGCCCTGTTCTTCAACTACTTTAAGACCTCATTCAGAGGTTTAACCAAGAATCCCCTAAGTTCCTTTATCAACGTTTTTGGTCTTTCTGCTGCAATAGCGGTGTGCGTTTTTGGGTATGGATTCGCCAGATGGACGTATGGTGTTGATCAATTTCATGTAAACAAAAATGAAATCTACCTGGCCACAGTATTAGTAGACCGGGATGGAACACTTCAGCAGAACGGACGTACTCCAAGGCCCCTGGGAAAAATGATGGAGGAGGATTTTACCCATATTGATAAGATATGTAGAGTTGACGATAGGAATGTCATTGTCAAATATGGAAAGAAGGTTTTTCACGAAAGGGTTCGATATACTGACCCAGAATTCTTGGAAATGTTCACCTTTCCAATGGAGTGGGGACTATCTAGCTCCTTAATAGATGTGAACAGCATTATTTTAAGTGCAGATATGTCGACTAAATACTTTGGATACGAGAACCCCATCGGATTCGATTTGTTAGTGAAGTTTGACGAGCATAACCAGAAAACATTTAAGATCACAGGAGTGGCGAAGGAGTTCCCACCTTCACATGACATTGATTTTGACTTTCTTATCAATTACGAAAATTTGAAAGTATCGGAACCCCTGGTGGACCATAGTGACTGGAGCTCCTTGGTTACTGCCACCTTCATTCAGGTGAATGATCCATTCGACTTGACGCTTATTGAAGGGCAAATGGACAAGTATCAAGAGCTGCAAAACGAAGTAGAAACGGATTGGGCAATTTCATCTTTTGTCTTTGAGCGATGGAACGGCCTCTATCATAAGTCCGGCACCATACGGAATGATATTTCGACAGGTTCGGATTCAAATGTCATTGCAGTCATCTATATCACCGCAGTTAGTTTTTTCCTCCTGATGCTCGCCTGCTTTAACTACATGAATATTGCGATTGTATCTGCTGCAAAGCGTCTCAAGGAGATCGGGATCAGAAAAACCATTGGGGCTACCAAGAAAACAGTAATGATGCAATTCCTGGTTGAAAATGTGGTTGTCACCTCATTTGCACTCTTTTTCGGAGTGATTCTCGGTTCGACAGTTATTATTCCATGGTTTGAAGATATTGCAAACTTTAGCATGGGGTTTACCCTTAATGATCCGGCGTTGTGGCTATTTCTGCCTTCCATTCTTCTTTTTACCGCAGTCTTGTCCGGAGCTTACCCAGCCATTTACATTTCCAGGTTTCAGGTGACAGGAATTCTCAAAGGTTCTCTACGATTCGGTAGAAAAAATCCAGTCACCAAAATCTTTCTTAGTTTCCAAATCATGCTTGCCTGCATCTTCATTGCAATTGCTGTCATGTTTACCAGGAATCATTCTTACATGGCCGAGAGAAGCTGGGGGTACGATCAGGATCGGACCCTCTATGTGCGTGTCAAAGATCGTTCCGCCTTCGAACAGATGCAAAGAGTGATGCTCCAGGACCCGAAAGTCATTCTAGCCGCCGGATCACGGCATCACGTTGGAAGGAGTCTAGGTAGTATCGTCATAGATAAACCAGATAGATCGTACGAAGTTGACCTGCTAAAAATTGACGCCAATTATCTGGAGACCATGGGAATTCAGCTGATAGAGGGGCGTAATTTCAAAGAAAATCACACCAGTGACGAACTAAATGTGATTGTAAATGAAGTTTTGGTAGATAATCTCAAGTGGGAAGAAGCCATCGGACAAGTTGTCAAGATTGACTCAGTGGGATACAAGGTGGTCGGAGTGGTAAAAAATTTTCATTCCTCTCACTTCGATCAGAAGATTAGACCAATGATTTTCCAGGTCGCTGATCCCACCGAACATCGCTTCTTGTCCATGAAGGTGAGGGGTGGTGATCAATATGAGGTGTACAAGGCTGTACAGCAGCAATGGAGCGAACTCTTTCCCGAAATACCATTTCAAGGTGGGTATCAAGAAGATGTGTGGGGCAGGTACTTCCAAGATGTGGGAGTGCACGGAAAGGTCTGGAGAGGACTTGCTGTGATTGCAATTATTCTGGCGAGCCTGGGACTTTATGGGTTGGTTACACTAAATGTGACAGGCAGGGTGAAGGAGTTCAGTATCCGTCGGGTGATGGGCGCGGGTTTGACAAGCGTGGGGAATATCATAGTTCGACAGTACTTGCTGTTGTTTGCTGTAGCCCTGCTTGTAGGGGCTCCAATCAGCTACTTCTTGATCGATTTTATATTTGAGATGGCCTACGCCTATCATATTCCAATCGATTTCTCGGGCGCCTCGATCTCGGTTTTGCTCCTATTATCACTTCTGTTTTTGGTGGTCCTGGTTCAATCCAGGAAAATATCGAAATCAAATCCTGTGACGGGACTAAAAGTTGAGTAGCGCGCAACAACAGACTCAAGCAATAGATCACGCTTGGAAATAGAAACCAAAAGGACAGAGCATGAAGGAAATATCAGAAATGCTGAACTAGTTGATGGGCTTGTGATTCTGAAATGGTCATGGTCGGTCACAACTACATAGAATCAAACTCTCATAATCAATAAAACAAAAGACTAATGAATCCAATTATCGTTTTTATCCATGTCATTGCCGGATCATTTGGAATACTATCCGGTATGACAGCCCTGTTCCTGCGCAAAGGTTCTCCCTTACATAACAAGGTTGGTACCGTATTTTTTGTATCGATGCTTCTAATGACAAGTGCTGGTGCAATTATGGCAGTCGTGGGAGAAATTTCCATGACATCTTTCATGGCTGGCTCAGTCACCTTCTACGTGGTTGCAACAGCTTGGAGCACTGCCAGAAACCGAACGGGGAAAAATGGCCTGATTGAGGTTGCTGCGTTATTCTATATCTTCATCATTTCCGTTGTTGGTATCATCTCTTGTTGGGAACTCGTCAATGGTCGCGGTGAGGCGATCGGAGGTGGGGAATTCGCACCTTTGGATTTCTTCCTGTTTTTCTATTCAGGAATGGGCGTCCTGTGTCTTATCTTAGATGTCACTGTTCTCTATCGTGGTGGAATTTATGGTGCACAGCGAGTAGCAAGACACCTTTGGCGCATGTGTTTTGGGCTTTGGGTAGCAAGTGCCTCATTTTTCCTTGGACAACCACAGGTATTTCCTGATTTCTTAAGCGATCCGTTTATTCGTGCAATACCTGTTGTAGTGGTAGTGGTGGTATGGTTCTTCTGGTTAGCAAGGGTCTACATGATTAGAAGGTTTAAACTTATAAGATCCATAGAGCGAACTAGCGGATCTGTTGGAAAGCCGGAAGTGCAACAAAGTGCCACGAGCCATGTATTTCCTGAGGAACTGACAGTGAGATAGAAAGCATATCTATTACACATCATCATTGCTTCAATGGTTCTGGATTCTGCTTTCTGCTTCACGCACATTACGCTGAATGGAAGGTCTATTTGACTGGCTTTTCGTGAAAATGAATAAACTTACCAACCCTTATGGCTTTGTTTACCTCCGATAGAGAGCGCCGACTTTGGCTTTGGTGCCTGGTAGTATTGGTTGCCATTTTCTCTACTCTGTGGTTGGCTGGTACAATTGCTCAGTGGCTGGACAGGTGGGTAATAGACAATTCATTTTTTGCGTGTTGGCTACTGCTGATGATTGCAATTGTTGCCAGTGGCTTGAAGAGTAAGCCTGGACATGTTGAGATGTGGGTGATACTTGGGACCACTGCAGTATATGGGATGTTGTTTTTCAGAATGGTGATCACACCAGCTGAACGCACACATTTGTTTGAGTATGGATTGGTCGGCGTTTTTGTATATCATGCGCTAAAAGAGCGTAAGAAAAATGACGGACGGGTCCCACTGCCGGCACTTATGGCAATATTGATAACGGCTTTACTTGGAACGATCGACGAGAGCATACAGGCCCTGATACCCAATCGTATTTTTGATCCAATTGATATAGCATTTAATGCAATTGCAGGCTTAATGTCTGTCCTCGCGAGTATGGCAATTGGCTGGGCTCAGCAAAAGAGAAGCAAGTCTATCTCAAGATTGAACGAGTCTAAACCTAACTCCAAGCGATAATATCCGATCAGTACCTTCAATTTCAAATGTTGGAATATTCTGATTATCAGGGTTTTATAGTATGTATGTAAAATATTCTTTACATGAAGTAAAACATTATTAACTTTGTGTCCGTAATACTTTACTAAAAGTAAAATAAACAGGACAACAAGTAGAATAATGTACTATCAAGAAAAGAAGAGTATTGTTAACATCATCAGCACGTTGCTGGTTTATGGCATCTACTATTGGATGGTCTACCAAGAGTATGGAGGGCGCGTGATGACCATGGAAGAAGAGCTGCAGTATTGGGGGAAAACCATGCTGCTAATCATTCCAATAGCCATTGCAAGTAAAATCATCATTCATATCATTTTCAGTGTCACCAACCGATTGGTGACAAAAGAACGCCAACCGTGTTTTGAGGATGAACGCGATCGAATAATAGCATTGACCTCAACGAGGAATGCGTTTATGGTTTTTGGTTTTGGCTTTCTGGGTGCGCTTGGAGTCATTGCTTACGGCATGCCAATGCGCTCGATGTTCGTCTTTATGATTGTTGCCGGTGTTCTTTCGGATGTATTTGACAATCTGTCTCAACTTTATTTTCACAGGAAAGGAATTTAAAATGGGCGAGCACAGGGTCAGCAATAACATTCGCACGCTACGATTTCACAACGATGAAATGACTCAGCAAGAATTAGCTGAAAAGGTAGGCGTGACCAGACAAACGATTGTCGCCATTGAAAAGGGAAAATATTCACCTTCTCTGGAGTTGGCATTTCGAATGGCACGAGTCTTTAACACGCCCCTTGAAGATATATTTTCCTTTAATGATGAACCTAAAAAGAAATAACCACCATGAGAATTTTTGTATTTAAAACAGACATCAGATCACAACTAGAAATGACTGTCCTCGCTTCCCTCTTTAAAAACCTGACAGGGATTGTGAGATGGTCAGTCGATATGCAAGACGTAGACCGTGTCCTCAAGATTGTAACTTTTGAAGACTACAGTGAAAAAGAATTTACTCATTTAATTAGATCTCGCGGTATTCTCTGCGAGGATCTTCCTGATTAACATGGCAGAACTCATGAAAGCAATACTATGGACTAAGTACGGGCCACCAGAGCTCTTGAAAGTTGGAGAAGTTCGCAAACCAACACCAAATGACGATGAACTCCTGATACGAGTCAAGGCGTCAACCGTCACACCCGGAGATTGTGAGATTCGAAGGTTCGACATACACGTTTTGTTTTGGCTCCCATTAAGAATATACATGGGACTAAGGCGGCCTAAGAGACCGATCCTTGGAATGGAACTCTCAGGAGAAGTTGAGGCAGTTGGCAAGAATGTATCCGGATTTAAGAAGGGTGATCAGATCATCTCCGATACAGGGATTCGTTTTGGTGCATATGCTGAATACGCTTGTGTGAAAAGCTCTTTTGCAATGACCACTAAACCGAAAAACGTCACGCATGAAGAAGCAGCAACTATTCCTACTGCAGGCCTCAATGCACTTCATTACATTAGAAAGGCAGAGCTTAAACCCGGACAAAAGCTATTGATAAAAGGGGCAGCCGGATGTTTTGGGACCTATGCTGTGCAAATAGCAAAGCTTCAGGGAGCAGAAGTAACCGGAGTCGATAGCGCCAAAAAGCTTGGCATTCTTCATTCATTGGGAATTGATCACGTAATGGATTATGAGAAGGAGGATTTTACTAAAAATGGTGTCAAGTACGACGTGATCTTTGATGTGTTGGGGAACAGCTCTGTCGCTAAAGGGATGAAATCGTTGAAGCCAGGTGGGCGGTATGTTCTTGCGACCCCATGGGTTTCTCGGGTTTTGCAAGGCCTATGGACTTCCATGACTAGTAGCAAGGAGTTTGTTTTTTCTTTGGCCAAGTATAAAAGTGAGGATTTGGAATACCTCAAAGAGCTGATTGAATCCGAAAAACTTAAGCCTGTCGTTGATAGGAAATACACCTTAGAACAGGTAGCTGAGGCTCATCGGTATGTAGAACAGGGATTCAAGACCGGACATGTCGCGATCACAGTAAGTGGGTATAATTTGTTTTAATGGCTGATTTCAAAGACAATTTTTCCAAGCAATCAGATGAATACTTAAAGTATCGTCCAACCTACCCGGAGGAATTGTTCAAGTATCTGTCTGAGATAACCCCTGGGCGGCACATTGTGTGGGATTGTGGCACCGGGAACGGACAAGCGGCGGTTGGTCTGACTAAGTATTTTGACAACATCTACGCCACAGATGCCAGTGAGAGGCAAATCGCAAATGCTTTTCAACATGAGCAAATTAGTTACAAGGTTGAGCAAGCTGAGAAAACAGGTTTGAAGGATAAAGCAGCTGATCTCGTTACTGTAGCTATTGCTTTGCATTGGTTTGAGTTTGATCTATTTTATAAAGAAGTGTACCGTGTTTTGAAGCCTGGTGGGATCATTGCTGCATGGACGTACAGGCTTCCTACGATATCCCCTGAAATCGATGAAATAGTCAGGAAGTTTCATGATGAAGTAGTAGATGAGTATTGGCAGAAAGAGAACCGATTGGTCGAAGGAGGTTACGAAACGTTACCATTTCCTTTCGAAAAAATTGATGCTCCAGCCTTTGAGATGCGTAAGCAATGGTCTATTAACGATCTGGTTGGGCTTGTGAGCAGCTGGTCTGCTATTCAGAGGCTGATTGCTAAGACAGGTAAAGATCCCATACCCCAATTGGTAAACGAACTTAAGAAAGTTTGGGGCAATACAGAAGAAAGAAAGGAAGTGGTATGGAAGCTTATCTTGAAAGTTGGCCGAATACCATCACCGAATGACGAGAATTGACAATGAAAGCAATAACCTATTACCAATACGGATCAGTTGATAATCTCAAACTGGAAGAAGTTGAAAAACCAGCGCCGAAAGACAACGAAGTATTGATCAAGATGCAGGCTGCTTCGATTAACTCATGGGATTGGGACTTGGTACAAGGCGCACCCTTTTATGTTCGGCTAGCAGGTGGTGGGATTCGCAATCCGATCAAAAAAATTATTGGGTGTGATATTGCAGGGATTGTAGAAGGGGTTGGCAAAAAAGTAACCAAATTCCAACCTGGGGATGAAGTGTTTGGAGACATTTCTCAATGTGGATGGGGTGGATTTGCAGAATTCGTATGCGCGAAGGAAAATGCCCTCACAGTCAAGCCATCATTTATCACTTTTGAAGAAGCCGCAGCTACACCGCAAGCTGGTGTTATGGCTCTTCAAGGGATACGAGATTTTAAAAAAATTGAAGCAGGAGTAAAAATGCTCGTAAATGGGGCAGGTGGTGGTGTTGGAACATTTGCTATTCAAATGGCTAAACTATACGGAGCTGAAGTTACAGGAGTGGATAATTCTTCAAAGCTAAGTATGATGACATCCCTGGGAGCTGACCATGTCATTGATTTTGTGGAAGAGGACTTTACCCAGAAGAGAAATGCTTACGACTATATCCTTGATGTGGTCGGACATCATTCAATCTACGATTACAAGCGCTCACTGAGGCGAGGTGGAGAATATCGGATGATCGGTGGACCTACGTCCTTAATTCTACAAGCCATGATGGTGGCTCCTTTCATTTCTATGACTGGAAATAAGAAAATGGGCATTCTTGGTCATGAACCAAACAAAGGATTGGGAGATATTCTTGAGCTTTACCGAGACCGCAGTATCAAGCCTGTAATTGACAGTGTCTATTCCCTGGAAGATACCGTCGAAGCTTTTAGATACTTCGGTAGGGGATTGTTTAAAGGCAAGGTCGTAATAAGCATGTGACTCAGTTCTCATTATGTCTCGAAAGGACTGCAGAAACAATACTTATTGTGTCTGCATATTCCTTATCATCCTTGCTGCTAATTTGACTGGCAAAAGGCGCAAAGATTTTCTTGCTTGTCAGTATTTGCAGACATTCCTCTACCATCCTTGATACTTTGCCCTCATTATTTGAAAGAATCGTGGCAAGTTCCTTCATATACAGATCATACCAGGTTGGTATACGCTTCAGAAGCAACAAACGGGTAAAATAGTGTTCCAAACTCTGTTTCCTTCCGGTTGTCCGGAAGAACTTCTGCAACCAACTGTCATCAAATTCCTTCCCTTTGTACAGACACCAAAGACGGATAATGGATTGGTTTTTTTCAAGCTGACTGTCATACAAAATATCTGTTCGATACCTAGAACTGATCACGAGATAGCGGTTATCAGAGAGACTTCTGATCAGTTGATGGCAAACATGCAGTTCTTCTCCTTTGAAATGCATTCCCGGAGCGAATTTTCCCTGTATGCTGACGAGGTTCATATAAGAGATCTCTGAAGCTTTAATTCATTAGCAAAATACCATAATTGAAATTTATATATATTATAGATTCATAATCATTGCTAATATGACTTTTACGCAATTGAAATATGCCATTTCTCTTAAGAAATATGGTACCTTCAAACTAGCTTCGAAGAACTTATCGATCAGTCAACCAGGACTTAGTCTTCAGATTCAAAAATTGGAGGACGACCTTGGAATCACGCTTTTTGATCGCTCAACATCCCCGATCGAGCTAACATCAGAAGGGGAGGTGTTTTTGAAAAGGGCGGAAGAAATCGTTGCAGGTTTTGACGTTTTAAGGGGGTTTACCAACGAATTAAAAAGTGGCTACAATGACACGCTAAACTTGGGGATAATACCAACATTGGCTCCATTCATTGTCCCTCTCTTTATTGATGACCTGCACCAGGAATTGCCGGACTTCAAGCTTGATATTCATGAAATGACCACGGGTGAAATCATCACTGCCGTCAAAAACGGCGAGATGGATGCCGGTTTAATTTCGACACCTATCGATGTGCAAGGAATCAAATCTATTTTGTTGTTTTACGAACGCTTCTTCTTCTATCAATCGAGTCAGGAAAAAGCAACGGGAAGCCTCACTTTGAAAGATATAGACTATAGCAAGCTTTGGTTGCTCAATGAAGGTAACTGTTTTCGGGACCAGATCAACAATTTTTGTGATCTGAAGAAGATGAGGAAAAACAAAAGCTTTGTTTATAGGAGCAATTCTATTGACGCCTTAATGCGTATCGTTGATACTAAGGGTGGTATGACTATCATGCCTGAATTGACGACACTAAGCTTAAGTGAGCAGCAGGAAGAAAATATAGAACCTATTTCCAATAAGGCTCGGGAAATTAGCATTATCGTTCGACACGTGAGCAATAAGGAAAGATATGCTCAGAAGTTAGGTGAATATATCAAGCGGAACATTCCTCACTCAATGCTTAACGACAATGGGCTGGAGGTAGTAGATCCTGGGATAGTCGTTAGATGAGATCTCATGTGATTAATTTCACGTTAGAGGCATCTTTTTCCTTAAAGCATTGTCCTTACTGTTAAAAATGTCCCTTTCGAGCATGATAGCAAGAGCACTCAAGATAAAGTCATCACGAACCTTAGCCACACCGAAATCCGATTCGAAAAAAGCACTACCAATTAAAAGGTTGCTCAGATGGCGTTGGCTGAGTATTCTATTAGTAGGCTTAAGCAGCAACCTAGTGATCAATATTATTCTAGACTACAAGTATCAAAGGTCACTGGTTTCGTTCAGTCTCGAAGAGTATTTCAATGCCATTGTGGCCTCAGCGATCCTACTCGAAGGCATGCGGTATATAACGCGAAGGCTCGATCACAAAATTCCCTGGTCAGGAGGTGTTAGAAGGAGATTAGTGGCTCAGCTAGGATTGCATCTTATGTTTATTGTGACCGTATTGAATGTGCTGCTTATCTCAGTTACCTATTTCTTCTACGGTGGATTCTATTCATTCGGGGATCTTATGGTGATAAACTTCAGCGTGGTTTCCCTGGTTTTTTTCTTCTCCCTAATTGACACAGGTATGTTCTTTTTCACTAAGTGGAAAAAAGCGTCCTCTAGCAGCAATAATGCTAAATCATTAAGAAAACCCATTCAACTCTCACTTGGAAGGGCTCAGCATGTCGTCAACCAGGAAAACATCCGTTGTGCGATCGGTCAGTCTGGCTTGGTGGTAATTGTAACCAGAGAAGGAAGACGTTTGCCGTATCCGCAGTCACTAGATACCCTAATGACTAAACTGGATCCCGATCACTTCTTTCGTGCCAATCGACAGACGATCCTAAGCCATCAAGTGGTCCAATCACTGCGGGCCATGGACTATGGAAAAATACAAGTGAATCTTGCCTCAGGCGAGGGGCATCCAAAAGAGGTGATTATCAGTCGTCCTCGGGCCGCTGGATTCCGACGATGGCTTAAGTCACAAACTGCCTAACCCTCAGATGCTGTTTTACTTGTCGAGTATGTGCGCCCATTAAGAAACTTTCCCACAAAAGAACTTCTTACAAGGTAATGGTAGGAAGTAAAACAAAGGACGCTAGTCGAGATCAACACAACTGAAAATTTGACCCCTGCTGGAATTGGCCAATCGACGATCAGACCAGGAATGAAAAGGGTAAGTGGAAGGTGAATTAAATACACCCAGTAAGATGAGTCCGATATGTATCTCATTCTAATTGATTGACTACTTGCGTACCTTATGAAGAGCCCCATGATCCCAAAGACAAACAACCACACTACCAGTGCATTTAACGTTCCATACAAGACATCATCTATATAGTCGCGAAAGAGAAACTTGGAGGTGTAGATCAGAAAACCTAGTAAGAAAAGCAGCCAGTCATTTTTCTTGAAGGTCTCCAATAGATGCTTTGACTTGTAAAGCAGCCAACCCGTCAGATAAAATAGCATGTAAAAGAGGAAAACTTTGAAATCTACAGCAAATTCAAGTGGTGTAGGGACCCAGGTATTCCACATCCAAACTAGCATAATGAATATGACAAAGGACATCACAAGAATTCCTGGAAATCGTCGAAGCATGAACCATTCATATACTTTCAAAATTCGACTGGTTATTCCCGGCACTTTTTTTAGGAGATCTGCAAGAAGAAAGGACGTAAAGGTTAATAGGATAAGGTAATACAAGAACCATAGGTGGTAGGTGATAGTCGGAAACCAGCTTAGTGTAATTGAAAAGGAAGTCAGTGAAACTCCGAAAGACTCAGTTGTTGTACCTAGTGCAATCAGGATCAGAGGATGTAGAATGACGAGAAAAATAATGAATGGCAGAACAACTCGAGCTGTACGATTCTTGATCATTGCAATTGCTCCTCGCTCATAATAGAGCAGGGATCCGAAAAAGCCGGCAATGATAAAGAATATTGGCATTCGAAAAATATGAATTATAGAACTTAGATAGTTAAAAAATAGATGTGTGTTATTTGGGTCCTTAGGCCAGATGTCACTGTGGCCAACATTATATGTCTCGGAAGAGTGGAGTACAATACCCAAGATCATCATTATGGCTCTAAGAGAATCAAGGGAATGAATTCTTTCAGTTTTGTTCATGTATGTTTTTTTAAACAAAAGACGGTTTTCGATGCGCAGCAGCTATGTCAGCGGTTTGTTTATTGCCTCAATTGCTATAAAGGCATATCTGAAATGCACCTACCTCAGTGTGCTAGAACAGACATTTCGTCGAAAAACCATTATCACCTGATAAGATTGTCAATATATCTAGCGAAATTAGTCCCACCGCCAGCTATGTGTTTTTGTTAAATCAAAATGCACCCTAATGAAATTCGCCACAAACATTAGCGAGCTGGCAGCGGAATATGTCCACTTCCAGAGTCTCGACAAAGACAAGCTCGACTTCAAGGATCATATTATGCTCTACGAGCGGCTGAGCAATAAACTCGAAGAAGCAGGTATTAGCTTTTACGATCTGAGTGTATATCTCAGTTCTAAGCGCAATCAGGCTTAGCTGATCCCTAATCGAATTTTTGACATCATTGATGATCTGTGCACTCGCTACTTTGCTTAAAAGTGATTGCACAGGTAGATAAGGGATTTCTTGAGTGATCTGTTAGGTAGTGTGAGTATGAAGTATTTCCTGTCTGCCTTACTATCATTTGTTGTTCTTAGTTCTTTCTCCCAACAGCTATATACTGCAGGAAGAGTAATTGACACCGTTCAGACGAGTGTGCCGGACCAAACGTATGCTCTGTATCTTCCAGAGAGCTATACTTCTAACAAGAAATACCCTGTTATTTTCTTTTTCGAGCCTTTGGCACGTGGCAGATTGCCGGTAGATCGCTATCAGTCTCTAGCGGAAAAGTACGATTTGATCCTTACTTGCTCCAACAATTCCAGAAACTACACTTCGCCTTTTCTTTCATTTGATGCAGCTGATTTTATGATCAATGATGTGCTGAAAAAGTTTTCGGTTAATGAAGACCTTATTATTGCATCAGGGTTTTCCGGTGGCTCCAGGGTGGCCATCGCTGTATCAACGCTAACTGATCATATCAAAGGGGTTATAGGCATTGGGGCAGTGGGACCCATCTACAGCGAGCATGGCTTAAAAAAATACCATAAGATTCCTTATGCTGGTCTAGTTGGCAATAAGGATTTTAACTATGTGGAGCACTTTCGAGGGGAACAGCAGTTTCAGAAGGAAGGTATTGAGAATATAAGATTGGTGTTTGACAGAGATCATAAATGGGCTCCTGCAGACGACTATGAAATAGCTCTAATCTGGATGCTAGCTCAACTAGATGTTAAACAGAGAGAACGGGTCCTGGATATGACCACTCTTCAAGAATATCTTACATATGTTGGTGATTCTGTATCGATCATTGATGCCAAACGTGTTCACGGTTACTTTTCATCACATTTCGGACTTGAAATGGATGTTTCCAAGTTTGACATTTCCGATTTTGCTAAGGAGGAAAAGCGCTTCATAAAAACCATTGAACTGGAGGAAAGGTTGAGAAAGCAATATATGGATTCGCTTACAAATGCCTACCGTTCGCCGGCAAACAAGAACACCAACACGTCTATGAATTGGATCATTGATACGGGGAGGTCCTATAAGCGGAGAGCAAAGCAAGTGGAACGCAAAAACCCGCAAAGAGCAGAGATGTATCAGCGCCTTTCTAATTTTATTAGTGCCTCTTCATATGAGAATTCTGTAGACGCGATGATAAAAAAGATCTTCGATCGAGCATTCATTGGTATTGAGATCTGGTCTGGAATGGTTGAAAATGAAGGCTGGGAATACTGGATGAAATGTAAGTTACATGCAATCAATAACGATATACCTACGGCCACACGGTATCTGGATAAGCTCATAAAAATTGGTTTTGAAAATGGCCAGGCCTTAAAAGCCGACACCACTTTCAGTGTTCTGAGTGCAACCGAACAGTACAGACTTCTCACAGCGGATAATTGATCCCAAGCCCTAATGCTTCGGCCCGATTAACGACTGGAATTAAACGGTTGGCGATATTACTAGTGTAAATTTTTTTATCTTTCAACAGAACAGAAGATCAGTAGCCATGACTAAGTCCAAATTTTTCGCGAGAGCCTATATTGAAATTCTTTCCATCGCAATTCTGCTTTTTTCCTGCAGCACTCCGTCGACAGAGGGAGTGACACCTGAACCTGGTCAACCCTGGGAAGAAGCTGAATTTGATGATTACGGTTATGACAGAGAAGAGCTCCGGGTAATGGAGCGTTTCGTTGTTGATTCCAGCAATACAACAGGATTGGTGGTAATAATAGATGGTAAAATGGTACTGGAATATGGTGATATTGAAGAGTTGAGCTACTTGGCCTCCTGTCGTAAAAGCATCCTTGCCTTGCTATATGGTAAGTACGTTGAAAATGGCACAATCGACCTGAACAAGACACTAGCAAATCTTGGGTTTGATGACGTACTAGGCCTGATGGATATCGAAAAGACTGCCACGATTGACCACTTGATAACAGCCCGCTCAGGCATATATCATCCAGCTTCCAATTCTGGAGATAATTCTGCTGATGCTCCACCAAGAGGTTCACAGACGCCTGGCGAGTACTTTTTATATAACAACTGGGATTTTAATGCCGCAGGAGCTGTTTTTGAACAGGAGACTGGCATCAACATATACGATGCATTGCGTGATGATTTAGCAATTCCACTTGGGATGCAAGATTTTGATCGGAGTGCACAACGAAAAAGCGGTGACACCACACGTTCAAGAAATCGTGCTTATCATATATGGTTGTCCACCCGCGACATGGCAAAAATTGGTCAATTGATGCTCAACGACGGAAAGTGGGGAGAAACGCAAGTGGTTTCCGAAGCATGGGTAAGTAAAATTCGGTCGCTTATCACTCCACTTGAAGAGATGAATCCCATAAGAATGAGAGAGGGTGATTTTGGCTATGGTTACATGTGGTGGGTCTGGGATGGAGATAAGCATTTAGCCGACTACCAAGGAGCATACACAGCCCGAGGGGCTTACGGCCAGTACATTACGGTCATTCCGGAACACAACATGGTAGTTGCTCACAAAACTAAGGCTGAGTATGGCAGGCGGACTGGGTGGAGTACCTACCAGCGAATTTTGGACATGATCGTTACGAACAAAGACTAGCTTGGTTATTTAGAACAGTTACAATGACAAAGTATTTTCAGTATGAAGAAGCATCTTAAATCATTAGTTCTCGCAACATTTGTTCTGTTGTCTGGCGAAATAGTTGGACAGGCGTACGTAGGAGCATTTGAAAATAGGGCTGATGGACAACTCTATGCAATCAAATCGTCTCCTGCGGCTAATGCGGAACTAGTTCGTATTGAAGTTTTTAAAGAAGCAAGTGATGTTCCCGATGTATCATATCCACTAGGGGCCATTTATTCGCAGCAGTTCCAGCGAATATTTGCTGTTTATGCCACTGAGAGTGGGATGGTTGTTGCACATACTGCCGGATTACTTGAAAACCAGCCATTAAAAGTGAAGCATGCATTTGGAGCTACTTTTGATCCCAATTACCAGGCCTATCTTGGTGTGGTTCTAACTGAAGATAATAAATTACTTGCTTTTCGAGCAACTTACTGATTATTAACTATTTATATATAGCTACTTTAAGTATTTATCAGTGATAACTACGATCAATTTAAAGTTGGATACACGACTATTACAGCGTCGCAAGCAGTATGACTGCTACTAAAAGGAAGCAAATAATTGGAAAAGTTCTTTCTGAATTGGATTTAACTCTTGGTATCATGCTGAAAAAAGTAATAGATGTCCAAATTGCTTAATAATTTCCATAAGCATGTAAGTGGTTATGTCAAAATCAAATTGGGTAATATGACTAGCGCTTTCTGAGGATAAAAGCAAAAAAAGAGGCGTTGAATAAACCATCCAACGCCTGTGCACTAATAACCATTCCCAACCTAAAGACCACGACAACTTTCAATCCAATTCTCGTAATCCGACTGATACTTTGAATAACTGCCCGAAGGTGCAAGTACAAAAAACAAGTAGGAAATTGCTTTTGAGTGATTTCTCGCTACAATGGCGAACAACGCCTTTCCCTCATACTCTGACTGGTACATTTCGTACCACTTAAAGCCATTTTCATTGGCACCGACACCGGCCTGCTCCCATTGATTTTCCGGTATACCTGTTGCTTCTACTCCAAAGCTATAGATATCCTCTTTTGAGATTTGACCAATGTACGCACATGCGAACAGGCTACTTTCTGACTCACTTTCAAAACCTTCCATAATACCAAATCCACCTTCCTCGTAAGTCTCAAATTCGAAACCCTCTGGAACGTTCATCTTAAATCCATACTCTTGCGTACTGAACTGTTCTTGAGCATTAGTTCGTGCGAGGGCTAGTATGCAAATAGTTAGTAATACAGTGGTCTTCATAATATTTAGTTTTATTGTGACTTGATAATTTCTTCTACAACTCTTGTGGCCGTTTCCATAGCACCGTGGACAGTGGCGTTGTGCCCTTCATAATGTGTTGCTTCTCCTGCAAAAAATAACTTACCATCGACAGGAGAAGCTAAGATTTTTCTGAACCTTTCTGATCCGGGACTAGGGTAGGAGTATGCTCCACCGATGTAAGGTTCCTGCAGCCAATCTTGAACATAGTGGTCCACAAGTTTTCCCTCCAAATTGATTTCAAAGGTGGCTTCTAGATCTTTGAGAACTGTTTTTACTATAGGACGTTGTGATCGGCTCAGAGACTTAGCTTTTGAGCCCATTATAAAAGCAGTGAGGATGTTACTTTGAGGACTTCTGCGATAGCCTGTGACCCAGTACTCATATCTCTTCCCAACAATTGAAAAAACTTCGTCATCCCAAAATTTTCGATCAAACTTCATTATTACCTTCATTCCAGCGTCCATTTTGATGGATTCTATTGCGATCAGTTTATTTTGTGGAAGTGTCGGAACGAACGCTATTAAGTTCCTTTGCAAGACTGCCACAGGAACTGTACATACAACCTTGTTGGCGGTGAATTTTTCTCCACTTGCTGTAGCTACCACCAGCTTGTCCAGTGAGTAATCAATTGAAACTACTGGGGAGTTTAGTCGAATTCTGTTGCCAAGCTCAGTTTCTAAGGGTCCGAGAATATCCTTGAAAGACCCATCAGCCAGTAAGAAATCCCTGTTCCCTGCCGACCATTTATCGTCATTGTCGATGAGGTCGCGGACTCCGATCTTTCTAAGATCGGAGCCTACATCGTTACCAATTTCAGATTGAATCAGCCTATGATCCCTGACAGATGCCTCACTTTCTATGAGATACTGATGGACAGTCTTCGTAGGATCATCATATACACTACTCATTCTATTGATTAATTTCTGGACTTGTCTTGATGCTTTAATCACCACCTTGTCATCGTCATCACGAATGGATCCATGCATATACACCAGTCCTTCTGTGCTATCGTCGACCTCAATCAGCTTGAGGCCGTTATCAAGCGTCATTTTTCGCAGCTCGCTTCGCTGCCCATGGACGAACTCAGCTCCTAGCTCTATTTGAAAATCTGCGAAACCATCTAGCTGTCTTATTCGGCCACCGACTCTGTCGCTCGCCTCGAGAATTACTACTTCATATCCTTTTTCCATCAGGAGTTTTGCAGCATACAAGCCAGAAATACCCCCGCCTACGACAATTACCTTCTGATTGGTTTGATGCTGGATCTGGACAAACGATTGATTAGCCATAGCAACTGTAACGCAACCTGCCATCAAGAGAAGCATGATTGAGCAGAGTAATAGTTTAAGTAGTAAGCTGCGTATCTTCTTCATATTTTCAGTGGATGTCTTTGGTTTCAGATTTCAGCTTATGGTAAAAAGAAAGTTCGGGTGGAAAGAGTGCCGAAGAAAAACCACCCAAACTTCTTTTTCAACCAGCTATGAAAATTACCGATTTGAAATTTCTTACATCTTGCCGAGCTCTTCAAAAGAATTAAGCGAGATTGATGTATAAACTAGTCTATTGACAGTTTTGCTCAGTATCTTACCAATAAAGCATTTCACTGATTGACAGCCATATTTTACTGAAGAATGAGAGCGCTTCATTGAAATATCATATTTAGACGCACCAAGCGGAATATTTTTGAGCACTTTATGATGAAAATGGAGAGCACTGTCCCCAACATCTCAGACCTAAAAAATAAGATGAGATACCTGCAAGTGATCCTTTGGGGCAGTCTTGTTTTAATCATGTTGTTTGAAAATTTGACAACCGATACCTTTCTGGAGGCTCTGGTTTCCGCACTTGTCGATGTCGCTGTTGTGCTTGGGGCTGTCTATGTCCACTATCATTTCATTTTGAATTTTTTCCTGCAAGGCAAATACATAGATTATCTTTTTCTCTTGGTAGTGGTGGTCTTTCTCATTACGGGAGCGTCATTTTACCTCTATTTATTTCTATCAGGCCCATATCCGAATATGGTCCTTGAGACGGTGGCTTTGGGCGGATTTATGTTCTTTATCCTACCGATATCCGGAGCTTATCGATTTATAGATCTTTGGATTGACGCGATTGAAAAACAAGCCCGAACAGAAAATCAAAAGCTCGAAAGCGAGATAAGGTTTCTTCGCTCACAAATCAATCCGCATTTCTTTTTCAATACGCTAAATAACATTTACTCCCTAATCCAAAAGCGTGATCCGGAGGCTGGAAACGTTGTTACACTCTTGTCTGAGCTGATGCGGTATATGATCTATGACTGTGGGCAGTCTCGGGTTAAGTTGGTTAAAGAAGTTTCATTTCTGGAAAAGTTCATAAAGCTACAATCACTACGCATTCCACATGCTAGTGATCGCATTGACTTCTATGTGGAAGGGGTAAATAATGAGCATGAAATAGCTCCACTCATCTTAATCAGTTTTTTGGAAAACAGCTTCAAGCATGGAGATATTGGCTCTGACAGCAGGGGATACATCTCTGTCTCGTTGATTGTGGAGGAGGGAAATATGACTTTTCAGCTTGCGAATTCTCATAAGAATGGAAGGGCTGTTGATCATGGTATTGGTCTAACGAATAGTCGTAAACAACTTGAAATTACCTACCCGGAAAAGCACAGCATGGAGGTTAAAATTGATGAACTGTTGTTTGAATTAAACTTACACCTTGACCTACAAAATTAACATGGAACTGAACTGTATTATTGTTGATGATGAACCCCTGGCCAGAGATCTACTAAAGGGCTATGTCCAAAAGGTACCTGAACTGCTGTTGCATGGAGAGTATGAGAACGCGCTGGCAGCCAAATCAGCGCTCGGCGAAAACAAGATTGACATCCTGTTTCTGGATATAGAGATGCCCGATCTAAGCGGGCTGGAGTTTATCAGATCGATTAAAAATCGACCTGCAACCATAGTTACTACCGCATATTCCGAATTTGCAATAGAGAGTTTTGAATTGGAAGTGGTGGACTACTTGTTAAAACCTGTAACCTTTAACCGATTCTACAAGGCCGTACTTAGAGTCTTTGATTTGAAAAAATTAAAACAACCAACTCCTGTACGTTCATCTGAAAACCCACGCGATCACATTTTTATAAAGTCCGGGAATAAGATTGTTCAGCTTGAATGTAAGCAAATAAGATATGTGGAAGGTATGAGTGAATATGTGAAAGTTTTTACTACCGATAAGACAGTTATTTCCCTTCAGTCACTTACGAAACTTATGGAATTCTTGCCCCGAGATACTTTCGTGAGAATACATCGCTCACATATCATTAATTTAAATGAGGTAAAGGAGATTGAAGGTAATCGGGCACACTTAAAAGATGGAACAGCATTGGTTATAAGCAAGGGCAGAAAGGAGGAACTACTTGCAGCTGTACGTGAAAGAGGTTTGATAAATTAGGATCATGGTCACATTCCCATGATGTGGTAGCCTCAGGTCAGTTTACACAAGCGTGCCTGGTTATAAAATGAGCTTATTGATTCTAAAAAGCCCTCAAATTATTGCAAATACTGGTTTAATTGGAGATATTTAAAAAATCTATTAAATCACTAAACCTATGCCTGACCAAGAAACCCCTCATCCATCGGATGAACAAATTGAGAATTTGCCTGATACTGAAAAAACAAGATTGACGAGCGGATCATTTGTTCGCAACATTTTTGGAAAACTCTGGCACGAAAAATTTGGATCTAGCTTTGCACTTCTTCGGACTTATCTCAAGACCACAGCTTATGTACTTTTTCACCCTTCAATTTTGATAGATGATATTGAGGACGAAGGCCTGGACGATCATGTAAGTTATAGTATGGCAACCTTCAGTGTTACCGCAATTGTTCTGGTGATATTCAGCATACTGGGAGTCGAGAGTCATGATTCGTCAATACAGGTTACCATCCAGGACCAGTGCGAAAATTGCAAGGACTTTGATGCGCTGGTCGGGACGGATTCTGTCTACGTTGGAAATCTTAAAGATGGCAAACCACACGGTGCCGGCTTACTCTACATACTAGGACCTGATGGAGAGGGTAGTTTCGATAGCACGATTGTCAGCAACTTCATGGATGGTTACATGGTTGGTACGGCATTCAAGTACGGAAGTAGTTACGATATTGATGCTATAGATCAACTGTACGATGGGGAAGAGGATACAGGATATCAAAAAGTGATGCCATTCGTCGCTCTCCTGGCCCACTTGCTTGGTCTGTTCATTTACATCAATATCTTCAGACTTTTCAAGGGGGTTTACAAAGACATGCCCGACAGCTTTATTATCAAGGGCGCCATTTTCCACTTCAATGCGATGTTTTTCCTCTTTGTGCTCTTGATTATGATAGCTTCATTGTTCACGGAGCTTCCGGAGCCGGGACTCTATATCTTCTTGCTATTTTTCGGGCATCCACTTTACTACTTTCTCCGTCTTGGAAAGATCCGCTTGAGAAGGGTAATCAGTCTTGTAATCCTTGTCTTGGTTACAGGCATTTATTCCATGTTTTGGTCGATGCTTCTGGCCATTTTCATGTTTGGATCTAGTGTTACTGATAAAGTATAGTTGAAAATTGTAGAAGACATTTTTTGCTACTTCCGGGCACCTGTATTTCATTAAATCTGAATTCGATCTACTTAATGGTTATCTTGTAAAACATTATTGGTTTACTCGCTAATTGGAAAAGCCATTAGATCGTAGCACCGAAGCTCTAATTGGATGAACAAATATTGGATTGTGCTCCTTTTCGCCATGTTTAACGCATGCTCTCCACATGTTCAGCAGAAAATGAAAAGTCGGGAGGAGTCTGAGCAGATCGTTGGTAGGGAATTTATAGTGATGGCTAATAATGTAGAAAGTAGCAATAGGAGCTTTTCCTCTCATTTTTATCACAGAGTAACCGGACTAAAAAATGCCGAGCTTTTGCTGAACGACCTGGTGAAAAAGCTAGAATCTGATGGTTACCGGCATATTGCGTCTACCAAGAATGCCCTAAATGCTCTTTTGTACAAAAAACAAACTGCCAAATTCATTTTCTTTAATGAAGTTAAGAATAAGCAGATTGATCTCTGGTTCAGTCGGGTATTTCCACCCTCAGAGCGATATCTTAAGGGAGTTGATTTACATATTGCTGTCCGAATTCTCACATCGGAACAATCAAGCCCAGATACTAGCGAAGTTGAGTAACGCCTACAGAGTAAGCTACAGTTCGGATTGGATCTAATTCAAAGCCCTCAAGCACGAAGTTGGTAGATCGATAAAGGATGAGTGGCTCATCTCCGAAATAATATTTTCCCTGCTTGTGAAAATTTTCCAGAGAAAATTCGATAGAAAAAGACACCATTTCGCAGCTGAGGTGGGCTGAAACGGATTTCATTGATACCATAGGATAGTTGAAGGTGCTCTATTTTGCGCCCATCCAAATCATAGAATTCTATGAAGGCCGGATCACCTAATCTTGCTTGTACTTCAACTTTTAGCATTGTTGATTCTTTGAACGGATTGGGATAGATAGAGAAGACTATTGCGTTCCTGTCGTTATCCAGACCGGTTACTAAACCATCTATGAATTCCTGGTAAGCAAAAAATGCTAGTTTCCTCCTCCATGTGTCGAGTTCCAACAAACCCTCCTTGAAGTAAATTTCATCCACAGCCGTGCTTTCCATAAGGTGAGACCAAAAGATTCGATCAACCCCAGCATCCAAAGCAATGCTCATCCTCTCCACTAATTCCTGAGCTTGTAGATTCTCACTGAATGCAATTCTTGTACGTGGATCGGGACCAGCAAATTCGGTTGCTGTCAATGGTCCAGCCCAGCGTTCCTTTACCCAGTTTATTTTATCCGCGAGATCATCAACATGGTGTCGTAGGTGAACGTCAGCCCAATCAAATTTGCCCTTCCGTAGCACCCTGTCGTTGAATTCATGAACATCTGTTTGAAATTGATCCGCCGAAGAAGGATCGTTATCGTAGGTTACTATTTCTTCCATCGCAGCAGAGGAAATTCCTGCATTGGCCACAGAAATGTTATGCGGAACTTGATCTTTAACAGCATTAAATGTCCACTTTAAAGTGTTGAGGTATTCGTCGCTGGTTCCATGCCAAAACCTCGTTTTGTTGTCGGGAACTATGTCAGTTGGCATCACCTCATTGCAAAACTGAATGATCAGAAAATCTTCCGGGCTCTTTCCCTGGGAAGTGATTTCATCCACTAAGGAATTGACAAAACCAGAGACAAGGTTTTTATACTTTACAGTATCATCTGGTGGGTACGAACCTCGTGTACTTTGAATAAAGCTCGCCATATCTTCGGCCTTGATGTTGGTTTCGTCGCGATGATGAATCGTTAGAAACAAGCCAAACCCTTCTGAGATAATTTGACTGTAAAACATAATGGCAAGATCATCTTTGCCTTCTCCTAGCCTAAATTGTTCTCTGACCCAACCAACTCCAAGAAAATCCAGCTCCTCAAATGATCTAACATCCGGAACGATGTCAAACACGCCAAATTGGGGATGCCTGTTATTTTGAGCAGGAGAATAGAAAGATGTGCTAGCTGCAATTAGTAATAAAGTCAAAGTGGAAGGTCTCATTAAAAAATCAATTTTTGATTTGTATTATCAATTGTTGATATGATACTTGTGAAATATGAAAATATCCAAAGTGGATGGATGCAGCTAGAAAATGAATCTAATTCCGATGAGATGAAGGTACCAGTCCGCAGGATTGTCTGACGACGGAGCGAAATGTTCTCATCGACACATTGAATTGACAGGGAAGAATGGGAAACCTTGGAGGTAAGAGAATAAAGAAGGTAGTGTTCGCAACTTTTTTTGCGGGTCTGGTTATAGGCTCAGTGCATGCTTTGGTGGTGAAGCAGCCTGCCACAAGCTATATGGTAGCACTTTTGTATTCAACGTTTATTGGAATTCTACTCGCAATTTGGTTGGCATATTACTTCTCGAAAATTGATCGGTTGTCTAGCGTTTTTCGCAAGTTTATTTTAATTGGCCTTTCATTTGTGTTGATTGGATTTACTGCTCATATAATGGTAGAATCAACACTCACAGCTCTGATGGGAAAAGAGTTTGTTTTGCTTTCAAAGCGAGTACTTCTAGGTACTCTTGTAAGTACCATTTTTGGTATTTACGGCTTCCTACAGTTGAAATCGGATAAGGTTGATGAACTAGTAGAGGATAAGCATTCAGCACACAAAGGTGAGTCTCTTGGCTCAAAGACCATTACCGTCAAAATTCGAAATAAAATTGAATTGATCGATACCGAAAATATTATTTACATGGAGGCTGAGGACAAGTACATAAATATCTATACTGATGAAAAGAAGTATCTCAAAAATGGGGCTTTGTCATCACTGACAGAAGGTCTTCCCGATGATTTTATCCAGATCAATAGAAGCTATGTTGTTAATAAAAGGAAGATTGTTGAAGTGTATAAGGAGCTCCGAGGTATCTATACTTTCGTTATGAAAAATGGTGCAAAGCTAAAAAGTGGTAATACCTACTCAAAAGTTTTGAGAACGATGCTTGAGACCTGAATGTCACCCATTTCCAAGTTCATTGAGATATTCCTCAATGTTAGTATAGCCATCTCCATCATCGTCCTGGTTCACGTCCATGATTGAATTTGGATCTAGACCTCTGCTAATTTCCCATTGGTCTGGTATGCCGTCTTCGTCTCTGTCTGGAGCCAATGGGGCAGATCTATATTCTGGCCAACCGCCCACTTGATTTTGAGAATCTATAATATGTCCTGTACCATACTTAACATCATCGGCGATTCTCGCATCCAAAATGTCCCTCTTTGGAACAGTTGCACCTACATTATCCAGGATAGCATTGAATACACCGCCGATGTCTTGATCTGAAATTGATGGTAAGTAGGGTGGGGCCGTTGCCAGATAGCAGTATTGATTGAGTAATGCTCCTGGGTTGGAATTAAACAATAAAAGCAGTGAATCATTTCCTGAGTTCGAATCCAGGTAAATTGATGATGGCACTATACTCTCTGAAAGATTGGTGGGAGTAAAAAATGAACCTTTGCTGTCAGGTCCGGCTTTGAAATAGTTGCCTATCACGTTGGCCTCAATCGGGTCGAAATTGTTGAACTTTGAAAGCCCAAGACTGGCACCTGCTGAACAACAGCCCCAGTTGTATATAATGTTATTGACAACATCTGCCCTGGTGCCCCCCTTTAATCGCGGGTTTCGGTCGTCATTGTGTGCGAGAAGGTTGTGATGTACGGTTACATTTTTTACTCCGTCTCCAATTAGTAGGCCTTTGCTATGAGGACCTGAGACGTGCAAACTATTGTGTAGCCCTTCTGATATGATCGACCACTGGATAGTTATATTGGTTGGAAATTCTGTGTCTGGCCAAATACTTACCGTCTCATCAATTCCCCAGCTAAGAGACAGATGGTCGAGAATAATATTATGTCCACCAATGATGGTGATTGCATCTCTTACGTCTGGCTCAGTCCCGGTAACTTCATCGCCAGGCCGGATTCGAACATGCCTGATAATAACATCATGCGTATTTATGATCAATCCTGCATTTTTAAGACAGATACCATCTCCATTTGCAGATTGTCCAGCTAGGGTGACGAATGGTGAAGTGATAGCAATGTCCTTTTCTAATTCAATCACTCCGGAGGTTTTAAAGATAACTGTGCGCGGATTTTGATGACTCAATGCAGCTCGAAGGCTGCCGGGCCCTGCATCATTTAAGTTGCTAACAAATAAAATTTCTCCACCTCTTCCGCCAATAGAATTTTTTCCAAAACCCTGTGCGGAAGGAAATGCTGGAATGGAGATGTTAATATCACGGGTGCAGTAAGAACAGTCCTCAGCGGAAGTCATTGACGAGGGCTCGATATCTTGATTGCACGCATAAGCACAAGACAGGATGATTGTAATCTTCAAGATGCTGGACATGTTGATCATTTCGCACATTGACAATGCCGAATAGAACTAAAATTATAGTGAGCAGAATAGCAAACTAGGCCGGTAACTAACTTTGAGACGAAGTATGTGATATAAGGAGCCAGGACGAAGAAAACAGGAGCAAAATGGCAAGGGAGCTAAGTGAAAAGAAGGTCTACAAGCCTCAAGCACCTAGCTAGAATCACCATTCTCAACTACAAAAAGTAGTGGTTCATCGATTAGAAATATGATTTTTCAGTGAAATAATTGAATCATTCGGCTCAACAATGCATTTTAGTATTCAATATTCTACCGCATTATGAAAATCACCAACGTCACTCTTTTGCTCAGCCTGTTAATCTTTGTTTCAACTTCTTGTACACAAGACGAGGCATCCGAGCCACAAAACGAAATTGGATTCCTTAGACTGGATCTTGGCCTTAATGTTTCGGTAAACAAAGGAAGGGCTAACACGGTCAGTACCGACGATTTCGAAGTAACCATCTACGACGCTGAAGATAACATTGTAGTAAGTTTCGATCGCTTTGCAGAAATACCGGGAGAAATACCTCTGGAAAGTGGTGAGTACTATTTGGTCGCATCATCCGGCGAGGTTGCAAACCCAGCATTCGAAGCTCCCTATTATGAAGGAACATCTGACAACTTCGTCATTGAAAAAGAAGAAGTGACCACTGTTAGCGTGACTGCTGAACTGGGTAATGTAAAAGTATCACTCAATTATAGTGATGATGTACAAGCTGACTTCTCCGATTGGGAAACGACGATCACAACGACCTCAGGATCGCTGAGTTTTGAAAAGGACGAGACACGTAGCGGGTACTTTGCAGCAGGTGAAGATCTCCAGGTCGAAGTAACGTTGACGCTGACGAAATTTGACAACTCTACGGAAGAGCGCCATTTGAGTGCTACAATTACAGACACTCAGCCAAAAGATCATTACGAAATCTCGATTGATTACAACCTTGCAAGTGGTAGGGCGTCAATAATTTCGATAACGATTGATGAAACTACGAATGACAAACCATTTGAGATCACAGGTGGATTTAGTTCTTTTTCCGTGATCAAAGGTGGTTCGGGTTTAGATAGAGGTGAAGTGTTCTTGGAGACAGATGACGGGAATTACGTCATACTTGGCACAGCAGATTCTAATGACGGTGATATCACTGGCAATCATGGATCTTCGGATGCCTGGTTGATCAAACTCAACGATTCTGGCGAATTGATCTGGGAAAAGTCCTATGGTGGCTCGCTGGCAGATTACGGGTATGCGTTGGATCTTACAAGCGATGGCGGGTACATTCTTGCTGGAGGATCCAGTTCGTCTGATGGAGATGTTTCTGAAAACAAGGGGTCCTTGGACGCCTGGGCAGTTAAGCTAAGCAGCGAAGGCGTGATTGAATGGGAATCAAGCTTTGGTGGAAGCCTGGGGGAATCATTTACCTCAATCCTGCAAACCGCAGATGGAGGATATATCGCAAGTGGATACACTTCTTCCTCTGATGGTGACGTATCACAAAATAATGGAAACAATGACTACTGGGTCGTAAAGATGGATGCGACAGGGGGTCTGGTTTGGGAAGCGACTTACGGTGGGTCCGAATATGAAACCGCTCATGAGATCACAACTGGAGAAGATGGTGGCTTTGTCCTTGTCGGAGAAACAAGCTCATCGGATGGAGATGTCACTGGCTTTAAAGGTTACTATGATGTTTGGGTTGTAAAAATAGATGCTACTGGAGCCATTCAATGGCAAAAGACGTACGGCGGAACGGGCCAGGAATCGGGTTATGCGATCGTTTCAACCATGGATGGAGGATATGCGATCACTGGCAGGACGTACTCAACAGATGGCGATGTGGTCGGCCAACATGGGAATCAAGACTTTTGGGTTGTAAAACTTGATAACGTAGGTACGTTGGAATGGCAAAATACACTCGGTGGGAGCTTTGGTGATTCAGCATATGATATTCAACAAACATTTGAAGGAGATCTTTTAGTGGCTGGGTATACGCAATCCACCGATGGTGATATTAGTGAGAGCTTTGGAGCATGGGACATGTGGTTGGTTAAGTTAGACCAGTCAGGGAGCATGGTATGGGAAAAATCATATGGGGATACCAGCCACGATCAAGGAAGGTCTGTACAAGTCACTCCCGAAGGAGCAATTCTTCTTGGCGGATTCATCAGCGACGTGAGTACCACCAGCGACAACTATTGGATGCTAAAACTGGATGGGAAAGGGAATTTTTGAGGGTTTAGACTGTTTACAAGCTAATATTTTTTGAGTAGCATATTCGTAATGTTTTAAGCCTTTGCCAACTCCTTGCATGCTTTTACCAACACGTCGAGTTCGTCAGTAGTAGTATATAGGTTTGGACAAATCCTGCACCCATGAACATTCGCACTGTCGATTGCCACAGTGTAGATGTTGTACTTTTCAAGCAAGGTCTTGGCGAAATCGTGAGGACTCATCCCTTCAATACCAACATTTCCAATCGCGCAGTATCGGTTGGAGTCTTCAGGAGTGTTAACGACCACGCCGGGAACATTTCGAACTCTGCTTGTCCAGTAAGATTGGAGGTATCTCAATCGTGCTTCTTTTCGTTCTGCGCCAATGGCATTGTGATAATCGATTGCATTATTTATGGCAAGATCTGTATGAACGGGGTGGGTGCCAGTATGATTCAACGCATGAATGTCGTTAGGATCTCGTTCGTCTTCAGCTAACAAAGGCCACACGTTGTCCACTTTTCCTTTCTTCACGTACAGCATGCCAGCACCAAGTGGCACGCTTAGCCATTTATGAAGACTTGAACCATAGTAATCACAATCAAGGTCCCTAATATTGAATTGGAAGTGACCGAAGGCATGCGCTCCGTCAACCAATACTTCTACACCCTTGCTGTGCGCCATGTCACAGATCTTGCGAACAGGAAGGATTTGGCCGGTTATATTGATCATATGACAAACCATCAATAATTTGGTCTTGGATGTGATGGCCGACGCGTACAATTCTACAATTTCATCGTCGGACCTGGGATGATTTGGAACAGAGATGATCTTTTTGACTACTTCGTATCGTTTTTCTGCCAACTTGAATTGGTTGAGCATCGCACCATAGTCTTGTTCGGCCATGACTGCTTCATCTCCCGCTTGCCAGTCCTTACCCATTATGACCATGTCTAACGATTCAGTAGTATTTCGTGTGATGATGAGCTCTTCTGGATCGCAGCCTGCAATTTCTGCCAGTCGGGCAGCTGCTGCATCCTTATTTTGAAACTGCACCGTTCGCATGTACCAAGAGCCCTGATAATTCACCTCTTTCACATGCTCCACGAAATGCTTCAGTGTTTCTTGAGGAAGGAAGCAATAGTAGCCGTTTTCCAGGTTGATATAGTCGGACTTTAGGCGGTACCCTTGCCGTATCTTAAGCCAGAAATCTTGATCCGCAGCAAGGTCATTTACCGGGATGTGCTCAACATTTGCAAATAATTGACTTAAAGCAGAAGCCCCTGGCGCTGCAGCAACTCCGATTGTCAGAAACTTTTTCAGAAAGGTTCGCTTATTCATGGGTCATAAGGTTTCTTGTCACAATGATCTCAAGCAGGTATCCAGTCCATTTTTCTTTAGGTAGGCATGTAGAGAATTCTTTTCATAGAGATCTGGTTGGAGTTTAAGATACCAAATCTTCAGCGTTATTAGGAATCACTTATCAATAAAGAATTTGCTAAAGATATTCTCTAACAAATCATTCGTAGTAACCTCTCCGGCAATACGAATTGACTTATTTCTTATTCCAGCCTTTACTTCTCTCAACTCCCTTAAACCAATTAGTTTTAACCTGATCGTAATCAGAATCCGATGGATGAAAAGATGCATCCTGTTTCCAATACTGCATCAATTCTGTCTCATCAGACCAGAATTTAACTGCGAGTCCGGCAAGGAAAGCTGCTCCCATAGCAGTCGTCTCATTAACAACCGGACGAACAATGGAAAGCCGGGATAAATCCGCCTGTAATTGCATGAGCAGGTTATTTAAGGATGCACCTCCGTCAACATGTAGTTGAGAAATTTCAATTCCGGAATCCTCGGCCATTGTTTGTAGGACTTCCATGGATTGGAGTGCTATTGCTTCCAAAGCAGCACGAGCAATATGACCATTTTCAGTCCCCCTTGTCAGACCTATCAATGTGCCTGTGCTATATGGATCCCAGTGAGGAGCCCCTAAGCCAACGAATCCTGGGACAAAGACAACGCCATCACTTGAGTCAACAGATAAGGCCAATGTTTCAATTTCAGGGGCAGTATCAATAATTTTCAGATTATCTCTTAACCATTGCACGATAGCTCCACCAATGAAAATACTTCCTTCAAGCGCGTAAGTGACCCTATTGCCAATTTTCCATGCAATTGTGCTCAGCAGCATATTTTTCGATTTAACGATTTTTTCGCCGGTATTGAGCATGGCAAAACAACCTGTCCCATAGGTGTTCTTGCACATTCCCGGAGAAACACACATATGTCCGAATAGCGCTGCTTGCTGATCTCCGGCGACCCCACCAATAGGTATTTGGCCTCCTAGCAGGCTTGTATAGCCGACTATTTCACTGCTTGATTTTACTATTGGAAGCATTTTCTTTGGAATATTAAATATGGATAACAGCTCTTCATCCCATTCCAAGGAATGAATGTTAAAGAGCATTGTACGGCTACTATTACTTACATCCGATACATGAACTTCTCCTTGGGTTAGTTGCCAGATAATCCAACTGTCCACCGTTCCAAATGCAAGATCACCACGCTCGGCTTTTTGCTGAGCGCCATCCACATTATCAAGTATCCAGCGAATTTTGGAAGCAGAAAAGTAGGCATCCAGCAAAAGGCCGGTTTTATTCTGAATTGATTCGAGCAGACCTTTTTCTTTGAGGGATTCACAATAATCAGCAGTTCGTCTGTCTTGCCAAACGATAGCATTGTATACCGGTTCCCCGGTGTTGCGATCCCAGACAATCGTTGTTTCCCTTTGATTCGTGATACCAATTGCAGCAATTGCTTCAGCTTCAAGCTTTTTGCGTACCATCAACTCTTTGAGCGTATTCAATTGTGTTGACCATATTTCATTAGGATCATGTTCAACCCATCCAGGGTGTGGATAAATTTGGTTGATGTCTTTTTGTACGATTTCCTTTATCTGGGCATCATGATCGAATAGAATAGCCCGTTCGCTGGTGGTTCCAGCATCAATTGTTAAAATGTATTGCGACATCTACAAGGTGATTAATTGGTGAGCCTAAGTTAGGTGTAACTTCCCAATACTCACCTTCATTGCTTTTTGCGATCATGCTGTTATTATCTTGAGATATTCGGTTATTTGTGAAACAACTAAAAAGGAACAAAAAATCGCTTGTTATGTTCCTCCAACTACGTTGACAACTATGTTTTTGTCCCTTTTTTAGAAAAAAGTGGGTTTATGTTCAGGGATAGCGTAACTATTTCCCAATACAAAACTTCGAGAAAATATTCTCCAACAGATCATCTGTCGTTACCTCGCCGGTAATCTCGCCTAAGTGAAACAAGGCCGTGCGAATGTCCTGGGCTACCAGGTCGTTGGAAATTGCGGAGTTGATTCCATGAACCACACGCTCCAACGCTTCTTCTGTTTGCTGAAGACTTTGTAGGTGACGAGCGTTGGTTACAATTACGTCAGATTGAGTAGGAGTAGCGATGAACATTTTCAGCCTGGCCCTCAACTCTTCAAGGTTTTCTTTCTTTTTTGCAGAAATTAGAAGCGACTCTTCCAAGCCATCCAACCAATTAACTAATTCACTATTTGCAATATCAGACTTATTTCCAATTACCAAGAAAGGTACCGAAGAAGCCTTGAGCTCTTCAATCTGCCCCTCAATCGATTCAATCGACTCAATCTCCAAATCAACCAAATAAAGCACAAGACTAGCATTCTTCATCTTCTCCATCGTGCGTGCAACACCAATGGACTCTACTTTATCCTCAGTCTCCCGAATCCCTGCAGTGTCAATGAAGCGAAAAGCGATACCATCGATGTGGATCTGATCTTCTATGAAATCTCTTGTGGTGCCAGGAATGTCTGAAACGATTGCTTTTTCTTCATTCAGCAGCGCATTTAGCAACGTGGACTTACCGGCGTTGGGCTTGCCTGCAATGACAGTAGGTATTCCGTTTTTGATCGCATTTCCATATTCAAAACTTGCTATGAGCGAACTGATCAAAATTTGGATCTTTTCAATTAAATCAATCAATCCTTGCCGGTCGGCAAATTCTACATCTTCTTCCGAAAAATCCAATTCCAACTCGATCATGGATGCAAAGTGGACCAACTGCTCTCTTAGATTTTTGATCTCATCCGAAAAGCCACCACGCATCTGCTTCATCGCCGTTTGCTGCATAGATGCATTTTCAGAGGCAATTAAATCAGCCACGGCTTCAGCTTGAGCAAGGTCAAACCGACCATTGATATAAGCTCGCTGTGTAAATTCTCCAGGCTTAGCCAGACGAACTCCCTTGCTGACCAATAGCATTAAAACCTTTTGCAGAATATAAGATGAACCATGACTGGATATCTCAATTACATCTTCTTTGGTGTAGGAGTTGGGAGCTTTGAAAATGGAAATCAGAACTTCATCAATGATGGTGTTATCATCATTGCGGATTGTGCCTAAATGAATCGTGTGAGAATCGGTAACTGTCAAATCTTTACCTCGAAATAGCTCATTGACGATTGAAACGGTTTCTGGTCCAGATACACGGATAATACCCAAGGCCCCCTGTCCAGGAGGGGTTGCAAGCGCGGCAATTGTATCGTTGATGCTTCTATCCATTAAAGAGGATCTAGGTGCTATGATTGAGCTTCAATTTCCGACTCTAATGTCTTCATTGCAGTATTTGCTTTCATCAAAAGCGTTTCGATTAGGTCTTTCATATTTATCAGTATCCCATAGTTTTTCGACAAGGTATTTTGCCAGATAGGTGTCTTGATTTTTTCTACTTGATTCTTCTCTTGGTTTTGTAGTGGAATTCTTTCATCAAAGTACTCTGTCATACGTTCATAATTCAGTCGATACTTTTCATTGTATTCGACAATGGCGCGTCTTGTTCGAAAGTAGGTCTCTAAATCGTTTTCCGTATTCCGTAGCACGATATTTTGAAGGTAGTTTCTTAGTAAAAAATCATAGTTGGGAGACTCTGCTATCCATTGATCTCCTATCGAAAGCCATACGTTCGGATAGTCTGCTATCAATTCGAATTTATTCGGATTGTCACTTAATAAGTGTTGAATGATAGCAGAATCAGATGCGATTGTCGCTGGAATATTAAGATGGAAGAGACTCTCTTCGACCGGCTTGATCATATCGGAAAACCGTAGGGAATCTCTTCGAATTTCCTTTTTCAGTTGTTGCAGCTTACCAATTAGAACTTTTGTGTTTGTATCTCTTGTCCTTTTATCCTCTAGTAGAAAAGCCCCGTAAACGGACAGAAAAATCAAAACGGCCTCAATCAGAATTCCGGAAAAGTTAATTTTTGATTTCTTCTTCTTAGCCATACGTGTACGTCTTGATGTGTGACATCGCAAAAGTACTGGAGAAACGAAGATGTCTACCTACCACATGGGGATATCCTCCTTAAGGATCTCACTGGTCAAGTAGTTAACAGATTCTCTGTAATTACCAAACTAAAAATATGAAACCATTTGGTTTTATAATAAAGTTGTATTTATATTTGAAACCAAAAGGTTTCATATTATGTCCAGAACGGTATTTCAGGCCATAGCCGATCCCACAAGAAGGGAGATTATTGGGTTGCTCTCAAACCAGTCATGCAACCTGAATGAGTTGGTGAGCAACTTTTCGATGACTCGTCCAGCAGTAGCGAAGCATGTTCGCATTCTTTCTGACAGTGGACTGGTCCGAATTGAAAAGAGGGGCAGGGAAAGATATTGCCATGCACAACTAGAGAAGTTGGAAGAAGTTGTCTTATGGGCACATCAATATCGCCGCTTCTGGAACGATCGTCTAGATCGATTAGAAGAAATACTTAGAAAAGAATCTCAAACAAAATAATAGCATGAGCAAATACGGAAAAATAGTCGAACCAAACACTTTACAATTTGAAAGGCTTTTACCTGGAGCCATAGGACAGGTATGGAAACTCATCACAGATGCTGAGAAACGAGCATTATGGTTTGCAGGCGGACCTACCGACCTGCAGCCAGGTGGGGAAATGCAGCTGGTTTTTAGAAACTCTCAGTTTTCTCCGCCTGATCCCACTCCTGAGAAATACAAAGATTTTGGAGATGGGTTTGTTTCTAAGGCCACAGTGCTCAAATGTGAACCTCCGCACTTGTTTGAAATTGAGTGGGAGGGCGTTGTGCGTTTTGAATTGGAAGAGGCAGATGGTCACGTCAAACTCACACTAACACATGAAAAACTTCAGGACAACAAGGAAACCAGAGTTGGAACACTTGCTGGTTGGCACACGCATCTAGATATTCTATTTGATCGGCTTAATGGAGATGATCCCAAAAAATTCTGGCCGGCCCACATGCATTTGGAGAAAGAATATGATCAACAAGTAGACTAGTCATTTTCGCTTGGCAATAAAGAACCACGGCACAAATACGAGTGTAGATGCAATGGAAACCTCAAGAGATATGGAGGCCGGTAGCATGAAGTTTAGGACAATTGCGGTTGCAAATATTCTAACGTATTCCAGCAGAATCCAACTTCGACGATTCTCGAGCAAGAGACCTAGTTGCATAACAGACCAGGTAATGAATCCTGCAAGAAATAGTTTTTGAGTCCAAGCATAGCTTGCTTGCGTAAATAGAAATAATGAAGTAACAAGAAGGACCACCAAAAACTGACCCAGAAGGTACTTTACTAAAGAAAGGTTCGGTTGCTCATCATATTTGACGTACGTGGACTTGTCAACATTGGGAGCCGCTTGATAACCTCCTTGTTCCATCGGTCTCCATCCAGGCTTGTAGAACAGCACCTTTAGTTTATTCATGATGCCCGGCGTGCTCCACACCTGCTTAGACATGTCGACGATTGGCAGAACGTTGGCCCAAACCGGATTCCATGTGTTGGTCGGTTTGGTTACACCATATGTTGGCTTTTCCTCCTCGGGTTGGAACGTTCCGAACATTTTGTCCCAAACGATAAGAGTTCCGGCATGATTACGATCGATGTACTTCGGGTTTCGGCCGTGATGAACCCGATGATGGGAGGGAGTATTGAAGATCGCTTCAAACCATTTTGGCAGTTTGTTTATCGCTTCAGTGTGTATCCAGAACTGGTAAATAAGGTTTATTCCCTTAACTGCAAGGAACGAAAGCGTGTTAAACCCCATAAAGGCGAGAGGCAAGTAAAACAGCATTGAAAACACTCCGCCAAAAGATGTCTGTCTCAAGGCAACTGACAAGTTATAGTCTTCACTTTGATGATGAACAACATGCGCAGTGTTCCACAAGAAATTGATCTCATGGCTGGCTCGATGAAACCAGTAGTAAAAGAAATCGACCAGGATAAATAGTGCAATGTTTGTCCACCAATTGACCTGTATCTCGGCAACAGACCAGTATTGATAGACATACTGATACATCGCTACAGACATGACTCCCCAAAGGGCATTTGTGATCTGAGAGGTAATTCCGCAACTGATATTGGTTATGGCATCATTCGTTCGGTAGCTTTTCACTTTTGTTACCGCTTGATGAATAAGCTCCAAACCAATCAAAAGGAAGTACAATGGGATTGATAAAATAACTGGGTTGAAATCCATCAGAGCAAAATTACTTGGCTAAATCAAAATTAATCCAACTATTTAACTGCCCACAACCAACTAATTAACTGATCACTACCAACTAAATATCTGGTAACTATTTTTGCCGAATGATAAAAGCGGTCAAGATACTCAACCTGACATCCGTATTCTTATTCACGGTAGTTCTGATCTTCATTTATGCTTACCTGCCGATAAGTGTGGATCTGAACATCGAGGGAATTGAGAACATTCACAAGCACAGATTTTTCTACTACAGCATTGCCATATTTCTGATAATAAACATTTTGGTAAGAGTCATTCTCAATTTAAGTTTTAAGACAGTAAGTGAAAATGTGTTGGCTTGGTTGACGTCATTCATCTTTATCATGAATGTGTACATAACTTTTCTGATCGGTTTTGTTGGAGTGTGGAATAACTCTACACACATCAGTCCTTCGAACTATTCATACCTCAACTTTTTGGGGCCAATTTTTATTATAATCTGGGTAGGAGGGCTAATTTTTTTAGTAGTAAAAAGACGTTAACAACATCCTAATAATCAGATTTTTAAATTGACTTATTTCAAGTATTACTATCCAAAAACCATAGGTTGTTACGTATGCTTATTGGATATTTATACTTATTTTCAAAACTGGATAATTATATAGCTCATAACGAAATTGTAAATGTCTGAAGCGGTTTATACAGAGGATAGCATCAAGTCCCTTGATTGGAAAGAACACATCAGGCTAAGACCTGGCATGTACATTGGGAAATTGGGTGACGGATCGTCACCGGACGATGGGATTTATGTGTTGGTGAAGGAGATACTGGATAACAGTATTGATGAACATATGATGGGACACGGTCGTACAATCGAGATCAAAGTTACGGACCATCGTGTGCGAGTCAGAGATTATGGTCGAGGAATTCCGCTGGGGAAAGTGGTCGATTGTGTTTCCAAAATCAATACAGGCGGCAAGTACGACTCAAGTGCTTTTCAAAAATCCGTAGGATTAAATGGGGTTGGTACCAAAGCAGTGAATGCCCTTTCCAACTATTTCAAGGTACAGAGTTTTAGAGATGGCGAAACCAAATTGGCAGAATTCGAACGCGGTGAAGTAACACTTGATCAAAAGGTCAAAAAATTAGATGCTCGAAATGGGACTGAGATCATCTTCGAGCCTGATGGAGAGGTGTTTAAAAACTTCCACTTTATTCCGGAGTACCTGGAAAACCTCATGTGGAACTATGCCTATCTCAATGCTGGTCTGACGATTAGTCTCAATGGTAAAAAATTCCATTCTGAAAATGGTTTGCTGGACCTCTTGACAAGGAAGTCTGATACGGAAAACCTCCGATATCCAATCATCCATTTGAAGGGTGATGATATTGAACTAGCACTGACACATGCCAATCAATATGGTGAGGAGTACTACTCATTTGTAAACGGACAACATACCACCCAAGGTGGAACGCATTTGGCTGCCTTTCGCGAAGCGATTGTAAAAACTATACGTGAGTTCTACGGTAAGAATTTTGATGCAGCAGATGTCCGTTCGGCTATTGTGGGTGCAATTGCAGTTCGAGTTCAGGAGCCCGTCTTCGAAAGCCAGACCAAGACCAAGTTAGGCTCACAAAATGTTGGCCCGGATGGACCGACCATGCGGACTTTTGTCAATGATTTTGTGAAGAAGGAGCTTGACAATTACCTGCACCGGAATACATCCACTGCAGATGCCCTGCTTAAGCGGATTCAACAGTCGGAAAGGGAAAGAAAAGAGATTGCTGGGATCAAAAAGCTGGCAAACGAACGTGCAAAAAAGGCCAACCTTCACAATAAGAAACTCCGAGACTGTCGAGTTCATTACAATGATAAAAAAGGCGATGACGATCTGAAGGATAACTCTATGATATTCATAACAGAGGGAGATAGCGCGAGTGGGTCCATTACAAAGACGAGAAATGTTCAGACGCAGGCTGTCTTTTCGCTCAGAGGAAAACCTTTCAACTGCTTTGGACATACAAAGAAAGTGGTTTATGAAAATGAGGAATTCAACCTGTTGCAGCATGCACTTAACATTGAAGACGGATTGGATGGATTGAGATATCGCAAGATCGTGATTGCGACGGATGCTGACGTTGACGGGATGCACATCCGCCTTTTGCTGCTGACATACTTCCTTCAATTTTTCCCTGAATTGGTTCGAAACAATCACATTTTTATTTTGGAAACACCGTTATTCAGAGTCAGAAACAAAAAAGAAACTATCTACTGCTACACCGAAGAAGAGAGGTTGGAAGCCATTGAAAAGTTGGGAAGCAAGCCTGAGATTACCAGGTTCAAAGGGTTAGGAGAAATTTCCCCGGACGAGTTCGCTGGTTTCATTGGCGAAGACATACGACTCGAACCAGTCATTCTTCAGAAAGACACGAAGATTAATGATCTGTTAGGATTTTATATGGGAAAAAATACTCCCGACAGACAGCAATTTATCATAGACAAATTAAGAGTAGAAAAAGATTTGGTTGAAGGAGAAGCCGCTTAAAAATGGGAGAAGAACACGAGAAAGAAGAAGAACTACAAGATGTAATCCCTATCTCAGGGATGTACGAAAACTGGTTTTTGGACTACGCTTCCTACGTAATTCTTGAACGTGCAGTACCTGCCATCAACGATGGCCTGAAACCTGTACAGCGTCGCATCCTGCATGCAATGAAGGAGATGGATGATGGGCGATATAACAAAGTAGCCAATATCATAGGGAGCACCATGCAATATCACCCACATGGCGATGCGTCCATAGCGGATGCGATTGTCAACATTGGTCAGAAGGACCTGCTCATTGACATGCAGGGAAATTGGGGCGATGTGAGAACAGGGGATTCTGCAGCTGCTCCGAGGTATATTGAAGCTCGACTTTCGAAGTTTGCTTTAGACGTTGTTTACAACCCACAGACAACTGAGTGGCAGTTGTCATACGATGGTCGTAAAAAAGAGCCGGTTACTTTTCCGGTCAAATTCCCGCTATTGCTTGCCCAAGGCGTTGAAGGTATTGCAGTAGGGCTTTCTACAAAAATGCTTCCACATAATTTCTGTGAAATCATCCAGGGGGCCATCTCTGTTTTGAAGGGGAAACGTGTTAAACTAATGCCTGACTTTCAAACGGGAGGTAAGATCGATGTGACCGACTATAATGATGGAAAAAGGGGTGGTAAAGTCCGGGTCAGAGCAACAATCGTGGAGCAGGATTCAAAAACGCTGCTGATCAAAGACATTCCGTATGGAACAACCACAACCTCGCTGATTGAATCCATCGTCAAAGCCAATGACAAGGGTAAAATCAAGATCAAGCAGGTAATAGACAATACAGCTCAGGATGTAGAAATTGCAATTTCCCTTGCTGCTGGTATTTCCCCGGACATCACGATGGATGCACTTTATGCTTTCACCGATTGTGAAGTGTCAATATCCCCGAATGCTTGCGTAATCGTTGACGAAAAGCCAAGGTTTTTGTCGGTCACGGAGATCCTAAAGCAGTCAGTTGACCAAACGGTAGAACTGCTCAAGCGTGAGTTGGAGATAAAGAAAGCAGAGCTTCTTGAGAAGATCCTATTCAGCTCACTTGAAAAAATATTCATCGAGAATCGCATTTACCGAGACATAGAGGAGTGTGAAACATGGGAAGCGGTGATCGATACTATCGATAAAGGATTGGAGCCATTCAAGCCTCAATTCTACCGTGAGATTACAGAAGAAGATATTGTTCGACTAACGGAGATAAAAATCAAGAGGATTTCTCGCTTCGACGCTTTCAAGGCAGATGAATTGATGAAGAAATTGGAGGAAGACCTGAAAGACACCGAACATCACCTTGCCAACTTAACGGAGTATGCGATTGCTTACTATCAGAACCTGTTAGATAAGTACGGGGAAGGAAGGGAGCGCAAAACGGAGATTACCAATTTTGATACAATCAAAGCGACGGTGGTAGCCGCAAATAACGCGAAACTCTATATCAATAGAGAAGATGGTTTTGTGGGATATGGCTTGAAAAAGGATGAATATGTGTCCGAGTGTTCAGATATTGACGACATCATTGCTTTTACAAGAGATGGAAAATGTGTGGTTACTCGAATCCAGGATAAAACGTTTGTTGGTAAGAACATTCTATATGCCGGTGTGTTCAAGAAAAATGACGAACGTATGGTGTATAATATGCTTTATACCGATGGTAAATCGGGAAAGACCTACGTAAAGCGCTTTCAGGTGTTGTCGGTAACGAGAGACCGGGAATATGATTTGACCAAGGGAGGTAAAGGAAAAGTCCACTATTTTTCTGCCAATCCAAATGGCGAGGCTGAGGTTGTTACCATATCTCTGACCCAGGCGAGCAAAGCAAGGAAAAAAATATTTGATTATAATTTTTCCGAACTGGAGATAAAAGGCAGAGGGGCTGGGGGTAACATCGTCACGAAGTATCCGGTAAGAAAAGTGATATTTAAGGAAGGTGGAAAATCAACACTTGGAGGAGTTGATATTTGGTACGATCCGATTGTCGGAAGACTGAACAGAGAGGAGAGGGGTGAGCATCTTGGAAATTTCAATACAGGGGACCAGGTTGTTGTTTTTTACAAAGATGGAAATTACGAAACAACCAGCTTCGAGCTAACGAATCACTATGATTTTGAGCGAGTGTTGGGGATCTACAAGCTGGAAGCCGACGCGGCATTCAACGCAATTCATTATGATGGTGAATCTAAAACGCATTTCGTAAAACGGTTCATTATTGAGACTAACACACCTAACAAGAAGTTCTCGGTTGTTACAGAGGCAAGTAGTTCTAAACTGCTGTTTATCTCGAAGGGTATTCAGGCGGACGTAGAAGTCACTTATAAGGACGGACGCAAACACTCTAAGAAAAATCTGGATTTGATCAACCTGATTGACATTAAAGGCTGGAAGGCGGTTGGTAACAAGCTCCCAATTCAGAATGTTATTAAGGTAGAGTTGATAAAAAGTGAATCACCAAAGATCGATCTTGAGGCGTTGAAAAATGAAATCAAAATCGAAGTAGAAGACGAAGAAAATCAACTTGGCCTTTTCGGAGAGAATGGAAAAGAATAATGCAGATAAGATTATCTCCACACTAGAAGATTTTGTTTCAGAACACAAAAAGAAACTTGTAGAGCGAGTTCTTGAAAACAGGACAAGGCATATTACACTCGTATTTGAGGATATAGACAAGCCGCACAACATAAGTGCCGTCGTTAGAACAGCGGAGTGTCTTGGAATTCAGGATCTCCATTTCATCAAAAATCGAAATGCCTATGCTGTTAACCCCCGCATTACACAAGGAGCTTCAAAATGGTTGACCTTCCATAGTTATGATTCACCCAAGGAAAACGTTGAGAAGTGCTATTCCAAATTGAGGGAAGAAGATTACAAAATTTATGCAACAGCCTTACACAAGGAATCTATTTCTATAGAGGATCTGCCGATCAATGATAAGCTGGCAATTGTTTTTGGGACAGAAGCAGAGGGGATTACCAACGAAGCAGGTGAAAATGCAGACGGACTTGTTCATATTCCCATGTTTGGTTTCACTGAAAGTTTCAATTTGTCGGTGAGCGCCGCTTTGTGTCTAAATACGTTGAAGACGAAGATGAATGGCAAGTTTCCAAGGATTTCGGGTGAAGAACAGCTACATCTAAGGGGAGAATGGTATCGTAGGATCGTTCGCGAGGCGGATCTAATACTAAAAACCAAAGGGGTTGAGATATGAAGCGTTTGCGTAGAATTTTACCCTGGGCTTTAGCTTCAATTCTACTATTCATCTTAATTACTAACCTTTGGGTGATAGCCGCAACCAGTGATGGGGTCTATGAAAAGGACAATATTCCGTCAAATGACGTGGCTCTGGTTCTTGGGACAAGCAAACAGACGAATGATGGCAGACCTAATCGATTTTTTGTTGAGCGGATGAGTGCGGCAGCAGACCTTTACGATAACAAAAAAATCCGACACTTGCTGGTAAGTGGCGATAACAGTTCTAAATACTACAACGAGCCACGAGACATGCTGAAAGCCCTTGGTGATTTAAGCGTTCCTGCAGGCGATATTTCATTGGATTTTGCCGGTTTTAGAACACTCGATTCAGTTGTCAGATCACGAGAAGTTTTCGGACAGAACTCAATAACAATTGTGACTCAGAAATTTCATTGCTACAGGTCGCTGTTCATTGCTCGAAAGTTCGGCATTGATGCTGTTGCCTATGCCGCCGACAATGGGAGTCGGGTAGGAATCATCTTGGCTTTGAGAGAAATTTTGGCCAGATCGTTTGCTGTGGTAGATCTCTATATTTTTCAGCGACAACCAAAGTTTTTAGGTGAGAAAATCAAGCTGGAAATAAGATAACTTCGCTCGTTTACTATTCCTTTGACTTCTAATCGCTAATGATCCGGTCGATTCTCATATTAATTAGTGTGATCTGCAGCAATGGTGATGATCATGATTTTAAACTGGCTCATTATGAGCTGTCGAGAAATGATGACGAGATTGAACTGCATGTAACCATAGATCGATTTGATTTTCTGCAGGCAGTGGCACTTTGCTCACAAAACAAGGAATTGAGCGCGTGCATGTCGGAATACCTTAAGATGCACTTCAGGCTCTCTTTTAATGGAATGGAAAAAGAGTACGAGTACCTCGGGCATGAGATCACTGCGGATTTCGTTGAGATAGACTTCACATTTGGCTCTTTTCCACAAAAAATTGAAGAAATCGATGTGTTCAACGATGTTCTTCTGGAACAATACAAGGAGCAGGAAAACATCGTTGTCAGCCGATTTCACGATCGTAAAAGATCGTTCCGTCTAAACAAAGGACGAATAGAAACCACAATTAAATACTGATTGGGGATACTGTAAGATAGTAAAGCCAAAATTTGGCAAAACCAATCAGCCATTCTATAAGCCATCCAATAAAAACCCAGAGAATAATTTAGCAGATATCATTACTTTAGGAGCATGCAACATCTAACTCTAACCTAAAGTAATCATGCGAAGATCTCTCTATATCATCCTGCTTCTTTTCCTTTTTGTAATTACTTCTGACGCTCAGAGGAGAAGGAATCAGTCGGCATCATCTGGAAACTCAAATGCATTATCCTCTGAACTTTTCAAGAATTACAAATTCAGAAATATTGGACCGGCATTCATGTCCGGTAGAATAGCAGATCTGGCCATTCATCCGGAAAACGAGAATATCTGGTATGTAGCAGTAGCGTCCGGTGGAGTATGGAAAACCGTCAATGCGGGGGTTACCTTCAAGCCGATTTTTGACGATCAATCGGTCTATTCGACGGGTTGTATTACCATCGATCCAAACAACCCGAATGTGGTTTGGATTGGCACTGGAGAGAATGTAGGTGGAAGACACATTGCCTGGGGTGATGGGGTATATAAGAGTGAGGACGGCGGAGCAACCTGGATAAATATGGGGCTTAAGAATTCAGAGCATGTGTCGAGAATCGATATTCATCCTGAAAATTCTGATATCATTCGTGTTGCCTCTCAAGGACCTCTTTGGAGTCCTGGTGGAGATCGCGGTTTTTTCTTGTCAACCGATGGAGGTGAGACCTGGAAAAAGACCCTTGGCGACGATCAGTATACCGGTGTAACTGATTTTGCGGTAGATCCCAGAAATCCCAACTGGATCTATGCAGCAACATGGCAACATCACCGAACAGTTGCTGCCTGGATGGGCGGCGGACCTAAGACGAAAATCTACCTTAGCTCGGATGGTGGGAACTCATGGAAGGAATTAAAGAACGGGTTACCAAAGGGTAGTATGGGTAAAATTGGCTTGGCAATTTCTCCACAAAACCCGGATGTGGTTTACGCAGCAATTGAACTGAACAGAACCAAGGGTGGAATTTACCGATCCACAGATCGGGGTGGTAGTTGGACTAAAATGTCCGACCAGGTAGCTGGAGCAACTGGACCACACTACTATCAAGAACTATATGCTTCTCCACACAAGTTTGATCGCATCTATCTAATGGACAGCCCGCTGCAGATGTCTGAGGATGGAGGAAAGACTTTTGTACAGGTAAATACCGTCGATAAGCATGTGGACAATCATGCCATGGCCTTCAAAAAGAATGATCCTGATTATATCATGGTTGGTACAGACGGAGGTGTCTATGAAAGTTTTGACCTTGGAGCCAACTGGAGGTTTATGGAGAACATACCTGTTACTCAATTCTACAAGATAGCATTGGATGACGCTGAACCGTTTTACAATATTTATGGAGGAACTCAAGACAACAGCACGCAAGGAGGTCCCTCACGGACAGATAACCTCAGTGGGATTAGGAACGCGGACTGGACTGTTATTTTGAATTGGGACGGGCATCAGCCTGCCACAGAACCAGGAAATCCTGACATTGTATACGCCGAGCGTCAGCAAGGAAACCTCTCCAGGATTGATATGCGCACAGGGGAAGCCACAGATATCCAACCACAACCAGATGCTGGAGATCCCTACGAACGCTTCAATTGGGATGCGCCCATACTTGTAAGCCCCCACTCCCCAACCAGGTTGTATTTCGCTTCGCAGCGAGTGTGGAGATCGGAGAATCGTGGGGATAGCTGGACAGCAATTTCAGGTGATCTAACCAAGAATCAGGACCGGATAGAGCTTCCGATAATGGGAAGGAAACAAAGTTGGGATTCTCCCTGGGATGTCGGCGCGATGTCCAACTATAACACGATCACATCACTGGCAGAATCTCCGCAGAAGGAGGGACTGATCTATGCCGGGACGGACGATGGTATTCTACAGGTTACAGAAAATGGTGGAGATTCCTGGAGAAGAATAAATGTTTCTGCAATGGGAGTGCCGGCCACTTCTTTTATCAATGATGTAAAGGCGGACATGTTTGATGAGAATACGGTCTATGTGGCGTTAGACAATCACAAGTATGGAGACTATAGACCATATTTTGTAAAAAGTACGGATAGAGGAGCCACCTGGACTCCACTCACAAGCGGACTTACAACCAAAAACCTTGTTTGGAGGGTCGTTCAAGATCATGTGAACAAAGACCTGCTATTTCTTGCAACAGAGTTTGGAATATATTTTACCGTTGATGGCGGTAGGAATTGGACTGAACTTTCTGGTGGTGTACCCACCATCTCCTTCAGAGATATAGCTATTCAAAAGAGAGAAGATGATTTGGTAGCGGGGTCCTTTGGTAGAGGTTTCTTTGTTTTAGATGACTATTCTGCGCTAAGGTCAATCACAGCTTCTACCGTGGCTAAGGAAGCAGAGTTGTTCAAGCCAAGAAAAGCACTTTGGTATATTCCCAGGTCTATTGTGGACTTCGACGAGAAGAGAGGATCGCAAGGGTCACAGCTGTATCTGGCACCAAATCCGGACTTTGGAGCTGTTTTCACCTACTACCTAAAGGACGATCTGAAAAGCGCTGAGGAAAAGAGGAAAGAAAGCGAGAAGTCACTCATCGATCAAAATCGTGATGTACCATTCCCAGGCTGGGAGACTGTGGAAGCCGAAAAACAAGAGGAAGGACCATTTGCTTTCATAGAAATCAAAAGTGAAGACGGTACCGTGGTCAACCGGGTAAAAGTTGCAGGAAAGAAGGGCTTCAACAGGGCGGCTTGGAACCTCAGGCATGCCTCAAATGATGTGATAGGGTTGAACGGGAATATGGGAACTGGAAGTGGACTCCTTGCTGCTCCAGGCAGCTACACAGGTACACTCCATAAAGTAGAGAAAGGTACAATAACGGCTCTTGGTTCTCCCGTGACCTTTGATGTAACACCTTTGCGCGAAGGATCGCTGCCTGGTGTGGACCGATCGGTTGCCGCTGCTTTTTGGAGATCCTATGAACGTTTGAATCGAGATGTAAACGCCTTTGACAGCGACCTTCGAAATTTGGTCAAGACAGCTGATCGTGTGCATGTCGCTGCCAGCAGGTCAAATGTTGGAAATGACATTCTTGAAAGGGCAATGGATTTGGAGCAGCAGGTGAAAGGACTTAGCTCCTCGTACGGTGGAAATAGTGCGCGAAGAGAGATCGGTGAAAAGGTGAATCCTACAATAGGAGATCGGATGTTTGCATTATGGAAGGGACTTTCATGGTCGACGTATGGGCCAACAGAGACACATCAAAAAAGTTTGGAACTGGCAAAGAACGAGCTGGATGAACTGGCTTCAAGAATGAACCAGCTTAAATCTGATATAAGAACTTTGGCCAGGCAGATTGCAGAGGCAGGTGGCCCGAAGATTGAGGGAATGGAATAAGTTAGATGATGAATGAGCAGAAAATAGAGTGGTGCTTAAATCAACTTACTCCTTTTTCTTTTGCCCAGATTTTGAGTTCCTTAAATCCTTCTGCGCAGTTATCGGCGATAAAATTGAGTTTTTCTATGGTAGCTGATTCAGGTTCGTTTTGGAGATTTTCGAGATCTTCACCAGCCTCCAAGGACAGCATTTTGGCGGATGGCTTTAACTGATGAGCAGTTTTTCCCAGGTTAACAAAATCACCGTTGGCGAATTCATCCTTGAGTTTTTTGGTGAGTGAGAGATACGTTTCTTCAAATGTTGACATGAATTGTCGGATGAATTCATGATCTCCGTCACTGACGGCTTCAAGGTATGCGAAATCGATTTTCATTTAACCTCGAAGTTATAAGATTCTATTGGCTCTATCGCGAATAATTTTTTGTATTTTCGTCCGAAATTTTCAAACAATTAAGAATGATAGCTGAATTTGAACCTCTACGTGAGGATGAGATCGACGTACTTATTAAAGCACCTGTTTATGTAGCAATTTTGATAGCAGGAGCAGATGGAAATATTGATAAATCCGAGAGGAAAGAAGCAATAAATGTGGCAAGAAACAAGCAGACAAGATCGAGGGAACAGCTTGGCGATTATTACAAGTTAGTGGGAGAGGGGTTTGAAGATAATTTCAACCAACTCATAGACGAACTTCCGGCAGGAACGGACGAACGAGTTTCTGCGATTACGAAGGAGCTAAGGAAATTGAATTTCATCTTGCCAAAAATTGATAAAAACTTCTCGATCAAACTTCACGCAAGTCTGAGGGAACTGGCAAAGAAAATCGCTGAGTCATCGGGCGGAGTTCTAGGTTATCTCTCTGTTGGGTACGAAGAAGCCAAGTTGATGGAATTGAAGATGATCAAAGATCCGTCCAAGTAATATAAGCACTGTCACTTAACCCTGATTGATCTCCACATCATGATTCGATGATCAATCAGGGTTTTTTGTTTTCTTTTACACCATGCAGGCAAGCGCTATTGCACCTCTACGATTGGTCTTTTTGATGTGGTTAATATTTACCATTGAGTATTTCCTTCATTTGGACCTTGGTTTCCTTGGCATTTATCCACTCAACCTTAGAGGAGCGGTTGGAATACTAACTGCCCCAATGATTCACGGCAACTTCAATCACCTGCTCTCTAACACAGTGCCACTGCTTGCACTGGGTGGAACACTTTACTTCTTCTATCCCTCGGTGGCTTCCAGGGTCTTTTTGCAGTCCTATTTTTTTACAAATATTCTGGTATGGGTGTTTGGTCGGCCCTTTTATCACATTGGTGCTAGCGGGGTTGTTTATGCACTTGCCTCATTTCTTGTTCTCTATGGTTTTTTTCATCGCAATTTCAAAACAGTCATCATAAGCCTGATTGTCGTTGTTGTTTATGGGGGGCTTGTATTTGGCGTTTTGCCCATAAATCAAAGCATAAGTTGGGAATCACATCTCATGGGAGCATTGGTGGGAGGTGTAAGTGCATACCTGCTGAGTCGAACCAAAAATTGATTATCAGAATATTCTTATTTCCTGATATTCAGAATGAAAATTACTAAAAATATTAGTAATTTTCATTGTGAAATATTTTAAAGGAAAGGGCGCTCAAATAAACGTGCCGAACAAATTTCATGAGCAATTCATAAGTATTGATGATCCTGATGGTCAGGACGAGGAGCTGATGTCAGAAAGGCCGAAAACTGAAGTCTTCTATGAGTCTCCTAAGAAGATTGTCTCTTACAATAATAGCCCAGACCTAAACCTTGCCGCGTCAGTTAATCCATACCAAGGATGTGAACATGGATGTGTTTATTGCTATGCCAGAAACTCGCATGAATATTGGGGGTTCAGCTCGGGTTTGGATTTCGAGACCAAGATCATCGTGAAACGGAATGCTGCCTCTCTGTTGGAGAGGACATTCCTAAACCCTTCCTACAAACCACAGCCAATCATGCTGAGTGGTAATACGGACTGCTATCAGCCCTTAGAGAGAAAGTTTCGGTTGACCCGTCAGATCCTTACTGTGTGCTTAAAATATCTTCATCCAATTGGGATAATTACTAAAAATTCTTTGATACTCAGAGACCTGGATTTGCTCAAAGAGCTTGCAAAAAGCAACTTGGTACATGTCGTGCTTTCGATCACATCTCAAGACGAATCCTTGAGACGCGTACTTGAACCCAGAACTGCAAGTGCTAAGAAAAAATTTGAGGCTGTCAGGCTGCTGAATCAAGAAGGAATTCCCACTGGTATTATGAACGCACCCATTATTCCGTCGCTAAATCATCACGAAATTCCTTCGATTATAGAGGAAGCGGCGAAGAATGGCGCAAAGTTCGCAGGCTACACTGTCGTGAGACTTAACGGACAAATCCAAAAGATTTTCAAAGATTGGCTGCTCAAGAACTTTCCGGAAAGAGCTGATAAGGTGTGGCATCAAATACAGGAGCTGCATGGAGGTCGGGTGAATGACTCAGAGTTCGGCAGGAGAGTGGTGGGAGATGGAGAAATTGCTAAAGTGATCAGGCAGCTTTTCAAAGTAGCAGTACGCAGACATTTGAAAAATTCAAAACTCTCGGATCTGGATTGCTCCAAATTCCGAAAAGGTGGAAATTATACCTTGTTCTAATAAAAAACCTACTCACGAATTAGGTGAGCAGGCTCTCTTCATACATAACCTTAGGTTAATGACTGTTTTTTAGGTGAGAGCTAATATACAAAGCTCCGCCCGCTAATGCAAAGTTTTCAAAAAACTCGAACAGTTCCGCATGATCCCCCTGTAGTCCAGCTGGCAGATGGATCATCACAGCAAACAAGAGGAGCATTACACCAAGAAGCTGTGCTGAAAGCCGTGCTTTAATTCCAATGACGATCGAAATGGTTGCCAGAACAAGTCCCATCCCGGTCAGTAACACCCATAATACAGGCATTGGTAAAAAATCAGGGACGATTTCAGCCATTTCGTTTGTGTTTGAAAGGTGTCCAAAACCAAAGTAAGCCATTGGAAGGATGAACATCAGCTTTCCTATTAGATCTAATTTTTTCACGCGAATTAGTTGGTAGTCAAACTTCAAAAGTAACTAAACGAAGAGAATGTTCTTGCATCAATCTTATGATTGGAGATTTAGTGATGTCAGAAGTCGCTCTCTGGTTTTAATGCGATCTACTTTCTGGGATCTTGTAAGGATAAACTTATCGACAAAATGTATCTTCTTCGGTTTTTCATATTTTTCCAGATTTGAAAAGTTCAGCTCCATCTCAAAAGGAGTTCCTTCTACTATGAGAATCACTTTGTTTTCCAGCACGCTATCCTTCAGGTAGGAAACAATAAAATTTCCCGCCAATTGTGAACGCAATATACGCTCTACCTTCTCTGGGTTTATCTTTACACCTCCCGAGTTGATCACAATATCTGATCGGCCAATCCATTTAAATTTTTTAGTAGAGATAAACTCAATTAAATCGTTGGTTACAAGTAATTTATGATTAGTTATTGTTCCACGGACAGCCAGTCTGTCACTCTTGTAAGTTTCAACTTGAGTGTCACCTACGCATTCATAGATCTCTTCATCTGAAAGCCTCAATGCAAAATGGGAAACGGTTTCAGTCATCCCGAACGTTGAGTAAATTTGAGCACTAGTTTTTAGGTTAATACGATCCAGGCTACCACCCCCGACTAGTATACAGCTAAAATTATCTAACTGGTTCCCACGCATACCATCCAACTGAAGCGGGACCAGGGATGTTAAGTCGAACTTATCTGTTTGTTCGATTTGCTCAAGAGGATTCGAAGACGGTTTCACCACACGTAAGTTCAAGTTTCGAGTCAGGGACCGGAAAACGACCATTGCTCCTCCGATCATCTCCGGACTGATACACAAAAGTGCTGATTTGAATTTTCTTCCAGGATCTAATTTTTCCATCGTGGCATTACAGCTATACTCTACCTTTTCACGTTCAATTAGTATGGTTTTTGCTGTTCCTGTAGAGCCGGAAGTTTTAAACGTGAAATGCGAGTCGTTTCTTAACCAACTTTGAATTAACTCGATGACTTTATTTTCATGTGATGCAAAACTTTCTTTCGAAAATTCTTCTTTATGAATTTGATCTATCTTTAGTTCGCATTTTTCAAACCGTACAACCATTTAACTAATTGGATAACGAAGAGATCATTGTTGGGAGACTTATAGACAAAGATAAGAGTGCATTTGAACTTATATTCTCCGAGTACTACGGGACGATGGTATTGTATGCTGCCCGATTTATGGATACGCGTGAGGATGCTGAGGAAATTGCTCAAGAGGTTTTTGTTAAGTTCTGGGAGAAATGTGACACCTTGTCTCCGGACTCTTCTGTAAAAAGTTATTTGTATCGGTCTGTTCACAACTCTTGTTTGAATGCACTCAAACATGAAAAGGTGAAGGACTCGTATCGTCAGTATATGATCCAATTCATGGAATCTTCTAGTGAAAACGTCTTTGATTCGGAGGATCCCGATTTTCTTAGGAACAGAATATTGGAAGAGATCGATAATCTGCCACCCAGATGTTCCGAAATTTTTAAGTTAAGTAGGTTTGAGGGACTAAAGTATCAGGAGATTGCCGAGCATCTTGGAATTTCAGTTAAGACTGTAGAAGTCCAAATGGGCAAGGCTTTGAAGGTTTTGCGCGAGAAGTTGGGTGATCTAAAACACAAAATTGGTGCGACATAGCTTTGTAATTCTACTTCTACTAAACATTAGCATAGGTTTTTCACAAAGCAAGAATGCACGTATTACATTAAGTTTTGAAAATGAAGAGCTATCTGTCATTTTCGATTCTCTATCTGCCAAGACAGGCTATTTCTTTAGCTACAATTCAGACCTCTTACCGGCAGGTAACAGATTTACTATCTACACGGAAGATATCCTAATTGATCAATTCCTCTCAGAATTACTTGTTGGAACAGGCCTCAAGTACTCTTTTTTTAAAGAACAAATTATCATCAATTATGAATCTCCACAACCGGTTGTCAAGCGTAGAAAACTCTTTAATGTCAGCGGAAACGTTGTAGATGAGAATGGTGCGGCTCTTAGAGGAGTGAATGTATTTCTTGATGGAACTACGATCGGAACCTCAACGGATATTGACGGTAACTTTTACATAGACAAGATACCGCCAGGGAATTATAACCTTGTTTTTTCGTACATAGGCTATGAAAATGCGGTGTACAATCTTATTGAGTACAATGGCGGAGCCAGAATCCAGGAGCATCAAATGGTACTCTCGATTAGTCAACTGGAAGAAGTAGAGGTTGTATCAAATCGAATCTCATCTGAACTCAATGATTGGCCCTTGTATTTTAGCTTGTTCAAGAACGATCTCTTCGGGACATCTGAAAATGCACGACAGTGCACAATTACAAATCCGGAGGTCATTGACTTTGTCTATGAAGAAGGACCGAAAAGATTAAGGGCGTTCGCTTCTGAGCCAATAAATATTGTCAACAAATCGATGGCTTATCAAATCACTTACTATCTCGAATCTTTTGAGAGGTCTGACAAGGATTTGAGATACAGAGGACAAATGAAATTTCAGAATAACCTTGAACTAACTTCAAGATCTCGGCACGCTATAAAGAACGAACGTAAAAGAAGCTATCGGGGCTCCTGGAACCATTTCAAGAAATCCTTGCTTGGAAACCGATTGCGAAAAGATGGGTTTAGAGTGTATGAGACACGAAGTATCAATAAGGTGAACACTAAGAAGTTGACGGAGCTGCATGAAGGTGATATCATTGTCTTTAAAGGTGATCATTGGGAGCTTGATTTTGATAACTATTTGCTAGTGGTGTATACAAAAGAAAAGGAGAGCGTTAACTTTTTACTTGATGGTCAATTTGCGTCCGTCATCTACAGCGATTACATTCAGAATGATAACGTGTTGAAGCGAGCTCCTGGTAAACAAATTTCATTGATTGGTTTGCTACATGGACCTGCCCGGATTGACTTAAATGGGCAAGTTGTTGATAGATTTGCAGTATCAACGTTCGGATATTGGTCATGGGAAAGATTAGCAAATCTTGTTCCTATAAATTATGACCCAAAATTTGATAATTTTAGCAAGTGATATAGGGGTTGTAACGCATGTAAGTTGTTAGAAATCAGACAGAAAGAAGAATATGTACGAAAAATTAGCAAAATATTTTTCTGGTGAATGCAGCCAAGACGAAATAGAATATATCAATTCTTGGCGTAACCAATCATCAGATAACTCAAAACAGTTCTTTGAGGCAAAGAATATTTGGATTTCGATGCAGGCAAATCCTGTACCAAATACAGCAGTTCTCGAGAATATTTTGCGTGAACCGGAGGGCAAGGTTGTCAGATTTAATTGGATGAGATACGCTGCAGCTGCAGTGATTGTGTTGGGAGTTGCTTTGACCATAAACCTATTTGTTAGAGATAGCGATGATTCCACGAGGTTAGCTGATGGAAGTGAAATCGCATTGCATGGGGAATCCACTATCCAGTCGGTCAATATCACAGATGAAGTTCGAGAGGTGCGATTAAATGGAAAGGCCTATTTTGACATAAAGCGAGATGAGAATCGGCCATTCATCATTACAACTAATAATGCCAGAATCGAAGTTTTAGGCACCTCCTTTGTTATTGATGCTACTGAGGAAAGTACGGAGGTATGTGTTGAATCAGGGTTGGTTGCATTAATCAAACCAGGAGAAAAAGGAGCAACAGATCTTTCTGTAAGGTTAACCGAAGGTGAAATGGGAACAGTTAACAAATTGACACGAGGTATTATCAAGAGAAACAACAACAACGTCAATTATCTTGCTTGGAAAACAAAGACACTCACTTTTGAGCGCACCCAGATGTCAACTGTAGAAACAGTCTTGGAAGACGTCTATGGAATAAATATTGAATTTGAAAATGAATCACTCAAGAAGTGTAATCTGACCGCCAAATTCAAGGAAAGAAGAGCCAAAGATGCCATTGAAATCATTGCGAAGACATTTAACCTTACCTTTGATTTTAAGGATGGAAAGGTTCTACTCAAAGGAAAAGGCTGCTAGGAGTCGTCATTTTAGGTGCCACACTGCTGCCTAGAATCAAGGTATCCACTTAATATCATTGAAATTCGGCTTTCTCTTTTCAAGGAAAGCATTTCTTCCTTCTTTTGCCTCATCAGTCATGTAGGCTAGACGAGTTGCTTCTCCGGCAAACACTTGCTGACCTACCATGCCATCGTCGGTGAGGTTTAGTGCAAATTTGAGCATTTTGATAGAGGTAGGGGACTTTTCCAGAATTTCAAGGGCCCATTGGTAGGCTGTTTCTTCCAACTGATCGTGAGATATTACCGCATTAACCATCCCCATCTCAAAAGCTTCCTGGGCTGAGTAATTTCTACCAAGAAAGAATATTTCTCTGGCCTTTTTCTGGCCGACCATTTTTGCCAGGTAAGCTGAACCATAGCCACCATCGAAGCTAGTGACATCTGCATCTGTTTGCTTGAAAATAGCATGCTCCTTGCTAGCCAACGTTAAATCACATACCACGTGAAGACTATGACCGCCACCAACCGCCCAACCTGGCACGACTGCAATGACAACCTTCGGCATAAATCGAATCAGCCGCTGAACTTCCAAAATGTTAAGCCTAGGCATTCCATCATCATCAACATATCCCTGATGCCCTCTGGCTCGTTGATCTCCTCCGCTGCAAAAAGAGTAGACACCATCTTTAGGTGATGGTCCCTCTCCACTGAGGAGAACAACGCCAATATTTGTATCTTCCTGAGCATCCAAAAAGGCCTTGTGCAGTTCTGCTACCGTTTTGGGTTGGAAGGCATTTCTTACCTCTGGCCTGTTAAATGCAATCCGCGCAATCTTTCCGCTTTTTTTATACGTAATGTCCTCAAAACCATCAGCTGAAGACCAACTAACCGTTGATTTGTTCATGAATGTACTGTTTTAATGCGTCGAAAACCGTTTCATTAGTCTTAGGATCTGTAAGTATTTCCAAGAGCTTGCAATTGTCTGAGGCATCGAAAAAGACTCCGAGTTCTTCTTTCAATGCCGCAAGATCTGCGACCTGATAATATTCAATATTGTTCTCTTGGCAAATATATTCAGCTGTTCTATTATGCCGGGTTTCAAAGTACTCTTCTAACTCGGGGAGATGCTTTGGTCCTTCAATCAAGCGAAATATTCCACCACCATAATTGTTTAGCACCACAATCCTCAAGTTGGTGTAACTGTAGTTATGAAAGAAAGCATTTCTATCGTAGAGAAATGACAGGTCTCCCACAAGAAGGATGTTTAGCTTATCAGAAACGAGAGAGGTTCCCATTGCTGTAGAGGTACAACCGTCAATTCCACTCGTTCCTCTGTTGCACCAAGTGTTAATTTTTTGTTTTGATCCAAAGAGTTCTAAAAAGCGTACAGGCATGGAATTACCTAGGTGCAGATCGACACCCTCTGGAACAACCTTCAGAACCTCATGTAGGGCTATTGTTTCGCTAAAAGATGCCGTTGAGAGAAACTCCTCTGAATGCTGTTTTGCGCTGCTTGAAAAACTCTGCCAGATATCATGGTAATCTGTGGGCATAGAATTAAGGTCCAACTGCTGTAGGAATAGACTCAAAGGTGATTGGATTAGTTCCGGTTTGGTTCCGTATGTATCCACTTCAATCCCAGCTGGGTCGAAGTGAAAATGTCTGTCAGGTCCATTTCTACGTAAAAACGTTTTTAATTTTTTTGAAAGAACAGATAGGCCGGCAGTGATTAGGATGTCGGGCTTCAGTTCAGGCTGGTCGTCAAGGAATAAATCAATCTGTTCAATTCCCCGAACATGAACATTACTCAAAGGGGATTTCAAGACTGGCAGCTGAGTGTTAACATGCTTGATCGATTCGTTCAAGTTTTCGTCCAGATTGGATTGCCCGATCACAATAAGGACTTTTTTATTCTTAAAAACTTCTTTGTCAGGGTATTGGACACTATCAAAGCTTACTGAAGACTGACTCCACCGTGGTACAGTTGAAAACGATAAAACCTGATCAGGCAAGGGGTAAAATGGCTCCTCGAAAGGGATGTTCAAGTGAACTGGGCCTCGAGCGCCTTCCAGACTTGTTTGGAGACCTAGTTTGAGTCGCTGAATAAACTCCTCTTCGTCATCTTTAGTCTTAACTACAGGTAGTTGTAAGGAAAGTCTAACATGGTTCCTTAGCACCTCGAATTGCCGAATAGTTTGACCATCTCGCTGATCGATTAGCTCGGGTGGGCGATCTGCTGATAAAACGACCAATGGAATCTGCCTGTAATACGCCTCTGCTATAGCTGGAGCATAGTTAAGCAATGCGGTTCCCGAGGTACAGGAAAGAGCGACAGGTTGTCCCACCTTTTGCGCAATGCCTAGAGCGATGAAGCCGGCACTACGCTCGTCAGGAACGACCCACTTAGTTATATTCTGATTGCGAGCAAAGGATATAGTTAGTGGAGCATTTCGTGAGCCTGGAGAAAAGACCGCATGTTGAACACCATGACTGGCACAAATCTCTGAGGTATTGAAAACAGTAGAGTTGAGCATTTTAACCGTTGAAAATACGCATGAGTGTCTGCATCTTCAGGTCGGTCTCGGCTTTTTCTCTTTCAGGATTAGAGTCTTCGGTAATACCAGCTCCGGCATAAAAACGCCCTAATTTACCTCTTAGATTCATACACCGAAGGTTTACAAACAAGTCAGTTGATCCTTCGAAGTTTACCGGTCCGAGAAATCCTGCATAATAGGATCGGTCATAGCGCTCATTCTCCTCGATAAACGTCTTAGCGGGCTCCAGGGGCATGCCACAAACAGCGGAAGTTGGATGAAGCAGGTCCAGCATTTGATCCGCAAGACCATCAAATTGTACTTCACTGTAATTGACATCAAATTCCGTTCGAAGATGTGCCAGGTTGCCTGCTTGGATCGTTTTGGGACCGTGTTCGTCAAATTCGCGTAGTCGAATCTTTTTGAAACAATTGATCACATATCGACTCACAAAAGCTTGCTCTTCAATTTCTTTTTGTGTCCATGCTAGCTCTGACAAAGGAAGGTCTTCAAGCTTCCTGGTTCCTGCAAGAGCTGCCGTTTTAAATCGAATTTCGTCATTGGAAATAAGTAATTCAGGGCTAGCGCCAATCCAAACTCCTTCTCCTTCGATGTGAGTGAAACTGCAGAAGGCATTGGGGTACGCATCACAGATTTTGTCAAAAAAATCCAATGGAGAGAACCCTTCGGGGACAGCCATATCTTGGAATCGCGAAAGGACAACTTTTTCAAATGTTCCATTACGAATCTCCCGGACAGCATTAGCCACCAATTCCTGAAATTCCGATTGTTGGCCTGAAACGGGATCTAATGAATCAGGCGCCTCAGCGCGAGGTATATTTGATTCTAGCAGTTCTTTAAACTCGCTAATTTGAGCATCATTAATCCTGGGATCGATTAGTGGATCCTTGTCGCCGGAGAAAGCAACATCAGCTTTGATGTGAATCGGGGCTTTTGGGTGATTATCATCAAAGCGATTGAACAAAAAGCCTGAATCCAATTCATTTATGCTCTTTTCCGTTTTTGGCTCGGAAAGGCTTATAACCAGGTTTCTTTGATCCGTGTTGGGCATTCTCCAGTAAGCGAATGCGTATCCTTTTCCAAGAAGCATGGGAATGACCGTTTTCGCATCAATTCCCCCATAAGTTTCCTTCAGTTGATCCATTTAGTTATTGTAATTCAAAATTGCCATTGTGATCCTGCTGATTGCAATAAGATCATTGTTTTCATTTCGAGTCTCAATGCTCCAAACGTGAGTGCCCTTGCCAATATGAATTGGTGTAGCTCTGCCGGTCACCTTTCCCTCTTTTGCCGATTTGATATGATTTGTATTTATTTCCAGACCTACCGCATATTGCTTGCCCATCTCCAATACTAAAGTTGCACCCACACTTCCCAAGGTTTCTGCCAGCACTACTGACGCACCTCCATGCAACAAGCCCAGTGGCTGTTTTGTTCGTTGATCCACCGGCATTTCCGCCTCCAAAAAATCAGGTCCGATATTGGTGAATTTAATTCCCACATGCTCCACCATGCTTCCCTCACTCATGTGATTGAGTGCTTCCAATTGTACGTGTTCTGGAAAAATTCTTTCTTTACTCATCTTAATTGCAAACCAACTCTAAACACGTTTGAAAACCAAAACCATTTACTTGTTACGACACGGAGAAACAGATCATAATAAAAATGGTCGGGTCCAGGGTCGGGGCGTTAATTCGTCTTTAAATGAAACAGGCCGAAGACAATCTGATTTGACTTTTAAAAGACTTGGCGCAATATCTTTTGATCAATTCTACTCATCATCCCTTCTGAGGACACAGGAAACGTTAGCACCCTTTGCCTCGACTGTTACTGCTTGCGATGGATTTGATGAGATTAGCTGGGGAGATCAGGAAGGTGCGGAACCAACACCTGAAGCAAAGATGATGTACAAGAGAACAATCGATCGTTGGCGAAATGGCCAAGTCGATGTGGCAATCGGAGGGGGAGAGAGTCCAGTAGAAGTGATGGAGAGGCAACGGCCGGCCATTGATCGGGTACTAGCAAATGGTGACGAGAAAATTCTGATTTGTATGCATGGTAGGGCTATTAGAATTTTGCTCTGTTGGCTCTTGAACTATCCGCTCAATTACATGGATGGTTTTCCCCACGAAAACTGTTCGTACTACTCCCTGGTTTACAATGGGAGGATATTTTCCCTTAAAGAATTTAATGTGACTAGCCACCTAAATGGCAAAAAATAAGATCCATACTGAAGTTGGTAAACGAGTAATAGAGCTATCAAATCTGGAGAAGGTTTTATATCCGGATGACGGTATTGTTAAGGCTCAGATTATAGAGTATTATCTAAAATTAGCTCCCACCATTCTAAATCACATAAGGGGAAGAGCGTTGTCTCTCGTGAGGTTCCCGGATGGGATTTATGGTGAACAGTTTTTCCAAAAACACCGGCCTGATTGGACACCTGATTGGATTGACTACAAAAGGTTAGGGCAAGAACGATTGAAAGAGTACGTTGTGGCCAAAGAAGAGGCCACGCTTGTCTGGCTTGCCAATCTGGCCTGTCTGGAACTTCATCAAATCCATAGCATTGCTGAAAAGAGTGATAAACCAGATTATATTGTTTATGATTTGGACCCGCCTGAGGACGGTTATGAGTTCAATGAACTTAAGCGTATTGCATTTAACCTTAAAGAACACCTTGAACGATCCAATTATCATGTCTTCATCAAAACGACAGGAGGGAAGGGACTACATCTCGTCACGCCGATCGATGCAAAATATTCATTCACAGAATGTTTTCAGTGTGCAAAGAAGTTAGCCACTGATTTTGTCAGTCGGCATGCCGAGACCACATTGCACATTAAGAAAGAGCATCGTAAGGGTCGGGTTTTGATCGACATCTACCGGAATAGACCTTCTCAGACAATAGTGAGTCCTTATAGCCTGAGAGGGCGGATAGGTGCTACAGCATCGACACCGATAACATGGGAAGAACTGGAAAATCTTGAAGAGCTCTCGGACTGGAACATTCACACCACATTAGAACGAGTACTTACTGAAGGTGATGCCTGGGAATCCATAAGAGGTTGGGCGGTACCCTTGCATACAGACAAAAAAGCCTACGCGGCAAAAGAACTGCCACCTAACAAAAAACACAAAACACCTGAGCAACTTCAGGAATACGAAGAGAAGAGAGATTTCAATAAGACTCCCGAACCGCTGCTTTCAGACGATGAAGCTGCTGGCAGTCGATTTGTGATACAGCGACATCATGCCTCCCATTTGCATTACGATCTTCGGTTGGAGCAAGATGGAGTGCTGAAATCCTGGTCGATACCACGCGGGATGCCGCCCAAACCAGGAGTGAAAAGATTGGCCGTCCAGACGGAGGACCACCCACTTAAGTATCTGACTTTCGAGGGTGAAATTCCCAAAGCGGAATACGGGGGCGGGATGATGTGGGTTTACGCCACTGGCAGATATGAAATAACAAAAGAGAAGAAGGAGGGATTCTACTTCCGTTTGTCCGGGAAGCAGGTCTCCGCTGAATACCGCATGCACCTGATGAAGGACAAGGAATGGCTCCTGGAACGTGTAGACACACCGCAGCAGGATTTTCTGGGGAATGTTATGAAACCGATGCTGGCAGATTCTGCAAAGAAGGTTCCCTCTGGCAATTATGAGTATGAAGTTAAGTGGGATGGCATCCGTGCGCTCATCTACTTAAATGAAGGAGAGCTAAAAATATATAGCCGGAACCTGAACGATATCACTGAGCAGTTTCCGGAGTTAAATGTTCCTGAAGAGGCGTTCAGGATCAACAATGCCATTTTCGATAGTGAAATTGTCTGCTTAGACACAGAGGGCAGAGCTGATTTCAAAAGAGTCATAAAAAGACTCATGAGCAAAAAAAACTTTGATAGAGAGTCAAAAAGAAGTCCGGCTTATTGCTACCTATTTGACTGTCTATACCTGGACGGCAGACCTTTGGTGAATGACCCCTGGAGCCGTAGAAGATGGTGGATGATCGACTCGGTCAGGTTGGGAGAAACCAGCTACCGAATCAGTGAGAGCATAGAAGACGGAAGGGCATTGTTTGATGCTACCAAGAAATTGGGAGTCGAAGGAATTATCGCCAAGAAAATAGACGGAAGATACACATTTGGCAAAAGGTCCAGCGATTGGATCAAGGTTAAGGTTAAGGAAACGATGGACTGCTGGATTATTGGATTTACAAAAGGAGAGGGTGATAGAGAGAAATACTTTGGTTCACTTCAGCTTGCCGAGCAAAAAGGCAAAGACCTAGTCTATCGTGGAAGAGTTGGAACCGGATTCGATGATGATACGTTAAAGCAACTTTCTGATAAATTCTCGGATCAAGTAATTGAGGAAAAACCGATCGATCAAGAAGCGCATGAGGAAAAAAGAACAATTTGGATGGATTTGGTTTTTAAATGTGAGGTAGAATATTCTATGATCACAAATAATGGAACTTTTAGAGATCCGGTTTTCAAGAAAATCATTGAATAAAGCGGCATGATTCCGCTGTTTTTAATTTTAACAACTATTCTGTAAATTTAATAGAGACCACTACCGCTGAGATGCCACTAAAAAAGCGAATCGTACTGATTGATGACGATCAGACAACCAATGCTCTCAATAAATTGATCATTGAGCGATCTGAGCTGGTTGATGAGGTTGTTATGTTTGCTGAAGCAGAAAAAGCCTTAGAGTTTTTGAAAAAGGAAAAAAGCGCAACACAAAAATCGCTTATACTCCTGGATATCAATATGCCTTTCATGAATGGTTGGGAATTTTTGAATGAATATGGCAAGTTGAACGGCGCAAGAAAAGAAGATAAAATTGTTATGCTCACTTCATCCATTGATCCGTCGGACGTCTCACGAGCTGAAAAGATAGGTAGCGTTTCCGAATACAGGTCAAAGCCGCTATCGTTTGAGATGCTCCAATCCTTGGTAGACGATTATCTTAATTGAGCGGTAAGCGAATCGTAAAGGTTGTTCCAACTCCAATTTCTGACTGAACCGAGATTTCCCCTCTCAGCAAGTCGACTCTATTCTTAACAATATAAAGTCCGACACCTCTTCCCTGCGTTTCGGGATGAAACTTTTGATACATCTTAAATATTTTACCCTTGGCGCGTTCAAGGTCGATCCCTATTCCATTGTCGCTAAAACTGATAACTGTTCCATCGCTGGATTGACTAATCTTCACATGCACTTTTAACTCTCTGTCGTTACTTCGAAACCTGATAGTGTTCGAGATCAAATGGTGAAAAATGTCTTGTATGAAGGGCTTATAGGACGAAAAAGAAATACCCCTGATATCCACGGATATTGAAGGCCTGGTTTCATGTAAATTCTCATCAAAATTTGCTACCACCTCTTGTATGGTTTTCTCGAGATCTATTTCCTTGTAATCCTTTACGTCGGGCTCTGTGTCATTCAGCACAGTGCTTAAGTCACGAATGGTTTGATCAATTTTATAAGATGATCTTCGGATATTTCTGACAATATCATCAGTGCTGATCTCCGTGCTTCTATTTTCATAGAATTTCGAATATCCGATGATTTGCGTCAGAGGTTCTCGCAAGTTATGTGATATGACGCTGTTGAATTCCTGTAAGTTCTTGTTTCTTAGGCTAAGTTTTTCGATCAAAAAATCCTTTTCCTTTTCGTGCTTGAGTAGGCGTTTGCTCTCCCTGAAAAAGTAGATGAGACACAATATGATGATCAGTAAAACAGAGAAGATCGACAGAAAGATTAAACGTGTTCGACTGATTCTTTCAGTCTCCTGCTGTGATTGGATCAGCAGTTGATTTTCTTTTGAGCTTATCTCAGCTAGTAGCGACGACTTAATTCTTTCAACGTTGGTTGAAAACTCCAGCGACATCAAGCTGTCCTTTAAAACCTGATAAGAATTGAGAGCCTGTGCTGCCTGTTGGTATTGCTGCTTGGCAGTAAGTAGTTGGTATTGCGTGTAACTTGCTTCAAGTAGAAGGTCATTAGCGTCGATAGCTTTTGAAAGATCCATTGCTTGATTCATGTGGTATTCAGCAGAGTCCTTTCGATCAATTGAAAGATAATATTCTGACAGTTTTTGATGGCTTTGAATGACACCCCGAACATCGTCTATTTTCCTTCCGAGCTCTAATGATTGGTTTTGTAGCTGAATTGCCTCTGTGAGAGATCCCTTACGAAATCGTATTTCTGACAGACCAAATAATGCATTAGCTCGTCCTCGCAGATGATTTGTCTGGTTAGCCAGACGCAATCCAAGATTAAAATAATATTCTGCTGAATCGATTTTGTCATTGAGCAAAAACGCCTCTGCCACATTGCAAGTAAGAATAACAGGCTCTTCATCCGGTACTAGCATTGCAGCTCTGATACCTTCATTGTAATAGTTCAATGACGAGTCATAAAGTTTCTTTTTCTTAAAGACCTCTCCAATGTTGTTGTTCAACCTTGCGTAGTCCGATGGATAATCTATTGCCCCTTGCGATATGGCTAACAAGTAATAGGAAAGTGCCTGATCATGTAAGCCCACCACCCAGAAGCTGTTTCCTTTATTCGTGGTAGCACGGATTAATCCCGAGCCATACTTTAGGGAGTCGGCTAATCGGATTGCTTTATTGATGAAAGGTAGAGATTTGGAGGGATTGGATTTTATAAATTCAAACGACAGGTCATTTAAAAGATCTATGTATACTGAATCTATTGATGGATACTCATCAATTTCCTTAATCAGACTGTCCCTTACTGTCTTTTGGGCAAAGGGCGTGAGAAAGGATAAGAAAAATCCTATCAAAAGAGTGGCTCTCATCAGTCAGCTAATCTAAAGTAAAAATTTCGCTGTTTTTAGATGGAGTAAAAAGCAAACGAAAAGATAACTTTGAGACATGGCTTCATATCAGGAAATTATCATGGACCTGCAGCAAGGGAAATATGCGCCGATATACTTCCTCCAGGGTGAGGAGACATTTTTCATTGACACAATCATTGATTTCATTGAGGCCAATGCTCTGGACGAAACTCAAAAGAGTTTCAACCAGATGGTTTTATATGGCAAGGAAACCGACTTGACAACAATATTGGGAACCGCTCGTGGCTATCCTATGATGGGAGAACGAAAGGTTGTGATTGTTAAGGAGGCACAGGAATTAAAGGGGTGGAACAAAGAAGATCAGCAGACACTCCTGATGGGTTATCTGGAGAATCCCTTGGCCAGTACGATTCTTGTTTTTGGTTACAAATACAAGAGTATAGATAAACGGACCAAAGTGGGGAAGAGTGTAGAAAAACATGCTGCCTTTCTCAACGCAAAGAGACTTTACGACAATGAAATACCTGGCTGGGTCCAGGGATATTGCAGCTCAAAGAAGGTAAGCGTATCACAAGATGCGGTAATGATGCTTGCGGAAAATATCGGCAACAACCTTCAACGACTAGCAAACGAAATAGACAAACTGAGTTTAAACCTGCGCGAAGGAGAAGAAATAAGCGAATTGTTGGTTCAGAAGCATGTGGGCATCAGCAAAGAGTACAATATTTTCGAACTCCAGAAGGCAATTGGGATAGGCAACAGGAGCAAGGCCCTTAGGATTGTTAATTTCTTTGCCTCCAATCCGGCTAACAACCCTATGGTACTTACTATCTATAGCCTCTTCACGTACTTCAGTAAACTTTTGCTTATCCATCATTCAAATAATCAGAACGAAAGGGCATTGGCAAGCGTAATTGGAGTGAACCCTTATTTTGTGAAAGAATATATGGCTGCAGCAAGGAATTATCCGTTGGGAAAAGTAGTGAACAATATCGCACACCTTCAAAGGGCGGATTTGGATTCCAAGGGGATTGAGTCCGCAACAAAGAAGGACAAGGCGGTGCTGACGGAATTGGTCTATAAATTGATGAACTAATACAATTTAAAACGGGTTCTGCGTTTCATTCAAGGTCAAAAACGAAGATTTAGTGAGAACAATCTGTTTCTTATTCATCTATTGCCTGATTCAGGTGGTCCATTCTCAAAACTCATTAGGGACCAATCAAAACGCGACAAGCAGGGCTTTAAATTATTTTAATTCCGAGGAATTCGCGGCAGTTGTCCAACTCTTGGGAGAATCGGCACAATCATCAACTGACAAGCTCCTTGTGGAAATGAGTAAGGTTAATCTTGGAGGCACAGCCCCGGACAGACTAGAGGCCCTTCAACTTGCGAATAAGGAACATCATCTAAACTCCCAGGCAAATTTCACGATTGGGAAGTACTACTTCCAGCGCAACAGTTCTCGTCTTGCTGAAAAATCCCTTAAAACCGTGGATGCCAGTTCACTCTCTGAAATGAACAGAGGTTACTTCTATTTCATGCGAGGATATATGGAGATGAAGAACGGTGCGTTCAAAATTGCTCAGAATTACTTCTCACGAGCAAGAAAAATTAATTTAAGTGATGATAGTAAATTAGCTTATTATCAGGGATTTACGGCTTATCATTTAGGGCAAGAGAAATCAGCACTATCGCACCTGAAGCAAGTCCAGAACGATCCTGAATTTGGTGTTTCGGCGAGGTTTTTTATTGCTAAAATTTATCTTGACAACGAACAATATTCGGAGGTAATCACCCTAGCCAAGTCTGAGCTTTCCAACGAAAAAAGCGTAACAAACGCCGAGTTCAATCAGCTGATAGGTGAAGCCTACGCATTGCAAGATCAGGCAAACAAGGCTTTTAGCCATTTTGAGAAGGCCATTGAATTACACCCTGGGACACCATTGGCAGTTCTCTATTATCAAGCTGGCGTGGCAAGTTTTAAAATAGGATTGAAAGACAAGGCCATTACGTACCTAACCGACGCGGGAATAAGATCTGGCGAATATGCTCACCTAAGTGCCTTTCAGCTCGGCAGGCTGTATGTATCCTCCAACAATAAAGAAAAAGCCGTCGGTGCTTTTATAGAAGCTTCAGCTTCACGAGATATTAGCATAAAAGAGGAGGCAGTCTTTAAGTCAGGCAAGCTGTTGTTAGATCAGAAAAACTACTCAGAAGGCATTAAGTACCTCGAGGATTACAGGCGGGAATTCAAAACAGGTAAATGGAGATCAGAGTCTGAAAATCTGTTGGCTCAAGCCTACTTGAGAACCTCAAACTATGATCAGGCCATTGCGCATTTAAATGAAATTGGCATTGACACTGAAGCCAACAGAAGAATCTATCAAAAGGTGACCTTTCAGAAGGCAAACTTGCTCTTTAGTGATGGGCTTTTCAATAAATCGATTCGCTGGTTCCGTGAGAGCCTGAAGTATCCAGATGATCAAACCCTTCGGGACAATGCCTACTTTAACCTTGCAGAAGCCCACTTTAACCTATCTGATTTCGATAACGCCATCACCTCATATGAATCACAATCTCAAAAAAGTGCAGAGTCAATTTACGGGTTAGCATACGCCAACTTTAATTTGGGAAGGTATAGTAGATCAATTGGCCATTTTGAAAATTTCATAAGTTCGAGACCAACCAGAGAGCTCAAATACGATGCTGAATTGAGACTTGCAGACGCATACTATGCAACAAAAGCATACGAGCAAGCCTTGAGCCTATATACCTCAATTGCACGAACACAAGAATCTTCTTACATCGTCTTTCAAATTGGGATTGTGAATCGAAACTTGGAAAGAAAGGAAGATGCAATAGCTGCATTCGAACGAGTGGTTCAGATGAAAACCGATTCGATCACCGATGACGCTATCTATCAGATTGCGCAACTGCGGTTCGAAAGTGCTGAATTCGAACAAGCTGAATTTTATTTTGGATCACTTATATCAAAATATGGGAGGAGCTCTCTTGTGCCTGAAGCTTACCTGAACAGAGCCATAAGCAGAACTAACTTGAGCAAGTTAGATGAGGCAAAAGGCGACTTTCAATACATAGTAAATAATCACATTGATTCTAAGGTAGCCTTCAATGCGATTCTTGGTTTGCAGGAACTTCAAAGCAGGGGAGTGGAAGTCTCCGGAATTGAGGATTTCATAGCAAAATACAGAAATGCAAATCCTAACGACGATAGTTTGGAGGTGATAGAATTTGAATACGCAAAATCACAATATTTTAATTTGAAGTATGGCGAATCATCAGCCTCCTTCACGAAATTCGTTCAAGACTACCCAGGCAGTTCTTACAATGATGAGGCAAAATATTATCTAGCGGACTCCTATTACAGAAGTGGAGAGCTCGAATCTGCACGTAAGCACTTCAACGATATTAAGCAAGTTCGTGGTAAATTTTCTGGCCGGATCTTTTCCAGACTCGGTGACATAAACTTTCAACTCGGAAACCATGATGAAGCACTAGACGCTTATGGTGGTCTGGTAGACCTTGAGCTTACGCCAAAGGACAACTACAATGGACGATTAGGTCTTATGAACACTTACTTCGCCAAAGGTAGCTTTGATAGTTGCCTTTTGGTCGCGGATGTCATAGTCAATGCCGAATGGAAACCCTTGAACGGCGAGAGAAATGCTATGCTCGTGAAAGGCAGGGCAAACATCCTTCTTCAAAACATCGATCAAGGCAAAGAAGACCTGGAAACTCTGAAAGATGGAGATGATAGAATTAGTGCCGAAGCATCGTTTTTACTAGCAAAACTGCAGTTTGATCAGTCAGAACATCAAGAATCAATTGAATTGTTATTCGACTTTAATTCAAAATTTGGATCCTATCAGGACTTAATTGATCAATCGTATTTGCTCATAGCCGATAATTACATTCAGATGGATGAGTTGTTCCAGGCAAAAGCTACACTTAGATCGATCATTCAGCATTCTGAAAACGAAGAAGTTAGGTTTAAAGCTCAGAATCAACTGTCATTAATCGAAAACCAAAACCTTGAAGATTCCACGACAAATAAACAATGAATCTATGCGAGGAATAATCATCCTATTACTGCTGTTTTTGTCAATATCTCTGCATGCTCAGGTGGATTCAACATCCACAGGGGAGGTAGTGGACGCTGAAATTGTGATTGAAAAGGATCGGCAAATAAAACTTCCAGTCGCAAGTAAACTGAGTCCTGGTATAAAGAGTGATGTCAGGGATGTGCAACCTTTAAATTTGGTTTTTCAATCGGTGGAACCAGACTTCAATTGGCCATCATACAAGTCAGAGGTGAGCTTTGAAAAATCAAAGGAAAGCTTCACTACAGTACCCTATCAAAATTCCATCAAATTCGGTTATGGGAACTACGGATCGCCTCTGCTTGAAATAAAGTATTTTAATAGCCTTAATCTGGTAAAGCTCGGAAGTGAGATTTTTCATGAGAGTTTTCACGAAGGCCCAATAGCAACCACTAACAGTTCTTCGTCTGATTCGAGAGTTAGGGTCTTAGCCAATTATGCAAAAGATGGACTTCAATTGATTCCGGAATTTGAATTTAATAGAAACGGATATAGGTTCTTTGGGAACACCGATCGTTTGAATTCGGGTTTCAATTCTGATGAAGCCTCACGCGTGGTTAGAAGCAACACTAATTTCAGATTTATTCTTAAAGGTGGTTCCAAGGATCTGAGCTATTCAGCCATTCCACATGTATATCAGACAGATCAATCAGTGCAAGATGGAGTTCAAATAAATAGAGAGTCTGGCTTTAGCCTTCGAAGTGACATGAAGATCAAAGTTGATAAAACACTTGAAGTTGGACTGGGATTAGATGCAGATGCTTCATCATACCAGGGTGGTCTTGACTACAACAGATCTTTGTTCGTGGTTCGTCCCTGGATCGAATACTCAGGTTCAAACTTGAATATAAAAGGAGGCTTTGGCTTGACAGCAGGTAAAACTGCTGAGGAAGCTAACGAAACTGGTATTTATCCATTTGTCGATCTTAAGTTGAAACTTAATGACAACTGGTCTCTATTGGGTTCTGTTGAGAGCGGACTAAGATGGAACGCCTTAGATGACCTTTTTAGTCAGAACCAATTTTTGGATGACTCACTTTCCATTGAAAATACAGAGTTGGTCTCTTCTTTTGGTGGAGGCCTAAGAGGTTCCCTGACCAAGAACTTATTGGTTGAAACTGGAGTGAGTTGGGAAACTGTAAATTCAATGCCATTCTTCATTCCATCTTTGAGCGACTCGAGCAGATACACAATCACGTATGATGGAGGAAACACAAATATTTTGTCATTCAATAGCAAGGGAACATACGCTACTTCCACGAACTCATCAGTCGGAGTCAAGTTGAATCTATTTAGTTACACAACAGCTACATTAGAGAAGGCGTGGCATCTGCCGTCCTATTCTTTTTCACTGTTCTTTGTAAAAAATATTAAGGAGAAATTTTTTATTAATTCTGAAGTAATTGCTCAGGGTGGAATAGAAGCGCCAGGCACTACAACTATCGAAGTTATTGACCTGAATTCCTTCGTTGATCTCAACTTAAACCTTGATTATAAAGCCACAGACAGGTTTTCCGTTTTCCTGAAACTTAACAATCTCTTCAACAAAGAATACGAAAAATACATTGGTTATCCGGTACGAGGAGCATCGTTCAAGGTAGGCGGTAAGTATAGATTCTGAAGTAAAATTTCCTAATTCTTAATTTTATTCTATCTTGGTTCAGTCAATTAACAAAATATGGCTGACGATACTAACAAAGACAAAGAAGACCAGGACGATTTTTTCGGTGATGATGATGATTTTGGACTACCAGATCTCGAATACGAGGCCTTGGGTGATGACGATGACAAAGCCGATGATCCTGTAGAGGAGGAAGTTGCTGCCGAAGCTGAACCACCTGCACCAGAACCTGAACCTACCCCCGAACCGGAACCAGAACCAGAGGCCACGCCTGATCCGGAACCTGCCGCTGAATCAGAGATGGCCGAAGATTCGATTTTTGGAGATGAGTCATTTGATGATACTTCAGATGATACATCGTCCGATATGTTGGGAGGCTCAGAAAGTACGGAAACATCTGGGGATGACCTTGGTGGTGATCTCGGTGACGATGTTTACTCTGAGGAAGATTTCGGAGATTTTGATGCGAGTGATATTGATCTGGATGCCGAACTGTCGGACTCTGTTTTCGATGACGATGAGTTCGCAGGTGATGATTTCAAGGATTTTGAAACCGAAAGCGAACCGGAGGCTGCTCAGAGTGACTTCAATACCGCACCTACATTTTCCAATGACGAAGCTAAGGCATCAAAAGGTAAGTTTACTCGAATTGTCATTTTTGGAACCATACTATTCGTTGGACTTGGACTGATTTTCTGGTTTGTGTATAAGCCTGGAGGAGAGGAAAAACCAGTCGCAAGGAAAGAAGTACCGAAGAAGGCGCCTGCTAAGAAACCGGCGCAGCAACCTGCTGCTTCGGCGGAGAACACCTCCAGTCAACAACAACCAGCTTCTACTTCGGCAAATACACAATCTCAGCAGCGTCCGGCAGCTACCAATACAAGGCCTGCGGCTACACAAGTGGCAACAACACCGGGTGAAATAACAAGGCTGGAGGAAAGAACTGGAAATGCTTACATAATTATTGCAAGCTTTGTAGACGAAGATATTGCAATGGATTATGCCAATAAACTTGCTGGAGAAGGCAAGAGCCCATCGATAATCCCTCCATTTGGTAATGGACTGTTCAATCGTGTGGCGATTGCAGGATTCCCAACTGTAGCTGCCGCAACCCAAGGTGTCGACGGTTTCAAGGGCGAGTATGGAGATGATATTTGGGTGCTGAAGTATTAAACGTACTAATAATAGAAAATAACCGTTGAGTTAGCTGAATGAGTGTGAAGAACTCATTTGGTTAACTCAATTTTTTTTAAAGAGACTATGTTATTAAGTGTTATGCAAGATCTTCAGCCAGAAGAGGCTGGAGAGTCTATCTCTGTGCTTGAATTGCTTCTGAATGGAGGGTACATGATGATACCGATCCTCATTCTTTGGATGATTGCCATCTACATTTTTGTTGAAAGACAAAGAACGCTCGGTGCTGCTAGTAAAACACCTGAATCATTCAAAGATCAAATCCGCTCCTTGGTATTATCAGGTGACATCACTGGAGCCACCTTGCTTTGTGGCAAAACGGATACACCCATTGCCAGAATGATTGAAAAAGGAATTAGCAGGATAGGGAACCCACTGAAGAACATCGAAGTAAGCATCGAGAACGTTGGCAAACTGGAAATCTACCGGTTGGAGAAGAATCTCAACTTGTTGGCGACCATCGCAGGCGCCGCTCCTATGATTGGATTTTTAGGTACGGTTACGGGAATGATTCAGGCCTTCATTTCCATCGCCCAGGAGGAAGGTGCCGTCAGTCCTAAACTTCTATCGTCCGGTATTTACGAAGCGATGATCACAACTGCCGCAGGACTATTTGTGGGAATTATAGCTTATCTCGGATACAATTACCTGGTTGCCAAGGTTGGAAAATTGATCCATACGATGGAATCGAACGTAATAGATTTTATAGACCTACTTCAGGAACCTAAGAAATCATGAATCTGCAGTCCAAACATAAAGTTCAGGCGACGTTCAGTATGTCTTCGATGACTGATGTCATTTTCTTACTGTTGATCTTTTTCATGCTAACAGCCTCATTCATTACACCATCTGGGTTACCAGTAAACCTTCCGTCTTCTAAATCTTCTGAGATTGTTATGCAAAAAGTCAGTGTGACAATAACAAAGGACCTGAAGTATTTCGTAAACAATCAGAAAACGAGTCGTGGCAACATCGAAGCATTGCTGAAATCAAACCTGGAAGGAAATGAGGGAATTGTTGTATTGCATTGCGACGCTTCTGTGCCGGTGGAGCGGCTTGTAGAGATCGCTGGAATTGCGACCAACCTAAAAGCGAAGGTTTCGATAGCGACCAAACCGGAGTAAACATGGATACAAGGGAGCAACAAGAAGAAAAGAACAAGAGAGTTGGTTGGTTGGTCTCTGTATCAATCCAGTTGTTCTTGCTCGTACTTTTTTACTTCCTAGTTGCCTGGAAAGCGCCATTTCCACCAATTCCTGAGTACGGAATTGAGCTCGGTCTCACGTCATCAGCAGGCTCAACACCGCAGCCAACCCCGGAAAGCAGCGATCAGCCAGTCCAGGAATCTTCTAAAACGGTCGAAGATGAATCACAGGAGAATACTCCAATAGAAAGTCCCGTTGAAAATGCACAAGAAGACATTGAAACCGAGACTCCTATATTGGAAGAAAGTGAAACGCCTACAGAGACAGATGAAGTCGCAGGTGATCCCTCTGAGACAACAGAAGAGACCACTAAAGAAATGGCAATCAGTGACGAGATCGAAACAGATACTACAGAGATTGTCCAGAATCCCCAGGAAGAAGCAGAGGAAGAAGAGGTGGTGGAGGAACCAACGGTTGACGATAGGGCCATATATGGAAATCAAGGGTCAGAAACAGGTAATTCGGAGGGGGCTAGCTTGGCACTTGCCGGTTGGATCTGGGACTTCAAGCCAGACCCTGATGATCAATCAGACGAGATAGGCAAAATAGTGTATAAAATCGCTGTTGATCAGGATGGTTATCTCGTTAAAATTGAAACTGTCACAAGCACCGTCTCACCTTCTGTTGAAAGGAAATACCGTGAAGCCGTTGAGAAGCTAACTTTTAGCAAGACATCTGATTATACGCCTGCCGCACTTTCTAACGGCACAGTTACTTTCATCATCAAAGCAAGATGACTTTTCAGGAAACGCTTGATTTCCTGTATCGAAAGCTCCCGATGTATCAGCGGGTAGGCAAAGTAGCATACAAAAAGGACCTGACTAACACCATTAGATTACTTAGGATACTGGATAACCCGCATGAGAAATTCAAATCTGTTCATATAGCGGGGACAAATGGAAAAGGTACAAGTGCACATGGTATTGCAGCCATTTTGCAAGTAGCAGGATACCGGACAGGTCTTTATACCTCGCCTCATCTCAAAAGCTTTACCGAACGTATAAGAATAGATGGTAAACCTATTGATAATCAATTTGTTATAAATTTTGTTGAAAGGATTAGAGCTAACATTGATCAAATCAGACCGTCATTTTTTGAGATAACAGTTGCGATGGCATTTGAGTACTTCTCACTTCAGAAAGTGGATATTGCTGTAGTTGAAACTGGCCTTGGAGGTCGCCTGGACAGCACAAATGTTATTAGCCCCGAAGTATGTTTAATCACCAATATCGGCATGGATCATACAGAGATGCTAGGTGATACACTTGAAAAAATTGCATTTGAAAAAGCTGGAATCATCAAACCCGATATTCCAGTAGTTCTTGGCAAGTATCAGGAAGAGGTCTTTCATGTGTTCAGGGAAAAAGCTGAGTCTCTAAGAGCGACTCTCCAAGTGCCACAAGAAAAGAGCTCACCAACGGCCAATTTGCCTTATTATAAAAAGGAAAACGAGCATGGAATTGTACTCACATCAAGGCAGTTGATGAAGAGAGGTTACAAAATAACTGAAGATCATATTCGTCTTGGCATAGAACAGATGGAATCACTAACAAATTTTAAGGGCAGATTTCAAACAATCCAGGAATCACCTAAAATGATCGCAGATGTGAGCCACAATGTAGAAGGGCTGAAAATTTTGTTCGATGAGGCCTTGTCCATGCTGGAAGGCGAATTGATCTTAATTTTCGGTACAGTGAAAGATAAGGAGCTAAAGCCTCTATTTGATCTGATTCCGAAGCAATCAAAAATACATTGGACGCAGGCGAATGTACCTAGGTCTCTTGCAGTAAACGATCTCCAAAGCAGTGCTGAGGATTATGGACTTAGGGGAGATTCACACGCCGATGTTAATGATGCTATTGATACTTCCTTAAGCACCGCAAAAGACAATGACCTTATTTTGATTACTGGAAGCACATTTGTCGTGGCTGAAATCAATAACCTGTAGTCAATTTTCATATATCAATATTGTGGTAATTATAGGTACAAAATACCTGTACAAAACATAGCTTGCGGCTTGATCTTAGTTAAGTTGCATTTTGTGTGACAGGGTTTCGAATTGATCGATATTTAATTTATTTTATCATATGATACTATAAATTCACGATGACCTTTAGACCAACCTTATGATAACCAGTGTAATTAACCAAAAAGGAGGAACTGGAAAGACAACTACTGCTGTAAACTTGGCAAGCGCTCTGGCCAAAAAAAAGAAGAGTGTTTTGGTTATTGATTTAGATCCGCAAGGCAACCTATCTTATTCTCTGGGAATAAATGACTTTGATTATTCAATCAGTGAGGCTTTGCTGGGGAAAAAAAAGATCTCTGAAGTAATCGTTGAGAGAGAAGGGTTTCATGTAGCTCCCACGGATCAGAGACTAAGCAAATTGGAATTTGGCTCTAAGACAAAGATTTCTGAATTCTTGTTGAGAGATGTGCTCAAAAAGATTCGAGGTTATGATTTTGTGCTAATAGATTGTCCGCCGTCTTTGTCATACTTAACACTCAATGCGCTGGGTGCCTCAAATAATGTTGTCATTCCTATTCAATTGGATGTGTTCAGTATTCAAGGGCTCGAACAGATCATGGAAACAATTCAGGAGGTCCAATCTTCGCTTAATAAAAAACTTAAGGTGGCAGGTATTCTTCCGGTTTTAGTAGATGGTCGGAAAAAACTAACTTCAGAAATAAAAGAGTATGTTAAGCAAAATTTCGATGTGAGCTTATTTAAGAGCGATATTAGAACCAACGTGAAAGCCGCTGAGGCGCCATCGTTTGGAGAATCAGTCATCAGCTACTCACCATCCTCAAATAGCGCCAAGGATTATCTAAAGTTTTGTGCTGAGTATTTAAGAACAATGAAAAAATTAAGTTAAGATGGCAGCATTGGGAACAAATATGGGCAAGAAGCAAGAAAAGAAGAAAGAGGTTTCAGTGATGCCAAGCAAAAAAAAGAAATCGAGCAAAAAAGCTAAGCCTGTAGTAAAAGCCTCAACCAAGCTGGTTCTTAGAAAAGAGAAAGTCACCAAATCAATCAAAGCTACATCAAAGCAAAAGACGGATGACAAGCGAGTTAAAAGCCCTCCAAAAGACCAAAGGGTGGAGAAGAAAAGCGCAACTATTAAGAAGGAGGTCAAACAAAACCTGAGGAATGCAAAATTGATACTTGAGCCATCAAAACGAAAAAAAATCAGGAAGACCAAAGTATTTCTAGAGGGAGACCTTAACATTAATAATGTTGATGCATTTATGTCACAGATCGAGCCGATTTTCGATGACTATGATTTTATCGACTTCTTTCAGAGAGAGGTTACCTCTCTGGATCTCTGTCACATGCAGATGTTATATTATTTTCAAAATCACCCAACGAGGAAGGGGAAGACGGTCACGGTAGATTCAGATCTTCCATCAGATTTGAAAAAGGTTGTGACAAATGCCGGATTCAAAGAATTTATGTTTATTCCAAAACTTGTTTAGATGAAAAAAAATATTCTTATAGTCGACGATTCGGAAAGTATCCGGGAGTTGGTTGGCAATTCCCTGGAGAATGCGGGCTATCATGTGCTGAAAGGAATAAATGGAAAAGATGGCATAGATGTTCTAAAAAACTTTGATGATACTGTTTCACTCATCATTACTGACCTTTTTATGCCCGAGATGGATGGAATTGATCTGATCAAGGAAGTGAGAAAGGACAATATCTACAAATTCGTTCCAATTCTCATGCTAACAACGGAATCTCAGGCTGAGAAGAAGTTAGAAGGGAAAAAAGCGGGAGCCACCGGTTGGATGGTAAAACCTTTCGAAGAAGGTAAGCTGCTAAGAATTGTTAAGAAAGTGATTGGGTAATGGAGAATCTGCACAGTGTATATCTTGAAGAAGCTGAGGACCTGTTCAGCAAAATAGAGGAAAGCCTTCTACTACTGGAAAAGTCACCTGATGACTCTTCGTTGATTGCTGAGGTTTTTAGATCCATGCATACACTGAAGGGAAGTAGTAGTATGTATGGTTCAAGCAAAGTGGCTGATTTTGTCCATAACCTTGAGACGATTTACGACCAGGTAAGAGGTCATGAAATTGAACTAAGTCAGCCGATAATAGAAGCCACTTTCAAATCGCTGGATCACTTAAAGAAGATAGTTCAGGCACCCGATATCCCAGACCCAATAGATGCCAAGTACCACGAGAAACTTACCGCAGAGATTTTGGGCTTGCTGGAGGATTATAGTGGTGAGATTGCTCCGGCTAAGAAAGAAGTAAATCACAGCAAGTGCACCTATTTCATATCATTCACACCCGACAAAGCTATTTTTTCTGATGGGACCAATCCATTGCTTTTAATTGATGAATTGAAAGATCTTGGACCCTCGCGGGTTTATACATCCATAGACAAAAGATTAAAATCGAAGAGCTACGATCCAAAGAAGTGTTATACTTCTTGGAATGTAATACTGGCTACTGAAGATGATGTGAACCCAATCAAGGATGTTTTCATTTTTGTTGAGGAAACCAGCAAGATTGTAATAGAGAAGATCTCGGATGTGGATCTTCTTGGCCTGTCTGAATTCACATCTCAATTACCTCCAAATGACCTGAACGCAAAACTGCCTGCTCTTAAAGACTTCAAGAAGTTGGTAAAAGCGGTCCCAGCGGAGGCCTTGACCAGAAGTGCGGAAGATTCTCTACATGAAGATGAAGTCGATGGCCAGGAAGAGGAAAAACTTCAAAAGTCTCATGGCAAAGAAGAAGCCATCACCAGCATCAGGGTGTCTGCAGACAAACTGGACGAGTTGATGAATCAGGTAAGCGAGCTGGTGACCACTCAAGCAGGCCTGTCTCTTTATGCAGAGAATAACTTTGACCCCACACTAAATGCGATTGCAGATAATGTAGAGAAACTATCTCGGCAGCTCCGTGATATTGCATTTGAGATGACGCTCATCCAAATCAGTAATCTGTTCCGCAGATTCAACAGGGTTACTAGAGACATCTCCACTCAGCTGGGTAAGTCTGTTAAGTTTATTACTGAGGGAGGCGAAACGGAGTTAGATAAGAAAATCATTGATAGCTTGGCAGATCCACTAATGCATTTGATCCGCAATAGTCTGGATCATGGAATTGAATCTCGTGAAGAACGAGTTAAGATGGGAAAGCCGGAGAAAGGAACCATCAAGTTGAGTAGCTACTATTCAGGAGCAAAAGTTTACATACAAATTGAAGATGATGGGAGAGGAATTGATGCCCAAAAAATCAGGGAAAAAGCCATCGCAAACAGACTCATTTCAAAAGATGATCAGCTGAGCGAGAGAGAAATTTACGATTTGATATTCGTGCCTGGTTTTAGCATGGCTAAGAGCGTTACTGATATCTCGGGCCGGGGTGTTGGAATGGATGTCGTCAAGAAGAACATTCTAGATATCCGAGGGGATATCACAGTCGAATCCAAGATCGGACAGGGAACTAAGATTGTCTTGGGATTGCCACTTACTTTGTCAGTCATCGATGGGCTTCTTGTTAAAGTGGAAGCTACATCCTTTGTCGTTCCGCTTGGCGACATTAAGAAGTGTTATGAAATAAAAAGGGATGAGCTGTCTAATGATTTCAACGAATTAATAACACTAGAGGAAGATAAAATTCCCTACCTGGATTTGAGAAAAGAGTTTCTTATCAAGGATGAGAATCCTCCGGAAAAGGCGAGTATCATTTTGCTCGAAAACGAGGATAATAAAATTGCTGTTTGTGTGGATTCCATAGTCGGAGAATACCAGGCAGTATTAAAACCAGTCGGAAAATATTACAGAAACCAGGAATTTGTGTCGGGAGCTACCATTCTCGGTGACGGCAGTATTGCCCTGGTACTGGATGCCTATAAGATTATAGCTCGAAAAATTGTAAAACAAAAAAAATCAGCATGAGGAGCATAGAAGAACAAGAGCACGACAATGAAGTTATGGAGTCTTACTTATCATTTAAGCTGGATGATGAGTTTTTCGCTGTTGATGTAAAAAAAGTGATAGAGATATTGGAGGTGCCTGGGATTACCAGTATCCCACTGTCTCCAGATTACATGGCTGGCGTTATCAACCTACGAGGTAAAGTCCTTCCGCTAATTGATACCAAAGTCAAATTCGGATTGGAGTCCATCGAATTCACCGTAGATACATGCATCGTAGTGATTGAGATTGAGGTTGAAGGAGAAGTATTGCAAATCGGCACGCTGGTGGATGCTGTGCTCGAAGTGCTCGAAGTACCTCAGTCCGCAATTCAACCTTCGCCCAGCATAGAAGCTAAGTATAGGTTAGACTTTATTCGAGGAATGATCCGAAGAGAAGATGAATTCATTATGCTTTTGAACCTTGATCAAGTCTTTAGCATCCAAGATGTGATGTACATGCAGGAGGCCAACGAAACTATGTCATCGGAAGAGTTGACTGAAAAATAGACAAGATGAACTTAACCATACAGTCTAAGATTACGCTGCTAAGCATCATTATTGGGATGATTGCTATCACCATGGGTGTACAATTGTATTTGCTCATTGATGCTCTTGACCAGGATGGCACTGAAGCGATCGAAGAATCGAGAAAGTATGCCACGTATCTATCTGTATCCTTGGTAATAGGGGTTCTGTTTCTAGCCGGCATTTTCTTCACTGTTTACAGGTATTTCAAAAAGTCATTGGGTGCGGCATTTAATGCGGTCACAAATATTTCAAATGGAAATCTGGATGTTGATATTGAAAGCACCACTGATGATCAGGTTGGTCAGTTATTGGCAAAACTGAAAATGATGAGCAACAAGCTACGTGATATTGTTTCTGCAGTGGTCACCAGCAGTGAAAGTATTGCCAATGCCAGCCTGGAGCTAAGCAGATCAGCTCAAGTGATGTCAGAAGGGGCTTCGGATCAGGCTAGTTCAGCGGAGGAAGTCTCTTCATCGATGGAGGAAATGGCTGCAAACATCGAACAAAATACAGCAAACGCGAAAGAAACCGAGAACTTGTCGAAGTCGGGAGCTTCAAGCTTATCGGATAGTAGCGAAATGGTGAAACGCACACTGGATTCAATGAACACCATCACAAGCAAAATATCGATAATAGGCGAAATCGCAAGGCAAACAAATCTTTTGGCACTTAACGCTGCTGTAGAAGCCGCACGGGCTGGAGAACATGGCAAGGGATTCGCGGTTGTAGCAGCGGAAATTCGGAGATTAGCTGAAAGAAGTCAGGTAGCAGCTAAGGAAATCGATGAGGAATCATTACTTGGGATAGAGATTGCGCAAGCGTCGATGGATGTGCTCTCTAACATTGTTCCTGAGATACAAAAGGCCTCTGAGTTGGTGATGCAGATATCGAGTGCCAGCGTTGAACAAAACAGCGGTGCTGATCAGATCAACAACGCAATACAAAACCTTAACAATGTCGTTCAACAAAATGCAGCTGTAGCGCAGGAAATGGCAGCAAATTCAGAGGAGCTTAATAACCAGGCAAACGTGCTCAGCGATGCAATTTCATTTTTTACGCTAGCCGATGAGCACATCGCCCCGACTTCCCAGGACTCAGTTCAGTCGTTCACCCCCATCGACGAAAACGAAATTAATGACTCCGCTAGTGGCGAGGGGATAGATATTGATCTTGGAGATGGGGCTGATGTTCAGGATTCAGAATTTGAAAAATTTTGATGGAACAGGTCATCTCAAATATTGTTGAAAGTCCACAGCGAATGTCCACCGCAGAGTTTCGACAGATAAGTGAGTTTATTACGTCCCAATACGGCATAAAGCTTCCTGATTTCAAAAAGACAATGGTTGAGGGAAGACTTCAGAAACGCCTCCGGAAAACAGGGATCAAGACCTTTGCAGCGTACATAGATTTCGTATTTAGCAAGGCAGGAAAGGACGAAATGTTGGAAATGATCGATGCGATCTCAACCAACAAAACGGACTTTTTTAGAGAATCATCCCACTTCGATTTTTTGACGGGAATTTTACTTCCTCAATTTATCAGTGAAAACCCTAGAGAAAAGCTGAAGATATGGAGCGCAGCAGCTTCCAGTGGTGAGGAGATATACACCATTGCGATGGTTTTGGAAGAATTTAATGTGCATTTGGACCGCTCGCGAATCAACTATTCCATCCTTGGCACCGATATTTCGATAGAGAAACTCAAGACTGCAGTAACGGCGATTTATCCAGAGGATCGAATCAGGGACATCCCGATCATGATCCGGGACAAGTATCTAATGAAAAGCAAAGACCCGAGAAAAAAAGTTGTCAGATTTATTCCTGCGATCCGTTCTAAGGTCGAATTTCAACGACTCAATCTGATAGAAAATAAATACAAAGTTGCCGATGATTATGACATTATCTTCTGCAGGAATGTACTAATCTATTTTGATAAGAATCTGCAGGAAAGGGTTATTAATCGATTATGTGAAAAGCTCAGGCCCGGCGGATACTTTTTCCTCGGACATTCAGAGTCGATCATAGGTAAGAACGTGCCTCTAAGACAAATTGAACCAACCGTTTACCAAAAAATATAATCACCAAAATGGAAGACATAAAACAAAAGATCAAAGAACTCGAAGAACGTAACGCCAAGCTTGAGCGCCGGATAGAGGTGGTAAATGCCAAGTTGCTGAAATCGGAGGAATTGAAAAGTGATTTCCTGTCTAACATAAAAAATGAAATTAACAATCCGATGACATCCATCTTGGGGCTAGTGAATCAAATCGCTTCGTCTCCCGATGATATTGAGCAGACTGCAACAAATGCCGAGCTCGTATATTCCGAGATGTATGCGCTAAACTTTCAAATCAGGAATATTTTCAATGCTGCCGAGATAGAAGCAGGTCAGTCTTTTCCAATTATAGCCAATATTAATGTAAGAGCCCTCATAGAAGAGCTTGTTCACTCTTTTCACCACCTTGCAACGAAAAAGAATATCGATTTCGAACTCATCTTGGAAGCGGAAGATTCATTTAGTTCTGATCATGAGAAGCTCGAGGTGATAATGGCTAACCTGATATCCAATGCAATAAAGTTCAGTCATGATGGTTCCAAAATACGTATTCGAACCCACAATGACGAAGAGTCAAAGCTACACATCCATATACAGGATTTTGGGGTAGGAATTGAAACGAAGAACCTCGGGCAGATTTACGATCGATTTAGACAACTGGATACCGGTACAAGGAAAGAGTTCGGCGGACACGGACTCGGACTTTCTATCGTTCATTCGCTTGTCTCCATTCTGGACGGTACACTTGATATGAAGAGTGTGTTCAATGAAGGGACTCAGTTCGAGATTGAATTGCCATTACGAGAAGCCACAGGTGTCGAATTGCAAGAAGACGAAATTTTGTTTTCCAACGAAAATCAAGAGGGCGAGATATTTTGATAGAAAGTGATGTGCAGATAGAAAAATACTACCTCTACCCATCAAATATTTTTGTGAGTGTAGAGCCATGCTTGATCACAACTGTGTTAGGCTCCTGCATATCTATTTGCCTTTTTGACATCAAGAAGAAGATTGGCGGAATCAATCATTTCATGCTCCCACTTTGGAATGGCGAAGGACTCGCTTCTGCAAAATACGGGAATGTGGCAATGGAAAAGTTACTGGCAGAAATGAAAAGGAAAGGAGCCAATGCGGACAACATTGAAGCCAAGATGTTCGGCGGGGCTAACCTGGTCAATCTAACTATGAATGTTGGAGAGAGGAATGCGGAGACTGCTAAACGGATCCTGAACAATGAAAATATAAAGTTGGTTGCCGAAAGCACGGGCGGCGTCCAGGGGAGAAAGATCATTTTCGATACGACGACAGGAAGTGTTCATATGAGATACATACAGCAAACACACAATCTAAGGCATAAGATTTGAGCAAGAAGATCAAAATATTGATTGTGGACGACTCACTTCTGGTGAGGAAATCGCTTTCTGAGGTCTTTGCCAGTGATGACGATCTGGAGGTTATTGGCGAAGCGATTGACCCGTATATGGCAGTAAAGGAATTGCGGAAAATGGCACCAGATGTGATCACGCTTGACATTGAAATGCCGAAAATGGATGGGATAACTTTTTTGAAAAAACTAATGTCCCAGCACCCAATACCCGTTGTTGTCATTTCCACCTTGACCCAAAAGGGGACAAGAGAGGCGCTCACCGCACTTGAATACGGTGCTGTTGAGGTTTTAGCTAAGCCTAAAATAAATACGAAGGAGGAACTCTTGGAGCAGAAGGAGAGCCTTATTAGAATCATCAAGTCCGCAGCTAAGGCAAACCTATCCAAACTGTCACTGTCAAATAATAAGTTTCAGGAACAGGCAAAGTTTCGTGAGGTTAAACGAAACTATGAAAAGAACCCAAGCAGCGACGTTGTTGCAATAGGAGCGTCAACCGGAGGCACTACGGCGTTAAAAATGATACTAAAAGGACTTACGAGGCTTTGTCCGGCTGTAGTGGTTGTGCAACATATGCCTGAAATGTTCACAAAGCAATTCGCAGATCGCCTTGATTTGGAGTGTGAAATCAATGTAAAGGAGGCGCAAGATGGAGACCGTTTGTACACAGGTCAGGCCTTGATTGCGCCGGGAAACAGGCATATGATGCTCAAGGGCCGTTCTCCCAACTTTTACGTTCAAATCGTGGATGGTCCAAGAGTTAATCACCATAAGCCTTCTATAGATGTCATGTTTAAATCCGTGGCTCGCTATGCTGCGGAAAGAGGAGTTGGAGTCTTGCTAACCGGAATGGGAAAAGATGGAGCGAATGGACTCCTTGAAATGAAAAAACATGGCGCATACAATATCGCCCAAAATGAAAGTACTAGCGTCGTGTTTGGGATGCCAAAGGAGGCGATAAAGCTCGGTGCTGCCCACGAGGTTTTGCCCATAGAAAAAATAGGAAATGCCATGTTGAACCAACGACAATCAAAAGGATAGTATATATTTAAAAAAATGAATTTGCTAGATAAGTTAAAGTTACCAGCCTTTCGCTCTTCTATTCGGACCAAGTTGCTGCTGAGCTTCGTGCTGCTAATCGCCATATTTATTGCCAGCTTTGTGGTCATTCACTATTCTGTTACAGATTCAGAATCAGTGATGTCTGACCTGTCTTCAAGTCAGGATGAATCTGTAGCAAGCCTGGAATCGCTGAAGGATCTTGTGTATGAAAGCAAGTATTTGACGTCCATCTGGATTTACAATAGAAGTGACGAAGAATCCAAGGAGAACCTACGAGTTTATCACTCAGTGTACCCGAACCTGAAGGAGAATATTTTGCGAATGTCAGAGGAATGGGAATCTGAAACGAAGAAATTAGCCGATTCCGTGATCACGCTAACTGACCTCCTCTTACAAGAACAGAGCCTGGTCATGACTTCCTTAGAGACTTTTGACGACTATGAAGACATTATAAACATGATGGAAACAGAGTCTTCTATCCAGAGCATTCAATTTCTTGCCATAGACATCATTCCGAACTTGGAGAATTTGATAGCTACTAAGACAACGGAAGGTGTACGTCTAGAGGTCAATGCAAATTTCTCTGATATGAAGAACACCATCTACTGGGTGTCTTTCCTGATCGTGATCATTGGCATAATAACCTACTTGTTTATTAGCAGAACGATTGTCAGACCTATCATAAGCGTATCTAATGTTGTTAGAAAGGTGGTGGAAGGCGACCTGACTGTTAAGATCGAGAAGATCTCGGATGATGAAGTTGGACAGCTAGTAACCCAATTTGAACAGATGATTGAAAAGCTTCAAAGTGTAATTAGCTACATCACTCAATCCTCGAATGACATAGAAAAAGCGAGCAGTCAGATGAAGGAATCCTCTGAGGTATTAGCATCAGGCGCGGAAAATCAAACATTCTCAGTCGAGAAGGTTGCTTCTTCAATGGAAGAAATGTCAGCAAGCATTGGGCTTAATGCCACTAATGCTGTGGAGACAGAGAAAATCGCTGTGAGTTCCGCAGAAGATGTTGAAAATGGGAATGAATCAGTAGTTAAAACCCTTGAGTCTATGAAGCTGATAACCAATAAGATATCGATAATTGGAGAGATAGCTCGACAAACAAACTTATTGGCCCTAAATGCTGCGGTTGAGGCCGCTAGAGCTGGAGAACATGGCAAAGGTTTTGCGGTAGTAGCAGCAGAGATTAGACGATTGGCTGAAAGAAGTCAGGCGGCTTCTGCCGAGATTGATTCGGTGTCTTCAGGAGGGGTCGATATTGCTCAAACCTCCGGTGAATTACTCCAAAATCTGGTCTCAAAGATTCAGAAAACCTCTGAATTAATTCAAGAGATTAGCAGTGCAAGTCAAGAGCAAAGTACCGGGGCTAACCAGGTTAATAATGCGATCCAGGATTTAAACGTTATTGTGGGTCAAAATGACGCTTCTGCAAAGCAGATTCGAGTCAATTCTGAAGAGTTGGATAAGCTCGCCGTTGGCTTAAAACAGGCCGTATCCTTTTTCAAACTAAGATGAGGGCACATCCATCGAAAAATGTGGATTAATTACCTCCATATCAAATAATTTGCAACCAGTTAAATAACCATCTAAATGCTGAATAACTTGAAAGAAAACGAAATAGAAGTCGCAACTAAGCTCATAAATGGAGGATTGGCTATGGCCAAGTCCTCGATGGAGCAAATTCTTCAAAGTCCAATTACCTTGAAAAAGGTTGCCTTCGGCATTGACAAAGAGGACGTTTCCAAATTTCGCTCAGAAGCAAAAAACGTTAGCTTGATCAAAACTGAGCTGATGGGTGAACTAAAAGGATCATGTTTTTTGGTTTTTAGCGAAAGCGACGTGGAAAAGATAAACAAAGCTTGCTTGCCCGCCGAGATTCTCAATGATGACTCCCCTGAAAGCAAGATGATGATACTAGGGTTTCTCACTGAAATAGATAACATGGTGGCAGCCGCGGTAATCACCGAATTTGCCAATTTTCTGGGAGTGGATATATATGGAAATGTTCCAACTCTACACGTTTTGGATCAAGGAAATGTGAACGAATTTCTCGCGAACGAAACTACCTCCTTTGATTCCGTTATTCACTTCAAAGCCATTTTCAAAGGAGAAGAACTTGATATATCACCAGATTTTATATGGATTTTCAATGAAAAATTCATGGATAAAATCAAAGAAGTCTTATAAATCAACCAACTAACTAACACAATATGAGTAAGGTATTAATCGTAGATGATTCAGTTTATATGCGCACGCTGATCAAAACTGCGTTGACTGATAAGGGGCATGAAATTGTGGGAGAAGCCGCCGACGGAGAAAACGCCATTAATCTAGCACTAGAACTAAGCCCGGACTTAATTACTTTAGATAATATTCTGCCGGACATGATGGGTCTTGAAATACTTAAGGTCCTGAGAGAGGAAGGTGTTACCTCCAAAATAATCATGGTAAGCGCTGTAGGCCAGCAAACTGTTGTAAACAAAGGAAAAGAGTTAGGAGCCGAAGAGTATATCGTAAAGCCATTCACTGCCGAAGCACTTATTGAAGTAGTGAATAAAGTCCTTTGACATGAACAGGATCCACAACCTATCGGTAAAAAGTAAGTTTGCCTTAGCAATCTTACCGCTTATCATCATCATCGTTGTTTTTGATTATCTCCAAATTCGAGAACACTATGAAGACTATAAGGACTCACAAAGATTGAATAAAGCAATTTTGGTGGGGATTGAGATCAACCATGCTGTTCACGAATTACAGAAGGAAAGGGGCATTTCAGCGGGTTTCCTTTCACAAGATGCTGAGGAATTCAGAGGTGATCTTGATGCTCAACGATACAAAACGGATAGTACTATTCAGGCCTTCTATGATGAAATCGAGCGAGACCAGCTTGCAGATCTTGTTTCGTTGCACACCGAAGACTTGGACAATCTGGGCACTTATTTTGACAGGATACAAGAAATAAGAACAAATGTTGATTCAAGGTTCATCGGTGCAGATCAGGTCATCAGTTACTACTCCGAGATCAATGAGGTAGCTCTTAGAACGGTGAACAGCCTTATAAGTGAATCGCGCAACAGAGTAGCAGCTGAGCAGGTGCACGCCATAATCTACTTTCTAAAAGCAAAGGAGAGGGCCAGTATTGAGCGCGCCGTTGGAACACAGGCATTTTCCTTCGGATCACTGACCCCCGAGACTCGCGGTCAGTTTACGTCCCTAATTGCGGAGCAAGATGCTTTTATCGATGCATTTACTACAATAGCTGATCAGCCATCATTGGTTTATTTCAATAATACTGTGAGTGGACAGGATGTGGTAGAAGTAGATCGTTTGAGAGAACAGCTCATCCAGAGTTTGACGCTTGAAAACGATGCGAATTACTGGTATCAGATGAGCACGACAAAAATCAACCTTCTTAAAAAGACTGAGGATTTCATGTCAGTTCGGATACATGATTATACAGAAGGGATATCTGCTGAAGCCAATAGAAGCCTTTACACAGTCTTAGTAGTTGATAGCTCGATTGCTCTTTTGACCTTTGTAATGATAGCCTTTATTGTCTCGCACCTGTTGAAAGACGTGGAAACATTAGAGGAATTTACCAAGAAGGTAATAGCAGGAGACCTTTCTAAAAAAGTGATCATCAAGACAAGGGATGAGATTGGACACTATGCCGATACATTCAATCTAATGATCACTGAGATTAAAAAATCTCATTTGGCATTAAAGAAGGAGCGCGATAAAGCCCGATTCCTTTATGAAAATATCTACAAACAATCACAAGTTGTATTTGAAAATGTTGAGCAAGGGATATTCTTACTTAACAAGGAACATAAAATAAGCAGGTTGTATTCGAGAGCGATGGAGACCATTTTCGGTACAAAAACCATTGCTGGAGAGACACTTGTGAACTTCATGAGAACACTTCTCATACCGAGAGATCTGGAAGCGCTTGAAATGTTTATGAAACACCTCTTCAATTCAGATATTGATGAGGATGTGGTGAATCAGCTCAACCCAGTGGAGCAGGTCAAGATATTTACGGAATCAGGCGGTATGGTAAATACCAAGTACATACGACTTGCCTTCACTAGGATTGAAAATAAAGCTGGAGCGATTCAGCAGATTATGGTCACCGTGACTGATGAGACTGAAGGCGTTCTTCTCCAGCACAAGCTCGAAGAGGCTGATGAGAAGAAGAAAATGGAAATGGAGCAAATGCTTAGTATTCTCAAAATCGATCCCGCATTGCTTCGAGGCTTTATTGTGAATTCAAGGAAAGTCTTGAAAAGCATTTCAGCCAAGTATGAGGGGCACGATGAAGGTGAGGGCTTTGAAGAACTTTTGACCTTCACTTTCCAAATTATCCATAATTTGAAGGGGAATTCGATTGTGATTGGCCTTCAGATCCTAACTGACCGGTTTCACAAGATCGAGGATGCAATAACCAAGCTTAAAGACAATCCGAAGGTCGTTGGAAACGACTTCCTTAACATTCTTTATGAAGTGAATGAGGTAGACATCATCATTGGAAACATGAGCGATATGCTCCGTAAAGTCGCTAATATTTATAACAAGTTTTCTAGTGAAGAGCAAACAGACACGAACTATGATCTAATAGATTCATTGAAGCGAGGATTGTCCACAATGAGTGAGGATACCGGAAAGGCGATCAACTTCGATTTTACAAATGACAAGAACTTGACCATTCCGAAGATCATTCAGGACCCCATCAAGGACATCCTGATCCAGCTAATGAGAAATTCAATTGCACATGGAATAGAAGCTCCCAATGTCAGAATTGCAAAGAGAAAACTGATAAAAGGGAACATTGCGATTACACTTGATAACGAGGATGGATCTGATGAGATGATATTGACATATCGCGATGATGGTAACGGACTTAACACTGCTCAAATCATAGAAAAAGCCATTCACAGAAACGTTATTGCAGAATCCGAACGAGATAAGGTTGATGATGCGCAGGTGATTGATTTACTATTTAGTGACGGCTTTTCGACCAATGAAGATGTAGATGAATATTCTGGTCGTGGGCATGGTCTTGGAGTAGTAAAATCAAAAATTGAAGAATTGCATGGAACATTTAATGTCAATTTCGAAACGGGCCAATTTTTTGAGATTGTTGTGAAATTTCCATCCAATATCCAAAATCCTATAGAAGAATAGAGCTATGACATTATTAATTGTAGACGATTCTTCAATAATGCGACGCACGATTGAAAAGAATCTTGGGGACTATAACCTTGAGATTATTGGGACAGCCTCAAATGGAAATGCCGCTTTGGAGATCGTAAAAGAGAAAAAACCTGACGTGATCACACTAGACATAACCATGCCAGAAATGGATGGTCTGACGTGTCTGGAAAACATTATGGAAATTCATCCCGCAGCTAAGGTGATGATAATTACAGCCCTTTCTGATAAACTCACGGGGTTAAAGGCACTTGACAAAGGAGCCAGGGGTTTCATGTATAAACCCGTGAATGCAGATGATCTTAAAAAGGCTTTTGACAAACTATTGAAGAAACGGCAGGAATAGATGGATACGAAGAAAGAGGACTTTGAGACGACATGCAATTTGTTCATTCAAGCTTTGGAAAACTATTTCAAGCACCTGACCGACGTTACTTCAGAGATTGGTGTGCCATATATAAAAGAGTCAGATACGCTCTCTCTCAAGAATTTTACGGGATTGATAGGAATTTCCGGCAATAGAAAAGGCTTTGTCTATATCTCTGCGGATAAAAGTATGTACGTGGACCTGATCAACATTTTTATTGGTATTGATGATCCAACCACCGAAGACATTCTTGACATGGCGGGGGAAATATCTAATGTGATTGCCGGTAGCGTGCGAGCCAACTATGGTAACAACTTTAATATTTCGGTCCCAATCGTCTTTGAAGGAATGCCTAAGCAATTAAAATTCCCATCGGAGGTCGCTGTTTTCGTAATACCAATGAAATGGAAGGGACACGAGGCATTTCTCGTGGTTGGGCTCGAGTAGTTCAGGGACAATTGAAAGTTCATTCGCAGAATGTTAGTAGGAATAATTCCTACTTCTATTCTAGGAGAAACATGTACTTTATCGAGAAAGTGAATGCTTAATTTGGCAGTTCGCTAATATTGACAATACTTTGCCCTCAGTTGTGACGCCACTTCTACATAAAAAGCTTGCCACTTTGCTAATTCTGGCGCTATTGCCAGGCTTAATTTTAGCCCAGCTTAGAGGAGATACCTATTCTACCGCCAGGCAAAGTAAGGCTGCCAAGTTCTACTACGTTTACGATGGAGTTCCGGGTTTTGTTGACCAGGATGCCAATGGAGAAGTAAAGGGGCTTTTGGTTGATATCATGCAAAAGTTTGAAGATTACCTGCGGGATACTCGTGGAATTTCCGTCTCAGTCGAATTTGTTCAGGTACCCAACAAGGATTTTAAGATTTTTATGTCTGATATAAAAGATGGCTCTGGAGGTGTTTTTGGGCTAAGCAATGTTAGCATTAGGGAAGAACGAAAGAAAGACTACAAGTTCAGCCCTCCTTACATTAGTAATGTATCTGTCTTAATATCTAACGCCAAAACACCGACACTCACGAATCTAGGAGATCTTAGCGCGAGATTCTCAGGAAAAAAGGCATATTCAGTGTCTTCGTCAACCTACTATGCCAGGCTCGATGAATTGCGTCAGGCCTACTATCCCGACATGGAAATAATTTCACTTCCCTCAGTAAATGAAGTGATGGCAAAGGTTTCGACAGATAATGATGCGTTTGGAGTTGTCGACTTGAATTACTACTTGCAAGCACTCAAAGAAAAGACTCCAATCAAGAGACATTCAATAGGGGATAAGGGAGAAGATCGATTCGGTGTGATTATGCCGCTAAGGAATGACTGGGAGCCACTAATTAAAGATTTTTTTAACAACGGATTCATAGGAGGTCCGGAATACCGGTTGATAATAAGTGAACATTTGGGCAAAGGAGCCCTACGATTAATTGAAGGAACTAACTAGCTACCTAATGATAAAATTTACCAAAAAAATGATTTATGGTACGCTCCTGCTGGGAGCTACCACGACGTTTGCTCAGCGGACCGGGGACAGCTTCGCAGCAGCACAAAGTTCAAAGACAGCTAACCTCTTCTACATTCACGCTGGTGTGAACGGGTTCGCAAGTAATAGTAGTTCTGGTAGCACAACGGGGCTTCTTGTCGACGTGATGCGAGAATTCGAAAATTTCGTTGACGATAAGTATGGAATTACAGTGTCCAGTACCTACGTCGAGGCGCAAAACAAGGATTTCAAGTTGTATTTGCAAGAAGTAAGGAACAGCAGTGGCGGAGTGTTTGGGTTAAGCAATACAAGTGTTAAAGAGGAACGAAAACAATTTTTGAAGTACAGCCCCACCTTTCTCAACAACATCTCTGTACTTATCTCACATAAAAGTTTCCCAACCTTGACCAGTTTGAACAACATTAGTACCGCGTTCAATGGGAAAATGGGTTACGGAGTTCCATCTACAACTAACTACGATCGGATGGCCAGTGTTAAGTCTAGTAATTTCCCAGCGATGCAAATCACAGATGTTACTTCTAGCAGAGATATATTAGAAAATATCTCAGGCAACCCAAATGCCTTTGGCTTTTCTGATATTCACTATTATCTGGAATATCTTGAAAAGGGACAACCAGTGAAGAGGCACCCTGTAGGAGATCAGGTTGGAGATGAGTTTGGCATCATTATGCCGCTCAGTAACGATTGGGATGGAGTGATGACGGAATTCCTTTCCGATTTTGTTAAGACTGCAAAGTATCGTGAAATGGTCACCAGAAATCTTGGGAAAGGTGCGTTAAGGATGATTGCTAATTAATAGCTCTTGATATTCATTTTCGCTCAGTCTGACAATTTGCCAGGGAAGTAACTGTTAGCTCAGATGAACTTAAGTTGTGAGGTGATATGACTGCCTTGAACGCCGCTGTAGGCGCTTTCAACTACTCTCCTCAATCCAATTTAAGGTGGTGAATATGTTCGTCTATGATATCAATGCGGTTGGTTATACTTTCAACATACTTGCTTAATTCCTTTTCTAATTTCTTTACTTCCTTTTCGTACTGAGATCCTCCCTGGCGTCCAAAATTTCGTTCGATCTCATTCACTCCATTGCACTCTCGATGAATGAAAGCCTTAAAGTTCTTCGTAGTATAGTCAGATTCAAGCTTTTTGATGTCGTCAAGTGTAGCTGATGCTTCAGAGTCTTTGCCATCTTTATACTTCCTGCTCACAATTCCATAAAGCAGTGTATCGTAGTGATGAATTTTGTCTAACAGCCTAACGGTTTTGTCCCGGTATGGCTTTGTAGAGCAGTACACCTGCAGGCCCTTGTAAGTTTTAAGTTCCAAAGCTTGATTATCCCACTTAATGGTTAGGTCATCGATAACCTTAACAATATCCTCGCTTTCATTTTCTTGCGATAATGAGGATAAAGCAGAACATAGGAGTATGGTGAGTGCAAAGGCTTTCATAATAGTGCTTTAAGAATGATCAAAAAAAGATCCACAGTCAGAACTGACAAGTTAGAAATTTTTTAGAATCATCAAAGCAATAATTATAGGATATTTGCCATCATAAAAATGATCTAGAGACCAACCAAACGGCTTTGGCCTGTGGGAAGAAAAAACAAACAGCAAAAATTTTCAGAAAATAGAGAAAGCGTAAATGTCCTCGAACCTGGCAAAGCAAACTACGAAAATATACAGGGGAATTGGCAGTCTTTTTTTAAGAACAAAAATGCGATCGTAGTAGAATTGGCATGTGGAAGAGGTGAGTATACATTGACACTTGCAGAAAAATTTCCTGGGAAGAATTATGTAGGTATTGACCTAAAAGGTGAGCGTGTGTGGAAAGGGAGCCAGGTAGCTTTCGAAAAGAAGCTTTCAAATGTTGCATTCCTTCGCACCCATATCAACAACATTGACGAACTATTTGAAAGAAGCGAGGTGGATGAGATTTGGCTAACGTTTCCAGATCCACGACCAAAAGAACGAGATGAAAAACATAGACTTTCAAATGCCTCTTTTCTTGAGAAGTACAAAGTCGTACTACGTGATGGAGGTTGGTTTAAGTTTAAAACAGACAATACTGCACTTTTTGACTATACACTTAATGTACTGACTGAATTTGACATTAAACATCACTTTTTCACTTATGACTTGTACAACTCAGAGTTGCTGGCTGATCACTTTGACATCAAAACCAAGTATGAGAAGATCTGGACAGAAAAGGGAGAAACGATCAAATACATGAAGTTCAGGTTTTCGTAGTTCGGTTGCTCACAGTAGTCTTTCGTATGGTTGTTACGGGTGGGAGTTTCGAACTTTGGAATAGCTCATAACACTTACCTGTTTTTTAGCCAATCCACCATCCAGATTTGCTTGAAATTCAGTATATTAAGTTGACCGTAAATCCAATGTTTAGAAAGGCTTTCATCAAACTTACACTTGCGGTCTCTTTAGCTTTTAGTTCGTTTGGTCAGGAATCCGATAGTTTGTTACTCCTCTTGGATAAGGCCAACGGTATTGATCGTGTAAATATTCTGCATCAACTGATTCTAAGTGAATGGCTTAACTACCCGAATCAGGCGATGGGTCACGGACATGAAGCACTGACTATTTCTGGAGAGTTCAATGATTCCGTGAATATCTCAAAATCACTTCGCCTTATTGCTGGTGTACATTACTACAAAGGAGACTTTGACACTTCATTAGATTACAATCAACGAGCCCTTGACATGGCTCTGTCGATCGGAGATTCTACTTTGATCAACAATGGATACAATAATATCGGCCTGATCTACTATGATTTGGGCAGCTATCAGACTTCTCTTGAATATCTCCTCAGATCCAAAGCGATTAAGGACAATACAGGTGATCGGTATGGTCTTGGAGCTACTCTCAACAACATCGGACTGGTGTTCGAGCGTGTCTCTGATTTTGAAACGGCAAGAAGCAATTTTTTTGAAGCGTACGATGCTGCTCTAATGAACAATAATCCGGATGTAAAGGTCTATTCACTTAATAATATAGGTATCACCTTCAGGAAAGAAGGCAATTTTCAGCTAGCTCGTCAATATTTCGACAGTGCATTAACTCTGGCTAGAAAAATCGGAAATATAAACTGGGGAGCTGTCTCTCTAAGGAACATAGGTGAGATTTTGAGGTATGAAGGACGATATGACTCTGCGAGTTCCTACTACTTGAAGTCTCTTCAAGCCTGTCAGGAAATTGGAGATAAGAAGGGCCAGGCGGAATCTTTTGCCTTTCTGGCAAAACATGCTCTTGATCTGGGTCAAATAGAGCAGGCAACCGAATTTCTAGATAGGAGCCACGAGATAGCTGGGAGAACGAAGCTGCGGTATCAATTGCTTGAAAACCTCCGTCTGTATGCAAGCATCCACCTGGTCAACAAAGACAATTACCAGGTGATCAGAAATCAATTCCTATACCTTGATCTGAGCGACTCTCTCTTCCAAGATGCTGTTGGTCGTAATCTTTCACTGGTCCCGATCAAGATAAAAGAGGAAGAGGATCGAATCAAGTTGTTAAAGCAGCAAGCTGATTTGAGAAACAAGAGCTTCACAAATAGGATTTACGTTGCAGTGCTGATTGGCGCAGTTCCTCTTTTCTCCCTCTTGATCATTCTGTTTAGACGAAATGTTATTGCTTTTCGCGAACTAAGGAAAAATAACGATGAACTAAAACGCACTCAAAACCTGCTGATAAGATCAGAGAAGATGGCTTCACTAGGAGTGCTTGCTGCCGGTGTCGGTCACGAAATCAATAACCCGCTCAACTACATCAAAAATGGAGTGAATACGATGGCCAAGAAGATGCAAAAAGATTACAAGGAGGCAAGAAACAGTCTTAGTACGTACTTTGATATTATTGATGAGGGAGTAGATCGTGCTTCGCAAATTGTAAAAAGCCTCAGTCACTTTAGCAGGTCGGGAGTGAATGGGAATGAATATTGTAAGGTCGAGGATATCATCGAGAATTGCTTATTGATCTTGGGCAATAAACTGCGGAAGATTGATGTCAAAAGGAATTATGTGACCAAACCCATTGTTGTGAAGGGTAGTGAGGGAAAGCTTCATCAGGCTTTCATGAACATTATTTCAAATGCTCAGCAATCAATTAGTGGTCGCGGTAGTATTGAAGTTTTAACCGAGGTTAATGATGGGAAGCTTGTGGTGTCGATTAAGGATGATGGCGTTGGAATTCCAAAAGAAAACCTTCTGAAAATGGGAGATCCTTTTTTTACGACAAAACCTCCTGGAGAGGGGACAGGGCTAGGTCTTTTTATAACTTATTCCATAATTGAGGAACATTATGGTAGTATTCAAGTTATATCTGAAGAGAACGTTGGAACTCAGTTCATTGTGACATTACCACTAAACAATCAGAGCTAATGCCATATCATGAAGACATATCAATTTTGTATGTAGATGATGAGGAGCCGAATTTGTTCTTATTCAAGGTGAGCTTTGAGGATAGGTATGAAGTGATTACCTCAAATTCGGGTGAGGAAGGACTGAAAAAACTGGGCGAAGCACATAGCAAGATCATAGTTGTCATCAGCGACATGCGTATGCCGGAGATGAACGGTGTGGAGTTCATAAGAAAGGCACAGGAACGCTTTACCAACATCGGCTATTTTATACTAACGGGTTATGACTATGATGATGAAATTGACAAGGCGCTCAAGGAAAACGTTGTTCATAAGTTTTTCACCAAACCTTTTAAGCAGGAGGAGATTGAAGAAGCCATTGAGGAATTCAGAAACATGAATCCTACAATAATGAGATAGCGGCATAGACAGCCCTAAGCTCGCTCGGTAGGCAACGTACGAGATTTTTACTAGGTTAATTACTTAATTATTTATCCGTCATACTACGAATGGGTGGTCTTGATAATTTAGTATTTTCTTGCAGTAGAAAGATGCTTAGAAGAGGAATAGTCACGCTTTCTATTGTTGCCGCCTTAGCCACTAGTTCACAATCTCAAGATTTAGATAGTCTTAGATCTGTTTTAGAGACTTTGACAGGTGTGCAGAGGGTAGATGCCTTGGGTCAACTTGCTATCAGTATTTGGTGGACAAATCCTGACGAAGGAATGATTTATGCCAAAGAGGCATTGGAAATTTCTCTAGGCCTACGTGACTCTGCTAGAATTTCGAAATCACTCCGGCTGATTGCAAGCACATATTACTACTTGGGAGATTACAGCCAATCTCAAAGTTATAATCAGCAATCCCTGGTCATTGCATCGAAAATTGAGGACTCTGCACTAATGAGTGCCTCAACTAGCAATTTGGGATTGCTCAACTATGACTTAGGAAATTTTGAATTGTCAGTGGAGTATTACCTACGCTCTATAGATCTGCTACTACTTACGAACGATCGATATGGAGCGGGCATCACCTACAATAATATAGGACTAGTGTATCGGGAGATCAAAAAGTATGATCTTGCGAAAGAGTATTTCGAAAAAGGTTATTCAGCGTCAGTCGCTAATAAAAACAAAAATGCACAGGTTTATTCTCTAAACAATTTGGGATACACTTTTCTAATAGAAGGAAATTTGATCCCGGCAAAAGAACACTTCTCGAGAGCCAATCTTTTGGCAACGGAGATCGACAATATCAATTGGGGCGCTGTTTCAAAGCGAAATTTAGGAGAGATATTTCATCTTAAGGGACAGTATGACTCAGCCTCAACCTTCTATGGACAATCATTGATGAAGTCCACGAGCATTGGAGACAAAAAGGGAATTTGCGAAACTTTACATTTACTATCCAAGCTAGCCCACGATCAGGGCGACATTGTATCTGCATTGGATTTTCTTGATCAATGTCATCAAATCGCTCTTAGGTATAATTGGAGGCTTCAATTGCTTCAGAATCATCGATTGTATGCAAATATTCACCTCAGTAACGATGATCTTCAAAATGCCATTGAAAGTCAATCCAAATACCTACATCTTCAGGATTCCTTGTATCGCGACGTAGCAATCAGAAACATTGCACTCATTCCGCTGAAATTGCAAGAGGAGAATGACAGAAAGCAAATAGCTAACCAGGAAAAGGAGCTACAAAGGAGAGAGATTCAATATTCGGTTGCTATCAGTGTTCTCTGCGTGATGGTACCAATGGTGATAATACTTTTGATGTTGTTGAAAAAGATCAAGAAGAGAAATTTGGAACTGAATGAAAACAATGCTGAGTTGAAGCAAGCAAAGAATTTGTTGGTTCGGTCTGAAAAAATGGCTTCTCTTGGAGTTTTGGCGGCTGGTGTTGGACATGAGATAAACAACCCTCTCAACTACATTCAAAATGGAATTCAAGCTGTCTCCCAGCAAATCAGGGAGGAATTCAACGGCGAATCGGAAAAACTCACCAAATACTTTGACATCATTAACACTGGCGTAAATCGAGCATCTGCAATTGTTAAAAGTCTTGGCCAATTCAGTCGAAGCGACGTAGATGATATAAAAGAATGTGATCTGAAGGGGATTATTGAAAACTGTCTCGTGATCTTGGAAAACAAGTTGAAGAAAATAGAAGTTGTAACTAAATTTTCTGGAGGTGAACCCATAGTAATGGGTAATGAGGGAAGGCTACATCAAGTGTTCATGAATTTGATTTTAAATGCGGGACAGGCTGTGGAAGATAATGGCCTGGTAACGATTTCTGTCAAGACAACGCAAGAGGAAATCGTCATTTCAGTCAAAGATAACGGTGTGGGTATTCTTAAGGAGAATGTTCTTAAAGTAAGTGATCCCTTTTTTACGACCAAGCCTCCGGGTGAGGGGACAGGTTTGGGCTTGTTCATAACCTATTCTATTGTTGAAGAACATGGAGGAAATGTTCAACTCATTTCGAAGCCCAATAACGGTGCAGAGTTCATTGTTACACTGCCACTCAACCAAGAAGTATGTGATTGATTCGAGTGATATTTCTGTTCTGTACGTGGATGACGAGGAACCTAATCTCCTTCTTTTTAAGGCAATTTTCGAGAGAAAATATGAGATCCTAACCGCAATATCAGGTGAAGCAGGTCTTGGAGAACTTAAGTTTGCCCACAATAAGATCATCGTCGTTGTTAGTGATATGAACATGCCAGGAATGAACGGTGTAGAGTTCATCAGAAAGGCCAGAGCCATGTACTCAAACATAGGCTATTTTATTTTGACAGGCTATGGATGGAATAGTGAGATAGAAGAAGCAATCGACCAAAACATTGTTAATCGCTTCTTTACAAAACCATTTGAGTCTGAAGAAATCGAAAGAGCGATTGAGGACTTCAAGGACATCAAATTGAGAGCCTAGTAACTGTTTTCGTGAACATTCGCTATTGCCCGACCCGAAGGGTCATTCGTCTGTTCGAACTCACGATCCCATTTCAAAGCAGTGGGTGTACTACAAGCCACAGAGGGGACAGAGGGTACGGTCAGGGCAGCTGAGTCAGAAGGAAAGTGTTCCTCGAAAATGCTGCGATAGTAATACTCTTCCTTATTCATCGGCGGGTTTATTTCGAAGCGATACTCCTTTTGTTCCATTTCCTCATCTGAAACCATCGTGCTTACCGTTTCTTTTAGCTTGTCAATCCAACCATATCCTACACCATCTGAAAATTGCTCCTTTTGTCTCCACACCACACCGTCCGGCAAATAGTCTTTGAAAGCTTCCCTCAGAACCCATTTTTCCATTCTATCCGAATTTACCATTTTATCTCCCGGATTTATAGTCATGGCCACTTCGATAAACTCCGTGTCCAAAAAGGGAACTCGTCCCTCGACTCCCCAGGCTGAAAGCGCTTTATTTGCGCGATTGCAGTCATACAAATGCAGTTTTTCTAACTTCCTAACCGTCTCGTCATGAAACTCCTCTGCACTAGGAGCTTTGTGGAAGTACAGATAACCGCCAAACAATTCATCGGCACCCTCTCCGGACAACACCATCTTAATGCCCATGGACTTAATTACACGTGCCATGAGATACATAGGAGTAGAAGCTCTGACGGTGGTCACATCGTAAGTTTCCAGGTGGTAGATGACATCATTAACCGCATCTAGTCCTTCTTGAAGTGTAAAGGTTATTTCGTGATGCACAGTACCGATATGATCTGCGACTTGTCGAGCATACTCTAGATCAGGAGACCCTTCAAGCCCCACAGAAAAAGAATGCAATTGTGGCCACCAGGCATCCTTTTGATCGTCTGATTCAATTCGCTTAGACGCGTACTTTTTAGCTATTGCTGAAATGATAGATGAATCTAAGCCCCCAGAAAGCAATACGCCATAAGGCACATCCGACATAAGCTGTCGATGGACGGAGGCTTCAAGAGACTCTTTTATCTTACTGATTTCAGTTTCATTGTTCTTGACATTTTCGAAGTTGCTCCAACCCTTTGAATACCATTGTCTCAGCTCTTTTTCACTACTTGAATAAAAGTGTCCAGGGGGAAAGATTTCGATTTTATTGCATGTTCCTTCTAGTGATTTAAGCTCAGAGGCAACATAGTGATTCCCCAACTTATCCCATCCATGATAGAGAGGAATAATTCCCATATGATCACGAGCGACAAAGTAAGAATCGGAAGACAGATCATAAAGTGCAAACCCAAAAATCCCATTCAACTCATCCAGAAAATCAATTCCTTTCTCTTCGTATAGTGCAAGTATCACTTCGCAGTCTGAAAGTGTTTGAAAGCGATAACTCTCCTCCAGCCTTGTTCTAAACTGTTGGTGGTTATAGATCTCACCATTGACTGCAAGAATTTTCCCTCCATCCGGACTTATAAGCGGTTGTCTCCCGGATTTTGGATCAACGATGGCAAGTCGCTCATGGGAGAGAATGGCATTGTCACTGCTATAGATACCAGACCAGTCTGGCCCTCTATGCCTGACCTTTTTCGACATGTTCAACACTTGAGGCCGAAGTTTTTCACAGCCACCCTTGTTGTTAAATACAGCAACAATTCCGCACATACATTTAAAGAATTAACAATAAAAAAAGTAACCACAGACGGGGTTACTACATTGTTGGGGGAGGTTGTTTATTTGGGTAATGCAATGTTAGCAAACAATCCACTAATCGAAGCGAGTCACATCGGAAAACATCCAACTAATTTACATTCAGAATGTAAGCAGATTTATTTTCCGGGAATTGCAAGCTGATAAATCCATCTGAACTTTTGATAGCTCTTATTTCCATTGAAATCTCCCATTTTCCACGTCCAAATCGTTCTTTGCTAAGCTGTAGCTCTCTTGCCGGTGCATTTTTAAATTTTGGTCTTGCCACCTCCCCAGATCTATCTATACCATTTGGCCATACTTCATTCGAGATCCAACCTTTCATATTCCACCAACGATCACTCAGTGGGTCTTTAGGGGCCAATTCAGGTTTATTAACAGGCCATTCACCCACTTGAGCGGAGACATGAAGGTTTAATGGTTCATCAAGATTTTCTGTCTCAATTTTCATATCCAAGGTTCCAAAACTCTCTGATGGATAGGTATAGCAGATCCAAACATAATGGTCATTCTGATAGAAATATAGGTCCACACTGTCAGAAAGGTTGATGGGCTGAGCCCCGAGCTCTTGATACTCATCTGCCCATCCATCCACCAAAGGCGATGGCAGTCCAGAGTTAGTCGTGTTTGTGCACGACTGGAATATCAAGGCTAAAAACATGAATATTAGGATCGGCTTGTTCATTTCATGAAAATTTTGAAATGAGAACGAGAATCAACTTCCCAGGTTACGATTAGCCACTCATCACTTCATTTTGTTTTTGGATATGAATGCCTATTTTAGAGGCAGAAGAAATTTCGGTAAACTAAGTTACAGGTTTGCTTTTCGACGTAAGGAAGAAACTGGGGAAGCGAGCTCGATTTCTTGTGGAAACTCCGCATACCTTAACAAGCAATATTAGGTATGCGGAGTTTTTATTTTAAATCATATCCGACCAACAGTGTATGGTAACAAGAGATGACATAATCAAAGCGCACAATCGATTCGATGACCAAGTCTTTAAGACCCCAATGGTGTACTCCAGCGAGTTGAGTAAAGTTTCCGGAGCCAGTGTATATCTTAAAATGGAACATCTGCAGAATTCCGGATCATTTAAACTGCGTGGAGCCTTGAATAAAATCAATGGCCTTAGCCCAAGCGATTCGAGGAAAACTCTGGTAGCAGCTTCCACCGGCAATCATGGCGCGGCCTTTGCCCACGTGACAAATATGCGTGGCATTAAGAGTGTCTTGTTTCTTCCTGAAAAAGCCATTCCTGCTAAAGTGAAGGCTCTTGAACCATACTCGGTAGACATCAGATACTTTGGTGAGAAAAGTATGGAAGCTGAACAAAGAGCAGCAGAATTCGCCAATGAAATTGATGGTGTTTTGGTACATCCATACAATGACCCTGAAATCATAGCGGGCCAAGGAACGATCGGCATTGAAATTGAAGAACAACTTTCTGATGTAGAAGTAGTTATGGCGTCCATAGGAGGTGGTGGTTTAATTTCAGGATTAGCGACTTATTTCAGTACAAATAATGCAATTGAAGTAATTGGAAGTCAACCAGAAAATGCTGCGGAAATGTATCATTCAATCAAGAATGGGCATATAGTCGAACCATCTGAAGATGACACCATATCAGATGCCACTGCCGGCGGCCTGGAAGATAATAGCATTACCTACCAGATCTGTCGTCAACATCTCTCTGGAATTGACTTATGTACGGAAGAGCAGATCAGGGAGGCAGTAGCATTTATTGTGCGAAATCATCAGACCATTATTGAACCTGGTGCGGCCTTATCTGTTGCCACGCTAATGAATACAGACAAATATCGCGGAAAGAAGGTAGCAATAGTGCTAACGGGAAAGAAGATCAATATTGACTTACTGACGAAGATCCTTGCAGAATATGGCAACCCTCATTTATGAAAGCGAAATACTGGAGACGGTGAAGGAGATCGACCTTCTCGAGGCGATGAAAGAAGGGTTCATCCAATATAGCAATGGAAATGCGATAGTGCCTCCAGTGGGTGAATTGATTTTCGAAGAACCACCAGGTGAAACTCATATCAAATACGGCTACATCAAGGGCAAGGAATCTTATACCATAAAAATCGCCTCGGGATTTCCTGCCAATTCCGAAATAGGAATTTCCTCCAGCCAGGGCATGATGCTTTTGTTTAGTCAGCTCACTGGAGCAGTTATGGCCGTTCTCTTGGATAATGGCAGACTAACGGATCTGAGAACCGCAGCTGCGGGCGCATTAGTGGCCAAATATTTTGCACCTCAAAAGATCACCTCAGTTGGAATTCTGGGGACAGGCATTCAGGCTAGGTTGCATCTGGAATTTCATGTCAGGCAGACGAATTGCAAGATTGTTTGGCTGTGGGGACGGAGCAATGGAAAAGCTCAGCTAATGAAGGAGGAATATCCCGAACTCGATATTCATCTTGCCGAATCACCCAGTGAGGTAGCTAGGAATGCCAACTTGATCGTGACAACCACTGCGTCAAAGGAGCCACTGCTGGATGAGGTCGATGTTCAACCTGGTACTCACATCACCGCAGTAGGATCAGATACACCGAAAAAAAGAGAACTTTCAGGACGACTCCTGAAAAAGGCTGACGTGCTAATCTCAGATAGTATTCCGCAAAGTGAAGCTAGAGGTGAGATCTTTCAATCGGTCCGGGACGGGTCTATTTCAAGGGAAAATGTTGTTGAGCTTGGATCTGCGTTGCAAGATGTGAACCTTCTAAGAACCAATGATCAGCAAATAACCATTGCGGACCTGACTGGGGTAGCGGTACAAGACATCATGATCGCTGAAGCTGTCTATTCTCAGTATCTAAATCAAACTAATCAATGAATATTCCAATTTTTGAACTCGAGCGAATACAATCTCTTTTTGAAAATACGGTCGATTACAACCTTACTGAGAGTGGTTTTCATCCCTACACTTTAAAAGAGTTTTTGAATGCCGACCAATTAGAAGAGCTAGGTAATATTGTCTTGGGATACGGTCAGACAAATGGTTCGATGCCACTACGAGAGCGGATAAGTGCATTGTACCCAGAAGTAGATGAGAATAATGTTTTGGTTACAAATGGATCTGCTGAAGCCAACTTCGTAGCCTGTCACACATTATTGGAAAAGGGAGATGAAGTAGTCATGATGATCCCTAACTACATGCAAATTTGGGGAGTTGCTCAAGAAATGGGCTGTGAGGTCAAAGCCTTTCACCTGAGGGAAGAAAACAGATGGGCTCCTGATCTTAAAGAACTTGCAGATCTTGTTTCCTCAAAAACGAAGATAATAGCTCTGTGTAATCCCAATAATCCAACAGGGTACGTACTATCAAGGGAAGAGATGATGGCAATTGTTGAAATAGCACAGGCCGCTGATGCGTGGATCTATAGCGATGAGGTATATAGGGGAGCAGAACTAAATGGTAAACAAAATCCCAGTTTCATAGAACTGTATGATAAGGTGATGGTTACAGGTGGTTTGTCAAAGGCTTATGCACTTCCGGGTTTACGACTTGGTTGGTTGGCAGGGCCAAAAGAGATCATAGCCGAGACCTGGGCCTACCATGATTATACGTCGATCACTGCAGGCATAATGAGCCATTATCTTGCGGAAATAGCTTTAACACCAGAGAAACGCCTGGAAATACTCACCAGGAACCGAGACATGCTTAACGAAAACTTGATAGCAGTTACTGAGTGGCTTGATCAATACGGGAATCTTTTCAAGTATGTTCCACCATTGGGTGGTGGAATGCTATTCGTTAAGTATGACCTGGATATAAACTCCACAGAATTATCCGATTGGTTGAGGGAAGAAAAGAGCGTCTTCATTGTTGCCGGAGACTGCTTCGGAATGGATCACCATTTTAGAATTGGGATAGGAGAAAGAAAGGGATACATCCTTGAAGGACTCGAACGAGTGAAAGATGCTTTGAAGGAACGATTTGGCGTTTAGTCTTCTTCGATAACCTCAAGCACATCCATAATATCACCATAATCTTTGAAACCTGGTTTCTCCTCTTTGGTAGCTTCCATTTCTAGTCCTGGAAACCGAGCCAGGGCCTCTGAAGGCGAAACAGCATAACCCTTAATGAGCTTAAGGTTCCCGTTGTAGTACGACACAAATCGATCTAACTCATCATGCATCTCAGCATTTGGGCTCTTCAAAATGATCATCTTAACAAGTTCGTCCAGGTAACTCATACGGGAGGGTAGATTGGTCAGGTCATCATCTGAATTGACCGTTATTTTGAAAATAATAGGAAGACCGAGCAGCCCAACTTTTTCAACCAGGTCCATCGATGAAATCTCTATAAAGTCGATTGGATAATTTTTAACCGATGTTTTGATCTCCTCAACACCGGATGATTGAAATTCTCCAGCAAATTGCACTCCTGCTACCCATTCAGTGATCTCTTTAAAATCCTCAGAAGAAAGTGAATCACCAGATGCTGGATCGATGTTAAAGCCCAGGATATCCACACCCATTCCAGCACAATACCGCGCATCACTGAGATTTGAAACATTAGAAATTTTCACGTAGGTTCTTAAAGACATGCTTGGTTTTTTCGCAAAGAAAGTAATACTCGACAATAATTACTTCGATTGTTTCAGTGTGTATCAAACCTTTGCTAGATTGAGGCTTTGCCATCTTGCCAAATGAAGAATTTAAGTACGCTTATCATAGCTCTCACCATTGTCGGTTGTCAATCTAAAAGTCAGACCGAAAGAGCACTAAAACTAAGGATAGATAGCCTTGCAAATGTGTTTGTCGCAGAAAAGAAGGTTCCAAGTATAGCCGTGGGGATTGTGAAAGATGGTGAGGTGGTTCTTGAAACAGCCTACGGATATGCTGATCTGGAAAAAAAGGAACTGGTCGATGCGACGACCCTTTATCAGTTAGGGTCCATAACTAAAATGTTCACGGGACGAGTGCTAGCCAACCTCATTTATGAAGGCAGGGTTTCGATGGCGGATACATTGGAATACCTATTCCCAGGAACAGTATTTCCAAAATCGACTACTGGACAGTGGGTCACGATTCAAGATGCTGCAACGCATTCTGGAGAATTTCCAGCGTATCCTGCAAACTTAGATCGAATTGATCCAGACCCTATCCTCGGATACTCCAGGGATGATCTTTTGGAAGGAATAGAGATGATGAGAATGGATACCACTTTTGGTTCCCAATTTTACTATTCCAATTTTGGTTACGGTGTGTTGGGCACAGCTCTGGAAAATTTGACCGGACGAAGTTTATCCAACCTCATGCAGGAATACATTTTCACACCTTTCAAAATGACCAGTACTTCCTTATTGTATGAAAAGGAGCTACAAAGCCGATTGGCGACACCTTACTTAGAGACAGATCCCATAAGAGAAACCTCACCCTGGGAAATGGAGGCATTGGCCGGAGCAGGAAACGCCTTTAGTTCTGTAACCGATCTCAATCGCTTTTTACTAAAATTGTTGGAGCAGGATACTATAAACAAAATTCAGTTGAACAGGCATTTTCAGATCCATGATAATTGGTATTATGGATTGGGATGCTTCCTGGTAGATGTAAAAGGGGAAAATACCCAAATGATCTTTCACGGAAGTGACAATGATGGCTATGCGGGAAACTTGGCCATTTATCCGGAATACGATCTGGGCTATGTTATACTGACAAATTGGGGTGAAGGCCAAGTGATTGTCGATGCGATAAAGGCGATCGAAAAGTCAATATCCGAACATTATGTATCAAGAAAGTAAGCTCAATGGGTAGTTACTGAACTAATTTGAAGCGATCTTCATTTGATTTATCGTGTCAATTACATTCCGCGAATCTAATCAGATCATGTTGCGGGAGTAATTTGAACAATTCTTAACATTGTAATTAAAACATAGCATTCTTGGAAACATATTTAGAGACGACTAAAGACATCTATAAGAAGGCCGCTGAAACACCAGATGTTGGCCTTTGTTGCACCACAACTCCTATTTGGGCCTTCCCCGGTCTTGACATACCAAAGCGTATGCAGGAAATGAACTATGGATGCGGAAGCACGGTTCATCCACGGGATCTAATCAATAAACCTAAGATTCTCTACGTTGGAGTTGGCGGAGGAATGGAGTTATTGCAGTTCTCTTATTTCAGCAGGCAAAAAGCTGGCGTCATCGGCGTGGATGTGGTGGATGAGATGTTAACTGCCTGCGCGGAAAACTTCCTCACTGCCGAAAAAACAAACGACTGGTTCAAATCAGAATATGTGAGCTTAAGGAAAGGAGATGCACTCGCTCTTCCAGTAGAAAATGAAACCATTAACGTTGCAGCGCAAAATTGCCTATTCAATATTTTCCATGAGGAAGATCTAAAACAGGCACTCAAGGAAATGTATCGTGTTTTGAAGCCTCATGGACGATTGGTTCTTTCAGATCCCGTCTCGGAAGATTATATGCCAGAAAACCTGAAAAATGATCCGGAGCTTAGAGGGTTGTGTCTCAGTGGTTCACTGCCACTTCAAGAATACATTGACCTGATAACTGAAGTTGGATTCGGCACGGTGGAAATACGGGCCAAGAGGCCATATCGAATCCTTGATCCAGCGCATTACGACACAGACACCTCAATTTTTATTGAAAGCGTGGAAGTTTGCGCCATTAAAGACCCTATGCCTCAAGATGGTCCTTGCGTATTTACCGGTAGAACAGCTATTTACACAGGAAAGGAAGAATACTTTGACGACAAAGCCGGTCACGTTCTCATGTATAATCAACCCATCTCTGTTTGTGACAAAACGGCGAGTAACCTGGAAAAACTTGGGGAAGACATTGTCGTATCCGAAAGTACCTATTTCTACGATGGTGGAGGATGTTGTTGATAGTGAATTAGTTAACTAGTAGTAAAAAAGTTAATTGGTTTTTGGTTTTTGTAAATCTTCTAGTCGCTGGTAATCCTATGGATCTCTTTTGACTATCTAACTAATTAACCAATCAACCAAAATTCACCAATTAACCAATTAAATTTGCAGCATGTGTAAACCGTGGCTGTGAACCCGGCAATAAGCAAACTATGAGTAAAGGAAGAATTTTAGTAGCGATGAGCGGCGGTATAGATAGCTCTCTCGCGGCAGTACTACTACACGAAGAAGGCTATGAGGTGATCGGAATGACCATGAAAACATGGGACTATCAAAACTCAGGCGGAAGTAAAAAGGAGACAGGCTGTTGCAGTCTCGATTCTATCAATGATGCAAGGAACATTGCGGTAGATCTTGGTTTTCCACATTATATCATTGATATCAGGGAGGAATTTGGAGATTATGTGATTGATCATTTTACTAATGAGTACTTGAGTGGTCGAACTCCAAACCCTTGTGTTTTATGTAACACTCACATCAAATGGGATGCGCTTCTTCGACGTGCTGACAAGCTCGGATGTGATCACATAGCTACAGGACACTACGCAAATGTTAGAGAGGAAAACGGTCGATTCGTGGTTTCAAAAGGACTTGATGATTACAAAGATCAGTCATATGCACTTTGGGGGATTTCGCAAGAAAGCCTTAGTAGAACAAAATTTCCCCTTGGCAAGCTAAAGAAGTCCGAAATCCGGGATATGGCCACTGAAAGAGGTTTTCATGAACTGGTGCAGAAATCGGAATCTTACGAAATATGTTTTGTTCCTGATAATGACTACCGAGGCTTTCTCAAGAGGAGAGTAGAGGGTCTCGAAAAAGAGGTCGATGGAGGGGAATTCGTGCTTGAAGACGGTTCGGTGGTTGGAACACATGAAGGGTATCCTTTTTACACCGTGGGACAGAGAAAAGGCCTAGGAATAGCTTTAGGCTATCCAGTCTATGTTACTGAAATTCAGAAAGATAAAAATAGGGTAATCTTGGGCACTTTTGATGAACTGAGCCGCGATGGAATGTATGTGAATCAGCTAAATCTACAAAAGTACTCGTCCATCGATAATGAAAGAAAGGACACAATCACTAAGGTACGTTACAATGATACTGGCACTCCTGCCGTTATTGAGCAAGTGGGAGATACCATGAAAGTATTTTTTGGAAATGGAGTTAGTGCTATTGCGCCAGGGCAGGCTGCTGTTTTTTATGAAGGTGAGGATGTAATAGGTGGTGGCTGGATAAGTCAAAGTTTTCATCAAGCATCAAGCAATTGAAAATCTTTGTATTCATAGGAACTTTCCTTTTTTTGATCTCTTGCAATGAAAGTATTGTTCCCACGAAAGAAGCATTGGGAAAGGATTATTACCCTGTCTCCATCGGTCAATATCGGGTTTATGACGTTCAGGAAATCAATTATAAGCTTACTGGTTTTGACACTTCTTTTTATCAGTTAAGAGAGACCATTTTTGATTCGCTTGTTTCCCAAGATCAGGTTAGCTATCTGATCCGACGGGACAAAAGAACAAATGCACTAGAGCAATGGTCAAGTGATTCGGTTTGGACAGCTAGCGTTACCCAAAACTACCTTGCGATCAGCGAGAACAATGTCCCATTCATGAAACTTACGTTTCCAGTCAAAATCGGCAAGGAATGGGATGGGAATAGTCTGAACTCCAAGGCAGCAACCACTTACTATTACACCTCCGTTGATGAGCAACTCGTTGATTCTGTATCACTGGACAATCACATTCGTCTGATCGTAGAGGATATCGCACCTAACATTGTTAATCAAGATGAGAGAAGTGAGATTTATGTAAGGGGGATTGGGTTGGTTCAAAAGCACTATATGACACTACAATTTTGCACAGTTGATTGCAACGAATTGGGAGAGATTGAGGCAGGACGATTTCTGAATCAGGTACTTATTGAAGCTGGTGATGAATAAGACGATACTCACTTTGTTGATGCTCACAGGCTGGTTGTTCTCAGTGGCGCAAACCAATAGGTATGTGGTTTACTTTGGGAGTAAGGCAGATTCGAATTATCCGTATTCGCTCGAGAGCCCATCAGATTTCCTAACCGAGAGGTCCATCCAAAGAAGAGTGAATCAAGATATCCCACTGGACTCTATGGATTTGCCGGTTAACCCTGCATATGTGGAAGACTTACAAACCCTTGGTATTGATGTGTATTTTACTTCCAAGTGGTTGAATGCGGCGCTTGTTCAAACCAAAGAGTCCAATGTTACCACGATCCAGGAGCTAAACTTTGTAGACAGTGTTACATTGGTAGCCAGGCATGCCAAGCTCTCCGACACCAAAATTGCGGTCGTTGTTCCGGAGCAATTCGAAGCGCCGACATCTATAAACTCCACTACTGAACTGCAAAATGCCATGACGCAAGTGGACGCGATGCATCAGAAAGGTATACATGGTGAAGGGATGCTAATTGGGATTTTGGATAATGGATTTGACGGTGTCAACGAATTCGAGCCTTTTGAGCACCTTTGGACGGACAACAGAATTATTGCCTTCAAAGATTTCGTAGAAAACTCCGGAAATGTTTTCAGACTTGGAGATCATGGAACCTCGGTTTTCTCAACGATTGCTGGCAAATATGGCAATGACTTCAATGGAGTGGCATATGCCGCCGATTTCGTACTGTGCATTACTGAAGAGGGTGGAAGCGAAGATAGAGTTGAGGAGTATAATTGGTTGTTAGGTGCTGAATTTGCTGACAGCCTTGGCGCAGATATTATCAATGGATCGCTTGGCTACAACACCTTCGACATACCAGAACACGATTACGAATACGAAGATCTCGACGGAGAGACCACCATTGTGTCGATAGCTGCCAAAATAGCCTCTGACAAAGGCATGATTGTCGTTGTAAGTGCGGGCAACGAAGGAGACAATCCACCGAACACATGGCGCTATATCACTCCGCCTGCCGATGCGGACAAAATCCTGACTGTTGGAAGCGTTGATCCCGATTTCAGTTGGACATCTTTTAGCTCTTTGGGTCCATCTTCCGACGGTCGAAATAAACCGGATGTAAGTGCAATGGGTTTTGGAACAGCTGTCGTAAGAGGGAATGGAAGTATCACCAGAGGCAATGGAACTAGCTTTGCATCCCCACAGATTGCAGGCTTTGCAGCAGGTGTCTGGCAAGAGAACCCCACTTGGACAAATATTCAGGTGATTGACGCAATTAAGGGAGCAGGTCATCGTGCACATAGCCCAGATACACTGGTCGGCCATGGCGTACCATTTTACACTTTTGCAGTGAACGGTAAAGCCCTCAGCACGTCAGATATTCTAACCGATAAGATTACCGTCTATCCTAATCCCTTCGATGGCGGAAAACTCTTCTTGAAAATTGATGAAGAGATCAAAAATCCGCTCCTTATTAAAATTATAGACACCGAGGGAAAAACGATCCTGAAGGATACAATTTCCATAACTAAATCAAAAACTACTATTGAGTATACACTCGAGGATATTCAAGAAGGTCTTTATTTCTTATCCTTGCAATACGATGATGATATAAAGGTCGTTAAACTGATTAATTCTCAATGAAAAAGCTGATTGCTCCCTCAGTTCTATCTGCCGATTTCGCCAACATTCAACGTGATATCGAAATGCTCAATGAGAGCGAAGCGGATTATGTCCACATCGACATTATGGATGGAGTTTTTGTTCCCAACATTTCGTATGGTTTTCCGGTCTGTGCAGCGATGCACAAATACTCAACAAAACCCATGGATTTTCATTTGATGATTCAAAACGCAGATCCATATCTTGAGGACTGTATTAAGTCGGGTGCCGAGATCATAAGTGTTCACTATGAGGCTCACAATCATCTCCATCGAACGGTGACCCGAATCCGGGAACTGGGGGCTAAGGCAGGAGTGGTGTTAAATCCGCACACACCAGTTGATGTTTTGGAAGAGATCTTACCCTTCGTTGATCTTGTTTTATTGATGTCTGTAAACCCAGGATTCGGCGGGCAGAAGTTCATAGAAACAACGTTTGCCAAAGTGAGAAAATTACGTACTATGGTAGACACACTGGATTCAGAAATTCTTATTGAAGTCGACGGTGGTGTGACAGACAAAAATGCGGGTGAGCTCTTTAAAGCAGGAGCAGATATATTGGTTGCCGGAAGTTTTGTATTCAAGTCCGACGACCCAGCGCAGACGATTTTAAATCTCAAATCTGCCTGATCATTGCGGCATTTCTTTGCTCTTTTCTGTTTGTTTTCCACTGCCATATCCTCCGGTCAGGCACCAGGACTCATTCGCGGATTGGTTGCAGATGAAAGTGGAGCACCAATTCCTGGCGTTAACATCATTCTGAAATCAGATAACCGAATTGGAACCATCTCAAATATTGAGGGAGTATTCGAAATTGGCTTGCCAGCTGGACCGGATGTCCTGGTATTTTCGCATGTTCAGTATGCATCTCGAGAAATAGCCGTAAACGTGCAACAGGGTCAGGCACAGAGTCTTACAGTGAGGTTGGTCTCTCAAAACACTCAATTGGATGAAGTTGAGGTGATTGGTCAGCCAGAGCGTGATGCTTTGGACCCAGCCGCAAAAATTGATGCGATAGCTGCAAAGAATTTACCATCGGCCTCAGGGGATTTTAGTAAAGTTTTGGTTACGTTACCCGGTGTTGCCGCCAACAACGAGCTTTCGTCAGCCTATAATGTGCGAGGTGGAAATTTTGATGAAAATCTGGTCTACGTGAACGACATTCCTGTCTACAGACCCTTTCTCTCAACACCAGGTCGCCAGGAAGGACTGAGCTTTGTTAATACAGATTTGGTCAAGGACATTAGTTTTTATGCCGGAGGGTGGGAATCCAAGTATGGGGATAAACTTTCCTCTTCACTAAACATTCTTTATAAGGAGCCTGAGGATTACCATGGAAGTTTAAATTTCGGCTTGCTTGGAGGTTCAGCTTACATAGGTAATCGAGTGTCTGAAAGGATAAAATATCTATTCGGAGCTCGGCACAGTGATACCCGATATTTACTTGGTACACTGGAGACAAAGGGACAGTACCTGCCTTCTTATACTGATGCGCAAGCTTTTTTTACCTTCGACTTATCTCAGAGAGGACAGCAGGTTAATCGGACTAAGTTGAACTGGCTCTTGGCTTACGGCAGGAACAGGTACCTTACTCTTCCAGAATCTCAAACTACGGATTTTGGTTCTGTTTCTCAGACGCTGAGAGTCCAAACTGCATTTGAAGGGAGGGAATTGCTCAACTACGACACCTACCAAACCGGTTTGAACTTTTCACACAAGTGGACCAACAGGTTCTTAACACGAGTGATCGCTTCAGGTGTCCAAACTACCGAGAAGGAGTTCTATAACGTTGAGGGAGCCTATAGGATATGTGATGTGGACAACAATCCAGGATCCAACAGCTTCAATGATTGTGTTGTTACTCGCGGCGTTGGCACAAACTTTAGCTATGGACGGAACAATCTTGATGCAATTGTTCTTAATCTAGAACTTAGAAATGAATTTCTTCTCAATGATTGGGTGCTTCTTGAAGGAGGTGCGGGATTCATCCAGAATAAGATTGAAGACGAGCTAAATGAGTATGCTTACCTGGATTCCGCAGGCTTTGTGATTAATCCTTCGGATCCCACTACCAATATACTGCGAAGTGTCTTCAATCAACTCGACCTTACCACACGAACCTACACTGGGTATTTGCAATCAACCATCTTTTCTACAGATTCAGTATTTGCGCTCAACGTTGGTGCCAGGATCAATTACATGGACTATACTAACGAGACCCTAATAAGCCCTCGAGTCATTTATCGATATAAGCCTAATTGGACTAGGGAAACTTCATTTAGGGTTTCAATGGGGAAGTACAGCCAAACACCTTTTTACAGGGAATTACGCGACCTGGACGGGAACATTAGATCGAGCGTCAAAGCACAGCAGTCCACACACCTGATAGCAGGGATGGAGCGAATATTTCAATGGTGGGGGCGACCTTTTCTGTTTACCTCAGAAGCATACTACAAGAGCGTTAAAAATGTTATTCCATACGACATTGACAATGTTCGTCTACGGTATTTTGCAGAGAATAATGCGAAGGCATTTGCATATGGAGTGGACTTAAGGCTAAATGGGGAATTCATCAAAGGATCTCAATCGTGGTTTAGCTTAGGAATACTCAAGACAATGGAAGACCTTGAGCAAGACGAAAAAGACTACATCCGACGACCAAGTGATCAGAGAATCAACCTCGCATTTTTCTTCGAGGATCACATGCCAAACGACCCATCGGTAAGGGTTTATGTGAATTCTATTTTCGGATCAGGATATCCATTGGGACCACCGAATGAAATAAATGCAAGAAATATTTTTTCCGGCGATGAGTTTTTCAGAGTGGATATCGGATTTTCCAAGTCACTTGAGTTAAAAAATAATAAGTACTTGAAAATCTTGTGGTTAAGGGCAGAAATACTCAACGCTCTCGGAGCCGACAACACCCTTTCATACTCATGGATCCAAGACATTTCTGGCAACCAACTCGCCATACCAAACTCATTATCGGCAAGGTTTTTGAATTTCCGCATTGCTGCAGACTTCTAAATTTTAGGGTTCGATCTGCTTTTTTTGTACTAATTACTTAATCAGAATTAAAAATGAAAAAATCCCTATTAACGATAGCGCTTGTAGTAGCTGCAAGTGCCATCTCTTATGCACAAGAATTCAAAGTCATTACTGTTGTAGAGTCCATTGTTCCTGGTGGCCTTGGTAGATCTCGAATGGTGGAAAACAAAGGAGCTCTGGATATAAATACTTTTACCACAGAACGGACTGATGGAAAAAAGAGTGGCCAGGGCGATGTGAAGAGGAAAGATGCCAAAATTGACAAATTCGCTGAATCCAAACTTCTGAACTTCTACAGCATCACAGGAATTAACTTTCAAAACATTGCTTCGAATGATGCATTGATCTCATCTAAACTTAACCAAATGTCCGAGGAAGGCTGGGAGCTGGCATTTGTCACCAGTGGTGTTGAAAGCGATGCTGGCAAATCAGATGATTACGGATTGTACATCACTAGATTTATTTTCAAAAGGTAAAAAGCTTTTCGATCCCATGTCATTTTGGGCATGGGATTTGTTTTTACTTTGCCAATCAAAATAAAAGACTATGAACACCATTAAAATAACAACAATAATTTCGATCGCTGTGATGGCATTTGGGTGCAGTCGACAAGTGACCAGGGTGAGCCCAGATCAGCAGATAGACCTAAGCGGAAGATGGAATGATACCGATTCTAAGCTTGTCGCTGAGGAAATGATCCAGGATGTCACCAACAGACCGTGGCACAGCGAGTTCAGACTTAAGGAAGATAAGAAACCTACGGTCATCGTCGGTTATGTTCAGAATAAGAGTTCCGAACACATTGAGGCTGAAACCTTTATCAAGGATATCGAAAGACAGTTCATCAATACAGGCTTTGTGCGCGTTGTTTCCAATGCCCAGTTCCGAGAGAAGCTTCGAGAAGAACGCGCCGATCAGGGAGAGTATGCCTCCCCAGAGACTCAAGCCAAATGGGGAAAAGAACTTGGTGCGGATTTCATGATGTTCGGGCTAATTACAGCTGTTACTGATTCTTATAAGAAAGAAAAAGTCGTTAACTACAAGGTAAACCTTGAACTTACCAATATCGAAACCAACGAGAAAGTTTGGTTGGGCGATAAGGAAATCAAGAAATTCATAAAGAATTAGTTAGCTGTTGATAGTTCCGAGTGAACTACAATGGCACTTGTTCTAGCTACCTTCGCCGAACCTGCTTATGCGAACACGATATTTATATATCGCTACACTGCTTATTGTTTCAAGCTGCGCTTCCTACTATGAATTTAATTATGAGTTCAATAAGAACTTTGAAAGGGGAAAGTTAGATGCCGCACAGAACGTTTTGGATCAAAACAAAAAAGCAGAAAGAAGCAAAACAAGATTTCTATACTATGCGAACAGGGGAGTGGTCTCTCATCTGCTTGGCAACTATACCGAGAGCAATGTTTGGCTGGAGAAAGCTTACATTTTTGGTGAAGATCATCGGAAAAACTATCTCAATTTCGCTGGGTCCTATTTTTTGAATCCAAATCTTATTGTCTATCCCGGCGAGGATCACGAGCACCTGATGCTTTTGTATTATAAGGCGCTCAATTTTCTTAAGATGGCTGAGTTTGACAATGCGTTGGTTGAGTGTCGACGATTGAATAACAGACTAAATGAGCTTGGTGATAAGTACATATCGGAGAACAAGTATCAAAAGGATGCCTTTATACACAACTTGATGGGGATCATCTATGATGCAAGTGGCGATTTCAATAATGCCTTTATCGCTTACAGAAATGCCCTTGAGATCTATGAGAACGAATACAGAACCATGTTCGAAATGTCGGTACCCGAACAGCTCAAGGATGATCTAATGCGAACGGCAATGCTGTCAGGTTTTCCGGAGGAACTGGACCAGTATGAAGAGAAATTCGGATATGAATATGAACACGAATCATCAGATGGCGGAGAATTGGTTTTCTTTTGGCACAATGGCCTGGCGCCTATCAAGGATCAGTGGTCTGCCACCTTCGTGGCGATCGACGAAGGAGGTGGGAATTTGTTTTTTCAAAACGATGACCTAGGCCTCAATTTTCCTTTCTATTACAACTACAATGATGATGATGACGTCAGTATCACTGATTTGAGTGGAACCAGAATTGCGTTCCCGAAGTACATAGAAAGAATTCCTTATTTCAACTACGGAGACATAGAAGTAAATGGAAGTTATTATACGCTTGAAAAAGCAGAAGACATAAATGCGATCGCCTTCAAAACACTAAATGAAAGAATGCTGCAAGAGCTAGGGAAGGGCTTACTTAGGGTTGCGCTGAAAAAGGCGATTGAAAAGAAGGCACGAAAAGAGAATGAAACACTCGGGTTTTTGGTGAGTGCCTTCAATCTCGCTTCAGAGCAAGCAGACACCCGCAATTGGCAGACCCTTCCGTACGCCATTCACTACGCCAGGGCTCCTTTGAAGGAAGGCCAAAATGTCGTTGAAATCTATACGGATGGACCAAGAAGTGAGGCCTCAAACAAGTTCACATTTATTGGAAAAAAGGGAGTGACTCAGTTTCACAGTTATCAATCGCTAGAAAGTGAGGTTGCGTTCTAGACGATCTTCTTAAAAGCTATTTCCCTAATTCGGCAAAAGGTTGTATTTTGAGCACTAATTCACAATCACCCAACTAAATGTTTACCGAATACGAGATTGAAACCATGGTTGAGAATCCAGTAATTCTGGAGGCCGCTCAAACATTGAAGAAGGATTTTTTGAAGACTGAAGCACCCTATCTGGAGATCAATGATCATGATTTTTTCTCCCTGGTGATGATGGCCCCGACGGTAGGAATTGCTTTGGCAGATGGTACAATCAGCTTGTTCGAAGAAATCGCGCTAAATAAAAAGGCACGCAAACTATCAAAAGGTGGATATTTCATGAAAAAAGACCCTGTAGTCTATGCCATGAAATTTCTGATCAAGAACTACTTTAACTGGTCCGACAAGTTTTTCGGAGTGCTAAAAGTAGCCATTAATACTGCCTGCGACCTCCAGAATGTTACCCAGCGAAAGATTGATACTACAGGAGAAGTCGATTATGCGGCGTATAAACAGGAAGTTCTAAATGCACCTTACATTTTGATACGTTTTATTGCGAGTTTTTTCCTTGAAAACGATGAAGATATCATAAATAAAGATCACAAAATCGGCAAATCTGAGTACCAGAGTATGCTACTAATTGGGGAAAAACTGGACCTGGATAACCTCGTAGTATTTCAAATGTTTTGTCAAACGTTTAAGTAATCTTTTGTCTCATTTGTCGTTGGGTTGGTGATGAGAAATTTCGTTGCAATAGCGGTTTTACTCCTAATTGTATTGTCATGTGGCAAGGATGATGTTACGACCTCCGACGTGGACGCCACGATTGTTGCGTGGCTGGACACGATGAATGTTGACTCAGCCACAGCAGATGTTAGCGGCATCTACTACTATGCGACGGTCGAGAATCCAGCAGGTACGGCCATTGCGACGGAAAGTGTTGTTTCGATCTACTATACATTAAGCGATCTCGATGGAAATGTCATTGCAAGTCATCAAAGAACCGATGGAGACTCGCTTATGCTAAAACAAGGAGTTTCGGCAGTCTTCCCTGTAGGGCTTGACCTGGGACTGGCTTTTATGCGGGACGGAGAGACCTTCAACATCATCATTCCTCCAACACTTGGTTACCAGGACCTCACGTCGGGGGCGGTGGACAGTAACTTGATCAGTCTTATCCAAGTAGAAGTGGTTAATGTTCAAAACGAAACTTCCGTATTTACACAGGAGGCCACAGATATTGCTAATTACATTGTCTCCGAAAACCTGAACGACACCGTTACTAACCCAGTGAATATGGTCGTGACCTTCGCCTCTGGTGTAGCATATAAAAGGCTTTCTAAGGGGTTTGGTCCATTAGCTGTTAACGGTGAGACGCTTATCTTCAGTTATGATGCATTCTTCCTGGACAATACAGCATTTGATTCAAAAAACAACTTTCAGTTCGTCCTAGGTGCCGACCAGCCCAGACCACTTATACCGGGTTTTGAGTTTGGGCTAACTATTATGGAGCCAAACGAAAGAGCTTTGCTGCTGATTCCATCATCTCAAGGCTACAGAGAAAGTGCGCTGGTAGTGCCTGCATCTATTACAGCAGATCTGATCGAGGACGCTATTATACCGGACTATGTTTTGCGTGTGCCGCCATATTCTACCATTGCTTTTGACGTTATACGTTTTGATTAATTCTTATTTTTGAAAACAGTTTGGTCAACCTCATAAGACGATATCTGTCACCGCTCATTTTCCTTGCGTTAGGACATGCAATCTCTGGTCAGGATATATATGAGAAATACAACATCTACCGCGATCCGATCAAAGTGTTTCTAAATAAATTTAGCATTACCCTGACAACGGGTTATAGTAGAAATACCTACGATCACAAATTGACCGGAGTCTATTTCTTTCAAAGCCGAACCGACCAGTTGATCCTGTCAAACAGTGAAACCCTTGGAAGCACATTCCGAGGGTATGCAAACTGGCTTAATAACCCTGAATTGGGTGTTGAAACTTCACTAGAAGATGAGTTTGATGTCCCATTTGATCGTCTGACGAACCCTGTCTATAATTCACTGCTTGGAAACACGGAATTTTTGATTGATACAGATACCGCCGATTTTGGTTTCAAAGGAACTTCTGGCGGAGTACCTGTTTTGCTGAGCGTACATTTCAATATTGCCGATTTCAGACTTGGTGGGGGTTTTGCCTATGAAAAACAGTGGATTCGGGAGTTGGAGCCCATTTCGTATCAGGATCAAGTCAGAGCCTATCAACCCAATTTCACATCGACGAGCTACACCAAACTATTTGGCTTGGTGGGCTATCGATTTTACCAGTTCTGGCGATACGATTTCGTAGCGGAGCTACAGGTGGGAAGGATCAATGCTGGGAAGCAGTTCAACAGCGCGGCAATCACAAGGGGAACTTTCACAAATTTTGGTATCAGTATTGAAAACAACTGGTCTGAATACTTTCGGGTAATCGTTAGACCTAGCATTGATTTCAAGAAGTACACAGTCAACGTTCCAGACGGCTCGTCGATTAGTCACAGTTACCCAAGCTTTTTCATCCAGGTAGGGCTAAGCATCAATATTCCGGACATTCCACGGTCTCCGATGAAGAGCGATCATGTTCAACTGAAACATGTGTATACGGATCCGAATACCGGGCGATTAATGGAAGTCAGGGGCCAGCCAATATGGAAAAAACAGAATCCGAAAATTGGTGAAAATCACCGGAGATTGTGGCGATACAAAGGGAAGAATAAAAAGAAGTTGAATCCCTACTAAAAACTCGTTTTCCACCTTACTTTTCGCTAAATTGCGGTCTGATTTTTAGGCAACCAAAAACAATAGATGGCAGACGGAGAAATCGAGGATTTACCACCCTCAGATCAGAACATCATCCCAATAAATATTGAAGAAGAAATGCGTGGCGCTTATATCGATTATTCGATGAGCGTGATCATTTCAAGAGCTCTTCCGGACGTCCGAGATGGCTTGAAGCCAGTGCATCGAAGGATTCTCTACGGGATGGATGAATTAGGTGTTAACTACAACAAATCCTATAAAAAATGTGCCCGGATCGTAGGAGACGTCTTAGGTAAATATCATCCGCACGGAGATACTGCAGTATACGATACCATGGTACGAATGGCTCAGGAATGGTCGTTGCGATACCCGCTGGTCGATGGTCAGGGAAATTTCGGATCTGTGGATGGTGATTCGCCGGCCGCCATGCGATATACCGAAGCTCGGCTAAGAAGGATCGCTGAAGAACTTTTGGCAGACATACGAAAGAATACAGTTAACTTCCAGCCAAACTATGATGATAGCACAGAGGAGCCGTCTGTGTTACCATCCAAAATCCCTAACCTGTTGGTGAATGGAGCTAGTGGAATCGCTGTAGGGATGGCCACCAATATGGCTCCTCACAACCTATCAGAGGTTATTGATGGAATAGTGGCTTATATTGACGACAATGAAATCTCCATCCAGGGACTGATGGAACACATTAAAGCGCCGGACTTTCCCACAGGAGCAACCATTTACGGCTTTCAGGGAGTAAGGGCAGCGTTCGAGACAGGACGAGGAAGAATCGTGCTTCGAGCTAAGGCTACCATTGAAGAAACTCGCACTGGTAAAGAGCAAATCATTGTCTCAGAAATACCTTATCAGGTTAACAAGGCGTCTATGATTGAAAAGACTGCATCTTTGATCGTAGATAAGAAAATTGAGGGCATCTCCGATATCAGGGATGAATCTGACAAATCTGGTATGCGGATCGTCTACGACTTAAAAAGAGATGCTATCCCGAACGTTGTCTTGAACAACCTGTACAAGCAGACGGCGTTACAGTCCTCCTTTAGTGTAAATAATGTAGCACTTGTAAATGGGAGACCTAAAACATTAACACTCAAGGATTTAATTACTCATTTCGTTGATCATCGGCACGAGATCGTTGTACGACGAACCGAGTTCGAGTTGGAGGAAGCTGAAAAACGTGCACATATCCTCGAAGGCTATCTCATTGCACTTGACAACCTGGATGAGGTTATCGAACTTATTCGATCTTCAAAAGACCCGGACGAAGCAAAAGCTGGCCTGATTCAGAAGTTCAAACTGTCAGAGATTCAAGCGAAGGCAATCCTTGAAATGAGATTGCAGCGACTTACCGGCCTTGAAAGGGAGAAAATTGAAAACGAATACAAAGAGATAAAAGAGCTGATCAAGCGCCTTAAGGAGATTCTTGGTGACGAAGGACTGAGGATGCAAATCATAAAAGATGAACTCTCCGAGATGAAGGAACGGTACGGTGACGAGCGAAGATCAGAAATCGAACATAGTGCTGATGAGTTTACTGCTGAGGATATGATTCCCGATGAGGAAATGGTCATCACCATTTCACACGAAGGATACGTCAAAAGAACTCCCTTGGTAGATTACAGGACTCAGGGCAGAGGGGGTGTAGGCAGTAAGGCTGCTACCTCAAAAGACGATGATTTCACCGAACATCTGTTTATTGCTTCAACTCACAACTATCTCCTGATTTTCACGGAATTTGGTAAGGTTTTCTGGAAAAAAGTATGGGAGGTGCCTGAGGGGAATAAAACTGCAAAGGGGAGGCCTATCCAGAATATCATTGAAATCGAAAGCGATGATAAGGTTAGATCTGTGATCAATGTACGGACACTGGAAGATCCGGACTACATTAACAACAACTTCCTGGTCATGTGTACCAGGAACGGGACAATCAAGAAAACTTCATTGGAGGCATATAGCAGACCAAGAAGAAGTGGTATTAATGCGATCACCATCAATGAAGGTGATAAACTCCTAAATGTAAATCTCACTGACGGTGATAGCCACATAATTATTGCCAGCAATGCAGGAAAGGCTATTAATTTCCATGAATCTGATGTGCGAGCCATGGGAAGAATGGCTGCAGGGGTAAGGGGTATTTCGATTTCCGGAAGCGAATTTGTTGTTGGTATGGTTTGTGTAGACTATAAAAATCCCCCTAACTTGCTAGTTGTATCAGAGAAAGGATTTGGTAAACGTTCTGAGCTTGAGGATTACAGGATCACCAAAAGAGGTGGTAAAGGCGTGAAAACGCTTAATGTTACTGCAAAGACGGGCCAATTGGTAGCCATAAAAGATGTTGTGGATGGAGATGAACTGATGATTATCAATAAGTCTGGCATTGCTATCAGGATGGCAGTCGACACGCTCAGGGTAATGGGTCGTGCAACGCAAGGCGTAAAATTGATTAAACTAAATGATAGCGATGAAATCTCTGCGGTGGAGAAGATTTCAAATTTAGATACAGAAGAAGAAACTAAAGAAAATGAATAACCCTTTAAAACTGACAACCATGAGACAGCTTTTTACACTTGTAGCTGCTTTTGTTTGTGCAATTGCATTTGGACAAAAGCCAAACATCAATAAGGCCAAGGCCGCTTTTGACAAAGGAGAACTGGCTGAGGCAAAAGCCATAATCGATCAGGCGATTGAGTATGAGAAGACAATGGGCAAGGCCAAAACCTGGTATTATCGGGGCATGATCTATGCGTCAATAGACACTAGCACCAACGATCCGGATGCGATGAGAGTGGCGGTTGAAGCTTATGCCAAGACACTAGAAATAGATCCGACCCAGCGTTCGATCAACGAATTCACCGGAACAGGGATTCAAAATGTTGATTCGCAAAAGCAGAACTACTACGGCTTCTATTATAACAAGGCGATTTCTGACTACAACAGCGAGAATTATGCTGATGCAACAGAATTTTTTGAACGTGCCTACTTTATAATGCCCTCTGATTCCAATGCCATTCTAAATGCTGCACACGCAGCGGTTGCCGCTGGCGACGAAGAGAGAGCAAAGGTGAATTATCAAAAGTCACTGGATGCAGGCATAACAGATGTCGCTATCTATCTGAGACTGTACAACTATGCAATCGTTAAGAAGGAGTACGAAGAAGCCTATGCTATCCTGGAAGATGCCAGAGCTGCGCATCCTGACAATGTCGATTTGATGAAATACCAGATCAATATTCTGATTGAGCAAGACAAAATTGATGAGGCGAAGTCTGGGATAGAAGAGGCAATAGCCAAAGAGCCAAGTAATGCAGATCTTCATTTCAGTTTAGGTGTGATTCATGAAGAACTGGAAAACCTGGATGAGGCAAAGGCAAGCTATCAAAAGGCAGTTGAGATTGACTCAGAACATTACAATTCAAATTATAACCTTGGTGTTATGGTCTTCAATGAGTGTAATGTGTTGATTAAGGAACGGAATGCTCTTAGCTATAAAGAAGAAAAGAAATTCGCTGAGCTGAGCTCTCAAATTGACGACCGCCTGAGAACGGCGCTACCATACTGGGAAAAATTATACTCGCTAAAAGCTGAAGAAGTTACGATACTTGAAACACTGGAGTATATCTACCTCAGCTTGAAGATGAATGACAAGGCGGATGGTATTAGCTCAAAGTTAGAAGAGCTTAAAGGAGAATAATTCGTATTTTGAAAACTTGTGTGAGGCTGCCTGATGAAGGCAGCCTTTTTTGTTTAATTTCATGTTCGATGCGTATCCGCAAGTCATCTTTACTGATCATTCTCGTGCTGAGTTTCACATTGATTAGCTGTGGAAAGCTCCGTAACTCCTGGACGATGGCAGGCTATGATGGCAATCATTTCAAAAAAATTGCGGTCCTTGGGCTCAGTTCGTCTTTAGAAGAGCAGGGGAGATTCGAGGCATTATCTATCGACTTGTTTGCTGAAAATGATATAAACGCAGTGAGTGGATCTGCTTTTTTCAAAGCTGGAGCAGGAGACTCCGCCATTCAAAAAGCCATTTCAAACAACAAACTCGACGGAATCCTAACCATCAGCATGGTAACATTGAAGCCAGGTCAGTCACTAATTCCCGAAGAGTATAACCAGTTTAGTAAGTTCCATGCACATCGGTACACCGAAATGAACATCACCAACTACTTGACCACCAAAGGAAAGCACGTTATTGAAGCGGTGTTTTATGATTTGAACTGGAACGATCCGGAGGGCACGGACATGGTTTGGCGTGGCGAAATGGCTGTTTTAGACCCTCAAAATCAGCGAACAAAAGATCGATTTGTCAAAAGGGTCATCAATGAACTGGTTGACAGCAACCTTGTCAAGAAGTCACCAGACTACTTATCCAGCACTGCTGGTAAGATGTATTGATACAACAAGGAAATAGGTTTGATTTCATCTGAGTATGAGGCTGAACGATCGTTGGTAATTGTTATAACCATGTCGTATTCGGGAATGACGAAGATGAATTGACCCCAATGACCGTAAGCCATGTAAATGTCAGCCTTTGAAGTGTCTTCGTCTTTCTTATCGAGGGATAGAAGCCACCACATGTATCCATACCCAATGCTTGATACACCTGAGATGCTTTCGGCAAAAGGTACATGTCTCTTCGTGGCTACTTTTACCCACCAGGAGGGAAGCACTTGTTTATCTCCCCATTTGCCATCACGAAGGTGCAGATAGCCTATCCTGGCCATGTCGGCAGGGGTTAAATACAACCCACCACCTGTATGCGGAATTCCATTATGCGTCCAGCCCCAATCAGCGCTCGTAACTCCAATGGGCTCAAAAAGGAATTCCTCTGCAAAATCCATCGTGCTCATCTTGGTGGCATTCTGCAACAACCCACCGAGTAGGACGGCAATACCGCTGTTGTAATACCATTTAACACCAGGGGAGGTCTCCATCTCATAATCAAGTACATACTTCATTCGATCACCTGGATGACTATTTAGCCCGTCTAAATGACGTTCTCCAGTCCAGGCCTGACCCGTTCGCATGGTGAGTGCGTGGTGTAAAGTCATGTTTCGTTTGTCCTCATTCATGTTAGCAAAGTCCTCATATTCCGGAAAGAAACTGAGTACCTTGTCTTCAACACCATTTATGAAACCATTTTGGATGGCGGCACCGATTAGGGTGGAAGAGATGCTTTTGGTAACCGATTGAAGCGTGTGAGCCCTTCGTCCGTTATATGATCCAAAGGTTTCGTTTACAACCATATACCCATTTTTCACCACCGAAAATGACGAAATGGAGCGTTGCAGCTTCCCACGTTTCAGCTGATCAATGAATGAATCGATTTGGACCTGATCTAGTCCTTGTTCTGATGGAGTGCTCGTGCGCCAGGAGTTTCCCGGAAAATAGGACTCAGGTGGAGCTTGATTCTGAGTGCATCCAACTTGAAGAGTTAGAATTAAAATAACTGATAATGAGGTAGTTATTGAAATTGACGATCGCATTTCGTTGTCTTTAACAAGGCATACGCAAGATCATCACAAGAAGGTGATAAATTTTGATCAAAGGATGTTCGACTGGAAGCATTCGTCCCTCAGTCAACCAGGGAAATCTACCTGTTGCTAGCGCTGCGAACGGATTACCTTCTAGGGGACTGCCGAGCGTACGGCAAAGTAAATTTTATGAAGGAAACCCGATTTTCGTCGTCGAAAATAATTGCTTCGAAAGGTTTCATTTTCCCACTTTCAACCAACTGATAGTTGTCGCAAAGCAACTCGTCCACATGTCCGTTGAAAATGCTACCAAACGGCCGCATTTCTTTGCTTGTGGTAATTTCCTTGATCACTCTATAGTCTCTGGCGGGTTTAGAGTTAACATACACGTACGTATTCTTGAATCGAGCAACGTTCGACGCTGAGTGTCCAAAGGTTTTCTTTGACTTGATGAATTCAGCGCCTGATTCATCGACGACAAGACTCTCATAACCCTTAATATTCATTTTCTCAGCAAATCGAATAACTTGAGCAGTATAGCTCTCTAGCGATTGACCATGCTCCATTGGAAGCGGATATATAGCCACAGGTTCGTACGGGTGATACGGTTTCGACTGGACAAATACATTTACATCGTTGATTTTTCCTACACGGGCATTCCAACTGCCTGGAAAGCTCCAGTAGAACGAAGATAGCGTGGTGACGATTGCAATTACGATGGTGGCAAACAAGATGTTTTTCATACTTTTCGAAATTTGATACTGACAAATGTACGTGTAGGGAGGCCCGGACGACTATCATTTGAGGTCTACAAAAGGTAAACAGAGATAAGACTCCTACTATTGTAGCACAGTTAGACTCTAGCGTCAGAATCACTGTTCAAGCAAATCAGTCAAGAGGGAAGGAGATGGTAAAAGTTGACCCCTGATTTTCCTTGCTTTCCACCGAAATGCTCGCCTCCATCGCTTCAATCTGGTATTTGGTGATAAACAAGCCGATTCCCTGACCTTCATCCACCCCAGAGTGAAACCGTGTGCCCACCTGGAACAACTTGTCCCCATGTCGGCTAAGGCAGATTCCCAGTCCATAATCCTGGACAATTAAAGCGATCTGGTCCTTTGTCTTGGAAGCCCTGATTTCGATTCGATTTGAATTTTCAGTAGTGCCGTACTTAATCGCATTTGTAAGCAGGTTATGTACGACATTTTCCAAATAACTCGGAAAAGCCTGCACGGTTAGCCTGTCAGGGACGTCGACACTTAGATCGATCGTTCGCTCCTTTATAACGCGCAAATTTGTCTCTACAACCTTACTTACAATCCTGGACAGGTTGCACGGTTCCTTCTTGAGCATGCTAAGGTCATTTTCGAAATTTAGCAGCCTGTTGATGTTTTGAAGCGTTTCGTTAAGCTTAGAAGTTGATCGTGACAAAAGCTCCACGTATTCCGAATCTCCGATATCCATTTTCAGCAATTGAATTATACCCGTCATGTTGGCAACAGGTGCACGGAAGTTATGAGAGGTAATGTAAGAAAAGTCCTTAAGCCTATTGTTTTGCTCCGTGCTACTTCGAAGCAGATTTGTCAACTCCTTATGATTTTTAATTCTCCTAAGCACATTAGTTGACATGTTGGCAAAAAGCTTCAACATGGTAAATTCATTCTCAGTATAGTTTCGGTGTGATGTGACGTTGTCAAAACCAACAAAACCGACACAGGTATCTCCATCCATCATAGGGACGGAGAGGAGACTTTGTATTTCCTGCTGTTGAAAAACTTCCTTTGGGAAGCCGGCAGGCATGGATTCGACTTCAGGAATGAATAGGGGCTTACCCTCAAAATGACAACTCAGTAACGTTTTGAACTCCTCCGTGAGCGGGACGTTTTGGGATTCATCGATAACAGGCGTAATTCCGTCCCGGCACCATTCATGTGTATTACTACAAGTACTTTCATCCCAATTGTATTCGAAAAAGTAGACCCGGTCAACTTCGAACAGTATGCCAAGTTCCTTCAGGCTAGTATAAAAGGCTTCATCCACCTCGTCCGGAGCAAGAATCATATACCTGGAAGAGATTGCAATGAGAGCTTTTTGCATCCTTCGCTGATAGTCTACTTGTTTCTCAGCCTCCTTCTGCTCCGAAATATCACGTATCGCGCCATCGTAATAGACAACATCATTCTTGCACTTTACCCGACGACAATTCAAGTAACCCCAAAAAAGGGAACCATCTTTCCGTCTAAATTGAATCTGTCGGTTGGTGACCGAAGTGTTTTTCAGTAGATCTTCACCCAGTAGATTGAACTCGGCAGGATCATTGAACAAGCTGATTGTCTCTACTTTGAGAAGGTCGTCGGATTCATCATACCCGAACATTTTAACAAACTCCTGATTGACGTATATCAATCCGCTTCCTTCCAAACTGCGGTAAAGCCCTTCATTGATATTCCTGTTGATGCTCTCCAGGATAGAATCGGGACCCTGTTCCTTTGTGAGACGATTTCTCAAAAAGAAAACATATCCTATCAGTGAAATTACCAATAGCAAAAGGATAGCTGTAAGTAACATCTCAGAGGGTTGGTTAATCGGGATTTCGGTAGTTCGCTTAGTTTGCCGAAAGGCAATTCTAAGGCATGAAGACCTTGTAACCTAACAGAAAGCCCCGATAAAAGGTATAAAAAAGGTATACAGAGCTAATAATGTAACAGAGGCTGCTAGTTTCCGTTAGGGTCTTCGGTCATGAACTCAAAAACCCCACTGATTAAAAAACTTTGAGTTTCATTTTAAGGGTGGTGATCCTCATTTTGGACACACTGATGAATGGTCAGACTTCCACTGGTCTGAGAAGAATTATAATCCTATGAGGATAAGAAGATTAGTCCTACTTTGTCTGCTAGTGTCGGCAGGTCCGAAACTATTTGCTCAATTCCATCTAGAAGCCGGAATCAATTACTTAAATGGTGCTTCTTCGTTGAACGGGATGGGTGTGTACCTGGAGCCGCGATATGCAGTTGCTAGAAACGCCGATGTTGAATTACATGTGAGTTACAATTGGTTTCTTGGGTATGACCGGGAAAGAACTAAATCCGGAAGGATCAGTACCGGAACGATACCCATGGCCGTGGTAAAATACGTGAGACATTTCCCTAACCCGCGATCCAGTAAAGATGTGCCGTACATTGGTCTTGGAGCAGGAGTCTATCTGTCAGAGGGAGATCCGCAACGAATAGAAGGCGTACAGCCCGGAGTGGCTTTAAGTTTCGGAGTGTTCCTCGGACGATCCAACATAGGAATCACACAGAATTTCGTTCCCGACAAGAACAGTTTTATCCAGATCAATTATGGGTTCAGAATACTCAATAGACGTTTTGAATAGGAATAAGGCACTATTCTGTATTATTTTATTTAACATAATATAAATTATATAACAAAATAGGATATTGAGCTTTTGAGAGGTCTACGTGGAATTTAGAAATTATGAATTTGGAATATAGAAATCTGGATGCTTAGGCTTCTTGATACTTACTGAGTGACTTTTAGTTCTTTCTATTAATTCTTAATAAGTCACGTTGCTCCTTTGAAATATGTTTCTTGAGCATTTTCTGATGTAGCTCCAGCTCCTCAACACTCATATCGAAAAGACTTGGTTTCCTTCCAGTGTACTTTTTCTCCGTCATGTTTTAAATTTTAGACCATTTTCTAATCATTTTCTCACAATCTTTTGTAGGTAATCTTTTGTTGTATTCCATCAATTCTTCAAGTTTCTCAACTGCTTGATTGTTCATGACTAATGATGATTTCACGATCTCATCCATTAACCAAATGATGCCGTGAACCTCAAACCCTAATTTTTCCGAGATTTTTCGAAGTAGGTTGTCACCGGTAAGAATGCCTGAATTTAATTCCCTTGCATGATGGAAGACTGATGTGTCAGCTATTGAGAGACCACTTGACAATGAGTTACCAAGCTCTTCCAAAAAATTCACCTCTCCCACTTCTAGGATTGTCAATTTCTTGCTAGATCTTAATAGAGCTTGTTGATCATCGTCTAACTCATCTACCACTTCCAAACTAGTGTATAATTCGATTTCAAGTTGAAAAAACTCTTGTACCAGATCTATATGGAAAAGGTCAATGAATATATTCGCATCAGTCACTGCAAGTTTCAAGCTTCCACTTTGATTAGGTGATTTCTAAATTCAGAAAGCTTCAAATTGGAAAGAGCTGCCGCTTTACTCATTGAAACTATATCCTCAGCCACTGCACGTAAAAGCAGCTGTGAGAAGCGAGAAGAAGATTCATCTCCCTTGTAATCGCCTGGCTCCTCCTTGCGGTAACCCAACTTGCTAAAGGTTTTGAAAAATTCTTGGTAGGTTGCATGTGAAATCAAATCTAAATTTTTCGCTCTAGCCATGATAGCCTGCATTGAGATCCCGAAGTTTTCTTTTATAATCATGAGTTCTTTCATGAAAACATTCGACCTATGAGCTCCGAACTCAACAATAAATGCTGACTTGGGTATCAACATTGCTCCAGCGAAAGCGTGACAAAAATTCTCAACCTCTCTTTCAGTGAATTCATTTTCAGGAAATTTCAATAATAAATGGGCCAACTCATGCAACGCAGTAAATCTCTTTCTGAACTTCTGCATATTTCTATTGAGAACAATCACAGGAACTCCATTGGCATAAGTAGATAAACCATCAAAACCATCTTCCACATCGATCTCAAATACTTTGATTTCATGATCTTCCAATAACTCTATGACATTTGAAATAGCATTAGTACCAATCTTCCATTTCTTTCGAAGTTTCTCTGCCGCAGTTTCAATATCTTCATTAACCTGAATAAGGACATCTGATATTGGATTTTCAAAAATTTTATCAATTCCCAAGAGATCTTCGAGCTCAAAATATCTCTCCAGAAAATCAATAGTATTCGCTTTAATCTGATCAATGTCTTTTGCAAGAAGTCTTTTGAGTTTCCTGAATTCAACATTGACCAACTTGATCTTCTCATTTCTAAAGAAATAATCTGGACGTACGTTTAACGCATTACTAAGAGCAATCAAAATATCGGAAGAAGGCTTCATGTCACCTTGTTCATATTTGCCGATAGCCTGCTTAGTGATGATATTATTCATCTTATTGGCTAAATCCTGCATGGATAATCCATTCATTTTCCTGGCCTTATTTAATCTCTGACCAAAGCTTTTCATGTGTTTTTGGGTTTTACTGACTGGTTAGTTTAATATACGTAGTTGACAAAAATATGTTTAAATAACAACTTTGTCAACCGTATATCGTATATTTGAAGACATTCTATAAAAATTAAAAGATTGAGGCGATGTTTACGGATGATCAATTAAACAATATTTTCGATAGGACAGATGGAAAATGTCACTTGTGCTGGGATAAGTTAAAATGGCACAACTATGCAAACTTTGGAGAGTCAGGTGCATGGGAAGTAGATCATAGCAACCCAAAAGCTAATGGTGGTACAGATAGAGCAAACAACCTTTATGCAGCCTGCATTACTTGTAACAGGTCTAAGGGGTCCAAGAGTACGAAAAGTCAAAGAAGAAAACATGGGTATTCAAGAGCTCCCAAATCTAGACAAGCACGTATTCAAACTTGGACTACCTGGACAGTCCTCGGTGCAGCAACATTAGTTACAATTGGGCTTATAGCAGAAGCTCAAAAATCTAAACCTAATCAAGATAGATCATGGAGAAGCTAGGATTGTTTTTTACTAAAATTAAGGAGTTGACTTTTTGGCAACGAATTTTCTCTTGGCGGACTATTAAATCATTGAGTTACGATGCATTTGAGGAATATAAGAGTTTGACCAATGATCTTGACAGACAAAATAAGATTGGTGATGATTTCAAAAATTCTTTAACCCTACTGCAGGCGGAAAACGAAAGCTTGATAAACCAAAAGAATGAAGTAGAAAAACAAATTCTTAAGAAAGAAGGTCAAATTGAAAATCTGACAGGCAGGGTAGAAAATTTAAACAGCCAAGTCTCTGAACTGGAAAAAAAACTCTCCCGATTTGAATCTACCGAAGACGAGAGGACAAAAGACTATGAGAAGAAGATAGCTCAGCTCGATCAAGTTAAGAGTGACCTTGAATCTAGGAGAAAGCAATTGGACGATGATCGATTACAAGAGCAAAGAGAACTTTTTGATCAAATGAAAAAACAGTGGGCAAATCATGAAGATGAAGTTACTCAAAGCATTAAGCAAATATGTCAAAGTCAAGTAATTGAGTACGTTGATAAAGTACCGTTTAAAGGAAATCCAGACAATACCATTAGGATTTGTGATGAATTCATCGTTTTTGATGCAAAGAGTCCAGCTAACGATGACTTAACGAACTTCCCAAAATATGTGAAAGCTCAGACAGAAAGCGTATCTAAATACACCAACTATGAGTCAGTCAGAAACGAAATTTTTCTGGTTGTCCCATCAAACACGGTTGATACAATCGACAAGTTCACGTATAACATGGGTGACTATACAGCATATGTCATTACTAAAGACTCCCTAGAGCCTGTTATACTGTCACTTAAGAAAATTGAAGAATACGAATTTGCTGAACAACTTAGCCCAGAGGAAAGAGATAATATATGTCGGATTCTCGGTAAACTACTTCACACAACAAAAAGGAAAATTCAGATTGATCAATTTATGAATGGTCAATTTCTTGAGTTGCTCATGAAGTGCTCTAATGATTTGCCAGAGGATATTCTACTGTCTGTATCTGAATTCGAAAAGGCTGAAAAACTTAACCCTCCGACAGAGAGGAGAACGAAAGAAATTTCAACGAGAGAAATTCTTCACAAGCAAGACTCTTTGAATGCTGAAGCTGCAGTTAGGGGTATCCCCATTACTAAAGAGATAGAAACAATCAAAGAAACCGCTTAACCAACAGTAAGATAAAATACCATAAAGTGGGTATTTCCTACGGTTAATATTATTAGTAGCTTGAACCGAAACCGCCAATGCGTCTTGTTAATTCTAAAATACAACTTTCAGCTTCTGACTTAGTAAATTTTCTAGGCTGTAAGCATTTAACAGAACTTGATAGAAAAGTAATATTCGGAGAACTGGAGAAACCTTCATGGAGTAATCCTGCGGTTGCAATTCTGCATAAGAAAGGTTTGGATCATGAAGCGGCTTTTCTGGAACATTTAAAAAATCAAAAGTTGAGTATTGCAGATTTAAGTGATAGTCACTCAATCGACTCAACTAAAGATGCAATGATCCAAGGATTTGATGTTATCTATCAAGCACCTCTGCAAAAAGAAAACTGGTTTGGAATAGCAGATTTCCTAATACGAATCAAAGGTGAGAGTGATTTAGGGAATTACCACTATCAAGTTCAAGACACAAAACTCTCAAGAGAAACAAAAGCCGCAACTGTAATTCAACTTTGTCTATATAACCAAATTATTGAGGAGCTTCAAGGCACTATTTCAAAAGAAATGGTGGTTGTCAAGCCCGACCCACAAAATCAGTTTGGGTTTGATACTTTTAGATTTACAGAATTTCAATCCTATTTTAATCTTGTTAAAGCGCAATTCGAGAAAGTAATTTACAATGATCCTGAAATCACATACCCCCTACCCGTTTCACGATGCGAAATCTGCAGATGGTGGAAAGATTGCAATGCTCAATGGCACGAAGATGATCACTTATCCCTAATCGCCGGCATTAGATCTACTCATCTAACTGAACTAGAAAGGCAAGAATATGGGAGTCTCAAAGAGTATGCTGAAGATGAAAACCCAACTAGGCAAATACCTGAAAAAGGAAGCGAAACTTCTTACCGTAGACTTCATGGACAAGCCAAAATCCAACTAAAGGGAAGAGAAACAAAAAAACCTGAATTTAAACTATTAGCTATAGAACCTCACAGAGGACTTAATAGGTTACCTGAACCAAGTTTGGGAGACCTGTATTTTGATATTGAGGGTGATCATTTTTATGAAAATGGAGGGTTAGAATATTTGTTAGGATGGGTATTTAGACAGTCAAATGGTAGTTTTTCTTACTCAATGCGATGGGGGTTAAATAGGCGTGATGAAAGAAAGGCATTCGAAGAGTTCATTGAAATATTGATGGACCAATGGAATAGATATCCCGATTTTCACATCTATCATTTTGCACCCTACGAACCTGCTGCTTTGAAACGTTTAGCATCTAGGCATGCTTCCAAAGAAGTCGAGGTTGATCAATTACTAAGAGCCGAGCGATTCATTGACCTTCATGCTGTCATCAAGGAAAGTCTTCAAGCTAGTGTAGAAAGTTATTCTCTTAAGCAAGTAGAGATTTTTTCGGATTATTCACGTAAAGTAGACCTTTTTAAAGCTGCTGCCGCAAGAAGAAAAATCGGCCTAGCACTTGATCTAAAATCACCGCATCAAATCGACAAATCCGACTTTGTATTAGTAGAAGATTATAACAGAGATGATTGCTTGGCCACTGAGGGAATCCATAGGTGGCTTGAATCGGTATTCCAGGAAGCCTTTCAAAATGGGCTCAGTTTAACTAGACCAGAATTGAAAACTGGAGATGCAAGTGATTCAGTTAGTGAGATGGATGAGCGCGCGCAGAAGTTATTTAATGATCTCATAAAAGATTTACCTGAGAATGAAGAGGAATGGAATGAGGTACATCAGGCAAAAAGGCTTCTCGCAAATCTCATTAACTATTTCAGGAGAGAAAGTAGATCAAAATATTGGGAGTATTTCAGGCTTCATGAGCTGGATGAAATTGAAATGCTTGAAGAAAGACACGGTTTATCCTTTCTCGAGTTTCAAAGTGAATTCAAGCCAAAGCGAGGCAATCCAATACATCGTTATCGATTCCCAATTCAAGAGGTCAGCATTACTCCTCCTGAAAAAGGAGTTGAAGAAGTGCTTGGTAACGTAATTGGTGAGGTAGTTGCAATTTCTCCTGAGCACGGGTGGGTTGAACTCAAAAAAACAAGGAATTCAGTGGATATTCATCCTAGGGCTATACATACTGGTAAGCCAATTGCTACAGGAATACTTGCAAACTCACTACATGCCTTTGCAGAGTCTGTAATCCAATTTGGTTTGGAAGATCAGGATATAATGGCAGCTGCAAAGGATCTTCTACTCAAAAACCCTCCTAGATTAAAAGGTAACATGAGCTTCTTGCCTTTGGAAGGAGAAACCATGGAAAACAGAGCCACAAGGGTCGCTCTAAATTTAGATTACAGCATCCTTCCTATTCAAGGACCTCCTGGTACCGGAAAAACGCATATAGGAGCTTCAATGATTGTAAATCTCGTACAGGAAGGAAAAAGAATTGGTGTTACAGCAGTCAGTCACGAAGTAATTCGGAACCTGCTCAAAAAAACAATTGAGATAGGTGAAAAGAAGGGTAAGAAGATCATTGCTGTCCATAAAACAAGCGATGAGTCTGAAGGATTGCCTGAAGGCCTGGAGGAAATCTCATCTAATTCCGAAGCCCTAGAAGCATTGGGCAATGGGAAAATTGTTGGAGGCACTTCGTGGCTTTGGGCCAGGGAAGAAGCTGAGGGAGTGTTAGATTATCTTTTTGTTGATGAAGCTGGACAGATGTCTCTTTCAAACGTGATTTCTTGCTCTAGAGCTACAAGCAATATCATCCTACTAGGTGACCCGCAACAGTTAGAACAACCTCAACAAGGTGCCCATCCGGAGGCAGCCGACGTATCTGCACTCAATCACCTTTTAGATAGCAGTAAAACAATGCCTGAGAGCAAAGGACTTTTCTTAGATACCACATGGAGATTACCAAAATCAATTTCAACATTCACATCAGAGCTATTTTATGAAGATCGACTGTTTTCTAAGCCAGATACCGAATTCCAAGAAATCATGGGCGACAATCCATTTTCAGGAAGTGGCTTATACTACGTTCCCGCAGTTCATGAAGGAAATCAAAATAGATCAAAAGAGGAGATTGAGATAATTGATCGTCTAGTATTGGGACTAACATCATCAAATCTTAAATGGAAAAATTCCGACAAAAAAGAATGCCCAATTGGGATCCAAGACATTTTGATAGTGGCGCCTTACAATGCACAGGTGAGCGGTTTGATTAATAAAATACCAGATGCTAGAATTGGAACTGTTGACAAATTCCAGGGAAAACAGGCACCAATCGTTATATATTCTATGACCAGTTCTTCTCCTGAAGATGCCCCACGGGGAATGGCTTTTCTTTATGATCCACATCGATTGAATGTTGCAACAAGCAGGGCTCAATGCATAAGTATTATTGTGGGGTCTCCGACATTATTCAAGCCAGATTGTCATTCAGTAGATCAAATGAGGTGGGCAAACGGACTGTGTCGATACAAAGAGATGGCGAAAGAAGTCTTGGTATGAGCTTAACTGAAGAACAATTGACTTTTCTTCAAAAGCATGGAATAAGAGAGTCATTTCTTTTCGATGCTAAGGGACTCTCAAGATCGGAATACAGCCCAAGAATGAAGGATGAGGGGAAGAAAATAGCCTACAATGTCTCATTGTGTTCTAATGGTCATTCTTTGAGAACCCGACATGGTCATTGCATCCAGTGTAAGCCTGCTAATCTTGCATTTATTTTTAGAGATAATGGTACTTTCTATGTAGCAGGCTCTCGAGAAGGAAAAATCTTCAAGGTCGGATTTACTAAAAGCAAAAACCTGCGCGAGGAATCATTAAATAAGAAGAACGAAGGTTATGGCGATTACTATGATTGGGAGATCTTATTGTTCTTTGAAAGTGTCTATGCTGCAGAAATTGAACAAATTGCTCATTCACTCTTAAGAGAACATCAGTTGATCAAAACCTATTCTCATGAAGGACATGATCAAGAAACAAAAGAGTTGTTTAAATGTTCCTACAAACGAATTAAAGAAGCGGCAATATATGGATTGCTAGAGAAGCAAGAAGATATGTCAATAGTAATGGAGAAAAGGCATAGGTTAAATAGATATAGTTTCTAACAAAAATTCTTAAGCAAACTCTCTGTCAATAATTTTAATCTCCTCCCCTGTCAATCCATACAGTGTATAAACCAATTGATCAACTTGTGCTTCCTGTTCCATGGTGTCGGCTTCACCGTTTGCCTTTTTCAAGTCAACTATTTCATTCACAAGTGTGATAAATTGTTCCTCAATTTCAGGAGAGCATTTCTTTATAGGAAACTGCTTACAGTCTTTAATTAAAATCTTTTGAAACCTCATCTTGTACTCATCTAGAAACATCTTCCTGTGATAAAAACTCATTAACGAACTATTAATTAGAGCGATCAACAATTCATGACTATACCCTGGTTTAGGAATAATAGTGAAGGCGTTTTGTGTATTGTAAAGCTCTTCGGAAGTTAATGCAGCCCAGATTCTTTTAGACGACCAGTCAATAATCTGTTTTACTAATATTCTTTTTGATGTAAAAAAGTATTGCTTCCTTGGTGCTCCCAACCATTCTCCATAGCTTATCCATGTTTCCCCATTCCAATTCACATTATACCGTGTTACATCATTGCCTTTAAGAAGTGGCCTAAAAGTATCGTCTTTTCTATGATCAGCGTGAAATACCTTGTTTGAAATCTGATCTTCAGTATGGCCTTTATACTTATCATAGGGAGTAATTCCAAGTGAAAAATCAGCACAATCTTCAAGTGGAAGAGTATCTTCTTGACACTTCTTTAGAATAGTTTGCTCATCCGGATTATTGAAAATCGAAAACTGGTTGTCCTTTTCTAAATCCCATTCTTGTTGCATAACTGAAAAATGCAAATTCGCTTGATTTGGGTTGATTTCTGTTATTCGATCATAGCCAGCATATGCAATAATCTCGGATCGAACTTGCTGCCTGCTTCCAGGGGAAATAATCAAGATAAGGGTATCAACTTTCACATCACCAGTGTGCTCTCCAAAAGTCTCGTTTGGAAGTCTTACGATGGTATGAATTTGACAAGATTTCAGTATCTCAGACCTTAGTGAATTGTAAGAGGACTGAAATGCAATAGCTGTTGGAACTATTTGACTAATGTAACATGAGTGCCTTACTAACTGCAGCTCTCTTTCGATAAACGACGAGAAAAGATTAACCCGGTTGTTGGCAGATGAATAGTGATCAAAAAGATAGTTCACCTCTTCTTTTGGTAAGGCTTTAATGTCAACATAAGGTGGATTACCAACCACCGCGTCAAACCCAACGAAGTTACCTTCATTATCTAAAACTTCAGGAAACTCAAACCGCCATTCAAATGCATCTTGATAAATCTTGCTGTTTTTGATCTCCTCTAACTCAATGGACAACTTGTTAATTTCCTTTTCCAACTTTTGCTTTTTCTTGTCACGCTCACTTTGTTGCTTTTCGGTAGGTTCGAAAACTTGAGCTTGGTTGAGTAGATTAAAAAGTTCTCCACTAAGCTTATTCTTGCGAAGCACTTTGGGGTCCCTATTATGAATTTCTTTTCGAAAGTCGGCTTTAATTTGATTTATCAAAGCTTCAAATCCCTTCTTCTTCTCCTTATCTATCGCATTCTTATACTCATTGACAAATGAACGGTAATCATCTATGTTGTATTTGATGCTTTTCAGAACTTTGCTCAAATCTTCATCTAGTGAAAATCGACTAATAAGAGAATTACCTGTCTTTATATTTATGTCAATATTTGGAAGAGTTTCAAGATTAGTTTTGTCTTTATAATATGCATTCTTGAGCAACTCAATCCAAAGTCTTAAGCGGCATATTTTTACGGAGTTCGGATTGATATCAACACCGAAAAGACAGTTCTCAATAATGGTTTGTTTCTCATGAAACAAGGTTTCCTGAACCCTTTGTTTTTCCTGATTCCCAACCGTGTATTGAAACAATTCATCATTGTCATCGGTGATAACTAATTCATCATTTTCAATAGCTACATGATAATCCCTGAGGGTCTTACCGCTTTCATCCATTAAGATTTTTAGATCTGCCTTGAGAGCAATAATTTCATTTAACGCTGACACTAGATAGTGACCAGAACCCACGGCTGGATCACAGATCTTCAAACCATTTATGATTTCATTAGCTTCCTTCTTGTCTTCAATTCTATTATAGAGTTCTTCATAATCTTTGAGATTCCAACCTTTGGCTTCATTAAATTTCTGAACTACAGCTTTTCTAATTGTCTCCCGACACATATACATTGTAATAAAACCAGGAGTATAGAAGGATCCATCCTTATATCCATTGATCTTCTCGAAGATCAATCCCAACACAGAAGCGTTAATAAGTGACTTGTTTTCTTCCTGGATTTCTTCTTTTCCCTCGCTGCTAAAATCATATGCATCTAGAAACTCGAAAAGATATTCTAAAGTACCTTTTTGCCCTTTTATCCTCTTCCCATTTTCGTCTCTAAGGACAGTTTGTGGATAAACATTTAAAGCCATGTTATTATTCAACATGGTAATGGTAAGTATCTCTTCTAACCCTGTCTGCTCAAAAAGAGAACTGTTCAAGTAAGGAATGTGAGCAAACTTATCTCGGTATCCCTCCTTTCTTTCTTCATGTTTTCTTGCAAGTACACCGAAGAACAGTCCTTCTAGTGCATCAAAATTTGGAACAGTTTTAGAATCTAGGTAGCGAAAATTCTCATCCCCTTTATTGTAAAGAATTAGTTGAGACTCCAATAGCTTTAGAAACAGAATTCTATTAACCCAGGTAAGGCTTAACTCCAATGCGACATTGTAGAGTCTTTCTTGAGACGAAGAACCAAAATGGGAAGGATTATGAAGAATTCTGAGTCGGTCCCCCTGATCCATTACAGTAATTGAATTCTCTATGAACGACCCTTCACTTCTTTTTTCCAGATCTTTTCTCTGAATGATCTTTTTACCATTTTGTCTTACTTCTTCAAGCCCGATAATATGCAACAACTCATTATAGAACTGCCGATTCAAACTATTGCTGTCATTAGCAAAAGGGATGTTCAATAGATGAACTGGGGAAAGTAGTTTAAAAACTGGAATTAGTTTTTTGGGTTCCTTTTCAAGGTTTCGCAAATCAACATAGGTATACTCAAGCTTTTCTTCAGCCGAACTAATGGCTGGTCCAGCAATGTCCTTGAAAAACATTGAAGTATATGCACTATCCTTTTGCCCCCTCGACCATTCCTTGAATTCCTTTACCAATTTGTGATTCTTAAAGAACGAATTGTAGAAAGCAGTTCCATCGAAAATGAACCACTCATAAACATTAGTCACAATAACATGTCTAATATCTCTGTTTTCTTTATCAATACGTTCACGCAGGTAGTAGAGAACTAATTCTTGAAGTGCTTTGGCATTTAGGTTTCCACTCGAGATCATCTCCGTTTTGTTCGAAGGCTTTTTCACCTCAATTAGTACTCCTGGATTGCTCTTTGTTGTCTTGTCGGTATGTATTACTAAGTCTGTTCGATCCTTCGTATTGATTGCAAAATCATCCTTGTACCATGTCTCTTTTAGAAAAGAGATCACATCATTCTTCAAGTGTTCTTCACTCTCATGCTCATCTAACTCACTCAATAATAACTTTAAGTTCTCCTGAAATGCCTCAATATCAGCACGATTGACTTTTTGTCGGCGGTAGGCTTTATTTAATGATTTTAGTGGTGTAAGCATAAAACGCTCTATGAGCAAGTTGTTAAAATTAACTTATTGATTTTTACGAAAACCTCAAAATTAGTTAGGCGTGAAAATAGCTGAGCAGAATCATTTTTCGATTTGGTAAGTAAATCAAATTCAAAAAACCCACCTATAAATTAATTTGATAAGGTAGTCAACGTACGACAACGTTATTAATTAAACACTGTTACCATTATCAAATAATGATCAAATACTCTACAATAATCCATGCAAACATTGTTATTACTTTAGCTTATCTTTAAGTAGTAACATGAAGTCTATTCTATATACTAGGGTCTCTTCTAAAGACCAATCAACTACTCGCCAGGTAAATGAAATGAAATCGTTAGCCGGATTCGACATTGTCAAAGTCTTTTCCGAGAAGGTATCTGGTTTTTCTGTGTCGGTATCAGATCGTCCTATTCTTCAGAAGGCTCTCTCCTACCTCAAATCCAATGACTTGAAATGCATAATGGTCTCTGAAGTATCAAGACTAGGAAGAAACACTCATGAAGTGCTCGGACTAATGGAAGAATTGAAAGACCAGGGTGTTGCTATATACATACATAATCTAGGAACAACTATCAATAAACCTGATTCTTCTAGTGAGATCTTCACTAAGCTTATAGTTACCATCATGGCTGATTTAGCCAGGCTAGAAAGCGAGCAAATGAGCTATCGAATAAAATCTGGCATCCGAGCTAGAAAGGCTAAGGGATTAACAACTGGTAGAAAAATCGGATCAAACGAATCAAGAGAAAAGTTTCTTTCCAAGCATTCTGATATTCAGAAGTACTTGAACAAAGGATATTCTTCCAGAGAAATTCAAAAGCTATGCAAGTGTTCCCCTAATACAATCAAGAAGGTTAAAGACTATGATTCCATTAACTTATGAGAAGGAGGCCGAAATACCCTTAGAGTATCTCGAGTCCAATGCCATTTCTGAGCTCAGAAGAAGATTTAATTTGACCAGAGATAAAGGGTTGGATGTACTGGTAAAATCATTATTGTTTGAGGACAGTCACCACTTTTATCAAAATCTAACTAGTGATGGATTCGATAAATATGTTCCTTCTGGTTACTTTTTTAGTGAATTTGTTTTGACCAAGCAACTCAACTTAGATTTAAAGGAAGCCTATCATCTCAAAAAAAGACTTGACAATTTCCATTATTATAAAACAGGCATATCAGCTGGGAACATCAAGTTTGCAGACTTGAACACTATAGGTGAATATTCCTTCAAAATTAGTAATGGTAAGGAATCACGATTGATGTTCGATTACCCAATTGATTTCTATTGCAGATCATATAATCAGACTTTCCACTTCTCAAGCGGCGCTTCTCTAATTGATTTCGATTGTTTGTGGTGTGACGGATTTGACTTCTTATACCCTCAGTATTTTAGTGGTTTTGAGCATTTAAAAATTTATGCAAAAACCATCCTAGAAACACTCTTAGCCTACAATGATCTTGTTTTAAGTGATATTGTTGTACAACATTGGAAAGTGGAAAATTATCCTCTTTATCAATACGTTCTGGACAATTTTCAATGTCATCAAACCTATCGAAAAGGTAAGTATGTAGGTGGTTCTCACGGACTTTTCTTTCCATCAGGTCAAAGCCTTGCTACCAGGCTCAAACTGGAAAATTCTGATCACATTGTAAGTATGGAATCACCAAAATGGAGTATTGGAGAAAAACTAACATACTTTGAAGGAAAATTTGGACTTAGGCAAAAAGACATTGCCAAAGAATCAGGTATTACAGTCAGAACTATTAGAAAAATGGAAAAAGACGAAGGAGATCCAGACCTCTATACGATTAGGAAGGTTTGTAAAGCACTTTCAATCTCCTTGGAGGAATTTTTTCAGGGCATCGAGTAATCCTCACCGACACTTGCTTGGAAGCTATTCATAGCATTCGAAACTTGTTCTAGTGTGACAGCTCGCTTCAGAGTTATTAGAATATACCTCTTATTACGTATCGATAAATTTCTACATACTTCAAAGTACTTATCAAGCTCTTCGTCGACCTTAGTATCTTCAATTTCGCTTCCAAAGCAAAGCCATGAGGCTGGTACATTAAGAGCCTTAGCTATTTTACTCAATACAATCACAGAAGGTCTGTCCACAGCTCCATTTTCATATCTATTCACAACATTCTTTACCAGGCCACTTTTTCTGGCTAGCTGTGTTTGAGAGAATCCCAAAGTTTCTCTTACTGAACGTATTCTGTTTCCTATCTCCTTTTGCACAGATATTTCTGATCGCAGTTACGATCAAAAGTATCCAAAAAAAGGTTGGATTGATCGGATATACGATCACCGGAACTAGAATTCCTCTGTTAGGTTAGATGAAGTTTTTATGTTGGCTCAACTAATTCAAAAGTATGAGTGAAGATCGTCTCGATATAAAACTACTAACAGGACAAACTGATAAACGGAATTCGGATACTAACATACACATAGATCGCTATAACGAGTACAAGCTTTCACTAGAATATGCACTTAATAAGTACACCAGATATCTATCGTATTTCATTTACTATATGAACGATAGAGCATTTGTCAATAAACAAGCTCAGAGAATGGCCGTGGTCGAGAGCGCGCTATCATTAATTCATAGAGATGGGTACGGATCACAGGCCAAAATAATATCCATACTGGTAAATTGTGAAACCTTCATACCACTTGGGCTAAGTAGAAAAGCTAAGTATTTATATGACTACTTGAAACGAGCTTCTAAAGCAAGACATGAAGGCACACTTGTAGACTTCATTGTCCACAACCTTAAGGGTGAGAAGTCCAATAATACCAAAATAAATGACAAGGTAGAAAAGGTTATAATTTACCTGGCTCGCAATGGAAATAAGCTCGTTGACAAAATAATCCAGCACCAGACAAATGTGATTTTGACTGTCTACCCAGAGTTAAATAAAAGTAAACTTTTAGGCCGTAAGGCAATTAACGATTTCCTAAATAGGCCACATGTGCGAAACTTAGTACAATACGGATCAGATCCTGATTCACTCAGTACCCTCCTGCCAGAAGTATACTGTACGAAATCAGAATACCCGTTAAAGAGAGCATATATTGATGGCACACAACTTCAATTTGTTAACGTCATTGGGGACGTAATACAGGAGGTAGTGATAATAATTATTCTAGATTGTTTCTCAAGCAAAGTCATTGGCTACTCGCTCAGTGACACAGAAGATTCAGATGCCATAATGGATGCATTAGACTTGATGCTTGATTGGACTAGGGGGCGAATTCCAGAGGAAATAGTAACTGACCGACATTCGGCGCTAACTGGAAAAAGGTTCTCTCGCTTTATTGACGTATGTAATAAGCTAGGTTCAAATTTTTCTGAGAAGGACTTCTCCAAAATAGAATTAATCCAATCCTCAAATCCACAGTCTAAGGCTTCGGTTGAACGATTTTTTAGATCATTTCAAGATGCATATTTGAGCCCCTACTTTGGTTATGTTGGAGAAGGCATTAAATCAAACAATCCAAAAGCATTTCCAAATCGCATCCTCAAAATCTTTATGCAGAGAAAAGAATATCTGAAGGATAGACAAAAGCTAGATGATTTTTTACTTCACCAATTAATCTCATACAACAGGCATGGGTTTTTCTATAAAGCAGACGGTCCATCGGATTCATATGACAACCATAGATCTGCTAATGGAGGCATTGAAGTTCCTTTAGATCTAATACCATGTCTCCTTTTTGAAAAGAAGACGATGAAAATAAAAAACTGTGCTATCAAAACTCAAATTGACAATCAGGAATACATTTTTCAACAAAGGTCCATAGACACACTCTTAGATCTGAATGGCGAAGCAGTTGATGTTTATTTCGACAAAAAGCGGTTAGATCGGCTTTATATATACAAGAAAGATTCCTTCAATAAAATTTGCGAGTTTGATAGAATAAGCAGAATTCCACCTTCTAAACGTAGCAGGAATAAAGAACAAACAACACTGTATGAGACCATAATGAAGGACAAACGGAATTTGAAAGGCCATTTAGATGAGCTTCTGATCACCAACAATAAGGAGGTTGAAGAAATGCTCGGCCCAATTGTTCCTGAGAAATTGATGAACCATTCTGTCAACTCTAAAGAAGAACTGTTTGACTCGGAATATAAAGGAGCATTTTCCGAAGTAAATGATGAAAAACACACTTCAACAGACCTGCTTTATCGAGCACATATAATTCAAACCAAAAAGAGGAAGAAACAAAAGAAGAAGGTACTTCCATTTCCTGAACTATAGCATTGATTCTCGACTACTTAAGATATCATATTGATTTCCCTGAGGTCAAGAAGTATTCAAAGGAATCCTTTTTTGTGGAGACATTTAGTCATAAAAATGTATGTCGAATTTTAGATGAAGCGACAAGGAGGACTCAAACAATTGCACTTCTAAAGACGGGTGGCTGCGGGATTTCTAAAACTTTAATTTCATTCACTAACCATAGAAAGAGACAAAAAAATACATTCTACTTAGTACCTTCTAGGAATAGTGTTAAGAGGAGTGCAGTTGAAATACTGTACCAGTTAGGATATGATTTCAGGCCGAGATACACCTTTGAAGGTGTCCGATTAGAGTTCCTTATTAACGCGATTAAATATCATTTTACAAAGGTCAAGAAAGATAATTTGCCCATAGTAATCATAGATGATAGCCACTTCATTAAGGGCAAGGAGTTCAGCAATCTAGCACACCTTTTAAGAGAGCTAAATAGTATTTGCAGTTTTGCATTGGTATCAACAAAAAGGAGATTGCAAGAGATACAGTCTAAAGAAGATCAAAATGAAGCCTCTAGAGATTTCATAGATATGATTTCAGGATATTCTAACATACTCAAACCACATAGAGAAGAACGTTGTGCAATGTGCTATCAATTCGGGATTAGAGATCAGAGGCTAATTGATTTACTTGTTAACGAGTCGGCAAATTTGAAAATCCTAATTCGGCATTTTGAAAGGATTTGGAAACAATCGAATTGATACTAACAAATAAGCTTTTCTACAAAAATTTTGTATCTTGATCAAGGCTATTGCAAATAATGGAGTTGGTACCAATAATGCATTTATTTAGCAGATAGCAACCTCAACAACACCATGAACCAAGTTGGAAATACGTTTATGGAATTAGCCCGATCAACTTGGGCGCAGATTGAACAGAGTCGTAATGTCAACTATCAGTTGCTGGAAGAAACGATTACGGACATCAACCTCTTGAGGATTAAGACACGCCATTCAAATCAAATTAAAACAAGAGCTTTCTCGAAACCAGAAGAAGGAAAAAACGGTGCTGACTGGGAGTGGTGGTTTAAAGACTGGAGCAACAGCTGGGTTGGGATTAGAATGCAAGCTAAAATTCTCAACATTCATAGTAATGAGTTTGAACACTTACATTATAAAAATCCAAAATCGAATGAATACCAAAGCAATAAGCTTATTCGGAATTGCCTAAAAAACAATATCCCAAGACGACCTTTGTATTGCTTGTATCTACAAACCAATGATCAAAATTTATTGAACACTTGGAATTGCGGTACCTTCAGTATTGATCGTTCTTTGATGGGTTGTTCGATAATTGATGCTTTCGATGTTGTTAATCTTAGACCTCATCAAATTAAATCGCTAGATGATCTTGAACATTATCTAAGACCTTGGCATTGTTTGGTTTGTTGTCAAGGACATGGAGGCAAAACTCCAGTTGAACGAATATCAAATTATATAAACAGCACATTTACGACTCGTACTATTGACTTTGAAGAAAGTGATCTAAACTTTCCTGATTCTTTTATAACAAACAAACCACCAGCCTATGTTTTGAACTTGTTGGAGCACGAAAACAACGATAACATAAAACCTCCTGATGAGGATTTGAGTGGTGTGATCCTTTATTCCTTCAACCGGGAATTGGAAGAATAACCAATGTTAAGGAGTTGCTCAAGGTACATTTCCCGATTTCTATTTTAAATCAGAATGATAGTAATTATGATTTCAATTTAAATAATGGCCCTTTTTTGAATTACAATTTCCCTATTTCTAACTTCCATTTACAAAGGGCCTTTTCTAGTTTTTGCCGAATCAAGGCTTTTTCGTTCTCTTTTTTCGCCAGTTTTAAGGCCTCATTAAGATTTACGATTTCTTGATCTGTATTGTGGTTCATTCGGTATAATTCTGCCATGAGACAGAAGTAATGTACATTGTCCTTGAGCGCTAATTTAAGGGCTGATTCTATGGCCTTTTTCGGTGAATGGGCCTTCGCTAAAGCATAAGATCTGTTCATTGCAATAATGGGTGAATACTCTATAGTGAGTAGCTTATTATAAAGCATGAGTATTTGCTCCCACTTACCTTCTTGCTCTTGCGTATGCCAGAATGCAATAGAGGCTTCTAAATGATATTTAGATACTGATTTCCCCTTTGATGCAAGGTTCATGTATTGTCGGCCTTTATTGATAAGATCCTGATCCCATTGAGATCTGTCTTGTTCATGATAGAGCAGATTTCCTCTCTCTCCTGACTGACGGGCTTTGAGTCTTGATGCATGAAAACACATCAAGGCGATTAATGCATGAACATGATTGACCTGGAAGTTTTGCTGTTTTGTTAAAAAAATCCCTAATCGCATGGCTTCCCAGCATAATTCATTTCGAATATTTTCT
>JANQOR010000034.1 GCA_028285685.1 Cyclobacteriaceae bacterium | reverse complement strand
ATTTTCGACAGTCACCAGAACCATTGCACAGCTCGGCAGAGCGGAGAATTCCCTGATTCTGTGAGAAATCCAGGATCGTTTCAAACTCCCTTGTTTCTTGTCCTTTCTCATACCGCAATGACGTATCCATAGGAGCTGTATCAACGATCTTGCCTGGATTGAAAATATTGTGTGGATCCCAGGCATTCTTTACCTGCTTTAATAAAGCGTAGTTTTCCTTACCGATCATTTGAGGAATGAACTCCCCGCGCAACCTACCGTCCCCATGCTCTCCCGAAAGCGAGCCTTTGTATTTTTTTACCAAATCCGCTATTTCTTGTGCAATGACCCTGAATAGCTTTATTCCTTCCTCGGATTTTAAATTAATAATAGGACGAAGGTGCAGCTCTCCAGTTCCAGCATGGGCGTAGTGGACACTGTATAGGTCATACTTCTTTAAAATTTGGTTGAACTCAGCAATATATTCGGGGAGTTCCCCAACATCGACGGCCGTGTCTTCGATGACCGGAACTGGTTTCTCATCGCCAGGTACATTGGAAAGCAATCCAAGACCTGCTTTTCTCAGCTCCCAAACTTTAGCCATATCTTCTCCCGAAACAACGGGATAGGCATAACCCAGCCTCTTTTGTCCCAGATCTGCTAACATGTTCAAAACCACGATATCAACAGCATCTTCCGAATCGCGAATGAACTCTACCACCAGGATTGCCACTGGATCACCTTCGATGAAGAATCGATTTTCCCGCTGAGCCAAATTCCTCTTGGTCGCTTCGAAAATGTAGTGATCCATGAGTTCGCAGGCATGCGGCTGAAATTGCAGGGCGACCAGGTTGGCGCGTAGCGCTTCATCTATACTATTACAATGGATACAAACCAATCGACGATGAGATGGCGGCAACTTTGTTAGTTTCAATTTAGCACCAGTAACGACCGCTAAAGTCCCTTCTGAACCTGCAATCAATGAACAGAAATTGAAATTGTTGCCCTTTGGATTAAAGGGTTTCATCTCTGCAAGCAGGTCAAGTGCATAGCCGGTATTTCTCCTTGGAATATTAGGCTTGGGAAAATTGGCCTTTATTCTATCTCGATTTTCAGGGACATTTAATATCGATTCGATCGACTCGTAAAGCGTATTTTCAAACTCATTCGGTGCCCCTAGTTCCTCCTTAGAAGAGAAAATTGCCTTTTCACCATTTGACAGAACAACCTCTACTTCGAGTAAGTGTTCACGCGTACTTCCATAAACAACTGAATTAGAGCCACAGGAATTGTTTCCAATCATCCCCCCGATCATGGCTCGGTTTGCTGTGGAGGTCTCCGGACCAAATAAATATCCATAAGGTGCCAGCGCCCGGTTGAGCTCGTCGCGCACAATCCCTGGCTGAACACGCACCCACTCCTCCTCTGTATTGATTTCAAGAATCTCGGTCAAATGTTTAGATACGTCCACAACAACGCCATCGCCGACGACCTGGCCAGCCAGGGATGTTCCGGCAGTTCTTGGAATCAGTGACGTTTTGTTTTCAGTAGCAAAATGGACCAGCTTTTGGATGTCGCTCGCTGACTTTGGAAATGCTACGGCCCTGGGAACTTCACGGTAGGCTGAGGCATCGGTAGCATAAATATGACGGATGGCGTTGCTATCGGTTACTTCTCCATCTAATTGGTTGTGCAGCTTGGTGAAGTTCATGCTTCAAACCTATAAAGATTTTGCCATCTGCACTTGTTGCCCCGAGCATCATTAACGTAGCTCGATCGGTGCTTACGTTTGACTTTCCGAATTCTTCGCCATAAGCTTTATCAGGTAAATACTCGTGATCAGAAGAAAAGGAGCAGTAAGCACACCTGGTGTGTATCCTCCTTCGTCAATAGACCAAGCAGGGTGGACAATTCCATTTGCCACTTCGATAATAATCCAGAACCACGCCAGGAAAGGACCAAAATGACTACCTGTTCTCACCAAGAATATGTAGCCCAGAATTCCGAAAGCAAATAACCCAACATTGATCACTAGGAAACCAAAAACGAGATCATCCGAAACAAGGCTGCATACGTAAGTGGCTGGAGGAAAAACTTCCCACAATTTTCCATAGTACTCCTCGATGGAATGCAAGGCCTGAATAAGTACGAGTACTAAAAATGTGGCTTTGGCTTTAGCATTCATCCCCATAGCTAACTGAGGGATGGACTGGCAATTTTGTTACAGCCAAAAAATAAAATTCCTCAATATCTAGTTGATACGCTCGTCTGTGTGTTTGCTCGCAACGAATTCTTGCACGGAACCTTTAACGTCACCGCCTCCTTCGAGATAAAAGAGTACCAACGGCGCACTTGTTTGCTTATCAACAGCATCCTGCCATTTGGGCAAACTTCTAAAACTCTTTTTGAGTGTCATGTAGTTCACATCTGCTTTTATCGGTGAAGGCAGAAAACCATTCCACCCTTGATTGATCATTTTTTGTGCTTTTGTGCTTTGTGACGGGCTTGATACAGATGAGATCTTTATTTCGCCTCTAGCCTTTGCAAAGTTCACAAACTTGATCTGTGACCGATCTCCTAGTTCAAGCCGGGTGCGATTTATTTTGAAATTGCTGGTCATGTTTCGCTGACAGGTGAGAAGTTCGAGATTCCCTCCTTCATTTCGAATCGTAGCGCCAAAGCGCATTCCCGGTTCGTTCGCTAGCAGTTCACCAGCGGTCTTCACAGAAGGATTGCTAATAGCGACCACCTGCGAATACACATCACGACTCTGAACAAGCGTCCCATTCGGCTCGATCAACTTAAATAATTTTACTTCATCAGCTCCTAATTCCATTCCTGAAAAGTGTGGCAATGGTGCCTTCGACTTATCATAGAAAAGACCCCAAATGGAATTGTCAGAGGCGGTGATCAAACTAACCCCGGCACCGGTTCCGAGCCTGGGATATTTTGCGATGGGCTCCTTTTGCCATGAGTCGATGTTCTCGTTGGCAGTCTTATAGATAACAACCCCTCTTTTGTTTGGGTCTTTGTAATCCTGGTCTGCAAACAGGTACCAGCATTTCTTTTGGGGACTGAATGCGAGTCCAGCGCCAGCTGAGTTCACGTCATCTTGCGTGATCCGTGCTACTTCTACCGAACAATTGGGGTCCTGTTCAAGATCATATATGAGGAACATGGACTTTTCCTCTCGCTCAATACCAATTTCTTGATTTGTACCATATGCAGCTTCTATGGTAACTGTAAGGTACTTTCCACTTACCTGGATGGAACATGGGTGGGCGTATCCCTTAACCAAGTCTTTGAGCTCACCCTGGTTTGTTTTGGTATTGTAAATCCAAAGCTTTCCATAGACTTGAGATTGTTCTTTTTGTGTGGCGATTGTCTTTGCGTCCAGAAGTTTTCCGTCACTGAACGCCACATATACATAATCACCATATTGTCCTACTCCTTGCGCGTGCCATCCGCCTAACAATGTACCAACACTTAGACTGGTTCCATTTAGTGTCTCTTGTGAGACAGGAGAATTGGCCATAGATGTCAACAATTTGGGCTGGTCACCAGTGAGCCATTGCATATCGACGGGTTGGCCTCCCTGGGCGATAGCAATTGTGCTAAATATGGATAAAATGCCTGCTAGAAAATTTCGCGCTTTCATGTGATTTCAATTAACGGTTAAGTTTTAAACGATTTGGCGGCCAGAGGCCATCTTCGGTGAGAGAGTAATCTAGTTAATTTGTTTAACACAAGCAATTCAACAAGTTTATTGTGAGAATCATCTAATATAAAGGACATGATTCGAAGCTAGAACGGCACAAGCGCCTAGGCTGATCTTAAACTGGTGGCAGTCTTCAGTTCAATTCTGACTAGAAAGATGATCACTACTACCTCCAGGAGAAAATAAGTAATACCTAGCTGGGTTAGCTTTTGATAGTGGTAAATCACTGCGCTTATGGAAATCATACAGTACAAAAGATTGGCAATCGCGATCATCTTGATGTACGGAACCCATTTTTCTTTGACCCAGAAATAGCAGCAAAAATCGTAGATCAGAAAAATCACAGGAAAAAGAGCAAGTATGTAAAGTGCCATAGGTGGCATTCCGATAATATGATCTAATCTCACGAGGACCACCGCTAGTAGAAAGGCTGAAAGAAAGGCTCCAATTCCATCGAGGAGGAAAAGGTTTTTTGGTTTTAAGGAGAAATCAAAATTCATCGTAGACTTTCATAAAACCTTAAACTTTCTAAGCTGCTCCTTAAGATCACACCCTTCACCGAAGTAGTGGATGGTCTCAAAACCTAGATCGGAGGCGGCATGTATGTTGTCAATGTTGTCGTCGATGAAAAGACTTTCACCGGCCTGAATCTTGAACCTATCAAGCAAGATCTGGTAGATCTTCTTGTCTGGTTTTATTACTTTTTCCACACCAGACACCACCATTCCATCTAGCAGCTTAAAAAAAGAAAATCGCTCGGTAGCATATTGGATTGTCTCTGCAGACCAATTCGTGAGCCCATAAAGCCCATAACCATTCTTCTTTATGTGTGGAATTAGTTTTGTGTTGGATTGGATCTCATCGTTCATCATCGTATCAAAGCCTTCATAGTATTTGAGAATAAGGCTTTCATATTCCGGATACCTTTTTACTAGTGTTTCGGTAGCTTCTTTGATGGTTCGTCCTGCATCTTGCTGAACGTTCCATTCCTGAGTACAGATATTTGAAAGGAACCACTCCATTTGGTCGGAATCATCAAAAAACTCCTGATACAAATACCGGGGATTCCAATCGATCAGGACTCCTCCAAAATCAAAAACAACATTTTTAATATGCATTGAGCTTCTATGAACTATTATAGACAGCGGCTAAAATAGTATGCTTTAAGATCAAGCTTTTTACTCGAATCAAAATTGCTCAGTCCAGACGAGATAGAGGCCAATGTTCTTTCTTCTGTGAGTGAACGGCCTAGTCAGTCTTAGGTTCTCGAAGACGACAGTACATAAGAGCGCCCATCCTTGGGGCCTCATCCTTCGAGTGCCTCAGGATGACGAATAAAAGAAATTTTCATTCTCCATGTAACCTTCCGAACTTAGGTCAGTTTCCCCGTCAGAAATCGCCGAATGAACCTGTTAGAAGATCACTCATTGATGATGAAAGTAAAGGAAGGAGAAGTTGAAAAACTGAACCTTCTCTACAAACGATACAGCCGACGATTTTTTGGGTTCTTCTATGGGATGACAAAGGATGGAGCGACAAGTGAGGATCTTGTTCAGAATGTTTTTATGCGAATACTGAAGTATAAGCATACTTATTCGGAGGCGGGTGACTTTGAGGTGTGGGCTTTTCAATTGGCGAGGAATGTTCACAAGGATCATTACCGTAAGAACAAGCGGTATGCCTTCCAGGAAGACATGGATCCATGGGAGCAAGAGCTTAGGGAAACCAAAAACAAGGAGGTAGAAATGGAAAAGTCTGATGAACTGAACTATTTGAAGAAAGCCCTTGAAAACCTGAGTGTAGAGAAGCGGGAATTGATCGAACTGGTGCGATTCCAAAAAGTAAAATACGCCAAAGTAGCAGAAATGCTTGGTGTAACCGAAAGCGCGATCAAGGTGCGGGTGCACAGAATATTAAAAGAACTGAGAGAATCATATCTCGAACTGGATGTATAACCAAGATTTCGAGTTGAGTTAACTAAAAAATAGAAAGATGAAAAAGGAAAAGGCATTGGAGTTGTGGCAAGACAAGCTCACCGGGGAGATCAGTCACAGTGATGAAAAAGCCCTTGAGACCTTTCTTGAAGACAATCCTAATATCAGAACTGAATGGAAGGAGCTGGAGCATACCTGGATGCTGTTTGATGACATCAAACGTCCTGAGCCTTCAGCACAAATGGATGCAAGATTTGAAGGTATGCTAGCCGCCTGGCAAACATCGACCGAACGACGCTCCTCCTCTTTTAGCACTGTGATCTCGGCCTGGGTGTCCAGAAGCTGGCAGGTAGGATTAGCCTCACTTGTGCTGGGACTTTTCATTGGCTGGTGGATGCTACCATCGCAGAATCAATCCCAAAACATTTCCCGGTTGAGCAGTGAGATCCAGGATATGAAAAAGCTGATGATGTTGACCTTGATTGAACGACCGAAGGCTCAAGAACGAATACGCGCGGTGAACATGGCGTCTGAAATACCATCAGCAGATGAGAAAGTAATTGAGGCTTTGATTACGACACTGAACATGGATGATAACCTGAATGTGAGACTGGCATCACTCGAAGCTTTATTGAATTATGGGAATGTTCCGGAGGTGCGAAGTGCTTTGATTGATGCTTTGGAGGTGCAAGAATCCGCAATCATGCTGGTCGCCATTGCTGATGCGCTTGTAATCATTCAGGAGAAATCATCTGTAGAGGCAATGGAACAACTCAAAGAGACTATCGAAGATGACCTGGTAAAAGACAAATTAGACGAAAGTATAAAGTCACTGACAAGCATTTAAGAACCTAAAAAAAGTCAAAAATGAAACTATTACTACTTCTTTTAACATTAGCCGCTCCTGATCTCAAGGAGGATGTGATCAAGATCAGTAAAACGTATGAAGTTGAGTCACCTGAAGATTTTACGGTACTTGTCGACAATATTTTTGGAGATGTTGTGTTTGAGGCATCTCAAGATAACAAAGTGCACCTGGAGTTGGAAATAGAGATATCTGGTCGGTCGGAGGCACTCATAGAAAAAGCGAAAAGAGAGCTTGAACTTGGCGAACGACTGGTAGATGATTCGCTCATTTTTTACACGAAGGCACCGTTTGTGAAAATTTGTAGGTGGGGTGATCAAACGGGTTACAGCATTCCAAGAAATCATCCTGATTACAAATTCCGGTATCAATACAAATTAAAAGTTCCCCAAAAGATTGGAGTATATGCAAGAACGGTGGACAAGGGAGATGTCTTCGTGAGAAATATTGATGGAATTGTTAAGGCCAACAATGTAAATGGCAGGGTGGATATTCAAAATGCGAGAGACGTGAGGAAGGCATCAACGGTGAACGGTGATATTACCATCAACTTTCTCGAGAGTCCCAGAGAATCTGTTGATTTCAACACCGTCAACGGAGACTTCAGATTTGAACTGCCAGACAATTTCAGTGCAAAGATTTATTTCGACTCGATGAACGGAGATTTATTCTCAGCTTTTGAGTGTAAAAAAATGGGACCTAAAATAGAAAAAAGTGAAAAAAACGGGATGTTCAAAATTGGTACCAAAACCGGAGTCGAGATCGGTTCAGGTGGCCCCGAACTTTCCTTCAAGAGCATAAATGGCGATTTGTATTTGCGAAAATCAAATGCACGCTAGTAATTTAAACAGAGACAAAAATGAGACATATATTTATTATAGTTTTCCTGGCAACCACTACGGTACTTTTAGGTCAGGACTTCAACGAAAAATTGGTGGTTCCCCTCAGTAAGCCAGGATCTCCAGGTAAACTAGAGGTAGGCCAAGTAAGAGGCGATATCACGATTGAAGCCTATGATGGTGATGAGGTGATCATAGAAGCAACCGCTAAAACAGATGACGATGATTGCAATTCGTGTGGAGAACGTAGGAATGCGCCGGCAGGCATGAAAAGGATTGCTTCAACTTCGGTAGAATTAGAGGCCTCCGAAAACAATAACAAGGTGGAAATTGAAACAAACTCCTGGAAGAAGGCAATTGACCTTGACATAAAGATACCAGCTAAATTTGACCTGGACGTCTCGACTGTCTATGGCCACATTCGGATTTCCGGAATTAGCGGTGCTATGGAGATTTCAGGTGTAAATGGGCCATTGACATTGAACGATATTTCCGGCTCTATCCTGTGCAATACCGTAAATGGCGATGTGACTGCTAATCTTAAAGAGGTGACGCCAAACGAACCAATGTCTTTCGTAACGCTAAATGGAGATGTAGACATAACCTTTCCGGGATCCATCAAGGCAAAGGCAAAAATGAAGTCCGATCGTGGGGAGATCTTCACCGATTTTGACATGACTGTAGATCAATCCCGCCCGGAAAAATCGAATGAAGGTGGTAACTACAAAGTCTCTATCAACGCCTGGGTATATGGAGAGATCAATGGGGGCGGGCCAGAGTATACCTTCAAGAATATGAATGGAGATATCATCATCAGGAAAGAATAACAGGATTATAGAATTTCAAAAAGCCTTGGTTTTGTTGTGAAGCCAGGGTTTTTTGTTGTGGAGTGAGCAACAGTGAATTTTCTCTAGCGTTTCTAATATTCAGTCCTTAAACGTATGTGATGATCCAGAGAAATCCGGTAAGCTCGTTAACCCGTGCTACTAAATTTGTTGCTGCCGCCTTCACTATTTCATGGGTTGTGGGAGTGGTTGCTGCTGTCATTCTCTTGCCACTTGATCGTATGTTTGAGATTGAGGGAAGAAGAATTTCACTTTTTATTGCCAAGTATGGACCGTCATTAGCTGGTTTCGTGATGATGTACTGGTTGGCAGGCCTTCACGGAGTAAAAGAGCTTTTGAAAAAAGCCTTGATCTGGAAGGTAAATCCTATCTATTACCTGATTGCAATTTTTCTTCCAATAGCAATGCAGGTTGCTGTCTTGCAATATTTTGGAGCGTCATTGACCTCATTCTCCGTTGCATTTAACGACACAGTGCCCTTGCTGCTAGCAGTTGGTACTTTTCTTTTTTTTGGTGGTGGATTTGGTGAAGAGTTTGGATGGAGGGGCTATCTGCTGCCAGTCCTGAACGAGCGTTATACACCTCTCTTCACCTCTTTACTCATCGGAATCGTCTGGACAGCCTGGCATCTTCCTGCTTTCTTCTTTGGCAATAAAACGGAAGAATCACCGCCGGATGTCTTTGTAGTTTTCGTTGTTTCTGCTTCGATTTTCCTGACTTGGCTGTACTACAAGACAAACCAAAGTGTGCTTTTTGTCGCGTTGTTCCATGCAAGCTACAATGCGTCGGGAGAATGGGTGAGCATCCTTTTTGGCAAGGAGGCGTCTCAGTTCGGTGTCTCTGAGAAACTTCTCAATTGGTCAGAAGCATTGGCGATGCTCGCCTTGGCAATTGTCCTTGTCATTTTCACTAAAGGCAGGCTAGGTTTTACGGAAGGGAAAAAGGAAACTCCCGGACAGGGTTCGGAGTCTTCAGCCAGCTGATAAGATTATCTCCATACTTCGCGTATCTACTGGTCGGCCTTTACACTACGCTCCTCTACTTGCTCAGCCGTCAGTCCATACAAAGGAGGCGTTTCAACACCCAACATTCCGAGGTACATGTACAGTTGTCCCCTGTGGTGGATCTCATGTTCTACCATCGCTCTAAGCCATTTCCAAAGGGTGATGGAGGTACCGCCGGGAGTTGTACATTTTTTTTGTAAATCCTCAGGTGTGAGTTTCGAAAAAATAGTCATCGACTCCTCATGAAGCCTATCGAAAAAGTTCAGGATGTTATCGTAACCATCAGCAAGATCGACACCACACCCTGAATACCTGCTTGGTTGGAATTGGGCACTTTCGGCATACATATGGCGCTCGATCGTGGCGAGATGTCGGATGATGTCTCCCATGGTGAATTTTCCCTCCTTGTACGTCCATTCGATCTGTTGTGGAGGAATTGCGCGAATCACGCGATGTGTCCTGCCTCTTATTTTCTCATAATAAGCCAGAAATTCATCAATACTTGAAATGATCATTTTAACTTAGGATTTAGCAAGTCTTAATCTAGTAAGATCTCGTGAATTTTTGTTCAGTCATATTTGCATAAGATGGATCAGATCGATGACGTGGTTCTCAACTTCAGTGAGGAAAACCTCTTTCTATTGAATGTAAGTCTTGGTTTTATCATGTTCGGCGTTGCGATCAATCTTACGGTTGAAGATTTCAAACGAGTAATCCGAGCTCCAAAATCAGCATTGGCTGGAATGTTCTCTCAGTTTTTGATCCTACCATTTCTAACATTCATTTTGGTTTGGGTCCTGGAACCTCTACCGAGCCTTGCGCTTGGGATGATGCTTGTTGCTGCTTGTCCAGGAGGGAACATTTCCAATTTCATGTCCTCAATGGCTAGGGCCAATGCCGCACTCTCCATCAGCCTCACAGCCATCTCCAGCCTTTTAGCAATCGTTATGACGCCTTTAAACCTGACCTTATGGGCGTCTCTATATGAGCCAACCGCTGCGATCTTGAATCAAGTAAGTCTGGATTTCTGGGAGTTGTTGAGGACGATTACAACCATATTGCTGATCCCACTCGTGCTTGGGATGATTGTAAGAAAATACAAACCACTTTTGGCCGATCGGCTACATCCGATTATGCATTACAGCTCAATACTCATTTTTGCTGCTATTGTTTTCATGGCCTTTACAGCAAATTTTGATTTGTTCCTTTCCTACATCCACATGGTTGTGTTTCTTGTCCTACTACACAATGCTGTTGCTCTTACCACAGGATTTCAAATCGGCAGATTATTCAGGCTAAAATCAGCAGATAAAAGAACGTTAGCTATTGAGACAGGTATACAAAATTCCGGTCTTGGGCTACTTCTCATTTTTGCCTTTTTTGATGGTCTTGGTGGGATGGCGATTGTTGCCGCCTGGTGGGGGATTTGGCATATACTTTCAGGGCTTAGCCTCGCCTGGTTTTGGAGCAGCAAAACCTCGCTGACAACGAGCAAAGGATAAAAGCTTGCATGTGATCTCCTCTTTTACAAAGACCTAACATTCTAATAGCCAATTACCTAAATAATTTCTTATTTTTGCCGACCTTAAAAACAGGACATTACAAAATGGCACTAATTGGTACACTAAGAAACAAGATGGGGAAGATCGTTGTGGGAGCGATCATGGTTACCATGCTTTCATTCATAATGACTGACCTCATTGGAAATTCTACGTTAATGGGAGGCGGTCAAAATCCGGACATTGCGGAGATGGCTGGAGAGAATATCACGAATGAGAAATTTCAGGCCAAAGTTGATCTCTTGACTGCCAACTTCGGACTAAATACCGGAAGGAACCCGGCGCAGCAGGAGCTCAGTGGGATTCGGGATCAGGCATGGAATGCACTCATTATTGAATCTGCATATCAAAATCAGTTCGATGAACTTGGCCTAGACATCACTAACCTGGAATTGGTGGATATGGTACAAGGGAATAACATCAGTCCTGAGATTCAGCAGTTCTTTAGGGATCCGCAGACCGGAACTTTTTCTAAGGATAATATCACAAATTTTTTGGCTTCAATGTCACAGGCGGAGCCCCAGCAGCAAGCAGCCTGGGTATCGTTTGAATCCTCCCTTGAGCCAAGCAGATTGGTAAGCAAGTATCAAAACCTGCTTGTAAAGACAAATTATGTGACAAAGTATGAGGCAAAAGAAGAGTATCAGGGACAAAACGCAAATGCTACTTTGGAATACGTATATGTGCCTTATTTGTCTGTAAGTGATTCCCTGGTTTCTGTCTCTGATAGCGAGCTTAGAACGTACCTGTCCAACAACGCGGAAGAGTATGATCGGGAAGAGTCACGAAACTTGGAATACATCGTCTTCGACATGAAGCCTTCACCAGAAGACACAGCTATCGTGGAGCGAGAAGTTGCTGATTTGAAGGAGGAGTTGATAAACAGTGTAAGTGACTCAAGTTTTGTGGTGGTCAATTCTGACGATCCGTTCTCGTTTCTCACCTATCAAATTGACAATCTTCCGGCTGCACTTAAAGATGGCAATAACGCGGTACCAGAAGGTTTTGTCTCTGAACCTCAAATTGTCAATGGAAACTACGAGTTCTACAAGCTTTCGAGGGTCGATAGAATTAGTCGTGACAGCATTTTGTATCGAGTTGCCAAACTCCGAAAAGACTTCTTTATCTCTGACGAAACCATAAACACCATCTATCGTGAAGCAGATCTTTTCGCAGCTTCTGCAGGTAATACGGAAGAGTTCAGAAGAAATGCCGAGGAAAACGGGTATAGGGTCCTGAAGGCTAACGGAATAAACAGAAATGCACAGAGAGTAGGAGTTATTAGTGAGGGAAGAGGGTTGGTTCTGTGGCTGTATAATGAGGCTCAGGTCGGAGCTGTTTCGGATGTGCGTGAAGTTAGTGATCAGTACATCGTGGCAACTATGACGGAGAAACAAGAGCCTGGTCTTGCCAACCTTGAAAATGTCAGAAATCAAATTACGGTCGCTGTCCAAAATGAAAAGAAGGGTGACCTTTTGATTGAGCAACTCAACAACATTGATAGCAATGACTTGAATGAGATCGCCTCTAGCTACGGAGAGGATGCAAAAACTGGAACCGCAGATGTCCAACTGTCCTCAAATAATATTACTTCCGTAGGCTATGCTCCGGAAGCCATTGGATTGGTTTTCGTATTGAACGAAGAAGAAAATACCAGAGCCTTCAAGGTGAGGGATGGAGTTTTGATGGTGAAATTGATTACCAAGGATGTTCCGGATGATCTTGATGACTATTCACCGTACAGCCAGCAAGTGGCACAAAGAAGAATTGGATTCACCAGCGTCATAGCTGACTTTCCTTACACGTACTTCAGGGTTTACGTCAGTAGGAAAATTGATGACGCAATCAAAGAATTTGCCGAAATAGAAGACATGAGATACAAGTTCTTCTAAGAGAAGAGCCTGATATAATATGATAAAGCTAATTCGTCTCGATGGATTAGCTTTTTTATTTAATACCTCAAAAATCATAGTGAATAGGCTCTTCAAAGTCTTCCAGCCTGAGGATGATGGTACCGGTTTCAGATTGATATGACTCTTTATAGTGGTCGGCCAGTGGTTTTAAGTCAAAGGTTATGTCTTCAAATAATAGCGCTTCACATGGGTCGCTATCGGCGAAAGATAGCACAATGCGGAGTTGAACAGGATTTGATTCCATGAAAAGGCCATTTGTGAAAAGCTCATACTTCACTTCCCCACACCCACCACCGTATTGAATCGATAGGGTTAGGTTGTCGGCACTCATGTGAGCGCCTGTGACCACAAGGTTCGGATCCTTGATAGCACTAAAATTTGCCAAAATCATAATTTCCTTCCCGGGCTCTAGTTGGCTTCCGTCATCACAGCAAAAAATAAAGAAGACCATTACAATAAGCAGATATTTCATAGTTTCTGTGTTTGTCAACCTCTATCTTTAATACAGTCTTAGCCGGGCGGACCCTCTTGGCTGGCTTTAGAAAAAACAACGGCATTTGCACATATGGGATTCGACGAATTGAACTTTAAAGAAAAATTAGAGTCTGCACATAGTTTTCCGTGCATCTATTACTTCAAGTTCATTGTGAAAACAGAACAACAGAAGGTTGTAGAACAGTTAGTGAACAATGGTCAAATTACTGTAAAACCCAGTTCGGGAAACAAGTACGTTAGTGTCACTATTGAGGCACAAATGCAATCGAGTGAAGAGGTCATCCATGTATATAAAGAGGCTAAAAAGATAGAAGGATTAATTGCCCTGTAAAATATTCTACAATTACTGACAACTAACAACTAAAAAACCAAACCATGTGGACTGAAGAAAACAACAAGCTTGTGAGAACCTTTGAGTTCCGGAATTTTGTGGAGGCATTTTCCTTTATGACCAAAGTGGCCATAATTGCGGAAAAGATGGATCACCATCCAAATTGGAGCAATGTATATCACACTGTTAAAATTGAACTGTGCACGCATGACGCAGGAGATGTCATTACCGAAAGAGATCGCCAATTGGCTGCATCGATAGATGAGCTGGTTTGATCGAACAAATTGCTTTTTGGCTGAATTGGTCTAATCTTTGATTTCTCTGGTCACCAAACACCTAATGATATGCAAAAGATTGTCATACTACTCTCTGTTGTGCTCTTATGGAGTTGCTCCAGTGGAAAAAAGCAACTTGAAAGAGGGAATTACAATACCTCGATTGAGCGAGCAGTCAAGCGACTTCAAAATAGCCCTAACAACAGAAAAGCCCGTGAAACACTGAGACAGGCCTATGATCTGTCGCAGCAAAAGCATCTAAGGACGGTTACTCAGTTAAAGTCCTCAAGCGCCAGGTTCAAGTGGGATCAGATTGCTGATGCCTATGATCAAATGAACTGGATTCATGATAAAATATGGCAATGTCCTGCTTGCCTCGAAGTGGTTCCAAGTCCAAGGAACTACAGGAATGAGTTCAATGAGGCCTCTACACAAGCAGCCGAGGAAAGGTATACTGCAGGTGTGGAAGAGCTAAACAAGCAAACACGTGAGGCGGCAATAGCTGCTTTCAGGCATTTCGAGCGAGTGCAATACCTGAAACCCAACTACAAGGATACCCCAGCGAAACTGGAGTTGGCCAGAGAACGCGCCACACTAAAGGTCATGTTAGACCAGATCCCTGTTCATTCAAGACGCTTTGGCCTTACTCACGAATTTTTCCAAAATCAAATCTATGAGTTCCTAGATCAAAATCAGCTCAGTGAATTTGTGCGATTTTATAGTCCCGTCGAGGCCCAACGTTCAGGACTTAACCAACCGGATCATGTGGTCGTGATGCAGTTCGATGATTTTGTGGTTGGACAGACCTATATAAAGGAAAAAACCAGGAGTTTTACCAAGGACAGTGTGATCGTTGGTCAGGTAGACGTTGGTGGTGTTTCCAAAGATGTTTACGGAAAGGTGAGAGCTGAATTCACCACTTTTACTAAGTACCTGGATTCGAAAGGACTCTTGGATATGAGAATTTATGATGGTAGAACCGATCGCATCTTATTCCAAAGAAAAATGCCGGGACAGTATCAGTGGATTTCAGAGTGGGCCACCTTCAAAGGCGATGAGAGAGCTTTAACAGACGGGCAAATTGCTTTGGCTAGAAGGAGAGAGGCTCCTTCTCCCGAACCGCAATTTCTCTTCGCAAAATTTTGCGCGCCGATTTATGACCAGGCTTCAGGACATCTTCGACGGTTCTATGCCAAATACTAACAGGAGTAATCTGGCTATCTTACACAGATGAGTAATTCTGGGAAGCTATATCTTGTTCCCACACCAATCGGTAACCTGGGAGATATCACCTTTCGTGCTGTGGAAATATTGAAGTCGGTGGACCTGATCCTGGCTGAAGATACCAGGACCTCTGGTGTTTTACTCAAACACTATCAAATAAGCACACCCGTTCAGAGTTTTCATGCCCACAATGAACATAAAAAGGTGCAGCAAGTGATGGATTTGCTTCAAGGGGGTAAATCGATTGCTCAGATTTCAGATGCTGGCACTCCCGGGATTTCCGATCCGGGGTTTTTGCTAGTAAGGGAAGCTCTTAGTGTGGAGGTGGAGGTGGAATCACTTCCTGGGGCGACCGCATTTGTCCCAGCACTGATTAAATCTGGATTCTCCTGTGAACGTTTCATCTTCGAGGGATTTTTGCCACACAAAAAAGGAAGGCAAAGTCGAATTAATGCGTTGAAGGACGAGTCCCGTACGATCATTTTTTATGAGTCTCCGCACCGACTACTGAAGACGCTGGATCAGCTATTGGAGATCTTGGGTGATAGAAGGATTTCGATTTCTCGAGAGCTCACGAAGAAATTTGAGGAAACGGTAACTGGAGCCATTTCACATGTGCGTCAGCATTTTGCAGAAAAGACAATTAAAGGCGAATTTGTCATTGTATTAGAAGGAGCCAAGTGAATTTAGAAGTCATCACCGGACAAGTTGTAGAAGCGGCACTCGACGCTGGGGCGTTCATTCGCCGTGAACGCAAGAATTTTAGTAAAAAACATGTCGAATTAAAGGGCAAAAGCGACCTGGTTTCCTATGTCGATAAGGAAGCGGAGAAGATGCTGGTGGACACCTTGGGTCCAGTCGTGGAGGGCGCGGGATTTTTGACAGAGGAAGAGACCACCTCTCAAAGTAAGGAAGAATACACCTGGATCATTGACCCATTGGATGGCACAACCAACTTCATCCATGGATTGCCAAACTTTTGTGTAAGCGTTGCATTGATGCATGGTAATGAAGCCATCAGCGGTGTAATCTATGAGGTCGCAAACGACGAATGCTTCTACGGCTGGAAAGGTGGTGGCGCTTATCTAAATGAAGAACCTATTCGTGTGGCCGATGAAAAACATATCAACGAGTGCGTTTTTGCCACGGGTTTTCCGATTTACAACTTTGAACGATTGGAGAATTACCTCGCGATCCTGAATGAATTGATGAAAAATACCAGAGGTCTTCGTCGAATGGGAAGCGCTGCGGCCGATATGGCTTATGTCGCATCAGGGAGATATGGTGGTTTTTTTGAATACAACCTTAACCCATGGGATGTAGCAGCAGGTGTATTGCTGGTGAAAGAAGCAGGCGGACTCGTCACAGATTTTCAGGGGGGTGAGAATTATCTATTTGGTCGCGAAATAGTCGCTGCAGGAGCCGTCCACCCTGAACTGCTTCAAGTGGTGAAGAACCATTGGTAACCTTACTATCAGCACGGTTCAACACCTGCATCCCAGTCTTCAATTTCTACCTCAAGTAACCTTCCATATCAATTTTCGTATTTGTATGAATTGAACAATTCCTACATTTACGAAAAATGTAAAAGACCATGAAAGGAACCAATCTAGGAGAATTTGAAGAATTGCTGCTTTTAGTTGTGGCAAGTCTCTATCCGGATGCTTACGGGCTGATGATCCGAGAAGAAATCAAGACGACGAGCGGACGATCTGTGGCGATGGGAGCCATACACGCAGCTCTAAATCGACTCGAAGAAAAGGAATATTTAAAGTCAGAACTGGCTGAAGCGACCCATGAGCGAGGAGGTCGCAGAAAGAGACTCTTTACTCTCACAGCATCAGGTAAGGAAGCCCTGGAATACAATCGCTCTTTACGGAATTCCCTGTGGGATAAAATCCCACAATTTTCGTGGGATAACCTCAAATATGCAAGCGTCTGATCCTGTCCATAATGATCCGCCGAAGCTTGCGTCTAAACTTCTCCATTGGTTTTGCAAGGAAGGACTGGTAGAGGAGATTGAAGGAGATCTTGATGAGTATTTTCAGATTTACTCAGGGCGATTTCCAAAATGGAGAGCAAAGATCTATTACTGGTTTCACCTCCTCAGTTTTCTTAGATCTTATTCTATAAAAAACAGAAATCAAAACTCAAAAAGACTAATCATGTTTCGAAATCATTTAAAATTTTCACTCAGGTACCTCTCCAAACATCGGATGAATGCGCTGCTCAACATCATGAGCCTGTCGATTGGTATCGCTTGTTTCTTGTTCATCTTCATCTACGTTAATGGTGAACTTAGTTACGACAGTTATCATAACGACTCGGAAAGAATTCATCGTGTCGTCATTGATCTTGTGAGTGAAAGTGGCCGGACACCAGATGCTACCTCACCGCCAGCGCTAGCCGCTTCAATACGAGCCGATTTTCCAGAGGTAGAATATGCAACACGCGTATTTCCGACCTGGGGCAGCAAGTATCTAATGGGCGCTTCTAAAGAAAAACAGTTTTATGAGGAACAATTCTATCGAGTAGATCCGGATTTCCTGAAGATTTTCACTTACAAGGTCTTGTTGGGCAATCCTGACGAATTGCTGAGCGATCCTTCCAATATAGTGTTGACCGAGAGCAGTGCCAGGAAGTATTTTGGAGATGAAAATCCAATCGGTAAGGAACTGACTATTTTCAATCGCGACAACAGGAAGAAAATTGTGAGTGGAGTCATTGAAGACGTTCCCTACAATTCCCATTTTACCTTCGATTTCCTGACACCGCTTTATTTTGCAGATCGAAACATTGATGAGAATTGGGGCTGGTACAATTATTACACCTACGTAAAGCTTCGTGATGGCTCGATTCATGCAGATTTTGAGGAGAAACTCCAACCACTCTATGTAGCGAACAATCCGAGGGACTCAATAGCTCCTAACATTACCTATTCACAGCCTGTGCGAGACATCCATCTCAAATCTGCCTTAAAATGGGAACTTGGGGCAAACAGCAATATGAGTAACATCAAGATTTTCATATCAATTGGATTATTTATTTTAATTGTCTCCCTGATCAATTACTTGAATCTGACCGTTGGTGGATTGATCCGACGTGCTAAAGAGGCTGGAGTTCGTAAGTCCTTTGGTGCTGTGAGAGCTACCCTAATTGGTCAATTCGTAACAGAGTCCTTAACCGTCGTTTTTATTTCATTGGTCATTGGTGGTTTGCTGGCAGAATTTGCGCTAGGAAGTCTTACATCGATCTTTGGAAGGGAAATTAGTATCCTGGATCCGGCAAATGTCAACACACTCCTGATCCTGGTTGCTTGTGTTCTGGGATTTGGTGTTCTGGCAGGGGTGTATCCGGCATTTCATTTTGCTTCCCTCGGCGAGATAAAAGGAATGCTCACTAAGAAAAAGGAAAGTTTTCTGGACCTAAAGCGAATTCTATTGATTGCACAATTTGCGATATCAGCGATTATGATCGTCGGTACGATGGTGGTATATCAGCAATTGAAGTATTTCCAAAATTCTGATATGGGATTTAACATGGATCAGGTTCTGATCATTGAAAATGCGGATGTGGTTACCAACCAGCAAACTTTACAAGAACGGATCAACCAACTCTCCTTTGTAGAATCTGCGGGATTCAGCAACGGCGTGGTGGGTAAATTGAATTGGACGTTTACCCTAGGATATCCGGAGGGGTTCTTAATGAACTATGCTGTGGTTTCACCGAAATACCTGGAAGCAATGGAATTTGAGTTTATTGCCGGTCGGAATTTTGATGAGTCAATCGAAACAGATAGCCAAGGGCTTAATTTGATCGCTAACGAAGCAGCGCTGAAAGCTCTGAATCTGGAATTAGATCAGGTGGGTGAATCTGTTGTAATGACCAGCAATAGGCGCGACTCCTTGATCTATGGCAAGGTGCTGGGTGTCGTTAAGGATTTTCACTACTCAAATTTTAAGGAAAACATCAAACCTTACGCTTTCTTTTATCGAACCGACCCGGCAGAAAATCTTGCCGTACGAATGTCATCTGCCAATGTGCGCGAACACCTTGAACAGTTAGAGTCGATCTGGAACGAATTGACAATTGGTGTGCCTTTCGAAAGCTACTTTTTGGATCAATCTTTTGCTGAATTACATCGCACCGAAGAGCGACTTTCTGATGTGATGTTGTATCTCACATTACTTTCCATCTTCATTTCATTCATTGGCATGTTCGCCATCGCGAATATCGTAATCAAGGCGAGGCTTAAGGAAGTAGCAGTTCGAAAGGCGCTCGGAGCTACAACCAACCAGGTGGTGAACATGTTCACCAGGAACTTTGTCCTTCTTGTTGCTATTGCGAATCTAGTCGGATTGCCCATTGCCTACATCATGATGCAGGAGTGGCTGGCCGATTTCTCCTACCGAACAAGTCTTGGTCCTGCCCTCTTCGTCTTAGCATTGTTACTTACCATCGGACTCGCTTATTTGATCGTTGGAATGCGATCATTTCGAGTTGCTACTTCTTCTAACTTGACGGAGCGTTTGAGAGACGAATAGTGCTGGTTTCCTACGAGCAGAGAGCTCGTGACGATTAAGTTAAAGGCATTAAAGTAACCAATAATTTTTATTAGTTAGGAATCCTTACTAATATTGCCTTATGTTTAACTTTAAGTTTTAGTAAAATGAAGAAATCAGTTTTTTATCATGCCGGCTGTTCCGTATGTGTGAATGCCGAAAATGAAATCGTTGACTTACTTGGACAGGAAAACGTTGAGGTGGTTCATCTCGGTGAGGAGAAATCGCGAATTCCTGAAGCCGAAGGACTTGACATTAAATCTGTGCCTGCTTTGATCACCCCTTCAGGAGGTGTATTGCATATCAATTTCGGTGCTTCAATGGAAGATCTTAAGGCGTAAATTTTGAACTAATTAGTTAGGAATCCTAATTTTATTATTATGAAAAAGATTATTGTCATAATGGTTTTGACGTGTTGCTTTTCAAAAGGACTTTCTCAGGGTGATAATGAGGATCCGTCCTTCAAGACCAGCGAAAACTTGAAAATCAAAAGTACATCTGTAGAGTATCACGAAGACCTGGAACTGCTTGTCTTCTCGATGACGGTTAAGGGAAATGCCGGAGCGACAGTACCCAGTGCAGCTGGACAATTGGATGGCGCACCTGTGTTGGGTTATGTTTTTCCGACGAATTTGAATTCCGTGGATATTGGATTTGGTAATGTGGAGGGTGTTGTAGCCTTGGCGCTCACTTCACATCCAGATTTTGATGACACTCCCCTTTGGGATGAAAATTACGATCGCAACTTCGGAAATGATGGTGTGATCTGGCATCCCCACTGGGTTATTCTTGAATCAACGGAAGCAGTGCCAGGCGGGCTTTCGGTTGTTCAATTCGATAAGGCGAGTGACAAGGTCGCTTTACCCCCGACCAACCCGGATATGCCGATGTATATGGATTCTCCGGGGTTCCAGGTAGTCACTCAAGGTGACGAAATCAAAGTGTTGGTACCAACCTATCGGGTTTCGGGGAAGAGACAATTCAAATATGATGCTGTTAGTGCTTACATGCAGGTAAATACATCGAAGGTAGACCTGCCAATGTTAGGCGTTTATGCGGTCTATAGTGTAGCATCAGGTGATTTATCCTTGCCATACTCCGTTAGATAATTCTCAAGGAGATCATAGTATGGTCGGCAATTTGCTGATCCGTAACTATGATCTCCTTTTTCATTTAGCTCTTTTAGTTAGGATGACTAACTTAGTCCAATGGCTGATAATCCATTCGATACTGAGGTCCAAAAAATTGATCTGAATAGCAGATTAATTGTTGGATTGGAGCGAATTGCCGAAGTTTTCCGGGTATTGCTCTGGGAGCATGCAAAGGAATTGGGTCTAAGTCCCATTCAAATACAACTTTTGATTTTCGTCAATTCCCATGAAGCTGAACTATGTACAGTCAGTCATCTCGCCAGAGAGTTCAATATGACCAAACCGACAATAAGTGATGCTGTGAAAGTGCTTGTGGCGAAGGATCTCATAAAGAAAGTCTCTGGTCCTGGAGATGGCCGAAGTTATGCGGTCGATCTATCAAAATCCGGAAGACGAATGATCAAGCAGATACAGGGATTTACAACGCCACTTGAAAGGTCTATGGATGGATTTAAGAAGTCTGAAAAAGAGAGCCTATATAAAACCCTTACCAATTTGATCTTCCAGTTGCACAAGAACGAGATAATTTCAGTTCAGAGGACGTGTTTTGGTTGCAAGTTTTATGAGAAAAAGCAAAAGGGGCACTATTGTCATTTTATTGATGCAGGTTTGAAGGATCATGAGATCAGGCTAGATTGCGGTGATTTTATCAAGAAAGAGTTATGAAACCAAACATCAGAGTCGGATATGGTTACGATGTTCATGCGCTAGCTGAAGGAGTTGATTTTTGGCTGGGAGGCATTAAGATACCTCATTCTCATGGGGCCGTTGGCCATTCGGATGCTGATGTGCTGATTCATGTGATTTGTGATGCGCTTCTGGGAGCGGCTAATATGCGTGACATTGGATTTCACTTTTCAGATAAGGACCCAGAGTACAAGGATATTGACAGTAAGATTTTGCTAAAAGAAGTGGTGGATATCATCGGAGAAAAGGGATTTAAAGTTGGAAATATCGACAGTACGGTTTGCTTGCAGCAACCTAAGGTCAACCCCTACATTCCGGAAATGAAAAAGTGTCTTTCAGGAGTATTGGATGTTCCCGAAGAGGATATTTCGATCAAAGCGACAACCACAGAGAAGCTAGGGTTTGTGGGCAAAGAGGAGGGAGTAGCCGCACATGCAGTAGTCCTCATCTATGGCGCTTAAGATTATTACAACCGAAGACGGCTCCCACAGTTTGTATGATGATGAGCTCAACGAAACGTACCATTCTACGAAGGGAGCATTAGGTGAGTCTTTACATGTCTTTATTAGAGAAGGTTTAGAATTTTTTTTGAGAGAAAAAGAAGTTCCCCAGGTGAGTATTCTGGAGGTTGGGTTGGGGACCGGTTTAAATGCCTTTCTAACCGCAAAGTTAGCCGAGGACCAGAAAACCAACATCTCATTTGCGTCCCTCGAACCCTTTCCGGTAAGTAAGGAAATATATCAAGCCCTAAACTACCATCAGTCACCGGAGGAAAAAGAACTCTTTCAGAAGATCCATGAAAGCGATTGGGGAGAAGAGTGTGCAATTTCATCCTACTTTAGATTGCAGAAGACAACAACAAAACTTGAGTACTTTAACACCTCAAAACTTTACCATCTCATCTATTTCGACGCGTTTGCCCCCAGCAAGCAATCCGAGGTTTGGTCGATTGAGAACTTAAGAAGGTGCTTTGAACTTTTAGCCCCGAGTGGAATACTTACCTCCTACTGTGCTCAAGGCCAATTCAAGAGAAATTTGTCGGAGGTTGGGTTTGTGGTGGAGACGTTGCAGGGAGCCATGGGTAAGAAGGAGATGGTAAGAGCGGTCAAGCAATGAGCTAGAAGTACATGGACTAGCGCCGAACTGACAATTTCAAAGTTGAAATATCTGTTAATTTGTCCCTGGTCAATAGGTCATGCAACTTGGAAACATTCATCAATGCGATAGCCCTACGATTGTCTTTTTAAACGATCGCAGCATTGTCGAATTGGATTTCGTTGTTCGAACGTTTGAGCAACCAACGGCTCTTTTTCTCAAGAAGGGACAATACTTCAAATTGCTGGACGGTGATCTCGAACTATTTCCACTTAATGAGCAGGTAGATCTCTCGAAATATAGATATCTATTCTCCCATTTGACTGGAATTGGCCATGTTCTTCTTGATGAGAAAAACGTATTTGTACCGGATCTTGAAAGATCTTTAAACAGTTGGCGATCCATGAATCCGTTCAACGCAACGGAGCAGGAGCTTGACCTACTTTTTGATACCAATGACTTCCTTGAGCAAAATCTGGATCCAGCACTTCCAGTCAGCGAGGTACTCCCCAAATATCGTCAGCTTAGTCAAATCTCTCGCAAACGCATGAATCAATCCGTGCACCAATGGAAGACGTACAAGTTGATTGTTCAGGCGAAGTACCTTCTTTTTTTTGCAGGCAAATCCATCCAGGAAGTTGCTTATGAACTTCGCTTCAAAGATCCTGCTTACTTTGGCCGGTTTTTCAAAAGAATTACCGAGCAAACACCAGGTGACTTCCTGAATCATAATGAAGATCGTCCTTCCAAATATGTATTGCTGGATCAGCTGAAGGAGCTAATTGACCAGCATCACTGCTCACATCATTTGATTTCATTTTATGCTGAGCAGCTAAACATGACAGCAAAGAACCTGGCTGAGAAGGTAAAAAAGGAATACAATCTCTCTGTGAAAGGACTTATTCGCAACAGACTTCACAAGGAAACGACCAAGCTAAAAAACGCAGGCTATGGCGTTTCCGATATTGCGCATCGGCTTGGTTTCAAGGAGGTCAGTCATTTCTCCGCTTTCTCCAAGAAACATTTTCTGTCCAAGCAAAAAGTACCACAAACGGCGAAATTTTTATAAACGCCAGACTCCCACGCCCAACCACTTTTGCCTCCATAAACAAAATGAATTATGGATTATGTAAACGAAATGGACGGTATGGTACTCAAGGGGGAAATACCGCAAGCAGTCGACAGATTTTTTGCTGAAAATGCACAAACCAAAGATGTGGATGGGACTACCACGGCAAGCAAAATAGAAGCGTTGGAAAAGCTCACAGGATTTGTAGGAAATATTGCAAGGGTCAAAGCAATAACGCTCCTTAACTCTGCGGCCCAGGATAATGTTTCAATGTCTGAATTCCAGTTCAACTTCGATATGAAGGATGGTAGTGAAGTCAAATGGCACGAGGTGATCCGAAGAGTATGGGAAGATGGGAAGGTTGTAAATGAGCAATATTTTCAAAACTAAGACGATGAATAAGCTAGTAGTTCTTAACATCCTATTGGTAGCCTCTCTATCAGTGAGTGCACAAACATATAACACCGATGCTACCAAGATAGCTTTAGGCGGGTATAGCCCTGTTTCCTATGTCGATCTAGACCTTGCTCAAAGAGGACGAAAGGAGTTCAAATCGGAATATGACGGACTGAAGTACTACTTCACGTCTGCAGAACAAAAAGCAACGTTTGACAAAAGCCCCAAGAAGTATCTTCCACAGTTTGGAGGTTGGTGCGCTACAGGGGTAGCGGTTGGAGCTAAATTCAGAACGGATCCAAACAAATTCTTGGTGGATAATGGCAAACTATATGTTTTCCTTAATGATCTGGAAGTAGATGCAAAGGAGCTTTGGATGGCGGATCAAAAAGGGATGAAGCAAAATGCCGAGAAAAATTGGTCTTCTCTAAAGGACAAATGATTAATCGTTAGTGTTTTCTTTTCAAGGGCAGCCCTTTGGGCTGCTTTTTTTATTTGAGCGTATTAAGAAATCTGGTTTTCAAGGTAGTATCTTTGGTTATGCTCACGAAGGAAAAAATCATCGAAGCAATAAATAAGCTGCCTCAGAACTTTTCAATGGACGATGTTCTTGATGAACTGATGCTAATTCAAAAGATTGAAACGGGCTTAGAACAATCTGAAAAACGAGAAGTAATTCAGGATCAAGATTTGGAGAAGCACCTTCCTGAATGGCTAAGATAAACTGGACTCTTCAAGCCAGGAACGATCTGGTGTCGATTGCTGAGTTCATCGCAAAAGGCTCACCAAAATTTTCAAAAGTTCAAATTGCACGGCTAAGAGCAAGGGTCAAACAACTAGAGGATTTTCCAGAATCTGGTAGAATCGTTCCAGAATTCGAAAAAGAAGAACTGCGCGAGCTGATTTTGGGCAATTATCGAATTGTTCACCGCTTGATTACCTTGGAAGAAGTTGATATTATTACGATCCACCATTCATCCAGAATTTTGAGATTTTAACCATGAAAGAAAACACCCTTTTTTTACTCGATGCCTATGCACTTATTTACCGTGCTCACTTCGCCTTGAGTCAAAACCCAATTGTAACTACGAATGGAATCAATACAGGTGCGGTTCTAGGATTTACCAACTCGCTGCTGGAAATCATCACGAAGGAAAAACCGTCTCACATTGGCGTTGCGTTTGACACTGAGGCTCCAACATTCCGACACCAAGACTTTAAGGAATATAAGGCGACACGACAATCCATGCCTGAGGAAATCAAAGTTGCGATTCCCTTTTGTAAGAAAATTGTGGAAGGCTTCAATATCCCCATTCTAGTGAAGGATGGATTCGAAGCTGACGATTTGATTGGGACAGTAGCCAAGCAAGCGGGGACCAAGGGCTTCAAGGTTTTCATGATGACACCTGACAAAGATTTTGCACAGCTGGTCGACGAACACATCTCCTTGTACAAACCCCGGAGGATGGGTAATGGTACGGATATTATGGGCATTCCTGAGGTGCTTGAAAAATTTGACATAGACAAGGTTGACCAGGTACGTGATGTGCTAGGTCTGAAAGGAGATTCCGTGGATAACATCCCTGGTGTAGCCGGTATCGGGGACAAGACCGCATCGAAATTGTTGAAGGAGTTTGGTTCGGTGGAAAATGTGGTAAAAAATGTTGATCAATTAACCGGAGCCCTGAAGAAGAAGATTGAAGAGAATGGGGAACTAGGCATTTTATCTAAGGAACTCGCAACGATCAAAACTGATGCACCGATTGAATTTGACGAGGAAGCACTTGTTTATGGCGAGCCTAATCCCGATGTTCTAAAACCCATTTTTGATGAATTAGAGTTTAAAACCATTGCTCGAAGGGTCTTCCAGGAGGAAAATGAGATAAAGAGTGGCGGAGCCCAACAACTGGGATTGTTTGATTCGGGAGGTGCTTCGGAGGCCTTGACAGATTCCAAAGAATCAATAAATACTACTGAACACAACTATCACCTGGTTCACGGAATTGACCAAATCACAGATCTGGTTGATAAACTTAAAGCACAGACGGCCTTCTGCATTGATACCGAAACGACCGGTTTGGAAACACGGGATGTATCCCTGGTTGGGATCGCATTTGCTATCACCAAAGGGGAAGCTTGGTATGTGCCATGTGGCGAAAATACTGGAGAAGTGGTGCGACATTTTAAAGCAGTTTTGGAAGATAAGTCTATCACCAAGATTGGTCAGAATCTTAAGTATGATATGCAGGTGCTGAAGAATTATGACATAATGCTTGCCGGTCCAATATTTGACACAATGCTAGCACATTTCCTCTTCGATCCAGATTCAAATAACAGTATGGATTGGCTGGCGGAGAAATACCTGAATTACAAAACGATCTCCTTCGAGAGTCTGGTTGGTCCGAAAGGGCGAAATCAAAAAACGATCGATCAGGTTGAGCTGGAAAAAGTTTCCGATTATGCCTGTGAGGACGCTGATATCACACTCCAACTGAAAGAACTTCTGGAAAAAGAGGTAGCAGAACGAGAACTGGAAAGGTTGCTTCACGAAGTGGAGGAGCCGCTATCTTTTGTTTTAGCCGACATGGAATATGAAGGAGTTAAAATTGATACCGATTCGCTAGAGGTAATGTCAAAGGAATTGGATGAAGAGAGCAGGAAGGCACAGGATAAGATATTTGAAATAGCAGGAGTTGAATTTAATATCGGTTCCCCGAAGCAGTTAGGGGAAATTCTTTTTGAAAAACTGAAGCTTGTAGAGAACCCCAAGAAAACCAAGACAGGACAGTATGCTACCGGCGAGGAAATTCTATCGAAGCTAGCTGCCGACCATGAAATAGCAGCTAAAATTCTGGAGTTTAGAGAGTATCAAAAGCTGAAATCTACATATGTGGATGCCTTACCAAAACTCATCAGCCCAACCGACAATCGAATTCATACAGACTACCGACAAACCGTCGCATCTACTGGCAGACTGAGTTCAAACAATCCAAACCTGCAGAACATTCCCATTCGAACAGCAAAGGGTCGGGAGATTAGAAAAGCATTTGTTCCCAGAGATAATAACTACCTCATCATGTCAGCAGATTATTCACAGATCGAGCTTCGAATCATGGCTGCATTCTCAAAAGATGAAAGTATGATGAATGCATTTAAGGAAGGAAGGGACATACATGCAACTACTGCGGCAAAGGTGTTTGGTGTTGATCTCGATAATGTTGAGGATGGTATGAGACGGAAGGCCAAGGAGGTCAACTTTGGGATCATCTATGGCATTTCGGCTTTTGGTCTGTCTCAGAACCTAAACATTCCCCGAGGTGAGGCGCAAGAAATCATCGATTCGTACTTCAAGGAATTTCCTAATGTGAAAAAATACATGGATGAAACCATCGAACTGGCCAGAAAAGACGAATACGTGGAAACCGTGTTGGGACGCCGAAGGTATTTACGAAATATCAACTCCAGGAATTTCACGATGCGAGGGTTTGATGAACGTAATGCGATCAATGCGCCCATTCAAGGCAGCGCCGCGGACATAATCAAGATTGCAATGATCAATATTCACCAGTGGATGAAGGAGGAACGCCTTAAGTCTAAGATGCTGATGCAGGTGCATGATGAATTGGTCTTTGACCTCCACAAATCTGAGGAGGAGCTGATGAAGACAAAAACGGAGGAATTTATGAAAAATGCCCTACCACTAGATGTTCCGATGGAGATTGGAATTGGCATTGGGGAGAATTGGTTAGAAGCACACTAAGATCGACACTTTCTATTTTGCGCCCTGAGGCTTTGGGGGATTCTTTCAACTATCTCGTAGATTAGCAAATAGTTCAATTAAGCAATCCATGCTAACAACCCTACCAACCTTCTCAGACATAAAACGAGCACACCAACGTATCTCTGAGTACATCATACATACACCTGTCATTACATCTAAGAACATTGATGAGATTGCAGGCTGTAATCTTCATTTTAAATGTGAAAATTTTCAAAAAGTCGGAGCCTTTAAAATGCGTGGGGCTGCAAATGCGATTTTCAGTTACCGCCCTGAGGAGCGAGAGAACGGATTTGCTTGTCACTCATCAGGTAATCACGGCCAAGCAGTTTCACTTGCGTCAAAACTGGCTGGATCAAAGGCGCATATCATCATGCCAACCAATTCGTCAAGCGTTAAAGTAGCTGCAGTGAAAAGCTATGGAGCTGAAGTGGTCCTGTGTGAACCCAACGACAGCTCACGAGTTCAAACTTGCGCGAACGTTGTAGAGGAAACGGGCGCAACGCTTGTCCACCCATTTGACGATTACAACATTATATCAGGACAAGCTACCGCTTGCAAGGAGTTACTCGAAGAAGTAGACAATCTGGATGCCGTCATCACACCGGTTGGTGGTGGAGGACTTGCCGCTGGAACATGCCTTGCAGCTCATTACATGGAACCAAACCTTGATGTTTATGTGGGAGAGCCGACAGAGGTGGATGATACGTACAATTCCCTAAAAGCTGGTAAAATCATTCCAAATACGACCACGAATACGATTGCTGATGGACTAAAGACTACCATTGGCGAAAAGAACTTCAAAATACTCCAGGAGCATGCGAAAGAGGCCTTCACGGTTACGGAGCAGGAAATAATCGATGGAATGAAGTTGATTTGGGAACGGCTGAAGATTGTCATCGAACCATCATCAGCAGTCGCCTTTGCAAGTGTTCTCAAAAATCGTAAGGTGTTTGAAGGCAAGAATGTCGGGGTCATTATCACTGGAGGTAATGTAGATCTTACTAAGCTCCCATTTTGATCAGAAAAATATTTGTTGTCGGCAATCGGTTCTCCGGAAGCAAAAAGACCGTAAGAATTCTTAAAGAACTATCAGAGTTCTTGCGAGCTCGAAATCTGGCTTTTGAAGTTGTCGACACAGATTTAGATGGTGATGCAACGAAGGCTACCAGACGTCTGGATGCCACGTTTTCAGACGTGATCATTATTGGTGGCGATGGAACAATCAATGAAGCGGTCAATGGACTAGCATATGATATTCCCGTATCGATCATTCCGGCCGGAACGGGTAATGATTTCACTAAGAACATAACCCTTGGCAAGACCCAAGAAGAAGTTTTTCAAACGGCAGTGGATGGAAAAGTGACGAGAACCGACCTTGGGAAATGCAATGAGCGACTTTTTCTAAATGGAGTAGGTATTGGCTTTGACGGTCAAATTGTGGAGGACATGGCCTCAAAAAGAGTTCCGCTCCTAAAAGGCCATGCCGCTTACTATTATCATGTCTTGCGAATTCTAGGAAGCTACAAAGTCAAACCATTCGATTTTGATGTTGATGGAAAACCCCTTAAGAAAGACCTGATCTTACTAACTATTGGCAATGGAACGACGTTCGGTGGAGGTTTCAAACTCATGCCGGAGGCGAAAATTGATGATGGGCTGTTGGAGGTCTGCGAGATCGGAGATTTATCCCCGTGGAAGCGATTTTTAAATATTCATAGACTGTCTAATGGTAGCCATGGAGATCTCAAAATGGTTGAATTTCATCGTGCAAAAAATGTTCGGATTGAGGCAAGTGAACTACTATACGCACATATTGACGGCGAGCGACTGGGCCAGCCACCCTTTAACATTGAAATCCAGCCTGAGTTTTTGCAGCTTAGAGTGCAATGAATTAGGGTAATTTGACTGCTGCCTGTACTCTTTGTGATTACAGACACGATGAGATATTTCATTAGCTTATCAATCATATTGTTCTTTTGCTTATGCGAAAGCACTCCTTTGCCCGAACTTGGTGGGATGACAGCAATTCGCATTGAAAATGCCAGTGCCTACACCTTTGATCACATTGTTGTTAACGCTAGTGGGAAAGAGCAACACTACGGCAAGCTTGAACCCCTTTTCAGTTCAGAGTACAAATTATTTGAGCTTGCTTACAGATACGCTTTTGTGGAATTGAGAATCGATGGCAGTGTTGCGACCATTCAACCGTTCGATTATTTTGGAGAAACACCACTTGAATCCGGCTATTACACCTACCGAATAACAGCTACTGCTTCCGATAGCAGGTATAGCAGGCTGTCACTCGAACTCATAGAAGATTAGTTACTTCTGAAAATCAGCTTTCTTTTTGAATTTGAAATACGCCCAGATTGCGATCGCAATCACAACAATGGAAATAAATTGAGAATGTGACAGTATATCATCTACGATGAATCCACGCTCTTCGTCACCTCTAAAGATTTCAATGATTGATCGTCCCAGGGCGTACAGAATGATGTAGATAAAGAACAACTGTCCCTCAAATCGTTTGTGCCGCTTAAACATCAGCAGTAGGATCAAGATCGAAAAGATTAGTGTTGAAGAGTAGAGTTGCGTAGGGTGCAATGGAGTGTGAAGTGGTGCCTGCGATGCCTGATCGGTGAACGTCACCGCCCAAGGCACATCAGTTTCGATTCCATGACAACAGCCCGCAAAGAAGCAACCTAATCGTCCTGTCCCGTGCACAATACAGGCAGCGATTGCGAGTCGGTCCATCATCGGCCAAAAGGGCCAGTTTTGTTTCCTGAAATACCATACGATGGCAGGTGAGGCAAAAAGCAGCGATCCGTAGAAAACAAAGCCAGATCTGAAATTTTTTGTAAGTTTTGAAAAAGAGCTAAAATAATAGTCTGGATTTTCGAGGTAGAAAAACAACTTCCCTCCCACAAAACCAAGAATAATTGCCAATACAAGAATGTTCTGAATTTTGTACCTGTCGATACCCAGATCCTTGTTGGCTGACCATGCCAGATAAAAATACCCAGATGTCGCTCCAATCATGATCAGGAAGCCGTACGTGTGAACGGTAAAATTTCCTACGGAAAATAACTCTGGATGCATTTATTAATTGACAATTAACAATTACAAATTAACAATTATATCATGATTTAAAAGGGTTCTGATCTGAAGCCAGACTTCCATCAAAGACACGGATTGCGACGACATCTGCTTCGGCCGTTTTTTCTCCTTGTTCGGAAAAGAAATCACATTTTAAGACCGTCTTCTTCCCTTTTACCTCGATGACACGCGCACGGAGCTCAACTTCGGTATTTGGAGTGGGTTTCAGGTATTTTACTGACAGGGTTCCGGTAGCATATCGATACTCCGGATCTGAATCAAGTGGTCTCCCCTCCCTTTTGTAGGCATCCGCCATTGCTGTTCCCATACAGTGACAGTCTATCAAAGTAGCCATGATCCCTCCGTTCATCAAATCGCTCCAGCCATGATACTTTTCAGTAGAGGTCCATCGACAGACTGACTCTTCACCGTCCCAATAGCTTTTGATTTGCAGTCCCTCATGGTTATGCCCGCAACCAAAACAGACGTTTTCGGGCATGTGATCTTGAAAATATTTTGAGTCGTTCATTTTAGTTAACTTAGAACAAGAATTTGACTTGGCAATAATAGAGATTCCATCACGTCTCTAGCGAATTAACGCCTGGAATTCACCAACCTACAACGCCTATGTACCAAGTTATTGACTTGCATTTTCAAGGTTTTGATAGTGCCATTGCAGCGTTCCTGATCAAGACATCGGATGGACCTGTCTTGATCGAAACGGGGCCTTACAGTACGTTTGGAAACCTTGAAGGAGGCCTGGCGCTTCATGGGTACAAAGTATCTGACGTTAAGCATGTCTTGCTTTCGCACATCCATTTTGATCATGCTGGTGCTGCTTGGGCATTTGCTGAGGCTGGCGCAAATATCTATTTGCATCCCTTTGGCGTAGATCATATGCACGATCCTTCGAAATTGGTTGCCTCTGCGACAATGATATATGGTGATCAGATGGATGCTCTTTGGGGAAGAATGGAAGGGATCGAAATGGATAGGTTAAAGGCAGTAAAGCATGAACAGAAGATTAAAATAGGTGGCGAAAAATTTGTGGCACTACATACCCCGGGTCACGCGAAACATCATGTCGCTTGGCAGTGGGGAGAAATTGTTTTTGCTGGCGATCTTGCCGGTGTTAAAATTGGAGGAGGTCCAGTCGTTCCGCCATGTCCACCACCAGACATTGATCTGGATGAATGGATCAATTCGATTGACCTGGTCCTGAAGAAGAAACCTTCATCACTTGTCCTAACGCATTTTGGTTCTGAAAAGGACCCTGAAGGACACATGCGAGAGATGAAAGAGGTTCTCAATAACTGGGCCTTTTGGATGAAAGTGAAGTGGGAGTCAGGGTATTCGAACGAGGAGATCACGCCACAGTTCATTGAATACACGTCAAACCAGTTAAAAGAGCGCGGGGTTTCGGAATTGGGTGTTCGGCAGTATGAAGCTGCAAATCCCTCTTGGATGAGTGTTGCTGGCCTGGTGAGGTACTGGAAGAAAAAAGGCCAATAAACTATCCTTTCAATTACAACTTCATTGGTTATTTAGTTGTAATGAGTTTATAGCATGAAATTCATACTTTAGATGGAGTTTTTTTAAGCCAGAATGGTCTAAAATAGCGCCTAAATCACCATGTGGGTTTATCAGGAACTCGAATTGTTATTTATCAATGGGTTTTAGAAATCCAACCATACTCCTTCTAATCCTTCTACAGTGCCTCGTTAGTACTTCTAGTGCACAAACCCCTGTGGAGATAAATAGGCTGGTTCGACCCCTCCAATTTGATGGGTTAGTTGATGCTCAGGAATGGACAAACTTTGAACCACTAAAACTTGTCTCTCATCAGCCAGTTTTTGGGAATGCACCATCCGAACATACCGATATTTTCGTCGGGTTCGATGATCAATATCTCTACCTGGCTGGCAACATGTTGTACGAAGACATATCAAACCTTCAGAATACAACAAAAAGGCGCGATGCGATGGAGGGAAGTACCGAATACTTTGGTTTTGTCTTGGATTCCTTTAATGACAAAGAGAATGCACTTGCTTTTTTTACAACCCCGGCTGGCTTGCGTTGGGACGCCACCGTTTTCAACGATGCGCAGGGAGATTTTCCAGTGAACTTAAGCTGGAATACGTTTTGGGATGTGAAGACAACCATAACGGAGCAAGGCTGGCAGGCTGAGATGCGAATTCCTTTTACAAGTCTGAGGTTCCAGACGGATGGTGATGAAGTAAAAATGGGATTCGTTACCTGGCGCTACATGCCTAGTAAAAATGAACAAGTAACGTATCCTGCAATGCGTAACGATCTGGGTCCGTGGAGCTCCTGGAAACCCTCCAGAATGCAGGAGATTGTCTTAAAGGGAATCGAACCACGGAAGCCAGTTTACATCGCTCCCTATATGCTAACAGGTCATCAGTTTCAAAATGAGTTGAATGATTCAGATACGGAATTTATTCGGAATAGTGATTTAAAGGTGGAAGCAGGACTTGACCTGAAGTACAGCTTCACCAGTAACCTTACCATGGATGTGACAGTCAATCCAGACTTTGCCCAAGTTGAAGCCGATGATCAACAAGTGAATTTGACTCGTTTTTCTTTGTTTTTTCCCGAAAAAAGGCTGTTTTTCCAGGAACGCTCCAGTGTGTTTGATGTAAATACCGGTGGACCTAATCGACTTTTTTACAGTCGGAGAATTGGGTTGGATGACGATGAGGGCCCGGTCCGGATCTATGGCGGTGTCCGGATGATTGGTAGAGTAGGAGGGTGGGATCTGGGCTTGTTGGACATGCAAACGGAATCAATCGGCGACCTCAATTCGACCAACTATGGTGTGGTTCGTCTAAGACGGCAAGTCATAAACCCTTTTACCTACATAGGCGGTATTGTCACCAACAAGGTGGACACCAGGGGCAATTACAATACCACAACGGGTGTCGATGGAGTTTTTCGGTTGACAACCGATGATTATGTAAATGTCAATTATGCACAGACCTTTTATAATGATCTTGACATTTCACCATTCTCAGCTTCGAATGCTAAAATGAGGATCAATTTTGAGCGCCGAAAGAACCTTGGGTTTGGTTACAATTTGGGATTTAGTAGGGTCGGTGAAAACTATGAGCCAGAGATGGGTTTTGAACTACGGGAAGATTATACCCGGTACGGGAACCGAATTTGGTGGAGCTGGATCCCCGGAAGCGATAAAAGACTTCTCAATCACCAGGTTTTCATATCGGGATCACATGTTATGAACAATGGAACACGAGACGTTCAGTCATTTATGCTGGGACCTGGCTGGTCCTTTAACGCCAAGTCCGGAAGCTTTGGAAACATTCAGGTCAATCACCAAATCGAAAACCTGACAGACACTTTTACGCTCGGGGATGTAGATATTTTGCCGGGGAAATATGAATTTCAGGTCCTGTCGGGATCTTATGCCTCTCCTTTTCAAAAATTAGTGAATGTTCAAACCGATCTGACTGTTGGAAAATTTTTCAATGGAAACCAGCTCGTACTTGGAATCTCTCCTGGTTGGAGAATTTCCTCTTCGCTGGATGTGGGCCTGAACTATTTCTACAATCGAGTCAAGTTTTCGGAGACAAATGAAGAATTCATTGCTCATCTAATTCGCTTGAGAAGCAACTATATGTTTAGCACCAAGCTTTCATTAAGTGCTTTTGTCCAGCATAACAGTGGCGATCGCTACTCATTTGGAAACATTCGCCTCCGCTACAATCCTAGCGAGGGTAATGACCTATTCATTGTGTGGAATCTTGGAGTAAATAGTGACCTGACCAGAGAGGTGCCACATTATCCTCGAATTGAAAGTCGCGCATTTATTATCAAGTATACCTATACGTTCGTAAAGAGTTGATCAGGAAGTCAGGTCATGCAGTCTTTGCAGCATGAAGTTCCAGGCCGCTGTTCTCGTCGAGAAATCGGGTGTAGACACTTCAAAGGTTTGAATCATGGAAAGTTCTGTTGCTTCACGCTCTTTTTCGGTCAAGGAAAACTGCACGATGCTTGGCGGGCGGCCTGCTAGCCCATCATAATGATATGAAAATCTGATCAGTTCAGGTTTTTTGATTTCCAGGTACTCTCCGTAGACAGTAAAGGACATGTCTGGCTTCTTTTCCAGCTGAATACTATATGAACCACCTTCGATTGGTTCACTTTTGACCTCTCCCGTTGTAAAACCTTCGGGCCCGAACCATTGAACAATAAGTTCAGGTATCGTAAGCCAGTCAAACAGAGCTTCAGGACTGCATTCAAAGGTTCGCTGAACGTAAACCTTATTTTCGTTTGCCATCTTTTTCTTTTTTTATCAATCCATCCAACTTGTTGAAAGATTCATTCCAAAAGTTGGAGTAGTATGAAATCCATTTTAATGACTTTTTCAAAGTAGCATGATCCAATGAACAAATAACAAACTTCCCTTGCTTCTCCTTGGTGACGATTCCTGCTGATTCCAGGATCTTGATGTGCTTGCTTAAAGCTTGAAAGGACATGGAGAAAGACTCCGAAAGCTCCAGGATAGAAGCATCCTTCTTATGAAGCATTTCAACAACCTTTCTCCTGCTCTTATCCGCGAGTGCGGAAAAGATTTTATCCGTTTGATCAATTTTTGTACTCATTTATGACAGCTCAAACCCTGCAGCCACCAAATTTAAGTTTTCTGATTGTGGTGGCGAAACAGGACCGCTGGCTTTAAGCTGGCTTCTGAAGTCATTGAATTCTTCAACTTCCTGAAGCTTATCCAGCGTCTCCTGGTCTTCTGCCATGTTAATGTGCACAAATGTTTGACCATCATCCAATGTAAAGGAGGCATATTGCATTCCTCGGATAGGATTGGCTTTCAAAACATCCATCACTTTTTTGATGTTCGCCTTGTTAGTTTCTACATATTCAGACCTAACTGTGTATTGTACTCGTACTGCTTTCATTGAACTATTAATTTGACTCTTGCATAAATTTTAATAAAATGTCTCTCTGCGAAGGAAGACCGAATGAGTTCCAATGCTCATACATTTTTCCATCCTTCAATTTGAAGATGTGAATATCGACATGTGAATATTCCTTCCCGTTTCTCACTCCACTACCTACGTCCATCATCGCGACATAGTCTCCTTTTGCAAAAAGGTGCGCTGGTTTCAAGTCCAGCTCATCAAAAGAACCGAATGTACTGCTCACCTGCTTAACGATCTCGTGGAATCCTGCTCGGTCCTGCAAGCCTTCAGGAGCGTGATAATTCTTAAAATCCTCATGAACCAATTCATTTATTTGATCCGTGTTTCCCGTGGAAAAGCCTTGCAGGAGTTTTCCGATCGTTTCTAGATTGGATTTTTCGATCGCTTCCGATTCAGCAATGCGAGCTTCCACTCGCTCACTTACCATTTTGGAAATCGTTTGCTCTGATGGCGCTTGTTGGCAAGCTATCATCGAACTTCCAACAATTAGTAAGATAAATATAACCTTCATTTCATTCAACCATTTAGTTTAATAAAGCAAGGTTAACACAAAAACATCGTTCAACCAAATAGTTGAATGAAAATACATCACTTGCTCCGTTCTTTTCCCTTATGGTAGATTTAAAACAGGAATGACCGGGAGAATCATTAGTCTGTTGAGTGCCACTTTTGACTTGGGATAGAAGTCAAAACGCCAGGGTAAGCTGCACCTCTTCTTTCGGTTCCTCTTCTTTTTTAAAATTGGAGATCCCCACACCGATCAGCCGGACTCCTTCCTCACTTAGTAGATCATCCGTCATTAGTTCAATTACTGTTCCAAGGAAGTCTGCTTCCTTTTCAATACCATGATCGACGGTCTTGCTTCGGGTGATCTGCCGGAAATCTGCGTATTTGATTTTGATGGTGACGGTATGACCTTTGTCGCGATTCTTTTGGTATCGTTCAAACGAAATTTTACCGATACGCTCGAGCTGTCTATTGATCTCAGCTAGTTCATACAGATTGTCCTCAAAGGTTCGTTCTGCGCTGATCGATTTGGTTTCACGACTTGGCTGCACCTTTCGTTCATCTATTGCTCGCGAAATGTTGTAGTAGTACTTACCGGACTTTCCATACCGACGAATGAGATCTTCCAGGCTTTTATCTCTTAGATCTTTTCCAACGAAAATACCGGCCTTTACCATCTTCTCGGCTGTGACCTTCCCAATTCCATGAAACCGATGTACCGGGAGCGCAGCCACAAATTCTTCGGCCTGATCAGGTAGGATCACGTACAGTCCATCCGGCTTGTCCATATCTGAGGCGGTCTTTGCTAGAAACTTATTGTAAGAGATTCCGGCGGAAGCGATCAGACCAGTTTTTTCTTTGATCTTCTTCTTGATCTCTGTGGCAATCAACGTAGCGGAATTCAATCCGATCTTGTTTTCAGTAACGTCCAAGTACGCTTCATCCAGGGAAAGGGGTTCAACCAAGTCGGTATACTCAAAGAAAACCTCCCTAATCTGATTTGATAATTCCTTGTACCTTGGAAACCGGGGATAGACAAAGATCAGGTCCGGGCACTGCTTGGCAGCCCTGGCAGAAGGCATGGCTGACTTCACACCAAATTTCCGAGCTTCATAACTGGCAGCAGCAACTACTCCTCTTTTGGAGTTCCCACCCACCGCCACTGGTTTGCCACGTAATTCCGGATTATCTAATTGTTCTACCGATGCGTAAAATGCATCCATGTCGATATGAATGATCTTTCGAAAATCCACATGTTAATATACGCTGGTATCACCTTATTGGCGCTTTTACAAGCAAATACTTTTCAATGCTATCAATGTTCAGACTTTAGTTGAAAAAGTTCAGATACCTTTCTAACAAATTCGGCTTTTGGTGGACATGATTGCTTACCAGGACGTCAATCTCAAGATCTTTAAGTAGATGAATGTCTTCCTTTGAAGAAACGCCACCCCCATAAATTAGCCGGATTTCAGGATAATCACTCCTGATCGTCCGAATCAGTTCGACTCTCGTAGTAGCCTTATGAAGATGGTTCCGTGATCCCCCTTCAAGATAAATTGTAGGATGAATTTCTGCATTTTTTAGCGCATAGACCACTTCCATATTTGAGTGCGGTTCGTCGATGCCAAGGATTTTTGCAGCGGAACAGTTATTGTGAAGCAAGACATAATTCATCAACTTCATCTTTTGGAAAAAATGTTGATTTCCAAATTGAATGACTTCAGAAAATAGAGGCTTAATTTCTGGATTGCGGTAAAAAAGGGGATCGGAGATAAATATTTCTTCGGAGTATTCATGGGCTTTCTTAACCTGGTCAAAATTTCCGGGATACAGGCTGGCAGGAGTTGAGAGCCGGGAGAAAACGTCTTTTACCATTTCTCCGGAGGAAGTGGAGCATCCGACCCATAAATTAGTTGGTTTCACGATGTTTACCTCGTGAATCAAGTCTGTCAGGTTCACATCATTAGGGTCAATCAGTACAATCAATTCACCCATTCTCTCTGGAGCTAGCAAATGGTGCGCTCGGCGGAATGGCGCGGTATCTGTTCATCGGCACGAAATTACGTTGCTGTTAATCAAATATAAGCATATACGCTTCGTGAATGGAAGCGAACATTTGCATTGGATTTGCTGCCGATTTGATAGATGACCTGGACCCCCATAATGAAAAATAAGTGTAGTGAATTTTTGACGAACTATTTTATTGAAAGAGTAGCAGACCCTCTGCTAAGCCCAACACTGCGTCATTGGCGATCGAAAAAATTCTTGTGCTTTATAATTCTTGATACCTCTGTCACACAAATCAGTACCTTTTCAGACTTAATGACAGAAGACAGGCAGGAATGACACCAGAACAACCCGATTATAAGCTAGGAGGCACTTGACCTCCCACTTCTTGTTACCCCAAACCCAATTCCTCTCTTGCAATCGTCGCGATTGCATCATGACTACTCTTAAAGGCTTCCCATACGAAGATACACCAAAGCCTAATCATCTCGTCCCTTTCTTCGCCTGGATTGGTAGTCAAAACATCATTGACGGTTATACTACCACGATTATCTGGTAACTGAATCTTTGCCCATGGCTTTTTGTTCCCAGCCATCTTCATGTGGGCCAATTGCACCTGCTTGCCTGTATAGTCATTTTCCACAAAGAGGTACAATCCTATGAGTGAGAATACGATTCCAATAGGTGAAGTATCATAATTCATCGTCTGTGCCTTATAGGCATCCACAACATGTTGATGGATGAAGTACGTTTTGTCTGGATGCTCTAAAGTGTAAAAAGATAGCTCGTTGATCGCATTCTCCGATTCATAGTTGGCCATTTCGCAAAAAAAGGAAATTTACATCATCCTTGTATTGATTTCCAATGTTCCTTGCTTGGACTATTCAAGTTTTCGGTAGACTTCTCTAAATCTTAAGATCCACGTTTTTCCATTATCAGTAGAATGCTCACTTGTTCGGATCAATTCATTTCTTCCTTTAGGAATGAACGCCTGACGAGATAGAACTTTATTGCCATTGATGAGGAAAGTCTTGTTCATGTACCATGTGTCATCAACTTTCTTTCCCTCCCAGAGCTGAAAGAGACCGTCCGTCGACATCCATGCAAAGTCCCATTGTTGGGTTCTGCTATCCCAGGCTCTCCAGGCTATGGAAAAATTCCCTCCTGCACCCATCCAGTATTCTTCAAACGAGCTGGCATACAAGCCTCTTTTAACGACAAATGTGGGCTGATTGGAAAGCTGATCGTCTTCAACTTTGTACCATTCCCCAACCCAGTATTTGTAATAGGTTGAGTCATTGTTAACAAAACTGCCTTGGGCGAAGCAGGTCCCGGTTAGGAACAAATGGCCAGCCAGCAAAATGGAGCTTTTGGTCTTTGACATAATCTATATTTTCTGTTTAGCCAAAGAAGCCACTCAAGCTCCGCAGAAGCTACCTCTTTTATAAATCGACCATTCTTTTAAGAAATTTTCGATCTGTATTCGGAAGGCTTAAGGCCAGTGTTTTTTTTGAATGCTCTATTGAAGGCAGAGAGCGAAGTGAAACCACTTTCCAAGGCAACAGCAAGTATCTTCTTGCCTTTTTCCTCAGCAATCTTTTGCTGCGCTCTTTCGATGCGCATACTGTTGATGAGGTCAGAAAAGTTTTTTCCGCTACACGTATTGATCACCATTGATACGATGTGTTGAGATGTGTTTAGCTGGTTCGAGAGGTGAGCTAGCTTCAGGTTCTCATTCAGGAACAAATCATCTTGTGTAAGTAGTATCCACGCTTTGTTCCAAATTTGTGTGATTTCCTCTGAGGAAAGGCGTAAATTCTTATACTTTTTACCAGGGACTCTTAGGACCGCATTCAGTTTTCCACTGAATGCCATTGAGATGATCAAATAGCATGTGAGAACTATCAGCGAAGAGGTGACGAGATAAAATGGAAAAAGAAAAACAAAATACAAAGCGTTCATCGATGCAATCAAGAGAACAGAGCCAAGAATACTGTAGAGCCAGGTCGATTTGCTAATAGAGAGTGTTGCCCAGTCGATCTCTTTTTTTATAGACTTCCATGAACTGATTACATAGAAAAGCGGATGAACTTGAATCATCCAGTAGATCCAAATCCAAATCGATTCTCCCAGAAAATGTCTGGCTGAAAAAGCAGTTAAAAGCAAAACCAGGGCTGGAGCTAAATGAACAATTTTGTTTGGTCTAGGTTGGGCTAATGAAAAGTGGGATCGAATGTAAAACCAAACTATCGGACCAAGTGCCAGATAGGAAGCATGCATAACGTTGAAATACATACTTTGAATACTTTCCGCTGCGAGTTCCTGAATCAAAAACTTCCCGATTCGCAGTGCAATTAGCATAAACAAGATTCCCAGGTAATAGTTGGCATTCGACGTTTTTCTACCGTTCGCAATGAACTGTAGCCCCAGATAGATACTTGTGACCGTACCGATTACACTAATTCCTAAAATGAAATTCATAGTATGAATTTACCCGATTCAGGAGAATAGGTTATGGGTGATCTACAAAGTCACAGCAGAGATCACTACAAAACTGACAATTAGCAAACTACTACTCATCCTTTAGCGTCTCAGCCGGATTGAGACCTGATGTCCGAATCGTATGATAAGAGACAGTGGCTACAGCAATTAAGATCAAGATTATCGCAGGCATCAAGAAAACAAGAACTCCTAGATTGATCCGATTGGCAAAATTCTCCAGCCAGTTTTGCATAACGAAATAGGTGACTGGAACCGCAATTACAATGGAGAGGCCTACTAGTTTAAGAAAATCACTGGTCAGCAACATCCAAAGGTTTTGCAGAGAGGCACCAAGCACTTTTCGGACACCCACTTCCTTGGCTCGAAGGCTGGTAATGTAAGATGCTAGTCCGAAAAGACCCAAACAAGCGACAATAATCGCCAGGCCAGAGAATAGCCCGAAAATATTGCCAAACTTCAACTCAGCCTGATATTGTTGATTGTAATGATCGTCGAGGAAAAAGTAATTGAAGGTTTTACTGCCAAAAGATGCTTCCCAATGTGCTCGCACCTGGTCTACAGATTTGCGAATGTTTCCTGAAAGGTTGACAGAGTAGTACCCGGAAGGAGAATTGAAGTATCGGAAGATCAAGGCATCATATGCTTCCTTAGGTGATTCTTGTCTGTAGTTTTTTACTACACCTACAATATTAAATGTGTCACCCCAGAAGTTTATTTTCTGATTGAGAATCTCCTCAGCATCGTTGAACCCGAGCAATTTCATGGCTTCCTCATTAAAAAGCACGTTGCTTTCTTCCGTCCCAAAGCTGTCGTCGAACCCTCTGCCGGAGATTACCTCCAGGCCGTAAAAATCCAGGAACTTATCATCACCACCCAAAATTCGGTATTGGTTGCTCTCTGCTTCCGTCTGGTTCAATAACCGAATTCCCCCAGCGTTCCAATTGGGCGTTTCACCGGGAACAGAGGTAGAAGTGGTCATATCATTTACAAAGGATTCGCCAAAAAGCCTATTCCTGAAAATATTGTCCTTGGTACTGAATACTGAATCACTTCGATAGTTGGGAGTTTCGATCACAAGTGTTTGATCGATGTTTACCCCCAGGTCCTGCGATTGCAAAAAGTTCATTTGTTTGTAAACCACGTAGGTGCCCGTAATAAGCACCAACGAGGCCAGAAATTGAAAGGTAACTAAGCCTTTGCGCAATAGGCTTCCACTATTGCTACCTGAAAATTTCCCTTTTAAAACCGCAACTGGTTGGAACTTAGAAAGAACCAAGGCTGGATAAAAACCTGACAGCAGGATTCCTGCTAGAAATACAGTGACCAGACCTACCCAGAAAGCGGTAGCCGCTGGCCACGGGTAAGCTTCATTTCTTCCGGCGAATTCATTGAAAAATGGGAACAATGCAACAACCAGAACGGCAGCAATCAGAAAAGCAACTACATTTATGAAAAACGATTCAAACATGAATTGCCTAACAAGTTGGGTTTTGAAACTACCCATTACCTTTCTAATTCCAACCTCGCGAGCGCGACTCAGAGATCGTGCTGTGGTCAGGTTGATGTAATTGATCCATGCAATGAAAAGCACAAACATTCCTATGATAAGCAAGAAATAAGTTGCACGTTCATCACCTGTGGCTTTGATCTCCATTCGATAGTTGGAGATCAGGTGTATTTTGTCAAGTGGTTGAAGGATGAACTCCATACCTGCTCCATACTGTTCTAACTCCTCCCCTTGTCTTTGCTGAACGAACTGAGGAAATTTCTTGGATAACTCGTCCGGATCAGTACCTGGATGCAGCACTACATAGTTTAAGAACCCATCCCATTGCCAGGCGGTTCGAGCTTCCTCGCTGGTGAAAGCTACATATGTGGCGAATGAGTACAACACATCAAAATTCATGTGGGAATTTTCGGGAAAATCTTGATATATGCCGGTCACTTTAAACTCATTATTGTCATTCATCAAAATGATTTTGCCCATCGGATCTTCATCTCCGAACATCTTATTTGCCATTTTTTCGCTAAGTGCAACCGTAAATGGCTCTTTTAGAACTGTGCTGTCAACCCCTCTGAGAAGTGGGACGGAAAACACATTGAAAAAGGACTTTCCAACATAGTATGGGGACTCGGGCTGGAAATACTTCTTATTATAGGAAATTTCTGCCCCGCTTGAGTGCATATTGACAAAATCAACAACCTCAGGAAAATCTTCCTTCATATGAAGACCGACTCCGGCGCAACCGGCAGCCCATCTGGTAGCCATTTCACCGTCTTTTAGCCTATCGGTCTGTACACGGTAGATATTTTCTTTGTTTTCGAAGAAATTGTCGTAAGAGAGTTGGTAATGAACATGTTGGAGGATAAGGAATCCTGCAGTCAAACCGATGGCAAGTCCGAAAATATTAATAAGTGAATAAAAGGAATGTCTGGTCAGGTTGCGATAGGTGATAGTTAAGAAGTTCTTCCACATGATAGTTTCTTTTTTAGGTTTTCGATTCTTTTTGGCCTTAGCCTTAATGAAGTACTCGAATTTTCCGGAATCGTTACTTTCTCAAACAAAAAAACGGGTCTTCATCTCAGATGAAGACCCGCCGTTTTTAGTTTCAAATATGGCTATTCGTATCTCAGGGACTTGACCGGGTTTTGAATAGCTGTTTTAAAGATTCGTGTGGAGGCGGTAAATAGAGCGATAAAAAGGAGACCAAAGAATGGCGCTAGAACCGTAAATGGACTGACCGCTTTATAAACAGAGAAAATGGATGCCATTAGCGAATCTATTGCGAAATAAGAGAGAGCTGATCCCACGATAGCTGCAATAAGCAGCAACCAGAAAAACTGTCGGTTTACAAGCAGGATGATGTTGTTGATGGATGCGCCTAATACTTTTCTTACACCAATCTCCTTAACTCTCTTGATCACATTAAGAGATACCAGGGTGTAAAGACCGATTGACGAAAGAACCAACGCGAGTAGTCCGAGGAATCGGAACATCTTAACAATCGTAAGGTTCACATATTCTGAATTATCGATCGCTGTTTCTTCGTCGTAGTTGAACGGAGTATTAGGAGCGATCTTATACCATTCCTTTTCAAGCGCTTCCTTCAACGCTAGCCGATCCATTTGACTTTTTACAATGACAAAATTCATGGCGTCTCTATTGGCGAGCCTAATTCCCATTGGATCAAGAGGGTCGAAAAATCCTTCCATGTAGAAATCCTGCATGACACCTATGACAGTAAGCCTGGTACTGTCATCGATTTGAATACGTTTTCCAAGAGGCTGATCCCATCCAAACTGTCGTACCATCTCTTCATTGATAATGATTGAAGTTTCTCTGTCGGAATCGTAAAGATCAGCGTCAAAATACCTTCCGTCAACCATTTGCAATCCCATCATATCAAGGTAGTCGATGGTAAAGTTCATCATGTCAGACTCAATTTCCTGCTCGCCGGACTTAAGCGTTCTGCCATACGTCCACCAACCAATATGATGCTGAGATCCGGTTGCATCCTCGATCCCGGGCATTTGGGAAACCAAGTTGTAGAATTTATCATACTCAGATTGGCTTTCGACCCGCACGGCCATGGTGTTATCTATTTCATAACCCACATCATAGTTGGATTGGTATTTGGCGTTATTGGCAAAGGCTAGCGCCGAAATCAACGCGATGATCGTAAGACCATATTGAGCACCGAGAAGAATCTTTGAAAATAGATTGGTACCACCGAGAGACAGGTTGCCACGTAGAATTTTTACAGGTTGATAAGAACTCACATACAGTGATGGGTACCCTCCGGCGACCACCGAAGTGAAGATGAGTAAACCAACAATGAAAAGATATATTTCGGTGTTGCTGGTCAAATCAAGTTCCAGGTTGATGAAGTCCCACATGGCACTGTATGCTGGTGTTAGCCATAAGGCAACAAGCAAACCAAGGATCATTCCGCCGAAAGAAAGTACCATGTTTTCCCCCATAAACTGGAAAATTAATTGTCGACGATCGCTTCCCATCACTTTGCGTATTCCTATTTCCTTCAATCGCTTGCTCGAAATGGCAATGGAGGTGTTCGTAAAATTGAAACATGCGATCAAAAGCATCAAAATGGCCATGATAAAAGGAACGGTCACAGCAGGTGGTGGCGGAGGTTCGCTCAGCCAGTTGGAGCGAATGTTTTGTGCGTGTTTCCCGAGACCAGTTAGCTGTTGCAAGTAGTAGCTTGAGATCTTAAAATCATCTCTAGCCTCATTTTGGATGGCTATGTAGTTGTTATTTACATCGTCTAGCAGGTTTTGAGGGTAAGAACCATCTGTGAGAACAAAAGTTCCGTTTACAAATCTTCTCCAGTCAGCTGCATCTATTTCTCGAACTTTAAGATAGTTATCAAAATGGGTGATAGCTCGGAATCTGATTGAGCTGTTCATCGGGATATCTTCTAGGACCCCACCCACTGTCATTGGATATTGCTGTCCTTCCTCGTCAATCATAAGCAGGATCTCCCCAACTGGATCGGCTTCTCCGAAGTAGACGGCTGATGCCCTGGCTGTCAAAATAATACTACTCCTGTCTTTCAGTGCTTCCTTGTTGCCATACTTAAATGGAAAGGTGAACATGTCGAAGAAGTCATCGTCGGCGAACCCAATGCCTTGATTAAAGACCTTCAAGTCCTTTTTGAGTACTAATCCATCTGAAACGTAGCGACTAGCATGGGTGACACCTGTGATTTTATCCTTGATCTGTGATCCTAATGGAAGTGGCGTTATGCCATAGGGCACGTTTCTTCCCTGAACATCTTTGTTCATTTGGATTTTGTAGATATTCTCATGATTTGCGTGATTCTTGTCGTAGTCAGCTGCAAATTTCCAGTTGAGATATCCTACGATACAGCAGGCAAGACTAAGCCCCAGGCCCAAAAGGTTGATGAACACATAGGATTTGTTCTTTCTGAAGTTTCGGAAAGTGATTTTGAAGAAGTTGAGTAGCATTTTTCTAAAGGTTATGTGGGCATTCGATTTCCAATTAATGTGCCTGGTCTAGTGCCAGATGTCCTGAAATAGGATCAATTAACACCCTGGTATCTGGGAATAAGTCCAGTTGTGTGGCTTGACCTTGTTTCTAGATATAATAGATGCTCAAATTTCAAGAGGGGTTGCATTATTTGAAAAAGCATTGTTGGTGAATTAACTCAGCTGCCTCTGAACATCGTCCATATGAAAAAAGAGCAGGCCTCCATCTTAGATGAAAACCTGCTGTCATAGTTGAGTGATTAGTTTCTTATTCGTATCGTAATGAATCCACTGGATTTCTTACCGCAGTTCTGAAAATTCTAAATGATGCGATGAGTACGGCTATTGCAATGAGACCTAGGAAAGGTGCCAGAACCGTGAAATAGGTTATTGCCTGATAGAGTGAGAAAATGGAAGCCATCAAAGCATCTATTGCCAGATAAGATAATACAGATCCGATTATTGTCGCGATTAACAACAACCAAAAGAACTGCCGGTTCATCAAAACCAATATCTGATTGATGCTTGCTCCCAATACCTTTCTAACTCCTATCTCCTTAACCCTTTTGATAATGTTAAGCGAAACCAGGGTATACAATCCAATACTTGACAGGATCAAGGCAAGGAATCCAAGGAACACAAACATTTTGGTAATGTTTTGGTTGACGGAGACTACCTGATCGATCGACTCAGCCTGGAATTGTGAATTAAAAGGTTTGTTGGGTGCTACTTCGTACCACAATGCCTCCATTTTATCATGAAAGTCCGTTGGATTTAGTTGACTTTTCACAACCACGAAGTTCATGTCGTCTTTGTTGCAAAGTCTGAACCCGGAAGGTAAGACCGGCTCAAAAAAGCCAAACTGATAGAAATTTTTCATCACACCAATCACATTCACTCGCAAAGTATCATTGAGTTGAACCACTTTTCCAATCGGATCGTCCCAGCCCATTTCCTTCACAAATACCTCATTGACAATCAGTGAGTTTGCACGATCATATTCATACAACTCCGGATCGAAATATCGGCCCTGCAAAATTTCAAGATCCATCATCTCATCATATTCGATCCCAAGGTTTAGCAAAGACACTTCGATCTCTTTGTCCTCAGATTTTGCATTTCTTATGTAATGCCACCAGCCAATATGACTTGAACTTCCTATCGCACTTTCAACATCGGCACTTGTGCTGACCAGATTATAGTAGCTTTCATATTCAGATTGCGAATTCACCCTGACTCCTAATATGTTCTCCTTGGAAAATCCAATGTCAACTTCAGATTGATATTTTGCATTGTTGGCAAATGCTAGACTTGAGATCAGAGCGATAATGGTCAGCAAGTACTGACCTCCCAATAGAAGTCTGGAAAAAAGATTAGTACCACCCAGGGTTAGACTTCCTCTTAGAATTTTCACTGGTCTGTAACGACTGATGTATAAAGAGGGGTAAGCCCCTGCGACAATAGATGTTGCAATGAGCAAGCCTATCAAGAATCCATACACTTCCAGATCAGAGGTGAGATCTAGTTTAATGTCTATAAAATCCCATAATGCGTCATACACAGGTGTCAGATACATGGCCATCACTACTCCAACTACCATGGCAAGAAAGGACAAAATGAGATTCTCGCCCATGAATTGAGCAATCAACTGGCTCCTGTTGCTACCCATTACCTTTCTTATTCCAATTTCCTTAAGTCTCTTGCTCGAAATAGCTATGGAGGTATTTGTGAAATTGAAACAAGCAATCAGCAACATTAAAGAGGCCATAAGAAATGGAACAGTGATCGCTGGAGGTGGCGGGGGCTCATTTAACCAATTGTATGGAATATCAGTTACATGCTTTCCTAAAGAGGTTAGCCCAACAAGATAGTATTCAGATATCTTGAAGTCTTGTCTAGCTTCATTTTGAATTTGAATAAAATTGGAATTAATATCATCTAAAAGGTTTTCCGGATATCGGCCATCTGTCATTACGAAGGTCCCGGCTATGAAGTGACTCCAATCGTTTGATTCCCTTTCCTCGATTTTGATATAGTTGTCAAAGTGAGTCAGTCCGCTGAACCTAATGGAAGAATTCCTAGGTATTGTTTCGAACACGCCCCCTACAATCATAGGGATTTGTTCACCGTCAGAAGTAATGATGTTGACGATTTCATTTGTTGGATCTGTTTCTCCAAAATAGCTTTCCGCCGTTTCAGCACTTAAAATGATCTTGGTTTGATCCTTCAATGCTGCCGCATCACCATATTTCATTGGGAGCGTAAACATTTCAAGGAAGTCTTCTTCGGCAAAACCGATATTTTGGTTGAAGACTTTGAGTTCCTTTTTTAATACTAGACCATTCGACGCATACCTACTTGTATGCGTAATGCCTGTAAATCGATCTTTGATCTGATCTCCCAGGGGCATTGGTGTAATGCCGATCTGCACATTATTGTTTTGTACTTCCTTATATCCATGCACTTTGTAGATCTGCTCATGATTTTCATGATTTTTGTCAAAATCAGCAGCGTACTTGAAGTTGAGATAACCTACAATACAGCAAGCGAGACTCAGACCCAGACCTAAGAGATTTATGAAAACATAGGATTTGTTTTTTCTAAAGTTTCGGAAGGTGATTTTGAAGAAGTTGAATAACATATTTTTTAAAGGTTACGTGGACATTCGATTTCCAATTAATGTGCCATTTGCCATAAGGTACTGATCCTTAGTGATTTATGAGAAGCGCGAATAATCATGTGTCCAATAATGAACACAAAAGATGTTATTTCTGGACGGTTCAGCTAAAGGATTCTGGTTATTAGATTAAAAGAAGGAGTGAAGGGTTGCAGTGTGGTCATTAATTGTTCTTTTTCACGATATTTGACGCCCCACATAACCTAAAGAAAATGAATCGAATTCTCATTCTTGCTCCTATACTAGTCGCTGCATGTTCGTCTCCTAAATCTTCTGACCCTGAAGTAGCCGCATGGCAAACACAGGCTGAAAACGTCGAGATCATCCGGGATAATTATGGAGTGCCCCATATCTACGGAAAGACCGATGCAGATGCTGTTTTTGGTTTGCTTTATGCGCAGTGCGAAGATGATTTTCCAAGAGTAGAACGAAACTTTGCCTGGGCTATCGGTCGCTTAGCTGAGGCAGAAGGTGAAAGTGCACTTTATAGTGATCTGCGTGCACGACTTTTTATGACACAGGAAGAAGCGGTCGAAAATTATGAATCGAGTCCAGAATGGCTTAAGAAGTTATGTGATTCTTGGGCTGCTGGGATTAACTACTACCTATACACCAATCCTGAAGTCAGGCCAAAGGTGATCAAAAAGTTTGAACCCTGGATGACCATGTATTTTACAGAGGGATCTATTGGTGGAGACATTGAACGCGTCTCAGTTCGGAAAATAAAAGAGTTCTACGAAGGTGGTGGGCCTGTAGCACTGGCCACTGCTGATCCGGATTTCATGGAGGAACCAAGAGGTTCGAATGGGTTTGCAATAGCAGGTGACCTTACTGCTTCAGGAAATGCAATGTTGCTTATAAACCCACATACCTCTTTTTATTTCAGAGGTGAAGTTCACATGGTCAGTGAGGAAGGGTTGAACGCCTATGGTGCTGTGACCTGGGGTCAATTTTTTGTCTATCAAGGATTCAATGAAAATACCGGCTGGATGCACACATCTACTTATACAGACGTGATCGATGAATTTGTGGAAGATGTTAGTGAAGAAAATGGGAAGTTGGTGTACACTTATGGTGATGAAAAGCGACCAGTAGAAAAGAAGGATGTGTTTCTCAAATACAAGGAAGGGAATATTACCAAGAAGACAAGATTTACCATTTACCGAACGCATCATGGGCCAATCACACAGAAAATTGGTGACAAGTGGGTCTCCACTGCCCTAATGTGGGAACCAGTAAAGGCGCTGGAACAATCCTATACTCGAACTAAGAAAAAGAACCACGCTGAATTTCGGGAAATGATGAATATCAGAACGAATTCTTCGAACAATACAGTTTTTGCCGATTCTGAAGGAAACATTGCTTACTACCATGGTAATTTCATTCCAAAGCGTGATGTCCGGTTCGACTATACGAAACCGGTTGATGGTAGTAATCCTGCCACGGATTGGCAAGGCCTTCATCCTGTGGATGAGGCAATAACCGTGTTTAATCCGGCCAACGGCTGGATACAAAATTGTAATTCGACACCATTTACTAGTGCTGCTCAGTACAGTCCAAAGAAGGAAGACTACCCCAACTATATGTCACGAATCCCTGAAAATTTCAGGGGAGTTCATGCTATCGACCTATTATTAAGAGCGAAAGATTTGACGTTGGATGGATTAATTGAAATGGCGTACGATCCTTATCTACCTGCCTTCGAGGAGGTGGTCCCCGGCTTGATCAGAGCGTACGATAACTCCGGAAAGGAAGCTTCCCTAGCTGAAGCAATTGATGTCTTACGAAATTGGGACATGAAGACAGGCAAGGAATCAGTAGGAATGTCATTAGCTCATTTTTATGGCATGGCACTTTATAGAAACGCGGAAATACCTGGTGGCCTCCGCGGAATGGACAGATTTAACTACTTCGGAACAGGTCTGCCGGAAGCTACTCGTTTGGAGGTTTTTACTAAAGCGGTCACTGAGTTGGAAGAGAAGTTTGGAAGCTGGAACACGCCTTGGGGGGACATTTGTCGTTTCCAAAGATTAGATGGTTCCATTGATCTGCAGTTCGACGACAACAAACCTAGCATTCCTGTTGGGTTGACAACAGGACGTTGGGGTGCATTAGCCGCATACGGGATGAGGACGAATCAGAAAACAAACAAGATCTACGGGACCAGGGGTAATAGCTTTGTGGCGGCAGTTGAGTTTGGTGAGAGGTTAAAAGCCAAAACATTGTTGGCAGGAGGCCAAAGCAACGATCCAAATTCTTCACATTTTTATGATCAGGCCCAAAGATACGCCGATGCGAATTTCAAGGTTGTGGCATTTTATAGGGAAGATGTAGAGAAAAGAGCGGAAGAAACCTATCGACCTGGAGAAAGAAATTAGGTGATATTAGACGTGAGATTGTCTAACTTAATGAACAATCTTAACGTCGACATGTGTTTTAACCCAAGAAAATTAAGAGACAAACTGCTACTGACATTGCTAGTTGGCGGAGTTTTGTCCTGCGGCAAAGATGATGGGTCGGTTCCACTTGATCAGATGGCTACCTATGACGTCATTCAAACCCAGATCTGGGATACTCAATGCATCAATTGTCATGTCTCAGGAAGCACGTTCGCAAAACAATCTGACCTGATACTTACCTCCGATATTTCGTATTCTCAGCTAGTAAACAGACAGCCAAACAATAAGTCGGCTCAGGAAGATGGGTTGGAATTGGTAGGTCAGGAAGGGCTGCCCAGTCTATTCAAGAGTTTTTTATGGGAAAAAATTAATGCCAATGATCAAGAGCACTTCTATTCTGATCATCCACTTTATGGTGCTATCATGCCTTTAGGTGGCGATTTCCTCACTAACGGCCAATTGGAATTTATTAGAGACTGGATCATCAACGGTGCGCCGTCAGACGGCATGGTCGCAGATGTGACGTTGCTAGAGGATGAATCAAGATTTGAGGAACTGGAATTTGAGCCACTTACTGCACCAGAATCCGGATTTCAATTTCATCTTGGGCCTTTTGAGGTTGAGCCCAACAGAGATCGGGAGCTTTTCTACTATGAGCCGATCGATATTCAGGAAGATATTTTTATCAGCCAGGTCGAAATTGTGATGCGGCCAGGGAGTCACCACTTTATTTTTTACACATTTGACGACGATGTTCCAATTCATATTTTCCCCCAAGAAAAGACGATACGAGATCTTTACGACGCAAATGATCAGGTAATAGCCAATAACCTTTTCCCGCTGCTGTATCATCAGTTTGTGGCCGGGACCCAGTGGCCCAGAATGAACTATCGCTATCCAGAGGGGGTAGCGCTGAAGCTTCAGGGAGGAAAGGGATTTGATCTAAATGCGCACTATGCAAATCGAACTGATGAAGTAATGGTAGGTGAAATCTACGGAAACATTCACACCGTTCCGGAGTCAGAGGTGCAGCATGTGGCCGAGATTTTAGATCTAAATCACGATGATTTTTCCCTGCCACCACAACAGGTCACCACACTTACCAAGGACTTTTTCTTTAATGATAAGATTAACATTTTTCAGCTTTTTTCTCATGCTCATGAACACATGACCGAATTTAAAGTGTTCAAGGTCGGTGGAGTTGGGGATGGGGATTTGCTATACATTGCCTATGATTGGGAGCACCCTCCAATTCTGGAATTAGATCCTCCAATTGTACTTCAGGCTGGTGAAGGCTTAAGGTTAGAAGCTACCTACAATAACTGGGAAAATCGTACCTTACGTTTTGGATTAAGAAGTACCGATGAGATGATGATATTATTTGGAGCCTACTATAAAGACTAAGAACATGAAAAATATTTTATCCTTTTGCATCGCCATTCTGGGTGGTCTTGTAATCAATGCACAATCATTGGTTGGAGCATGGGAAATGGTCAGTACGGACGAGAATGGTCGGGAAGTGAAGGTTGCGGTCATTCTCTCAGAAAAATATCAGGTGGCAACCTGGTATGACAACAAAACAGGGGAGTTTATTGCCACAAATGGTGGAACCTGGTCTTTGGATGGTACGACCATGACCGAAATAATTGAGTTTGACACCCGTGATTCAGCCAGAGTTGGAACAACCGCTGTCTTCCAACTTGAGATTTCGGAAGATCAGGTAAAAATTGGAGGTTCAAACGATGTGTTCAAACGCGTGGATGATGGTTCGCCGGGTGATCTTAGTGGAGCCTGGTTGATGTCAGGAAGAATTCGAAATGGGGAAATGCAGGAACGAGACACCAATCGTCCACGAAAGACGATGAAAATATTGTCCGGGACTCGATTTCAATGGATCGCCTACAATACTGAAACCAAACGATTCTCTGGAACTGGTGGCGGTACATACACGACAGTTGATGGAAAGTATACCGAGAACATCGAGTTCTTCTCAAGAGATGATAGTCGCGTAGGCGCTTCTTTGGAGTTCAATTACGAAATGAAAGAAGGCAAGTGGCATCATTCGGGCAACAATAGCAGAGGTCAGCCCCTTTATGAGGTATGGAGTGTCAGGGAGATGTGATTAGTGGATTAGTCAATTAGTGAAATAGTTAATTAGTCTTTTTGTTATTAACTAATTAACCAATTCCCAAATCAACCTAATTTCACCTCATCCCCAACCCCAATAATACCTCCGGAAGAGGCAATGGCATTCAAACCAAAGATCACCTCAGAACCTTCTCTTCTGTAGGTAGCCAGCGTTTTGAGTGGTTCAGCTCCCTTTTCCCCGGTTTCTTGGTCGATTGTTGTGAAAACACATCGTTTGCATGGATTCGCTCCATAAAAAGAAACTTTTCCAATGCTAAAATCCTTCCAATTATCCTCCGCATAGGGCTCAACACCTTTTACAACAATGTTGGGACGAAAGCGATGCATGGGCAGTGGTGTGTCCATCCTTGAATTTAGGTCCTCCAGTGAAGCCTCACTGATAATAAGATACGGGTAGCCATCGGCGAAACTCACATTTTCGTGATTTCTTGCTCTTTCAGGATTTACGCGTCGTTCGAAATGTTCAGGCATGAAAACCAGTCTACAATGCATGCGTGCAATTGAAGAGATCCAGTCGTTGATCTTCTCATCAGCCACAATCGCAGGCACTTCATCATTCCAGACAGTTACTTGTTCTTCCCTGCCTTCATTAAGCATCAGAGGGATTTCAATATCATCATACCCTGTGTGAGAGGCAACGATTGCATCATCACGCAAATGAACCTTGATTTGCGATAGGTGGGGATGTGTGCGCTGAGTGACCAGCTTGTTATCTGAATCTATGATCATCCATCGGCGATCGTGCTTAAATCCTCTTTCCAATACTTCACAGCTATCGACTTCTATCCCTCGTAAAGACTTGATGGGATAGATATACAGACCGGTTACCTTAATCATGGGGACATTTTAAAATCCAAAATCCAACATTATAAAACTCATTACTTAGCCCAATTGTCACGCAGCGTTATTGTCCTGTTAAAAACCAACTTGTCCCGAGTAGAATCTTCATCAACCCGGAAATAACCGATTCGTTCGAACTGTATCTGGTCTCCAACGTTGGCGCTTTTCAACGATTCCTCAAGCACGGCTTTCGTGTTTATTTCCAAAGAGTCGGGATTGAGATGGTTTTTGAAATCGTCGTCAATGTCATTCATGTTTTCAGTTAGGAACAGCCGATCATACAGTCGAATTTCTGCATTGATGTTATGCTTTGCAGAAACCCATCCCAAGGTTCCTTTCACTTTCTTTCCGCTCGTATCATGTCCACTTTTAGTGTCAGGATCGTATTCTGCGTAAATCTCTACAATACTTCCATCGTCAGCTTTTTTGAATCCCGTGCACTTTATGATATAGCCAAACTTGAGACGCACTTCGCGTTCCGGGCCCAACCTATACCACTTTTTTGGACTTGGGGGATCTTCCATAAAATCCACCTGATCGACATAGAGCTCCTTTGTGAATGCCATCTCTCGCGATCCTACTGATTCGTCGCCTGGATTGTTGACAGCTGGAAGCATCTCGGTTTTATCCTCTGGCCAGTTGGTAATGATCAGTTTTAATGGATCCATAATCCCAAATACACGGTTTGTTTTGGCATTTAGATCTTCCCGTACGGCATGTTCCAACAGTGCTACGTCATTTAGACCATCTCTTTTTGCAACACCCGTTTTCTTCACGAATTCCCGAATTGATTCAGGTGTAAACCCCCTTCTCCTTATGCCCGAGAGCGTAGGCATTCGTGGATCGTCCCATCCATTCACATGATTGCCTTCGACAAGCTCTCTAAGTTTTCTCTTGCTGACGATCGTATAGCTGAGGTTCAACCGCGCAAACTCAGTCTGTTCTGATGGGTAGATCTCAAGTTCTTTAATCAACCAATTATATAACGGGCGATGCACTTCAAACTCCAGGGTGCAGAGAGAGTGTGTCACGTTCTCTATGCTATCGGACTGGCCATGTGCGAAATCATAGGTGGGATAAATGCACCATGCACTCCCGGTACGGTGGTGATCCGTATGCTTGATCCGAAACAAAATGGGATCACGCATGTGCATGTTGGGAGAGCTAAGATCAATTTTTGCTCGCAGAACACGATCCCCTTCCTTAAATTCACCTGTCCTCATTCGCGTAAAGAGGTCCAGATTTTCCTCTACTGGTCTGTCTCTATATGGACTTGGGGTTCCGGGTTCTGTTGGTGTTCCCTTTAATTTATTGAATTCATCAGCAGGCAGATCATCGACATAAGCGGATCCTTTTTTAATCAGCTTGAGTGCCATCTCATAGAGTTGCTCGAAGTAATCTGAGGCGTAATACTCCCGTTCATCCCAATCAAAACCAAGCCACTTGATATCATGCTTGATGGAATCAACGTACTCCGTATCTTCTTTTTCCGGATTGGTATCGTCAAACCGAAGGTTACAGGTGCCGCCATATTTCTGAGCAAGACCGAAATTCAAACAGATAGACTTAGCATGTCCAATGTGTAGGTAGCCATTTGGTTCAGGTGGAAATCGAGTAACAACGGAACTGTGCTTCCCATTTTCCAGGTCTGCTTCAATCATTTGCTCAATAAAATTGAGGGACTCTTTCTTTTCTTCCATGTGATGAAATAGTGAGATGCAAAAGTAGTTCGTTGGATCACTTTAACTGGAAGAATCTCTTTGTATTTGAATATTCCCCCTTTCTAAAAGGGGGCTAGGGGGATTTCAATTAATTTAGGATCCATGTACTTCATTCCATACAATCGAAATCTCAAGAAATTTTCACGTCAGCTCAGGAATGATAGTACCTTATCTGAGGTTTTACTATGGCAAGAACTAAGAGCTGGTCAGATAGAAGGCTTTAAATTCAATAGGCAAAAACCAATTGGAAGATACATTGTCGATTTTTATTGTAAAAAATTAAATCTGGTTATTGAGGTTGACGGAGAGAGTCATTATCATGATGATGCTCCAATAAGAGATGGCAGAAGACAAAAAGTTCTTGAAGGCTTAGGATTATCTTTCTTGCGATTTGATGATCTTGATGTGAAACATAACAAAGCCTTTGTGCTTTCGGAGATTTACAATTTCATACAGGATTGGAGAAGATCAAATCCCCCTAACCCCCTTTGATAAGGGGGAATGAACTATTAATTCGTAAATATGATCATAACAAAATTTCTATTTAGGGTAGTGGTTGCTGGAGGTTTCTGGATTTCTTACGCCCAACAAACTCAAACGGACTCTTATACCAGGTATGAACTACTAGATCCCTCCTCCCAAAGTTTTAGGATCATCTACGATGTGAGCGCAACTACTCCCGGGGCCAACTATTATTGGAACACGTTAAGAAAGGGGAGTGAGCATAAGGTTGATGAGGTTATTGATTTATTTTCAGGAAATATCTTGAAATGGGAAATTGTTGAGGGTGAAGTAGCCAGGGCCAATGGCCATGTGAATGCTGGTGAAGACACGGAGTACTTGCAGATTGAGTTGGCACGCCCTGTCCCACCAGGAGGTGAAGCACGATTGAGAATTGACAAGACCTACAGGGATCCAGCTAGTTACTATACTGAAGAAGATTTGATTGTTTTTGATCGCTCACTTGGTATTCGGAGAAATGCCGTCGTTCTTCCACGTGGATTCGAGTTGATTGAAGCCAACTATCCCTCTCAAGTCAATATCGAATTGGATGGAAGAATTGTCGCTAGTTTTCTAAACGATGGAGTTGGGGCCGTGCCATATAAAATCAAGGCTCGAAGGATACTAAGTCGCACTCCCAGAAAAGCATTAGACCCATCTCCCTGGCCTGATTACAAGCCAACTCCCCAGGGAAGAGATAAGTCCAAAGCAAGATTGGATTACGTGTTGAATCAGAGGGCATTTCAGGATCGCGAGATTGTATATTTTCTTCAGCAGCCTGAAACCAACTCATTTAGGCTTTATCATGATTATACGGAAAAGCGTGCGGGAGTTGACAAGTATATCAACATTGTCAGGAAAGGAAGCAAGGCAAGTAACCCTTCTGCTATGATCCTTGATACAGGAGAAAAACTGAAAGTGGAAACATTAAGAGGCAGTCAAATACAGAAAAAAGGAATCGAACTTGAAAACTTCGGGGAGGATACCGAGATTGTTGTAATATGGTTTGATCCTGTCAAAGAGGGTGGAACCACGCGTTTGCGAATTGAGGAAACGTACACTGATCCGAACAGGTACCTATTGTTTAACAATGAGCTTATCTGGGATCGATCGTTTGGGAGAAACCGAAACACCGTGATTTTGCCCGAAGGATGGTATCTGACCGTCAATTCGATTCCTGCAAAGATCAAACTTACTGAAGAAGGAAAAATCCAACTGGACTACGTCAATGCCAGGCCGGACAATATTGATGTGTTTATAAGAGGTAGTCGTAGATAAACTCGTGCGCGCCATGTACAAAAAGTTTCTTGGAGGACCTTTTCTCAGAGATTAATTGGTCAGAACTTATAAATGCCCAACATTGGGTATTGATCTAAGTTGAGCAATACGCCAATTTTATCCTGCAATTTAGATTGGAAAAAGATCGACGATAGCTATCCGACGCTTTCTAAAGTTTCACCACTGTTCGATCCTTTCCCTCTAACAAACTAAAAAAATTGACTGGATATGAAAATTTCACAACTTCATATGATGTTGGCTCTGTCCCTTTTTGGGTTGGGGTCAAGCATTGTGGGAAACTCTTTGGACCTTAGGTCAGAAGCAAACGCACCAACCAATAGTTTAGAGATGGATTCTCTTGCGTTGGTTGCACTCTATAATGCAACGGACGGTGTAAACTGGAACAACAACTCGAATTGGTTGACTGGACCAGTCAGCACATGGTTTGGGATCACAGTTGCGAACGATACAGTAACTCATATCGATTTGCCATTTAATGGCCTGGTTGGAACTCTTCCATCTGAGATCGGTGATTTCGGAGGGTTAAGAGTACTGAACCTGAGAAGCAATAATCAGATACAGGGGACGATCCCCACTTCGATAGCCAACTTACAAACGCTTGAAATTCTTGATGTTCTATTTAATCAAATAACAGATTCAATCTCCAGCGCAATTTTGAGTTTAGGCTCCTTGCAAGAATTGTATCTTGGGGAGAACAACTTGATGGGGTCAATTCCTACTACAATAGATCAGCTAGCTAATCTAAGGATCTTAAGTCTTAATGGAGGCAGTCTGACAGGAAATATTCCGGCAGCAATAGGTAACCTGACAATGTTGGAAGAGCTGTATCTAGCTAGAAATCAGCTTTCCGGTAACATTCCGCCTGAGCTTGGGAACCTTGCAAACCTCACAGTATTACACTTATCAGGGAACGACATGGGTGGCAACATTCCCCCTGAAATTGGAAATCTGACTAATCTCCAGGACTTGGGCTTGACAGACATGAATTTAGTAAATCCTCTACCTGGGGAACTTTCCAATCTGGTAAACCTCACCCAACTACTTTTAAGTGGCAACAATTTCACTGGCTCTTTTCCAGACGTGATTACCTCACTGACAAGCCTTCAAGAACTTAATCTTTCAGCCAATAACTTTACGGGCTCTCTACCTGCAACCATTTCGCAACTTTCTCAGTTACGGACACTGACTCTCGGTGGCAATTCCTTCTCAGGATCACTTCCGACTGAAATAGGATCACTCCAAAATCTATTTTTCCTCTTACTATCCAACAATAATTTTTCAGGAGAACTTCCCACTGAACTAGGCAATTTGAGTCAACTAAGAACTATTACCGCTGATAACAATGCTTTCGCCGGTAATCCGTTTGATGTCCTGGTCAACAATACTCAATTAGAGGTAATTATTTTAAGAGGCGCTGACTTTTCAGGTGAAATTCCACCCGAAATTTCAAACCTTACGAACTTACGGAGCTTCTGGGTCTATGATAACGGGTTTTCCGGCCCAATTCCTGAGGAACTTTCAAATCTTACCTCTCTTTCTTCATTTATAGCACATCATAACAATTTTACCTACCTACCCGATCTATCGGCCTTGTCGATCAATGTGGTGGACATTCGGGACAACCTGTTGACCTTTGAAAGTCTTGAAACTAACCTTGGACTGACTTCTTTCTTTTACAATCCACAGCAACCATTTGGAGTTGAAATAGACACTGCTCTACAAATTGGGGCATCTTTCTCAGTTTCATTTTCCGTCGGAGGAACAGCTAATAGTTATCAATGGTATAAGGATGGAATTTCAATTTCAGGAGCAACGGATACTACTCTCGTTATCGACCCCTTTCTTGAGGCCGATACAGGGGTGTACCAACTTCGGGTACAAAATGCAATAGTTAGCGGTATGGCATTGGTCAGCAATGAAGTAAAGCTTGGAATCAATCTTTCTTCCTGCTCAGCGATGGGCAATTATAAAATTCCTGATCAGGAAGTGACATGCTCAAGTAATACCTTCATGGTTCCTATTCAGGCTATTAACAGTGTGACTGATGGAGTAATTGGTATGGATTTTTGTGTAGCCTATGATACAAGCCTGATGACTCCTACAGGAAATGCCATTGTAGGTAGCGTAGCTAACGGTGGGAATTCGTCTATTACAAACTCTTTTTTAAACACAAATTTTCCTGGCGAGATTAATGGCTTAATATTCTTCAATGGGACAGCTCCATTTCCCTCCTACTTTAATGGAAGTGGCACCGTAATCGAATTGGAGTTCCAGTATAATGGTGAAGTAGCACCAGGGACAACTATGGCCGTTCAACTATGTGGGGTCACAGAATCTACACTGTTTAACGGGGATAGTCTTCATTGCAATGATGATGTACAGAATATTCTAGTGACAAATGATCCGAACTTTGTAGGGACACTAAAATTCTGGGGCGTAAATGGTAAAAAACTCCTGTATGATACTTTGAATCCGACCGCTTACATCGCCACACTAATCCAAGGTTCAGACAGTATGTGCAATGATGTTTCAACTACCACCTTTTATCCAGATCTGAACGGTCAATTTAGGTATGAGGTAAGTGAAGGAGACTACTTTACTATTTCAAGGGATATCCCGGGAAGTTATGGTGATACGACAAATTGCACGAATATGATGAGTTGGATCAATGGAAGTGATCAGAACAGAGCGATGAAGATTGCGACCTTGGATCCTTCATTTACCCCCAATGTTTATCAAATTATTGCCGCGGACGTAAACCAGGATGGGAGAGTGAACGCAGCTGACGTGACTTTTATCTCAGCTAGAAGTGTTATGAACATTTGTGGTTTCACCAACGATGGTGTCAATTCCATTGAAGATTGGCTATTTGTGGCTGAAACAGTCGTAAATACAGATCCATCCTATACCATTAGTTCCGTTTATCCTTTAAGTGATGGAGTTGGCTATTCGAAGAACAATGTACCCTCTGTGCCGGATTGCCTACCAACACCTATTTCCACAATTGGTCAATGCAGCGCAACCACTGCGGAAGATTACATCGCAATCCTCATGGGCGATGTCAATGGGAATTGGAAAAGTAGTGATGCAGCAAACGCCAGATTTGAGCAAAGTCAACTACTTACATTGGACTTTGACCAAATGGAGAGGAGCGGTAATACATATGAGATTCCGGTCATTATTAAAGGTACAGAGGTAGAAGCACTTGACTTCAACATGAAATTTGATGCCGATAAGATCAACATCGACCATGTTGAAACAAATTCAGTTTCCTTCAACGCAAATTACAATATCCATGGGAATATGTTTCTTTACTCTTCCTACGCCCTCTCGGGTGAAATGTTATCAGGACATATCTTAACTTTACTAGTGTCTGCCGACAACAATCACACACCTTCAGCGGCAGATTTCAAGGGGTCCAACGCATATGTCAACAGTCAACCAGTGGAAATTACAGAAGATGTTGAATTCTTCTATGAAGACAAATGGAATATTTATCCGAATCCGGTCGCAAAGAATCTTGTTTTGGATTATCTAGGGTCCGATGAGGTAGAAATCGCAGTTACTGTGATTAGTACGACAGGTCAAGTTGTCAAGAAGATAACAGATAGTAGTAGTTCCGGCTATCGTCTTAAGTTAAATCTTGAAGATATTGATCCAGGGATTTACTTTGTGAAAATAAAAACCCCATTTGCAGAATTAGTAAAAAAGATCGTCAAATAGTAGGCAGCTCTCGAAAACAATTTTTTCCGCAACAAGTGATTTCTTACTAAAAGGTAGAACATATTATTACTGGCCCCGTATATTTGTTCTACAATTTAGTAACAAGATGAAAGAAAGCAAGCTCGGAGACTTTGAAGAAACTATTCTGCTGATCGTTGGGATACTGGATAGAGAAGCATACGCATTCAAAATAGCAGATGAGTTTGAAGCTCAAACTAACCGACCCGTATCTATAGGTGCCGTTCATTCTGCACTCAACCGAATGGCAGACAAAGGATTTCTGAAATCCGAAATGAGTGAAGCAACGGCAGAACGTGGTGGTAGAAGAAAACGAATCTATACCATAACCGGAGCAGGACAGAGAGCGCTCGAAATATCTCGTGAATTGAAGCTCTCACTTTGGGATCAATTTCCCGCCTTTGCTGAGGGGAAACTCAATTTCAACGTATGAAAAATCACAGGCCCCCGCAGCTCGCTGAAAAATTTCTTTTGCTGTTTTTAAAGGACGAACTAGCTGAGGAAGTATTGGGTGATCTGGATGAAAAATTCAGTTCGACGCTGCATAAAAAGTCGATTTTTAGAGCTCGACTCAACTATTGGTACCAGGTACTTAACTACTTGCGACCATTTGCATTCAAATTATTTAGGTCAAACTCAAAATATAACACTATGATCAAGCATAACTTCTTAATCAGCTATCGGATTTTGCTGAAAAACAAAGTCTTCTCTGCCATTAATATTGGTGGCCTTGCAATGGGAATGACTGTAGCCATCTTGATAGGCCTCTGGATATACGATGAGTTTTCGTACAATAAAAATCATGATAACTACGACAATATTGTACAGGTTTTAAGAAGGGATAGCGATGATAATGAGATTTATGTTAATAGCTCCCTTGTTGGTCAGGTAGGCGTTTTTATGCAGGAGAACTATCCCACTGTGTTTGAGAAAGTCGCGATGACTTTTTTTCGAATGCGACCTCAGCTGTTGACGATGGGTAAACAGTCATTCGAGGAGCCTGGTTACTTCTTCCAGCCCGATGCACCTTCAATGCTTACACTTAAAATGAAATCCGGAAGTCAGGAAGGCCTTCTTGATCCAAATTCCGTTATGTTGTCTGCTACTCTTGCTGGAAAATTTTTCGATGGGGAAAATCCAATTGGAAAAATCGTGGTTTTGAATACCTCCACTGAGCTCATTGTTACTGGAGTGTATGAAGACTTGCCAAGAAACTCTACGTTTGGAGATGCTGCCTTTTTGACTTCATTGGAGCTGATTTATAATAAAGAAAACCCCTATGTCTGGGACAATTACAATGTAAAAGTTTATGCTCAGCTAAAAGAAGGTATCGGCCTGGCAGAAGCCTCCTCCATAATCAAGGACATCTTGACTCCCCATAGAGACCCTGAAGACGGACCGATCGAGCTACTCCTATTGCCCATGAAAGATTGGCACTTGCGCTCAACGTTCGTCGATGGCATCCAGGTGACCAGCAAGCGACTTCAGTTCGTGATTCTCTATGGAATCATAGGAGTGTTTGTGCTGGTTCTCGCCTTTATAAACTTCATGAACCTAAATACTGCCAGGTATCAGAACCGTGCAAAGGAAGTGGGGATCAGAAAAGCAATAGGCTCGCTGCGATCGCAACTGATTCGGCAGTTTTTTGCAGAATCCACACTTTATGCGTTTGCTGCTTTTACGATTTCTCTTCTTATGATCAGCCTCATATTGCCATGGTTCAATGAAATATCAGACAAAGCACTTGTTGTGCCATGGAACAGTGTCACATTCTGGACTATTGGATTACTCTTCACACTTTTTTCGGCACTGGTGGCTGGCAGTTACCCGGCATTTTTCTTGTCCTCTTTTGGACCAGTCATGGCGCTTAAAGGAACGTTTAAGCAGGGATTGGCCAGTGTGCGCTTCCGGCAGGTCCTAGTTGTTTTTCAGTTTACTATTTCAATCGCACTGATCATTGGAACGATAACGGTCTACAAACAGATCGTATTTGCTAAAACTAGACCGGTGGGCTACAACCAGGAGGGGATTATAACTGTGAGGGGAAGGTCAGCTGAATACTATGATAAGTATCATGTGCTGCGTGATGAATTAAAAAAGACCGGTTACGTACAAGAAATCGCGGAGGCCAACTACCCGCTCACAACAACCCTTGGAAATAACAACGGGTTCAAATCGGTTGAAACAGGGGAACGAATTGGATTTACCTTCAACACCATCTTTGTGACTCATGAGTACGGGCAAACCACGGAATGGGAGTTGATCGCTGGGCGGGATTTTTCCAGGGAGCTTGCCGATGAATCAAGTTCTATTATAATCAGTGAGTCCGCAGTTAAACGAATGGGGATTTCTGAACCCATTGGTAAGCAGGTTCAATCCAGATGGGAGTTTAATGGTGGACACAAAATTTACACTATCGTCGGGGTAGTGAAAGACATGATAAAGGGAGATCCTTTTCAACCACCTGTGCCTTTGATGATCTTTGCTTCGGAGCAATCTCTTAGGTATTTATTCATTAAGATCAAGTCCGAAGCTAACTATGTGGAGGCATTGCCTGCTATTGAGGAGGCTTTTAAACAGGTTCTTCCTTCACACCCTTTCAACTATGAGTTTCTGGATGATTCGTACCTTCAGAAATTTAGAGCAGAAGAAAAAATAGGAAGCTTGGCAGCCTTTTTCAGCGTCCTCGCAATTCTTATTAGCTGTTTGGGTTTATTCGGCTTGTCGGCTTTTGTTGTGGAGCAAAGAACAAAAGAAATTGGCATAAGAAAAGTACTTGGTGCTACTGTTCCTAATCTTTGGCGATTACTTTCTAAAGACTTTTCTGTTCTGGTGATTTTAGCCTGTCTCGTTGCTATACCATTGGCTTCATATTTCTTAAATGGGTGGCTTGCAGGCTATGAATACCGAATTGAGGTGTATTGGTGGATCTATGCTGTGGCCGGCCTTGCTAGTCTTGCCATTACCATCGCAACAGTGAGCTTTCACTCTTTGAGAGTGTCACTATCCAACCCCGTTGATTCACTGAGATCGGAGTAGGTCAGTTGTGGAATTGTGGTGAACGTCTGATGGTTTCATTTTGATCCGGATCATGCTGTATCCATAGGGTTGCTCCTTTTTCGGAAAGGAAGTCTTCGATGGCGTTCATCGTTTCCAGCGTCTTGTCCTTATCAACGTTAAAGATGGGAACACCTCTAGTAGCCCTTTGCTTGGAAGTAATGAACAAATCGCCCGAGAGAAGAATTGGTCCTGTTTCTGAAAGGTTCACAAAAAGTACCTGGTGACCGTTCGTATGTCCGGGAGCTCGCTTGATCACAACAGTTCCATCACCGAACACGTCGTGATCTCCATTTAGTTTAATAAAAGGACTTGCCGTCAACTGATCCGTATCAGGGTTCACAACTTCTCCAAGAAAGAGACTATCATACTCTTCTTGCTGTAACAGGAGCTTAGCTTCTGTAAATAGATTGGAATTTCCAACATGGTCCGGGTGTAGATGGGACACGGCAAGGTATTCAATGTCTGAAGGAGAAAGTCTAATTTCGGAAAGCTGGTCCTCAAGCTTTTTTGACATGGTTATGGTCGCCATTTCGGAGTCCAAACCTTCGGGTATAGTTGTCAGACTGTCTGGAAACCCGGTGTCCCAGATCAGATCCCCTTTAGGATGACGGATCAAATAGGCGGAGTTGGTCAACAGTTTTGCTCCAGTTTCCCCAGAATTAAAAATGGACACATCCTTTATCAAAATTTCACCAACGTCGAAAACATAAAGTCTTATCAACTCCGAACTAGATTCTTGAGCACCTCTTTTCGTATTTGAGCAAGCTAACGCTAGCCCAACAAGGATCAAACAAAGCAATCTCTGGTTTTTTAGCATGTGGCAAACTTAAACTTCCTCAATGTGACGTAAGGGACCAATCAGCTTCAAATTTTTTCTTATAACTACCTTTCTGTTAGGAAAACCCCGATGATATGAAAAAGTTACTAGTACTGATCCCTGTAATTTCATTCTTGATAAGCTGTGATTCAAAGAGTAGTTCCACAGACGAGAACCAAATAGGTTTTGGCGTCCGGGATAGTTTGTATTCTGAGATCCTGGAGGAGCAGCGTGAGGTTTGGGTGTATGTTCCTACCTCCTTCTCAGGCAAGGAGAAATACCCTGTTCTGTATTTGCTGGATGGCGATGGACACTTTTACTCTGTCGCTGGCATGATCAGACAATTGAGCACGATAAATGGAAATTCAGTTGTTCCAGAGATGGTTGTAGTTGGTATTCCAAACACAAATCGTTTAAGGGACCTGACGCCAACACATGTCGGTGATAGCACAAGCAGCTCAGGCGGTGGTGATGATTTCACTAGGTTCATCCGCGACGAGCTAATGCCCTATGTCGATCAGAAGTATCCTACGAGTGAACACCGGACAATGATTGGTCATTCGTTGGGCGGTCTTATGGCGATAAACACATTAATGAACTATCCGGAGATGTTTACCAACTACATCTCGATCGACCCGAGTCTGTGGTGGGACAACAAGAAATTGCTTGGAGAGGCCAAAGAGGCCTTGACTCGGAAGAGCTTTGAAGGTAAGTCCTTGTTTGTAGGTGTGGCCAATACGATGCCAAAAGGAATGGATACCACGACGGTGGTCGCCGACACAACACGTGAGACTAATCATATCAGATCGATTCTTGACTTTTCCAAAACTGCATCTCTAAGCCCGCAAAACGGGTTGAATTTTTCCTGGAAGTATTACGATGACGAAGATCATGGAAGTGTGCCATTGATCTCAGAGCTTGATGGATTGAAGTTTATCTTTTCCTGGCATCTATTTCCTAAATGGAGTGAGATTATGGATGCGGAAAAGACCACCGAAGATTTGCTTGATCTAGTTACATCGCACTACGAAAACGTTTCTACCGAATTTGGGTACGAAGTGCTTCCAGGAGAGCAGAGAGTCAACTTTGTGGCTTTTACGCTGATGGGGAGAGGAATGAATGAAAAGGCATTTGCTCTTTTCGATTTGAACATAAGAAATTATCCGGATAGCCCGGATGCATACGAGTCAATGGGAGACTACTACATGGCTCAGTCTGACACCGTAAATGGAAAGGAGTTTTTCGAAAAGGCTTTGGAAAAAGATGAAAATTCGACGGCAGGAGAGAAGTTGGATGACTTAAAGAATGCTGACTGAGATAGAAGCTACCTACCCTCTCTGATTTTTATTCCTTCTATTGCTCCGACCACCATTCGGTTAACAGCCTTCAACGCCACTTGATCCGGATCTTTGTCCGGAATGGAGGCAAATCCGATAGCTGCGGCCTTGGGATATTTTGAGAAAATCTCTTTGAATAATGCTGCTAGTTCTTGACTGCTTGGACCGTTCTCGGTTGGATAACTATGATTTGGAACTTCGCTAGCATCTAGAATGTCCAGATCGATGTGGACGTAGATCTTGTCACTCACCTGGCTTAAGGCCGTCATCTGATCATGCACATTTTGTGTCAAATTGCGAATGTCATCAACAGTTATATTCGGAATACCTGCCTTATCGAGCAGGTACTGTTCCAATGGATCAACATCCCTGAGTCCGGCGGTGACGATGTGATTGTTTGCAAGCGGTGGGTCCAATTTCGAATCTCTTCTTATTCGATGAAGTGCCAGGCCATTAGCGATAGCCAACGGCATTCCGCCCATGGAACCACTACGGGTTGTTTCGGGTGTATTGTAGTCGGCATGGGCATCTAACCATAAGATACTTACTGAAGAAACATCTGTCGAGGTGAGTGATTGCTGGAGTCCTCCTAACATTCCTAGCGAAGAAGGACATGTTGCCAGGAAACCGATCGTAAAGTAACCGTCTGCCTCGTTTTGCATCACGTTTTCTGCCAGGTGACCATTTGCATATCCCATTTTTCGCCAACTTCCGTACTCCGTTTTTTCTCGATCTGTGAGCTCCGCATTCGACACTCGAACAATTGCACCCATTTCCTTCAAAATTCCCTGGATTCCACCATTGGCCATGATGTGAGGGCCATCAGCAGCTAATTTTGCGCTAGCTGAGGGTTGTTGCACTTGCTTCGCGATCGCAACTCTCATCTTCCCATCTTCGCGGAAGTAGTTTCTTACTGACGTATTGTCTTTTTTCACAAGTTGACCTAGCACCAGAAGCGGCAAACAGATCATGAAGGAAAGAATAGAGACCCTGGTTTTCATAGGCTTGGTTTTTACTACCTAAAATTTACAACTATTCGTTGACCAAAAGTTGCCAGTACCCAACATCCACCCATCGATCGAACTTATACCCGACATCTTTTAGCAGTCCAACCTTCACGAATCCCAATTTTTCGTGAAGGGCCACGCTTGCATCATTAGGCATTGCGATCCCACCAAGGATGGAGTGAAAATGTGAGCTTTTTAATTTATCCATCAAATCACTATATAATTCACTACCAAGTCCCTTACCAAAGGCATTTTGGTGCAAATAAATAGTGGTTTCGACCGTGTGTAAGTATGCTGCTCGACCTTTCCATTGTGTACCGTAGGCGTAGCCAAGCACTTCCTGATCATCTTCAAAAACGAGCCATGGAAGCTTAAACTCTTCTACGACACGACCAATCCGCTTCTCCATTTCGGAAATGGTGACAGGCTCAGTTTCGAAAGTAGCATGGCTATTAAGAATGTAGTAGTTGTATATATCGGAAATGGCCTTCGAGTCGTCAAGTGTTGCACTTCGGATCATCACAAGTAAAAAGGATTATTACTGTAAGCAACTTAGTAATAATCCTTCAATGTTGTTCGCCCGAGCTGCACTTACCTTACTACCTGATAAGCATTCAGTTTGCCTTGAAGAAACTCATTTATCACCCCGTATAACTTTTCAGGTTGGTCTTCTACGATCATGGCGTTGGTGTCAGTAATGGTAACAATCGAGATAGAATCACTCGCCGGCCTGGCTCCAAGCCAGCTGTGATGGAAAAAAGGAGTTAAATAGGAAGTTTCAGTCCTGGTCAAAAGTTCTTCCGTAAAGGAAGGCAAGACCACGAGCACAGGTACTTCGAGCTTTGAGTATTCCAAACTCAAATCAGTGCAGTAGTATTCACATAAATACCGGACTGCTGTTGGTATTGGCACTGCGGACATCATATCCCAATAACCAAAAGATCTGACGGAATCCTTTGCAAACATTTTTTTATGGAAATTACCATTGTCCCACGTTTCTTTGTTGACCGTCTTGAACCATTGTGGCCCAAGAAATTTTTCAACATAGGCAATTCTCTGATCCAAACTTCTGGGCTCGTAAGCAGGATAATTTGCGGTGAACTTCGCCATTCCACTCATGATTATAACCTTGTCAATTTTGTCAGGATTGTCAAGCGCGTAACGCATGGCGATTATATTGCTGTAGGTGAAGTAGCTTACCACAATGGCGTCTGAAATGCCATTTGCTTCAATCAAATTGCCTAATCCTTGTTGAATTCCTTTTGTCCAGTTGAGGTCACGAAATTTGGCAGGATCTTCCGGCATTGGTGGTGCAGGAGTGTTTCCAAACCCCGGTAAGGTCACAGCATAAATCTTGTAATCCTTCTTGTACCGTTCTATTAAATTTTGGAAGATAGTCAGGTCAAACCCCCAACCTGGTAGTAAAATCATTGATTGATCACCATTTCCAAACTCCTGTACTTCACCGAGTTCTCCCCATTTTCCCGGAGTGTATCCTTCCGGATGCATAAAATTGTTGATTTCCTGTGCCCTTGATCCAATGGTTGAAAGCAGCAGGAGTAGTAGAATTGTCTTTTTCATGAGTCTTTTTTTGACTCAATGTAAATGCTGATTCTTCCTGCTTGGTGCTACTCAATTGATTGAGACCTGATTTCCATGCAGGTTCCGATAAGTGGTCGGTGTATATCCGGTCAACTTCTTGAAATTTCTCAAGAATGAAGCCTTGTTTGAGAAACCGCTATCAAAAGCAATGTGAAGGATCTTAGCTTCCTGATACTCCGCGGATCTTAGGATCTTTTTCGAATGCTCAATCCGATGTTGGTTTATGTAGTCGTAGAATGTGGTGTTCAGGCCAACATTGAGCACCTGCGATAGCTGATGTTTGGTGATATCAAGAAGTCGACCTATATCCTCGGCTGAAACATCAGATTGCAAATGTGGTTGATCTGACAACATCAGGTTTTCAAGTTGGATTTTTAGTGCATTCATTCTGTCGGATCCGATGGCTGAAAACTGGTAATTTGAGACTTGACTTCCGTTGAAGAGATCCGGGCTTAGATATGCGACATATCCGATTGCATGGATCAACACGGTAAGACTTATAAGGTTCACGTGAAAATAAACTGAGGTTATTTCTGGAAATGGCCGGACCAAAATGGAAAGAATCAGACTTAAGAACATGTATGAAAAAAAGCCAATCGCGGCTTTCTGAAGCCAATGAATCTTCTTTCGCTCTTTCGCACTCGAAGGTTGTGGAAGATTTTTTAGAAGCTTATATGAAGCGAAAAAATACCAAAAGGTACTGCCTACATAGATCAGGTATCCAACAAAGTAGATACTGAATTGCCAAGAAGCAGTTCTTTGAAGACTGTATTCGTAAATCCTGATTTTGATATCACCACTCAATTGATAAAATGGAAATAGGATGATCAATTCGAAGAGAAAAGGAAGCATGTGCAGTGCATCTTTCGGAACCAGTTTGAAATCACTTCTTAGTGTTGATCGAATGTACGTGTAGAAGAGAGGTCCGATCAGAAAAATGATGGGAAGTGTGACAAAGTAGAGGTGTGGAAGTTGCCTGATGTAACCTGATGAATAGATCACATTTTCCGTCAGATAAAATGAAAATAACAGAACGAGAAAGAACAGGTAGATGCTTTGCCTGGAGCTTTTCTTCAGAATCAACAAGGAAGCCAAGAACACTCCATGAAAAGCCGCGAACAGGTAGATGATCTCGAATATTTTGAAATTGAGAGACACTTGTGCTTCGAATTTTCGATTAAAAGTAATACTGATGAGCTACTTTCAATACGAATGAAATCAAAGACTGTTAGTTCAAGGTCACTCGTCCTTCAGTGAAAGCGCCGGGTTTTTGTTTGCGGCTGACATTGATTGGTACCCGATCGTTAGAACGGCGATAATCAACGCGGTGCAAGCTGCTGCCACGAACACCCACAGGTCAATCGATGTCCGATATGCAAAACCTTCAAGCCACTTATCCACCAGAAAAAAAGTAAGCGGTGCTGCAAGAAGAATTGAGATAAGAATGAGTTTGGTAAACTCAGACGAAAACACCCAAACAATTTCAGAAACGGTTGCTCCGAGTACTTTTCTAATGCCAAGCTCCTTCGTACGTTGTTCAGCTGTAAATGCAGCCAGGCCAAACAGACCAAGACAGGCTATTACTATTGCCATGAGTGCAAAGAGATTGAGAACAGTTGCCATCCGTTGCTCCGACCTGAAGGTATTTTCAAATTCCTGATCCAAAAAACTGTACTCGAATGGAACCGAGGCGTCTACTTCTGCCAATTCTTCTTCCAGGTTTTCTATTAGAAATTGAAGATCCTGGGAACTATTGATTGCTTCCGGATTAAGGCGCATGGAATAAAAAGAGAGACCGCCCCCATAGTCCCAGACCTTGTCATTTTCATGATGAATCATGACGAGCGGGGATATTTTTCGTCGAACACTAGTAAAATTGAAATCTTTCACAACCCCTATCACCTCAAATTCATCTTCACTACCTGATGCCAGTTTGAGAATTTTACCAACCGGGGAATTCGATTCAAATGAAGACTGATCACCCCAGCCGAGTGTTTTTACCGCCTCCTCATTGATTACCACCTTGTACTTGTCGTTGGGGCGGGACGAATCAAAATTTCTGCCGGTGATAAACTCAAGTTCCAATAGATCGAGGTAGTCTTCCTCTGTGCGAATGTTGTTTAGTTGAACTACATTCTCGCTGCCTTTTGCTTTGTAGCGATCGCCGGACCAAATATTGGGAGGAATGCCAAACGATTTACCAACTTTCGTGAAAGCCGAATTGGACTCCAGCCTGATCTTTAATGCCTCGGTCTCGAAACCGAATTGTTCGATGTTATGAAGCTGCAAGATATTGTCTTTGGCAAATCCAACATCAAGGGAGGATGTATAGGCCAGCTGTTTTTGAACAAAGAAGGTGCAGATGATCAAAGCAATAGAAATGGTAAACTGGAAAACCACCAGTCCATTTCTGATTCCTTTCCCCTTGAACCCAGCGCTTAGCTTTCCCTTAAGTGTTTCAATAGGTTTGAAGGCCGACAGGTAAAAAGCCGGATAACTTCCTGACAATATTCCTAAAAGGAGAACAAAACATAAGGTTATTCCATAAAAAACCGGGCTGCTAAGATGAGGAAGCAAAGAGATATTCTTGTCTGCTAATGTATTGAATTCATTCAATGAAAGGTGAACAATACCGAAGGCAAGTAAGGTACCTACCAAAACAAAAAGGATTGACTCCAAAACGAACTGATAGAGCAAAGCCTTTCTTTCTGAACCCAGCACTTTTCGAATCCCAACCTCCTTAGCTCTGTTTGCTGAGCGGGCAGTCGATAGGTTCATAAAGTTGATTGCAGAAAGCAGCAAAACGAGAATTCCTATCGATCCAAATATCTTGACAAATTGAGGGTTGCCCGTTGGCCCAAATGAGTGGACGCTTGGTGATCCTGAAATATAAATTTCTCTGAGGGGTTGTAGGTCCAGTTTCCACAGATATCCCTTGGTAAATTCCTCGAACGTTTGATTGAAGATTCGCTCAGTGGTTGGAGGTGCCCATTTGGGAGGGATTGCTTGAAGCTTTTCTGTCAAATGATTCACGTTTGTTCCTTCTTTCACCAAACCATAAGTCGAAAAGGCTGTCCAGATCCATTTCCAGCCATGAGCCCGCATCATTTCCGACTGACTTTTCAATGATACCATCACGTCAAACTGAATGTGCGATTTGTCCGGAACATTCGCTAAAACTCCCTTCACAGTATAAGTTTTCCACGTCCCATCATAATCTTTTAGTTCCACTGTTCTCCCGATAGCCTCTTCTGCGTGAATATCCTGACCGAAATACCGTTTGGCTGTTTCCCAGGTCAAAGCCATATTCATCGGTTCCGAAAAGAGTGTCTCTGAATCTCCAACCAATAAATCGAAAGAAAACACCTGAAGGAAGTTCTCCTCTGCCGCGTAGATACGAGTCTCTTTGAAGGCATTTGAGTGCGTATCGGTTGTGCCGGTTGTCACCGTCTGATGACCCAGGTTCAGCAATCTTGTCACTTGCTCGAATTCCGGGGCATCTTCACGGAGTGCAACGGCTACATTAGGACCCGTACTTGCAGATAATGTACCCCAGTCTCCCCAGATATTGGGCTGATTGATCCTGTAAATACGGTCGCCCTCGGAGTGGAAAGTATCGTAGGTAAGTTCATCGTGAACATACAGTCCGATTATCACGCAGGTGGCGATACCAAGAGTTAGCCCAATAAGATTTAGGAAAGTGAATTGCTTTTGCCTTAATGCGTTTCGCCACGCAATTTTGAACATGCTTCTGAACATGAGTAGCGAATTATTTTGAGTTTTGAATGGACGAATTGCAGAGAATCCAAGCATGAGGTGAAAGGCATCAATTAGATACATCAGTTTTGCTTGAACTTTGCTGCTCGTAGCTCGCTCTGCATGAATCTCCTCAAGGTCACCTAAAAACTCTTCTAATTGAGATTTGTGAATGACTTTTGATAACACCCACTGGATAATGGATGATCTTCTATTGTTTGTTTTTGACATTCTTTACGCTTCAGGGTTCAGTTGAGGGATAAATTGCCACATCTTTTGGCGTACTTCCTGGGCAGCTCGCAACTGTTGCATTCCAGTATCTGTGATAGAAAAAAGTCGTTTCCGACGATCACCTCTTTTCTCCGTGTTCCCACCCAGTTCCGATTTCAGGAAACCTTTGTCTTGCAACCGGTAAAGTGTGATATGTACAGCGCCAAGCAGAATGGATCTTCCTGAGTGTTTTTCTACTTCCTTTTTTACTGAAATACCATAAGCGGAACCTTGTAGTATGCATACCGCTAGCAATACTAGCTCTTCGAATTCACCTAGTCCTTTATTTTTCATATACAATGTATAATATACAAAATTATAAGAAATAATTTAAAACATCAATACGACAAACGTGAAAGAAGGTTATTTGTCCATAGAAGAACTCAAATGCTTTTGGACGATTGTAGATGTTAAAGCCTACTCGTCCCTAAGCGATAATACTGGGTTTGCTCTTGACGCTCGGATGGATTTATAGCTGATCGTCACCAATGCAATTATGATACTTACAAGAATCGAGATGACAAAGACCGATGGTGTCAATTCTATTCGATATGAATAATTGTTCAGCCACAGGTTCATGGCCCAATAGGCGACCGGTGCTGCAACAACGAATGCGATCACTAGAAGTGTGATCATCTCTTTCGAAAATATACTCCAGATGCTCAAAACAGAGGCTCCCATAACTTTCCGTATGCCTATCTCCTTTGTTTTTTGGTTGGTCATGAAAGAAACCAACCCGTAAAGGCCTAGGCATCCAATGATGATTGCGATTACCACGATGATTTTGAACACTTCTGAGACGCGTTGTTCAGTCGCATATAGGCTGGCGAGATGCTCATCATAGAATTCGAAATCAAAGACATTTTGTGGATACGCTGCTGTCCAATGTGTCTCAATGTTTTCAATCAATCTTTTGATATCGCTGTAGCTCGATTGATCAGCATTGAATTTGATGCCGGCATGATAGATATTCCACTTTTGATTTGCTAACACAACATAGTCCATCTCCTGGCGTAGTGATCTAGCGTGGAAATCTTCTACTACACCAATGATCGTATACTTATTTCCACTTCTTCCGTACTGGAACTGCTCACCCAATGCCGCCGCAGGATCGTCAAAGCCGATCAGCTCCGTTAATTTGCGATTGACTACTGCATGATCGGCGGGACTTCCCACCTTGAAATTTTCACCGGCAACGAGCTCAAGTTCATATAGATCGATGTACTCTTCATCTATGTTTTTAAGATTTCCCGACGGATTTTCCACCGTTATTGCAGGGTGATAGATTGGATTATTTACCTTCCACGTTGCCAACGGACCAGAGGTGCTGAAGCTTACTTTGTCTATTTGTGGATTTGCAAGAAGATTGTTCTTCAAAGTTTGCAACTTATCAGGATCGCTATCAGGGAGCTTGAAGGTAATGATCGATTCTTCATTAAAGCCTAAATCTTTGGTCAGGAAATAATCCATTTGCAAGTTGAGGACAAGTATCCCAATGATTAGGATTTGCGAAATAGCAAATTGAAAAACAACCAAAGCACGACGAAGCGACAGAAAACCTGAGGTTTGCTTTGCATTCAGTGAATTTTTGACTGCCAAGATTGGATTCAATCGGGAGAGGATAAATGCTGGATAAATGCCAGAAACAAATGCCACAACCAGCACGATACCACCGACAATCTTTAACATTCCAAAACCCTGGAACAGATTGAGGCTAATTTCATAGCCGAAGATGTTTTCAATCTGGCTTGAAAGAAGTTCTGCAACGAACAAACCTACAATTGCGGCAATTAATGTGATCAAAAGGGTTTCTGAGAGAAACTGGGTAACGAGCTGCACCTTGTTGCCCCCAAGTGATTTGCGCACGCCAACTTCTTTGGACCTTTTTACCGCCTGGGCTGTAGAGAGGTTGATAAAGTTGATACATGCAGTGATAATCATGAAAAGACCCACAATACCCAATGCGATCAGTTTATTGTCACTTACAGTCTGTCCACGATAATTTCTGGTGACCTCCGAACTCGAATGCAGCTCTGATAGCGGTTGAAGTTTTAGTTCCATCAGACTAGCCATGTCTTCGGGTTGGTACTTCATCAGATATTCCTTTAACTGACCTTCAAATTGGCCACTAGAGCCTGCTTCATTAAGTAAGACAAAGCAGTTGGTGTTACTGTTGTATTCTTGCCAGCTTTTTCCCTCGTAGAAGTAACGATTCGTTGCATCCTGATCTTGATAGTGAAAAAGTGCTGTAAATGGGAAGTCCGAAGTAGATGGTAGATCGCTGATGACGGCTGAAATGTAGAGCGTTTTTTCATTTTCAAGAGTCAACGATTTGCCCCTGGCAAGATGTACCTCCTTTTCTGAAAACCCGAAATATTTTTGAGCAATCGAGGAAGTCAGGATTACTTTACCTTGATCAGACAAGGCGGTGGAAGGATCGCCGCTAATCCATTCAAAATCAAACAACTCCAGAAATTCGGGTTGGATAAATGCGAGCCCCTCTTCTTCCTTAAATCGCTTTTCATTACCATCTTGATCCTCAACGGTAATTAGCCCATTTTTTTCATAGTAACTCATCGCGGCCTTGATCCCAAAGTCATTTCTCAGGCCTTCCGCCAGGGCATGAGGTTGTCCAGCGAAGTAGACTTTCCCCTGTTCAGTTTCTTCAAACTCATTTATGACACGGAAAATGCGTTTGTAGTTTTGATGATGTTTATCAAAGCTCGTTTCATGCTCTAGAATTTTGTAAATAACCAACGCACAGCCAATCCCTAGGGAGAGACCGACGATATTCATTAGTGAAAAAAGCTTCTCACGCTTAATAAATCGTATAGATGTGATAAAGTAGTTTTTTAACATTCCGTAGTTGTTTATTCGATGTGTGCCATCCGCTGGCTTAATGATGCTTGGTCTGAAAAGGAGCAGTACATCTTTCATGAATCTGAAATCTGCTAGTCTTTTTCCTTTTTCTTTTACTCGCTCCTCATACAATTCCATCAAGTCTCCTTCGATTGGTTTTTTTAGTCCTGGATGACAAAACCACCGGAAGAATCGAAGAAAAATTTTGGGAGGTTTATTCATCATGAAGGCAATCAACGGGGTTAGACATAGCAGCTTTTAGGGATTGCGAACTGATAGTTACGAGTGCAATAATGAGTGCAGATCCACCAGCCAGACCAAACAACCACCAATGGACAGGAGTATGATATGCAAAACCATCAAGCCAGGATTTCATTCCAAACCAGGCCACTGGGGCTGCAAGAATAAAACCAATAACAACCATTTTGAGGAAATCCTGTGACACCATGGATGCAATGCCAGAAATAGAAGCTCCCAGCACTTTCCGGATACCAATTTCCTTAATTCTCTGATGCGTGCTGAACGCGGCGAGTCCGAATAGACCCAGAGAAGCGATGAGTATGGCTAAAATCGTAAAGAAGCCAAAAATTTTTGCCGAGCTCATGTCCTCCTGATAAAGCTGACTGAGACGATCGTCAAGAAATTGAGCGTCAAATGGGTAGGAAGAATGCTCGTTCACGGTCTCCTCAATTTGAGCAATAGTCTCACGAATATTTTCGGGATGAATTTTAACAGAAATGAAACGACTGTGTCTGGACCCACTTAGTTCGATTAACAAAGGAGCCATGGGAAGGTGCAAGGAATGCATATGGAAGTCCTTGATGACACCGATAATTTTCCGGTCTCCATGACGCCAATCATCGGTGAAGACTTTCCCCACGGCCTCCTGAGCCGTCCAACCTCTACTTTGAGCAGCATTTTCATTAATGACGCAGACATTGAGTGAGTCAGCAAAATCTCTGGAGAAATACCTGCCCGCGATCAACTCCAATCCGTAGAGCTCAAGAAAATCATAGTCTGCCCGGAGCTGATAAATGGAAAGGTCATCATCCGGACTACCGCCTTTTTCGTCGTTGACAATGGTACTTTGTTGAATATTGCTAGGTAGATTTTGTGATCCTGCAACAGCTAGGATGTTGGGATTCTTCAGCCATTCGCTTTTTATGATTTCAATATTTTCCCTTAGTTCACTGCTGCGTGCGCGAATTGTCAGTATCTGGTCTTTTTGAAATCCAAGCTCTTTCTGATTAATAAACTCAAATTGCTGGTAAATGATCAGGCTACAAATAATCATTGCTATAGAAACAAAGTACTGACCGATGATTAGCCAACGTTGAATTCTCTTTCCTGTCAATGGACCGTCCGAGTTACCCTTAAGGACCTTAACAGGCCTTAACGAAGACATGAAGAGAGCAGGGTAACTTCCGGCGATCACTCCGATGACAACTGTGAGCAGAAAAAGCCAGGGGATTAGAGAAACGTTTTGAAGCAAATCCAGCTCCAGCGAACGTCCTACGAACCTTCCAAACACTGGTAAGATCAGAGCCACTAGAGCCAACGAGAGAATTAAAGCAAAGAAAGAGAGAAGAATGGCTTCACATAAGAACTGGAAACTAAGTTGACCTTTTCTCGCACCGATCGTTTTTCTAAGTCCCACCTCTTTCGCCCGGTTTACTGATCTCGCCAATGCGAGATTGGTGTAGTTGATGCTTGCAAGTGCAAGTACCAATAGGGCCACCACCGAAAATAATACAAGTTGCTTCCTACTCCCTTTAACGCCAACATCGAAATTGAGATCATTTTGCAAATGGACCTCAGAGAGAGGTTCAAAAACATATTTTTGAGGATACTTGACAGGGTCTATCCAATACTTCTCGATTAACTCAGGCATCTTGCCCTCGAGCTGTCTAACATTGGTATTGGACTTAACAGTAAAGAAGGTCTTATACCCATTGCCTCCCCACTTACTTCTCTTCATTTCCTCTTGATACCCTCTGCTGGATTCAATATTGATCACGAATGAAAAATTCAAGGAAGAATTTGATGGAGGATCTTGCACTACGGCTGAAATTTGAAATGACTTTTCTCTGTAAATCAGGGATTTTCCGAGCGGAGATTTGTCACCAAATACCTTAGCAGCGAAAGAGGCTGTTAACACCAGAGTTTGAGGATGGTTAAGCGCGGTTTCAGGATGCCCCTCAATGAAAGTATACGGGAATACATTAAAAAAATTAGGATCTGCCGAAACGCCATACTCCCAAAAATGATGCTCTTCATCCAGTTCAAGCAACATTTGGTAGGGGTCAAAAGTCGTAGCGTACTCTACTTCCGGGTGATCGTTCATTAGTGCTCTTGCCAAGGGTGCAGGTGTCACGGCGGACTTATTTTTCCCTAAAAAATCGTTTCCGTCTGGCGCATTATATACCCGGTAGATCCGATCCCAGTTGGCAAAAAACTTGTCATAGGAAAGCTCATGTTGTATGTAAAGAAAGATGAGAATGAAGCATGCAAGTCCGATTGAGAGGCCTCCAATGTTGATGATGGAATAGGATTTCTGCCTCTTAAGATTTCTCCACGATACTTTGAAGTAGTTTTTTAGTATGCCGTAGTTGTTTATTCGATAAGTGCCATCTGCTGGCTTGATAATGCTTGGTCGAAAGAGAAGTAGTACATCCTTGATGAAATTTAGATCAGCTCGTCTTTTTCCTTTTTCCTTTGCTCGCTCTTCATACAATTCCATCAAGTCTCCCTCGATTGGTTTTTTTAGTCGAGGGTGGCAAAACCATCGGAAGAACCGGAGAATTAGTTTGGGAGGCTTATTCATACTTCAAGGATTCAACGGGATTCTTTCTTGAGGCGCGAATGGTCTGTGAGCCAATCGTGATAAGACCCAAAGTCAGGAGGACCGCAGAACCTAGGATGATCGAACCAATTCCAAAATCTACCCTATTCGGGAAGTTGTTAAGCCACAGCGTGTTGAATAGATAGCTTAGTGGAGCGGCTATCACGATCGAAATAATCAGCAGTTTCAAAAACCCCCGGGAAAGGCCTAGTACAATTTTTATTTCCGCAGCTCCGAGTACTTTTCGGATCCCGATTTCCTTGGTTCGGCGTTCTGTATTGTAGATAGCCATTCCAAGTAAACCAAGACAAGAAATTAAAATGGCAAGGAAGGATATGTAACCAATCACTGATGCTACATCAAAAACTGCTTTATGTGTTGTTGCCAGTTGATCTTCGTAAAAGTCATATTCGAATGTTCGCCCTGAACCAATGGTCTCCCATTTCTCCTCCAAATTGGAAATAGTTTCCATCGGGTTCACGTCGGATATTTTGACATTCAGATACTTAAATGATTCTTCCCGATTTTGCAGGACAAGAGGTCTGATCTCATCTCCACCGATTAGTAACGAAGCTCGAAAGTTCTCCACCACTCCAATGATTTCCACCATATTTTTTCGAGACTTATCAAGAAAAAATTCTCCAATTGATTCTTGCGGATTCGCAAAGCCCAGTTTGACAGTAGCTGCCTCATTGATTACCACATACCTATCGAGTTCGCCAGATCCCTTAGCGGGAAGGCCTTTGCCGGCAACCATCTTGAGTTCCAGGTTCGGCAGGAACTGCTCATTGCAGGATAGGAAGAGCAGCTCCTTGTGCTCTTCTTCTGTTTTTGGATGCACAAAATCAACGGAACTCTCAGTACCTGTAGCGGGGACGTACTCGCAAGCGGACACCTTCATCACACCTCCAACCGTGTTGAATTCATGTGCTAAAAGTTCATAATCATTGTTTTGCAGTGGAATATTCACAACATTTTTAGCGTCGAATCCATACTCAAAAGCTGTGTAGTGCTTGAATTGCTTGTAGATTACAATTGAGGTAACAATGAAGAGCAGGGAGACTACAAACTGAGATACGTTTAGCACTTTTTGCAATCCAAATTTTCCTGATGAAATACTCGCATCACTTTTCAATGCGCTCACAGGCTCCCTTCGAGAAATGATTAGAGCAGGGTAGATTCCAGCCAAAACTCCAACAACCAGAGCGAAGAAAAAGAACAGGAGGTAAAGTGGTCCAGACAGATTCAAGTTAAAGTCCAGATGCTCAATTACCCAAAGGTTCATGAAGCCTTCCTTGATAATTGACAAAATAAAGACCGCCATGAAAAGGGAAAACATTACTGTAATAACAGATTCTGTAAGAAACTGGTAGACGAGATTTTTCCTGGTAGCTCCATTGACTTTTCGCACACCGATTTCCCGAGTTCTTGAAAGGGATCTAGCTACTGAAAGATTGACGTAATTGACACATGCCATTATCATAATGATCACCGCCATAAAGGAAAGTACCCAGTATGCTCTTTCGGGTAGTCTGAATTTGATTTCGTTGCTGACAACAATTCCCGGTGTGATCCGGGTTATCGATTGACTGAAATAGGTGTACTCAGGTAGGTCTTCGTTATCAGCATATTTTCTCTCCGCGAAATCCACCAAGGAATGATCTAGCTTGCGTTGACTGATGCCCTCCTTCAAAACTACGTAACCATACGAATCGGTGGTCATGTCCCAATTTTGAGTTAGGTCGTCAATCAGGTTTGCTTCATGTAGGGTGGCCAATGAAGAGGAAGACACAAGTACATCAAAGGTCAAATGAGATTTGAGATTTTCATTGTCGATCACACCAACGACTGTATAAAGTCCCCAGTCAACGGGGTCTGTTTCGCTGTCCGGATTCAAAATACTTAGCCCCTTGTTGGTAAACTGTACATGTTTTCCAATCGGATTCTCCGTGTTAAAAAGTTGATAGGCTTTTTCCTTGGTTAAGACTATTGTTCTTGCTTTCGAGAGTGCCGTCGTCTTGTTTCCTTCGACTAGGCTGAACGAAAAAACATCGAAAAAGCTGTTGTCAGTGAAAAATCCTCGAACCTCAGCATTCTTTTGGTTAAATGTGACTTCACCACCAACCCCAAACCGCAACGATACTACCTGATCAAAGAGAGGGTATTCTTTCTTCAATTCGTTAGTTGTAGGATACGCAGTGGTTGCATAGGGAACACTGCCTTTAAATGGCTTTCCAAGAACTCGATAAATTCGATCCCTCTTTTCATGAAATTGATCTGAACTTTGTTGATCAGCGAGCATTAGTATGATCAGCATGCACACGGACATAGCGACCGCCAATCCGAAAACATTGATGAAAGAGAACATTTTGTATTTCAGGGTATTCCTGATGCCTACTTTGAAGTAATTTTTTAGCATTCCGTAATTGTTTATTCGATAGGTGCCGTCTGCTGGCTTAATGATGCTAGGTCTGAAAAGGAGCAATACATCTTTGATAAATCCTAGATCTGCTTTTCTTTTTCCATCAATCTTCACTCGCTCTTCGTACAGTTCCATCAGGTCGCCCTCAATCGGTTTTTTTAGTCGAGGATGGCAGAACCACCGAAAGAATTTGAGGAATATTTTAGGTGGATTGTGAGACATGGATCAGGCTTTTGCAAACTTTACATCCAATGCCACTTCAGGTATAGAATCCCAAAGCGCATTTCTTGTTTCTTTGCTATGCTCCATCGCTTCTTTACCTAAGGCAGTGATCTTATAGAATCGCTTAGGCCGGCCGGCACGTTCGGGTGTAGCATCTGAATCATGCGAACGTAAGTACTCCTTGTCTTCTAATCTTCTCAAGGCAGATTGAAGCGCACCAACGCTCACCTTTCGGTCAAGACGGGTTTCTATTTCTTTTTTAATCGAAACTCCGTATGCATTCTCATAAAGGATGCCTACGGTTAGCATGACTACTTCTTCAAATTCACCCAATTGAAACTTCTTCATATCGAAATAATTAATTCCTATCCGTAGTATTTACGGGGAAATTTTTTTTTGGTTATAAATTCCTATTCGTAGAGATATTTTTTTAAGACTCGCAAGACATTCTCAAGTATATTCATGAAATGAAAGCGGCAACATTAGCAGAAATCAAAAGGGAGCTGAAAACACGTAGCTCGGAAGAATTGTTGCAAGTGTGTCTTAGACTGGGACGCTTTAAAATTGATAATAAAGAACTCCTCACTTATTTGCTGTTTGAAGCTCAAGATGAAAGGAGTTATGTAGAATCCATAAAGAATGAAATTGATGACTTGTTAGAGGATGTGAATGTGAGCCATCTTTACTATGCGAAAAAGGGGTTGCGAAAAATACAAAGAGTGCTGACCAAAAATATTCGCTACTCTGGCAACAAAAATACCGAGGTGGAAGCTAGACTTTACTTTTGTCAGGCGATCAAAAAATCTGGAATTCCTATAGAAAAGAACACAACCTTAACAAATATGTTCAATAGGGAAATCCAGCGGATTCAAAAAGCATTAACCACACTGCACGAAGACATTCAAGCTGATTATCAGTATGAAATAGATAGTCTTTAAGCCTTCCACGACATTATTTCTCAAAGCCTTCTACTCATCTCTTAAGGAATGAACTGGATTAGCATTTGAGACTTTGAAGGTCCGGGAGAAGATAGTTAAGCAGGCAACCAATAATACGATTCCCATTGGAATAGCAAATAGCCAGAAACTGACATCTATCCGATAGGCGTACTGACTTAGCCACTGTTCCACAAGAAGGTAGGTCATTGGGAATGCTACAAGAGATGAGATTATGACAAGTAGGAGAAAGTCCTTGGAAAGTAAGGTAATGATTTGACTTACACTCGCGCCTAGTACTTTCCTGATCCCAATTTCTTTTGCCCGTTTCGCAACGGTAAATGAAGCCAAGCCAAATAGTCCAAGACAGGTAATTAGGATCGCGAACAAGCTCAGCACGCTAAATGCTTGTTGAAATTGAAGATCTGATTTGTACTGGGAATCAAAATCCTGATCCAGGAAGAAAAAATCGAAGGGGCTATTTGGAAAGTGTCGTGAATAAGTTTTTTCCAATTTGTCCACTTGGTCAAGGATCTTACCATTGTTTAGCCTGACACTGAGATAGTCTCCATATTTCAGCGTGTGCAGAAAGATCATTGCCAAGTGATCGGATTTGACACTGATCTGATGGAAGTTCTTAACTACACCAACAATGGTATTGTCGCGCCCCCAGAAGCGTGATTGTTTCCCGATGACCTCTTCGGGATTCGTAATACCCCATTGGACGAGAGCTTCTTCATTGACAATAATGGGAATTTCAATGTTGTTATTTTGAGAGAAATTGTCACCTGCAACCAGTTCCATTTCTAATGTCGGAATGAAATTGGAATCAATGCGATAGATGAAAAAGTTATTGCTACGTTCTTCAATTGCATCTTTAAGGTTGATGTTAGTTGTGCTTGACATGTCTCCGGTATTCTGCCCTGGAACAGAAGAAGAAAGTGCTACACTTCTGAAATCAGCTTGGGAGAGCAGGTCTGTCTTGAAGGGTCCAAGATTTTTGATCTGCTTATTGTGAGGTGCACGCACCACGAGCACCTGTTCAGTTTTCATTCCCAGATCTTTTTGCTGCATGTAACTGAGCTGCTTTGTAGCTGTAAATGTTTGTATCAGCAAGAAAATAGCAATACAGAACTGAAAGACAACGAGACTTTTTCTAAGGAAAACACCACTTGACGAATGTGTGTATTTCCCCTTAAGGACGGTCACTGGCTGGAATGAGCTAAGGATAAAAGCAGGAAAACTTCCAGAGAGTAAAGTGCTGATGAACAAAAGGGATAAAAACAGGGACCAAAAGAATGAGGTTTCATAGATCTCATGAGACAGAACTAATCCAGTGAGGTCTCTAAACCAGTTCCAAGCGAGAACAACAATGATCAAGGTGGCGAGACCTGCGATAAAATTCATCAGAAGAGACTCAATAAAGAAGCGCATTCTTAACTGGAACATGGAAGAACCTATCACCTTTCTAATTCCGACCTCTTTAGCCCGATCAAGGGATTTAGCAGTGGAAAGATTGATGTAATTGACAATTGCTATGATAATCACCATCAGGGCTACGCCAAGAAGGAAAAACACAGTGGTGGCATCCCCATTGGGCTCAGCCTCATAAGACTTGTCAGAGTAGAGGTGGATATCGGTTATTTTCTCCGAAATGATTCTCTCCTCCGGAATGAAGTCCTCTTCCCTCAGTCGATTTGAAAAAGCAGCCAAATTTTTCTCAAACAGTGAATATTGGGTTGCCGATACTAACTGCAGGTAAGTAAATGTGTCATTGCTATTCCATTCGCTCTCTCGTTCGTCAAGCTCTGGTTTCATCGTTGAGTAGGAAACCAACATTTCAAATTTCAAATGTGTGTTTGCAGGGCTGTCTGGTACGATTCCCACAACCTCAAGTGGAGGATAACTTTCTCTGCCGATAACTGTTTTGCCAAGAATGTCTGTGGTTCCGAAGTATTTTATGGCAGCCGATTCAGTGAAGATAATCTGGTTCGGCGCAGCTAATGCTGATTTTTTATTACCCTGCAGCAGGGGGTAATTGAAGAGGCTCAAAAAGCTTTGATCAACTGCATATATCTTCAGCCCCCTCAAGTATTTGTCTTCTATTCTCAGTTGCATATCATCGACACCGAAAGCACGTGTGAAGTCTTGTATTTCAGGGAACTCGTCTTTGATCATTGGGCCCAAAACATGATACGTTTCACAGTCTTGATCTACCAAAGTTTCACCATCCAGGTAGTCCATTGTGATGCGAACCATCTTGTCAGCATTTGGATTGTACGCTTCGTAGCTCGATTCAAATTGCACATAGAACAAAATCAACAATGCAATAGCAAACCCCGCTGTAAGCCCAACAATGTTAATTCCTGAATAGAGTTTCTCTTTTTTTATTAACCTGAGAGATGTCTTTATATCGTTTTTGATCATTGCCATATTGCTGAGTTTTTGAGTTTTTTTAAAATTTCGAATAATCCCGGGGCGTAGTAGCCCGAACACATCAATAGCGTAAAGCCATTTGGCTGCTTTTCCTTTCACCCTTCTTTTTTCAAACCGTTCGAGCAGGTCCCCTTCAATGTCCTCCGCATAGTCCGGATTACAATACCAGCGAAAGAAGCGTATAAGCAGCTTAGGTGGTTGTTCTGATTTATTCACTTCGAAGGGCTTCTACTGGATTTGCTATTGCAGCTTTGATGGAGCGAAAACTTACTGTAACAAGTGTGATTAGAAGTGCTCCCAGGCCTGCATAAATAAAGATCCACCAATGAAGATCTGTACGATATTCATAATTCTGCAGCCAACCTTTAAGGGCAAAAAAGGAGATGGGTATTGCAAGAAGGCAAGAAATGCCAACAAGCAAAACAAACTCCCTTGACAGTAACTTCCACAAGCTCTGAATTGAGGCTCCCAACACCTTTCGAATGCCAATCTCTTTTGTTCGTTGCTCTGCCATAAAAGAAGCCAGACCCAAGAGGCCGAGCGAACTTATCAGGATGGCAAGAATCGCAAAAATGGTAGATAAATTACCGATCCGTTTTATTCCCCTAAATTTTAGGGCGTGTTTTTCTTTGGCAAAATCAAACTCAAAAGGGGCATTTGGAACGTGCTTGCTAAATACATCTTCCACCGAGGAAATTGCTTGGGGCATTTCCATCTCCTTATTCAGTTTCAAGAGTATCCAATTGGACCTGTCGCCAGGATCGATGGTGTATGCAGTAGGTCGAACAGGACTGAAGGGAGATTCTGTGAGTATGTCGCTTATCACCCCGACAATCCTGAAATCTTTGTTCTGCCACCTGATCGTTTTGCCTACTGGCTCTTTGAGATTCATGTAGCTAACTGCGGTTTCGTTGATAATCAAACCTGTCGAATCCGTTGGGAAGTCGGTTGAGAAGTCCCGACCTTGTACGATTTCCCAATTGATCGTTTCACCATAGCTGTGAGAGACCCACATTACTGCTAAAAAAGGAGTAAACTCCGGATCCATACCTTCCCATCTGAAGCCGTCTCTCACATTCCAAACTTCCGTTAACGGACTTGATGATATTGCCGTTTCCACCACGGCAGATCCGCTACTAAGTTCATTTTTTATGATATGGTAAGCTTCATGATGCTGCTGAGTGGTAATTTCCACCATGATGGTCCCATCACTGTCGTATCCTGTGGGCCTGCTGCTTGTGAATGAAATTTGCTCCCGAACGACAAGGGTGTTCACTATCAAGATCACGGAGATGGTGAATTGAAAAATCACCAATCCCTTTCTTAATGCTGATGCTGAAAGTCCGGTTTTGAAGGTGCCCTTGAGCACTTTGACCGGGAGGAAAGACGATAAATACAAGGCAGGATAACTCCCGGCAAGTAAGCCAGTAAATAAAACAAATACTACTCCTAAGATCCAGAAGCTGATACTACCAAACGGTAGCGTCATCTGCTTACCGGATAGTTGATTGAAGTCCGGCAAAGCAATGATCACGAGCACAGAAGCTAGCAAAAAAGCTAAGAATGCAACGAGGACCGATTCAGTAAGAAATTGAACAATTAGCTGTCTCCTTAATGAACCGATGGATTTTCGGATACCCACTTCCTTTGCCCTTCCTACTGATTGAGCAGTGCTTAGGTTCATAAAATTGATACAAGCCAACAGAAGTACAAATGCGCCAATTGCGGCAAATAGCCTAACATAAGTTATGGGTCCTCCTTGTCGCTCTCCATTCTTCCAATTGGATCTCAGGTGCCAATCCTTCATTGGGTTAAGAAATATTTCAGGATTATAGGCTTTCTCCGCGCCACTTACATTGTCGTACTTTATCTTTTTGATTTTCTCGCTTACCCTAGGCATTGCAGCCCTCTCTTGTACTTGGACAAATAGTTGAAATGAGTTGCTTTCCCATATTTTTCGATCACGAGCTTCGCGAATCCAATCCTGAGAATCAACATACAATTCCCAAGGAGCTATAAAATGCAACCTTCTAAAACGGCTGTTGTAAGGAAGGTCTTCGTAGACACCGGTGACTATAACCTCTTCCTCATTGTAAATGAGAACCAACTTACCTAACGGATCCTCACTTCCAAAAAGAGCTTTGGCAAGAGATTGCGAGAGAAGGATGGATGATGGGTCTTTCAACCCATCTCTGGTTCCCTTGAGCATTTTTAGTGACAGCATGTGCGGACTTCCTGAATCCATGAATCCACCTCGTTGTGAGAGGATCGTTTGACCATGTGAAAGCACATAATCTCCAAACCACGAACTCATCACGATGTGTTTGAAATCGCTTCCATATTTGCTTCTTAGCTCATCGCCCAACGGGTAAGGAATGGAAGACTGGACAATCACAGAGCCATTGACAGTCTGCTTTTGCAACACTTGTGCGATATCCTCATAGTTTTCATGATGGGTGTTGAAGGTTAGCTCGTCATGAACCCATAGTGTAATCAAAATGGCAATTGAAAGACCCAATGCGAGCCCTCCAATGTTGATAAGGGAGTGTGTTTTTCTTCGAAGAAGAGTTCGGTACCCGATTTTGAGATTGTGTTTTAACATGCCGTAATAGTTGAGTTTTTTAGTTCCTTCAAAATTTTTGATAATGCCAGGTCGGAAAAGCCGCAAAACATCTGCTAAAAGCAACAGCCTGGCGGAGGTTCCGTTTTCTTTTCTTTTTTCAAATCGTTCGAGCAGGTCACCCTCGATATCTTCGACGAACTCCGGGTTGCAGAACCACCTAAAAAAGCGTAATGGCCATGCTGGAGGGGTAATGTGGTAGAGGTTTTTCTTCAACGTCGAGTGGTCCTATTTCCCAAAGACAAATTCTGGTACCGCACTCCAAAGACCCATTCGTTGTTCTTTAGTTTCTTGCAATACCTTCTTGCCGCTTGAGGTGAGCGTAAAAAAGCGTTTCCTCTTTCCACCCCTTATGCTCGTGGACTCTCCAAGTTCTGAGGTGAGATAGCCTTTCTTCTCGAGTCTCCTAAGTACAGTCTGTAGCGCTCCAATACTAACGTTGCGATTAAGTCGGTTTTCCATTTCTTCAATGATTGAAAAGCCGTATGCGTCATTCGTGAGAATCGCCACCGTTAGCATGACCACTTCTTCAAATTCTCCAAGATGATGTTTTCCCATAACTCCAATTTTTACCTTAAATGTAGTAATAATAGATCCTTATACCTTAATTGTAGTTTTAATGTTTCATTGATTTAAGTATTTTTTTAAAACAGCTCTCTTTCAGTCAATGGATCTGATGAGACGTTTGTCAAGGATTAAGGGTCGGGCATCCAAAAATTTGACCCCAGTGAAATGATCGTGGTCCGGATTGAGAAGGTAGTTATACTCAGAAGAAATGATGGCACTCGGTACTTTCAGACAGAGTTGGTTTTGCTTGATAAAGTTATTTCCGATAAGCACTGTATCAGATGTATGGGGGTAGACGTTCCAGTTTTTTGGTAGCTTTTCAATTTCGGTAATGGGCAGCGTGTCTGGAAATTTCAACTCTACACAATACAAACTTTGCCCTAATCGGTTACCAGAGAGGTTTACCACTGTCTCAAGGGCTGCCAATGATAAACTTCCTGAAGTGTAGAGCATACGGATTCCTTTCGAATTCCATCTGCCACCATGCAACATTGCACCAGTACCAGATAAATCCCTTACATATGCTTTCGAAGTGATTCGATGTAGAATCATGAGATTGCTCCGTCAAGAATAGATGCCATGAGCAATTCTTCCCAGGAGATCGTGTATAATGGAGATGCCGGTGTCGTTATTCATGAATTCGATCGGTTGCTTACCAGCAATGGCGATCAAAGGAGTGTTGAGCCAGTCTTTGAAAATGTCTACATCGCCCAGGACATCAGCTCCATGTTGATAAAGGGATGCAATCTGTAATACACGATCACTGACCACCGGGCTCAGTAGATCTTCATCCTTGGATTTTTCAATGGTTCTTTTGCTTACGGGTAATAAGGCGGAAAACTCCGTGAGGTTCAGACCAGTCATTGTCACAATGGAGAGGAAGTCTGATTTGGAGATACCCTCATTGGCTTTGTAGTACCTTGCCGCAGGATCGTTCAGTATATTATTCACATTACCCACAAATCAATAAACGAAATAATTCGCTCAATGTTACGAATTTTTTCCCAAACAAGAATGTTGTCTTCAATACTTTTCAGTGAGTATTCGAGAAATCACTTTATGAAAAAATATGGACTTTCTACTTTCGCCGGAAACTATCTCATCTAAAATGAAAAATGTACTTGTACTATTAGCATTGGCACTAATCTGCAGTTGTCAATCGAATCAACCAGCAGAGAATAGCCAGGAAATACCTAGGCAAGAGCCTGTCACAAGCCATCACTCGGCAAACATTACCAAAGTGTTTGATGCGCATGGCGGTTTTGCAGCATGGTCTGAAATGAAGAACCTATCCTATGTCAAAAGAGGAGAGGAAACGGTCGTCAATTTGCAAAATCGAAAGATCAGACTAGTATCTGAGAGGAGAACGATAGGTTATGATGGCGAAAATGTATGGGTAATGCCCGACACGATTGAAGTTGGCAATGCCAGGTTTTACCACAATTTGTATTTCTACTTTTATTCTTTCCCTTTTGTCATTGGCGATCCGGGCGTTTTTTACGAAGACTTGGAGTCCAAGGAAATTTTGGGAAAAGAATATAATGGTATCAAGATCACTTATGGTGATGGAGTGGGAGATACTCCTAAAGACTATTACATTGTTTGGTACGATCCTCAGACCTATAAGATGGAATGGCTGATGTATACAGTTACTTTTAGGAGTGGTGAACGAAACGAAAATTATCGACTTATCAACTATGACCAGTGGCAAGAGATTGAAGGATTGTTACTGCCAACTTCTATTCAGTGGTATAACTACAAAGATGGAGTGATTGGAGACAAAGGAAACAATGTCGTATTCGAAGATGTGAAGATTTCAAAGCAAATGCCTTCCGATGATTTGTTTGCTATGCCAGAAGGTGCACAATTAGCACCAATGCCTTCTCCGAAGTAATATCAAAAGAGCAGGGATTCCTATTCAATTCTTGTATCGTGAAACCCTGCTCTTTTCCACCTACCATTTCTAAACACCCAAAAGTTAGAGATTCGAATATCTCTGCTAAATGATTCCCCGTTTTCAATTCCTTCAATGGTGATCTTACCTGTTACTACGGCTGCAGTGCCGTACATTTCAATGTTCAAATCATTCATCTGATATTTACCGATCCGTAGCTCCCCACTATCTAGACGGGTTCGTCTCTTACTCATATAGCCCAGCCAGTCTTCCTTGCCAAAAGCCTTCCAGCTTCCGTTAGTGTGAATGTAGTTATTGGTGATCATCTTATCCAATTTATCGACATCTCCATTTTCAAAAGCTGTGTTGAAATTTTGGATCGCCTGAATCAAGTTCTCACTATTGGCAACTTCTTTTTTGGTACAGGAAATAACTGTTGTGATAACCAAGAGAAATAAGGATCGTTTCATCATATCTTTGAGGTTTTAGAACAAATAAGATGAGGAATATATACACCATAATTATCCTTTTTGTTGCCACGATAGGAGCATGTTTTGCACAAAGCGACGTTGATTCTCTGCTTAATAACTTGCCAGCCCATATCAAGCAAATCACGCATTTTGGTGAGCGCGCGGATTGGTCCCACGACGGGGAAAGGATACTTTTTTTGGAAAAGACTTTTGGAGATGTATTTGAAGTAGAAGTCGCAACTGGAATTATTAAGCCGATGACCCATCATTTCTTTCACGAAGGATTTGTGCGGGCCTTGTATTTGGCAAACGGAGATATACTTCTTTCCGGCTCCCCTACGTTCAACTCCAATGACCCTTGGAAAAGTCGTGATGCAAGGAATACTGAACTATGGGTATTGAAAAGAGACCTTTCCGGTCCACCTACTCAGTTGGGAATTCATTGCAAGGAGGGTCCGGCTGTCTCGAGGAAAAAGATGAGAATTGGATGGTCGCTGGGCTCTACTATTTATGCAGGAGATTTGGTTTATGAAGATGGCAAGCCAAAGTTGAAGAGCTGGCGTCCATTGTTTCAATCGTCCGACATGCCACTACCGGTAAAAGGATGGGATATTGAAACGCAGAATTTCAGACCAAACAAGGAAGAAGAGTTAATTTTTTATGCTTTTGGGGGAAATTTTGGCTTTCAAGCAGAGGTGATGAGCTACAACATTGAAACAAAAGAATTTGTTAACTACTCAATGAGTGAGGGGTCTTATGACGAGGCTGAAGGGTCATTTCCAGATGGCCTTAGCACGTTGATCGAGAGCAACAGGCATCGTCAAAACTACAAGGGAATGAAGGAATTTCTAACCTTGGACATCTATAAGCTAGAACTGGATAGGTCGGGAGAAGTAGAGCGGATTACCTATTTTAATGACAATCCGAACTACAAGGCTTCAAACCCGGTGGTAAGCGATGATGGAAAGTGGGTTGCATTTCAATATGCGCACGCCCAAGATGCAGCTGGGGTAGGAAAAGGGATATTGATTTTAGATATGGAGGCCTGGGAAAATCAGAAAAAATAAGATAGGACTAATTCAGATCATCCTTTTGAGAAGGAATACCTTTTTGACGATCACCCCGTTTCTAAGCACCCGACATCTGATCTTCATTCCCTCTCTTCTTCTAAGCATCCCGGTAATTTCCGATAGACTGGAGTTGCTGAGGTTTCTTTGATTGATCCTGACAATTATATCCCCTTCCAAGATTCCCGCCTCGCTAGCCGGACTTGCTTCTTTTATTTTAACCACCTCCAGTGTGTCCAGATTCTCTCCGGTGGCATTGAGTGTGAGCCCACTCATATCGTGCTCAAAGGCATCGTCGAAGCTATTGGATTTCTCAAGATACATCATCCCGTTTCGGTAATCGATGATTACATTGAAACGTCTGAGAAGTTCTCCTCCAATAGTTCCGTATTGGGAACCTCGCTTAATTGACTTATTATAGAGGCCTTCGAATGGTGCCGAGAACAGCACACTATCAAAGGAAAACTGCGCAATGGAAAGATTATCCAGCCGACTTAGATATCCGGAGATTTCACCACCTATCCCAGTTCCAAGTCTTGTTACAATCCTGTTGGAGGGTAGATACTTCTCGGCCGAGGCACTGCTACTAAAATCCAGCAAAGCAGCGTGACTTGCACCTGTGTCAACCATAATATCCAGCCGGTTTGTTTGCTCTTTTTGAGAAATAGAAGTACTTAAGTACGGTTTGCTATTGATGATTGTAATTGGTACTGAAGTAAATCGTCTCTTCGGCTTGTATGAATTCGGATCATGCAGAATAAGTTTCTTGGAATCATACTTAATTTCGACAACGAAGCGACTAAAAACATCATAGCCAATGATCCCATAAATCTCGTCACCCATATTTTCTGAGAGCTTCAGATAGTCTTCTTTCAATACAAGCAAATTCATGTTCTTGCCAATAAGCCCACCAGGCAGATAGAATGTCATTCTGTTAGCGACATACACCTCGACCGAATCCTCAATTCCCGGCCCTGCTATCTTGAGTTCGCGGATGTACTGGGCGTCAAGAATATCTGCAAAAAGTTTCTCCGTAAGTATGGCGGTCTCCACGCCTGTGTCAAGAATAAATTTGAGCGTAAGAAATCGATTTATTGTAATAGGGATTACAATCAGGTTATTGTACTCCTCAAATTCAATCTCCACCTTCTTGGACCCCTCGGGCATGGTGAAACCAAATTCTCTTTGCCCTGATGCGGTTGCGCAAATACAAGTATTAAGTAGTAAAATGAACGCAATCAGGCTGATGGTTGGATACCTCATGTAAAAACTTCTCATTGATTCTATTGCACTCATCAAACAACAGGATTTAAATCCAACCCTTATCTTAGAACACAAAAATTTAATCAAATAGATTTTGAATATCGACCTTCGAAAGACTTTTTACGAAGCTTTCCTCAACGTTAATTAGGTCTGAGGCCAATTTTTGTTTGTGTTCTTGAAGTTTCAAAATTTTTTCCTCAATCGTGTCCTTGGTAATGTACTTATATGCAAACACACTCTGTTTCTGACCTATTCGATGTGCACGGTCTATTGCTTGTGCTTCGACCGCAGGATTCCACCATGGGTCAAGTAAGAATACGTAATCAGCTTTTGTAAGATTCAGTCCAGTGCCGCCGGCTTTTAACGAAATGAGAAAAATGGAAAAGTCATCGTTGTTTTGAAACAACTCTACCTGGCCTTTTCGATCTTTTGTGGATCCGTCTAGGTAAGCGTAGTTTAGCTGCTGACGGTCCAGGTAATCGGAAACGATTTTTAAATGTTTAACGAATTGACTAAAGATCAAAACCTTGTGTCCCTTTGATAGGGAGCTTTCAATCATGTAGGTCACCTCTTCAAGCTTACCGGACTCACCGTTATAATCCGGATTGATCATTTTTGGATGGTTAGCAATCTGCCTCAGATGACTAAGTCCTTGCAACAGCATAATGTGAGAACGTGCAATGCCGTCCGTTTCAATCACATCCATAATTCGGCTTCTGAAAGCGTTCTTTTCTTGTTCATAAACCTTCCGCTGATCTTCCGACATCGTACAATACCTAACGTTGACCACTTTTTCCGGTAGATCGCTTGCTACCTGTCCCTTATCCCTTCTTAAAATGAAGGGCTTTATAAGCGCATTCAGTTTCTGAATCTTTACCAGGTCTTTCTTTTTCTCGATAGGAAGTAGGTATTCTTTTCTGAAAAAGACTTCATTACCCAGCAAACCAGGGTTTAGGAAACTCATCTGTGACCAGATATCCAATGTACTGTTTTCGATTGGAGTTCCTGTCAAGATTAATTTTCTCCGCGATTTGAGCTCCCGAACCTTTTTTGAGATAAGTGATTCGGGATTTTTGATAGCCTGCGATTCGTCCAGAATGATGAAGTTGAAATAGAATTCACTTAAAATCTCCGCATCAATCCTGGTGGTTCCGTAGCTGGTGATTACCAGGTCGTATTTGGAAAATTGTTCACTCTTCTTGGTCCGATTTACTCCGGTGTAGTTGAGAACTTTCAGTTTCGGCGTAAATTTTTTGACCTCCATTTCCCAGTTATATAGCAGCGAAGTGGGCATGATCAATAGACTTGTCGAATCAGGACTTGAATTTTTTTCGTGCTGAAGAAGCGATAGTGCCTGGATGGTTTTCCCCAATCCCATATCATCCGCCAGGCATCCACCAAAGTTATATTCCTCCAGAAACCGCAACCAATTGTATCCTGCGAGCTGGTAGGGCCTGAGTTGTCCCTTAAAAGACCTTGGAGTTTCAAACTCCTCAATACGCTCAAAATCGAGCAACTGTTCTAGTTTTCGCGACACGGTGACTTTGGCCAACTCACCCTCCTTTAATTCACGTACCAGTGATAAGTGTATTTTGTTCAACTTCACACTACCATCCTCATTGTTGGTGAATGCGAACAGGTCTTTATAGCGAAGAATCCAGGATTCAGGAATGACGCCAAATTCTCCATTCGGAAGTTTGATTTCTGTCTTTTCCTTCAAAATATGCTGTCGTACCACTGAAAATGGGATCTCAAACTCTCCAAATCTGATGGTAGCTTGGAGGTCAAACCAATCAACACCTTCATTGACTTCCAAATCAATGCTGGATTCTCCAAGGAAGTACTTTTTACCATTTTGGACCTGCTGAAGCTCAAAACTTTCAAGCAGTTTTCTCTGGTTACTAATCCAGTCGAAAGCTTTGGTCTTTGAGATGGTTAACCTTGAGTTTTTTAGTGGGAGGCCAGATTGATCCAATTTCTGAATAATTGCTTTCTCAACCTCAGTGTTTCGACTTATTCTATGAAAAACATACTCGTCATCATTCTTCTCCAAAGAAACACTAACCTTGTTTAGACGATCGGCCTGGAAATTATAATTGCCATAATTGAAAGAGAGCTCAAATAATACTTTTTGAGCTTCGGAACTAGTTTCTTCCTGCTCGTCAAATAAAGTCGTTGCCTTCGCCATGTGTACGTCACTCAGCGTGAGTTTTGGTATGGGTTCGGGTTTTTCTGTACGGATCTCAAATCCTTTTGCGTAGACGTTGAATTCAGCGATCAGCGGAGCCACAAATTTTTGATAATATGTTTCTTCCATGTCTTTCTGAATGAGAATGAATTTCTTGTTCAGAAACGGTTTGATTTTTCCACCACTAACATCTTTCTCAAAAGTGAAGAGCACATCATTCGCCACCATCCATGCAGGTTCCTTACACAAGAGATAACTCCCGTTTTGTCGGAACTCAACCTTTTCATCGTCAAGCTTGATTGTGGGGAAGTAGTGGGTATTGTCCTCATTTTTCCTGAAATGAAACAGGATCGATGCCTTACTCTCAGAGATAGAGATTTCCTTCCATGCCGGTTCGCCATCTTTCCCCATTTCATACAGTTTTTTGCCTTTTAGAAGTGGCAAAATCTGTGACCTTCTTCGTTCTACATAGCTGTTAATTTCATGTTGTAGGGCTTCATCACCATTGACCTTATGGTAAGTGGTCAAAAAGAAAAGATCAGGCTTGACCTTTTTTTTCTGAAAATAGTTGGCCAAATGTTCTTGTTGAATCTCGTCCATGAGCTTGATCATCTTGTAGTCTGCCTGATCAAGTTTGGCATCAAATTCAACTGCGTTCTTGGAGGAGATATTCTGATGCGAATAGGTCAAATTGCCTTTTTCATTGAGCTGGATTGCAAAGGACTCAAATAGGTATCCTAGGTACTCGTGCTCATAGAGAGAGTATACAATTTCAAACGGTTCTTCGGGTGAGACTTTCACAATTTTTTCATCGTAGGCAAACTTCGAAACTAATGAAAATATGCAGTAAGAAGACGAACTTTTCGTAGGATTTTTTACCCTATTGGAGCGTATGTGTAGAAAAAGATTTGCTTGCCTTCTTAGCTGGCTGAATTGAGGCTAGAATGGTGACAACAATGACAATAATAACGGTAGCAACTACATCTGGAAACTCCACACTGACAGGGTAGCTAGGAACCACCGCGCTATCCATTCCCATGCCGATGAAGCCGAATTCCTGTTGTAGGAGACTGAGAAGTAATCCCAAGACTAACCCTAAAGTTGCACCTGAAAGAGCAATGATTCCACCTTCGAAAAGGAATATTCTGTTGATTAGACTGGTAGAAGCGCCATTTGCAATGAGAACAGAAATATCTTTTTTCTTTTCAATGGCCAGCATGGATAGGGAGAAAAAGATGTTAACCGATGCGATGGCGATTATGGAGGTAAAGGTGATATAAACGAAAAGCTTTTCGATATTAAGTGTTTTATAGAGATCACTATGTAGTTCATCCCCTGACCTCACTATGAAATCATTGCCCAACGAGTTTTGCAAGGCAGCCTTGGTTTCGGCCTGAGAAATATCTCCAGTGGTTTCAATTTCGATTGAACTTCGTTTATCGCCATACCTAAACAGATTTTGAGCAAAGTTGATAGGTACAAAAATGAAGTTCTCATCATAATATTTTTCAATCGCAAAGATCCCTCCGGGAAGAATATTTCTGAGACTATAAAGCTGTTCGGGGTTGATAACCCCGGGAGCTATGTTTTTAGGATAGTATACTTGGAGGGTGTAAAATTCATTTTTGAGATTAAGGGATAAATCGTATTGAATTCCACGACCAATCAATGCGTAGGGGATGCTGTCCCTAAGAAGAGAAAATTCACCTGAAACTACAGCTTCTCTTATTCCACTGTTGTCTTCGAATGTGGAACTGACACCTTTTAACCTCACCACCCGTTGTGCATCTTTGTACTTTACAAGTACGTTATCTTCAATAACTTCTGTCAATGACGAAACACCTTCGGTTTTTTCGATTTTGTCCTTCAATGCATCGGACCAAACGAAGGACTTACCTTCAGCAGCTGTGACGATGATGTCTGGATCAAAATTTCCATAGAGTGATCTTAGCAGCCCTTCGAGTCCATTGAAGACAGAGAGTGCGATGATGAGGCTCATAGTGCCAAAAGCAACTACGATCATCGAAATGATCGAAATGATGTTGATAAAATTTTTCTTTTTACCAGACAAAAAATATTTACGAGCTATGAAGAAAGGGAGATTCACTCTTCGGGTTTGATATTAAGACTATCTATCAAGCGATCAATTTTAGAAGCGTTTTCCTCAGTATCATCGTGGAAAAAAGCCAGTTCAGGTATGATTCGCACTCTTGATCCTATTTTCTTACCAAGTTTCATGCGTATTTCACCTTTAAGTGTTTCCAAATTTTGGAATACCTGCTCCGACTGATTAATTGGAAATACACTCATATACACTCTCGCCAGCCCTAAGTCGGGAGACATTGACACTTCTGTGATTGTCACCAACGCATTCCTGAAAAAATGAAGCGTGTCTTGCTGGAATATATCAGCGAGGTCTTTTTTTAGTTGTCTCCCAAATTTGATCTGTCTCTTGCTCTCCATGTGCAAATATCCCAAGATATTAACAAACATGATTTACCACATTTAGCGTAATTTCGATTCTTCGTCAGAGCTTACACTAAACACAAGAAAATTGCTGCGATTTTTCAGAATAAACGACCCTTACAGGCTTGTATTTATTTTCCTGATATTGGTAGTGATTCGTGTTGTGCAAAGCAGCTTCATTGAGGGACAATTTATTTTGGAACTGAAATGGCTCCTGCTGGGGGAGTGGTTGGACAAAGGCTTCAAAATGTATCGAGAAGCGTATGATTATACAGGGCCTCTGGCTGCCATGATCTACAAGTTCATGGATTCCCTTTTTGGAAGGAGCCCCTTTGCTCACCATGTATTTAGCTCACTATTGATCATCTTCCAGGCAGGTTTGTTTAATCGAATACTGCTACGAAATAAAGCGTTTGAGGAGAATAACTATTTGCCCGCATTCTTCTATGTCATAGTCGCACTGAGCATACCTGATTTTATGTCGCTATCACCCCAACTAATAAGTATGACCTTTATCCTTAAAGCTCTGAGTAGTGTCCTTAGGAGAATTGATAACCAGGCAACGGATGAGTTGTTTCTGAACTCGGGACTCTATGTTGGAACGGCAGCAATGATCTACTTGCCAGCTGCGATATTCTTTTTCGTCTTTCTATTCTCTTTGATTGTATTTTCCTCCGCAATCATCAGGAGACATCTCCTGTATTTCTTTGGGTTTACTCTGGTTATAGGACTTTGCGCTGTTTACTTCCTTTGGCGTGGTGATATCTACTATTTCACAGAATTCTTTCTTAGGCAAGGATTGTTGATAGAGGCAGAGCAGTTGCTTTCCGTCTGGGAAATTGTGCACATCGCAGGCTTCATTATCGCTGTTTTTCTTATTGCCGTGATCAAGGCATTATCTTCATCCAGACTCACCAACTTTCAACAAAGAGTGCAGCAGGTTATTTGGTTTATGTTCCTTGGTGGAATCGTTTGTTTTTTTCTGGCAAATAAGAAAACAGGACTTGAACTTCTTTATATGACTCCTCTGTTGGCCTATTTTCTTTCACATTATTTCATGCTCATTAAGAGGAGATTATTCAAAATCTTCATGCCGGGAATCGTAGTCTTTGGATTAATTGGCTTCAACATCTATGGATATGTAAATCTTTTGGACCGGTTGCTAGTACCCGAAATCGTTGTTGTTGAAGAAAGAGTGTTAGTGTTGGATGAGAATTTTGGCTACTACCTTAACAAAGAAGCCTGCTCCCCCTGCTTTTCAAAGCCACTTTGCTCACTGGCATTCGACGGGCTAGACTACTACGAGGCATCTGCGACTATATACAAGATGTTTGATCATGCCAAACCTGATCTGATTATTGATGAAATAGGTATTGCTCAACGTCTGTTTTTCAGATTTCCTCTGTTGGAAGAACAGTATTTGAGAAGGGATTCAAAGACCTATGTAAGGATCAACAATTGATTTTATCTACTCGTCGCTGATGCCTGCCCCCTTCAAAAGCCGTGGTGACGAAAGTATCTACCAGGCTCTCGGCATATTCATACGCCACAAATCTCGCTGGGATACAAATGATGTTTGCGTTATTATGCTGCCTTGCCAAGGAAGAAATTTCAGAATTCCAACAAAGTGCAGCACGGACTCCCCCATGTTTGTTTGCCGTCATCGCAACACCGTTCCCACTTCCACAAATGAGAATTCCAAGTTCGTTTTCGTTCGATGTAATTGAATCAGCAAGCGGATGCACATGATCGGGATAGTCCACGGAGCTGTCCGTAGCGGGTCCAAAATCGGCAACCTTATGACCCATGTCGCTGAGATGCTTGATTAGTCGTTCCTTGTAATGATAACCAGCGTGATCTCCGCCAATGGCAATTTTCATGGTTTGGTTTTTTTTAAGTCAGTACTACAGCTCTAAATTAACCAACTCTGTTGATGCCTAGTTCAGGTCCGACGTTTTTCGATCCTTTTCGCAATTAAAATACTCATTTGATACAATAGCATCAAAGGTAGCGCGATCAGTATTTGACTGAATGGATCAGGTGGAGTGATCATGGCTCCAAGAATTAGTATGACAATAATCGCGTGTCGACGGTATCTCTTCATAAGACCCGAACTTACAATCCCAGCCTTACTTAGAAAGTAAACGATAACCGGGAGTTGAAACAGTAAGCCACTTCCGAACACGATCATAGTCACTGAACTCACATAGGAATTCAGGTCAAACCTGTTTTCAAGTGTAGCCGAAACTTCATAGGTCGCAAAGAAACGGATGGAAATGGGAGCGATGATAAAATAGCCAAACAGAATTCCGAGGATGAATAGTAGACTGACAAAAGTGGTTGCTCCCCTTGAAGCTTTCCTTTCCTTGAAATAAAGACCTGGTTTGATAAATCTCCAGATTTCCCAAAAGAAATAAGGAAACCCAAGAATTAATCCAGCAGCAAATGACACTGTGATATGTGTCATGAACTGGCCTCCCAATTTTCTGCTTATCAACTCGAAGGGAAGGCTATCTACGCAAAGTGCAGGGGTATTGAGTTGAGCAGCCAACTCGCAAAGTTTCCTGTAAGTCCAAAAGTCTGTTTTGGAAGGCCCGAGGATTAGTGTATCGATAAAGAAATCTTTTGCTAGAAAAGCAGCGATGCTGAAGACTGAAATGGCGATTAGGGAACGAATAATATGCCAGCGGAGTTCCTCCAGGTGATCCAGGAAAGACATCTCATGTTCATCATCAATTTGATCTAAAGGCATAGTTTATTCAAATAGAGGGAAACCGCTCATCCAACTATTCACTTCTGACCGAATTTCGCTGACCTTCGCATCGTTATCCATATTGCCAAGTACGGAATCTATAATGTCCACCATTCTTTTCATATCAGTCTCTTTCAATCCGCGGGTTGTCACCGCAGGTGTTCCCATACGCATTCCAGAAGTAACAAATGGACTTTTGTCGTCAAACGGAACCATGTTTTTATTCACTGTGATGTCCGCTTTGATCAACACGTTCTCAGCCTCCTTACCGGTCAGGTTTTTCGACCTCAGGTCAATTAAAATCAAATGATTATCTGTACCCTTTGAAATAACATCATATCCTTTCTCCACAAAAGCATCGGCCATAGCAGATGCATTTTTCTTCACTTGCATAACGTAATTCATATAATCGTCAGACAGAGCCTCACCAAAAGCGATAGCCTTGGAAGCTATGATATGTTCAAGAGGTCCACCCTGAGTCCCAGGAAAAACAGCAGAATCGAGCAATGTGCTTAGTTTCTTGACTATTCCCTTAGGAGTTGTGAGACCCCAGGGGTTGTCAATGTCATCACGTACTAAAATCATACCGCCACGTGGTCCGCGAAGCGTTTTATGTGTGGTTGTGGTCACCACATGACAGTACTCAAGAGGGTCGTTTAGTAAACCCCTGGCAATCAAACCGGCAGGATGTGAAATATCTGCTAGAAGGATCGCCCCTACTTCATCGGCGATCGCCCGAAACCGTTGATAGTCCCAGTCACGACTGTATGCAGATGCACCAGCAATAATCATTTTGGGTTGTTTTTCTCGGGCAACTTTCTCGAGATGATCATAATCAATTACTCCGGTCTCTCTATCAACCCCATAGAAATGTGGCTTATAAAGTTTGCCGGAAAAGTTAACAGGAGAGCCATGTGTCAAATGCCCACCATGCGACAGATCAAAGCCAAGAATATCATCACCTGCATTCAACAGAGCAAGCATCACCGCGGCATTGGCTTGTGCTCCAGAGTGCGGCTGAACATTAGCCCAAGTAGCTCCGAAGAGTTCTTTGGCACGCTCTCTTGCAAGATCCTCAATTTGATCCACCACTTCACAACCTCCATAGTATCTTTTGCCTGGTAGACCTTCAGCATACTTGTTCGTGAGCACACTTCCAGCGGCCTCTAGGACTTGTGGTGAAACGATGTTCTCTGAAGCTATTAGTTCAATGCCATTTAGCTGTCGGTCCTTTTCGGCTTCAATAAGATCAAATACTTTGAGGTCTCTTTGCATGGCGCCAAAATTAAGTGAGACTGTTTATATCTTCGCTACTCTCTCAATGTAAATATGGCTAAAGTCAAGACGGTCTTTTTTTGTCAAAATTGTGGGAACGAATCTGCAAAATGGATTGGAAAATGTCCTTCATGCAATGAATGGAACACCTATGTTGAAGAGGTACTTTCCAAGCATTCGGCTACCCAAACTGATTTCTCGTTTGAGAAAACAAAGCCTGTTAATCTAAAGGAAACCGGTACTGTCAAAACTGAGCAGAGAGTATCATCCAAGATTGCGGAACTTGATCGCGTTCTGGGTGGTGGAATTGTAAGCGGTTCGTTGGTTCTTGTTGGAGGAGAACCCGGAATTGGTAAGTCAACATTGTTGCTTCAGATGGCCTTATCGCAAGAAGGTAAAACTCTCTATGTGTCTGGTGAAGAGAGTGTTCAACAAATCAAAATGCGTGCTGAAAGGATCGGCGAAATACCAGGAAACTGTTTTCTCTATGCTGAGACCGGCCTTTCTGAAGTTCTTCGCCAATCAGAATCTCTAGATCCGGATGTTCTGATTGTTGATTCAATACAGACGCTATACTCTGATAGAATTGAGGCATCTATCGGATCGATTTCACAGGTAAAGGAATGTACTGCACAGCTAATGAAATTTGCGAAGCAAAAAGACATACCTGTGTTTCTCATCGGCCATGTCAATAAAGATGGAGCTATCGCCGGACCTAAAGTATTGGAACACATGGTTGATACGGTTTTGCAGTTTGAAGGTGATCGTCATCTTTCGTATAGAATTTTAAGAACGATAAAAAACAGGTTTGGATCGACTTCAGAGCTTGGAATTTTTGAAATGAATACCTCGGGCCTTAGAGAAGTCACTAACCCTTCGGAAGTCCTGATCTCACCTCGGGAGCCAGGCTTAAGTGGTATTAGTCTTGGCGCCACACTTGAAGGCAATCGCCCCTTGATTTTGGAAACGCAGGGACTCGTCAGTCCAGCTAGTTATGGCAATCCACAAAGGAGTACGACCGGATATGACTACAAGAGATTGACGATGCTGCTTGCCGTCATGGAAAAGCGCTTGGGGATCCGTCTTAGTAGCCAGGATGTCTTTCTGAATATTGCAGGAGGTATAAAAGTCCAGGATACAGCTTTGGATTTAGCTATTTGCGCATCGATTTTCTCATCGTTTGAGGATGCTCCTATTTCTGATAGTGTGTGTTTTGCTGGAGAAGTAGGACTGGGAGGAGAGATAAGGCCAGTTGGAAGAATTGAAAACAGGATAAATGAAGCAGAGAAGTTAGGCTTCAAAGAAATTTACATTTCAAAGCATAACCTAAAAACTAAGGATCTTAAGCAATTTAAAATCTCCATAAAGTCATTTTCAAAGTTGAGTGATCTTTTTCAGGAGTTGTTTTGATATTTAGTTCTTCCTCTTCGTTCTTCCAGTGAGGCTCTTCCGAACTACTTTTTTCTTCTTTTTCTTGTCCTGTTTGACATTGATATCCCTCTGATTAATGCTCTTCTTGTAGAATGGCTTTGGAGGACTTGTTCCAGCAGGGGCATTAGGCTCAACTTTTCTTTTGGGAGTGCCACTGGTATCAACATCGGGTCTCTTTTGGCGAGGTATAACCGAATAGATCTCATCTCGTTTTTTGTTCTTCACTTTTTTACCAAGGAATGACCCTGAGTCAACTCCCTTAGGTCCCTGCAATGTGCCATCATCGTTACTTTTTCCAAACCCTTTCGCATACCTGGTGACAGATGCATTCGATTTCAAGCTTTTATCCCTTTCTACAAACCTCAAGTTTATTCCAAACCTGAAATCAAACGCTTTGAAATCGGGAGCAGAGAAGTTTATAACTTGATCAGCGGCCATATAGAATTGGATAGGTCCACCATTCACGGCGAATGCTGCACCCACATTGAAAAATTGCTGCGGGAGTTTAAGTGCGCTAGCCGATAAGGTGGCAATTCTTCCAAATCTTCTAGTAATGCCACCACCGTACAGGAGTTTTAGTTGGCCCTGGACGTAACGAGCCCCCATGGACGCGTACATATCCATGTTTTTGTCGTAATGGTAGATCCAACTGCCGTACGCCTTCAAGGGTAACCATGCTCTGTAGGTGTCATTGGTTTCAGTTACATCAAATTTGTTAAATAGTGAGTCTTCAAGAACATCCACCAAATCACCGACGTCTTCAAGATCAACCCCGGTATAGGTAAAGGTGGTGTCGTTTAACGTTTGATTAACCACATTCGTGTTCCAGTTGATCCACCCAACGTCTAAGAGTGAACCTGTGATCGAGTAGTATCGATTTAGCTTGTAAGTGGCACCTATATCTACGGCAAAGCCCGAATTACCACTGGAGATTAGATGACTTCCAAGATTTACTGAGGTACCGTCTACTTCCTGGTCAAGTAGGATGTCAAGTCCTGATGTTCTTAGCTGTGCATTCTTAATGTCGGTGTCTAGCTGAAAAAAATCGCCACTGGAGTTAATATTTGCTTTGGCGTTACCTGGCAAGCTTGCATTGAAGAAGCCCATGAGGTATTTCAAACGGATTCCAAAATCAAGTTGAGTATGGACGGAATAGGCATATCCGACTCCTATTTCTCTGAAATGACTGGCCGTTAATCCAATGTTCCCGATCTTGTTATTCTCATCTAGAAATTGATCAGTACCGTCTAATCCGATTTCTATTATTTTTTTGGGAAATAGAAAATCCGCTTCCACTCGTTCATTTGCAAAAAAATTGATAAACGCTCCAGCCGGGAATTTAAAACCTAGGTGGAAAAGATTGATATTGGCATGTGCACTAATCAGATTTTGACTTTGAATGTTCGATAGAATTTTTTCGTCGTCCAGCAGGATTGAGTTAGTTTCCTTAGTGAATATGTCATTATAGCTGACAGCATTATTCACGTGCAAATGGATGCCTGAAAGCGCAGGAATGCCTACAAATAGTCTGCCGTCAGGGACCCAAGCAGGGTTTAACGATGAATTTTGAAAAGTGGCATTACCAAGGTGGTAGAATGACATGCTCGTCTGGCCGAACAAGGCAGTGGTAATTAATGTGGCTAATATGGTAAAGAGGAGCCTTCGCATTTATATGTCATCCAGATCGACTTTAAGAACCGCTTTGATACCCAATGAAACCTCAAGCTGATAATGGGATAAGATTTGGACAAAGATGTCTCGAGAGTTAAGACTCCCTGGGGTATTTAAAGTGACTGTCATCTGTATATAAGATGAGGTACTAGGTGGGCGGGAGAAGGCTTCTATTCCTGCATTACTAAGCAATATATCACTAGAGTTACCATTGGGATCAGTCACTTGTCCGTTTACATCTATGAAAGGTGCTGCAAGTACATTAACTGTTGGAGCAGCATAGATCAGACTGTCGACACCCATCACAAGTGTACTGTCTCTAATTTGTATTTGCAGATCTGCTGCAAATGGAAATTCGTTTATAGTCGAAACCCGAAGAAAAGCAGAATCAACCTCGGATTGCCCGTCAGTTCCAATGAAATCAGTGTCAAAACCATCGTTCAACTCTATGTCAATAGACTGTTGCAAATCCTCAAGTCTTACCTCTAGTGGGATCTCGATCTCAATAGTTGCATTTATCTGGTTGTTTTGTGTTAAGAAATTGATGGTGTTTGGACCTTCGGGGTTCGCAATTGCAGAAACATCAAAACCAACTCTACCCGGCGAGGTTGCCAAGAGATCTACGATAGACGAATTCCCTTTGTTAAGTATGATCGTATCCCTTACAAGTGCGCCTGGGTTGTTAGGGTCTCCACTTGCAATGACTGGAATATTGTCGACAATATCTCCTTCAAGAAAAGTTTGAGTACCTCCCTCGCCATCATCACCAAACAAGCCAGAAAAATCCACGCCAATAGGAATTCCAAATGAATTTTCGAAGAAGAAACGCATGGTCGGATCACCGAAGAATATTCCTTCTTCACCCATTTCCTTGAAGAATTCGATATCAAGCGTTTCGCTTCCAACCTGAACCGTGTCCTGACCAAATTTTCCAAAAATTACAGAGAAGGTCTGATCGGCGAATGTGATATCGAAGGTGATAGATTCCGTGCCATTAAAAGTCTGTCCAGCACCTAATGATATATCAGCAGTAAAGTCCGCACTGAAGATATTATTTGTTCCAGCAAGTACCGCTTTGTGATTTAAAAGTGATCGCTGTGAGGAGCTAGTCATGGATGTTCCATTGCCAATCAATGAACCAGTCACCTCCAAGGGAATCTCGTTAACTACGGTCACCCAGTTGTTAAGTGTGAAAGAATAGTTTAATGTCCCGTCTATGTCTGAGGTAATATCAACAAAAACGTCTCCACTCGCATAAAAAAGAGAATCGATGATATCTTCATTGTCTGCCGGATCAAAATTAAAACTGAAAGTCTCCGAGAGTGGAACTGTGGCCCCTGGACCAGAGATAGGTGTACCCATAACTCCGGTGAGGTCAATGCTCTCTGAATTGGTAATATCATCAATTTCGATAAAGTCAGTATTCGACTCATAGCTTATTGAATCGTGATATACCAGAGTAATTAGAGAATCTTCATCAACCTGAAAATCGAGCAGACTGTCTTCCTGGTCTAGAATAAGTTCCCGAATAGTATAGGTTGCGGTACCTAGCGGGAAGTTAAATGTTCCATCAACCGTTGGTAGATCGATATTATCGAACTCTAGCTCATTCGTATTGCAGCCTGCAAACAAAATCACCAGGAAGGCTATGAACACAAATTTTTTCACCATTACAAGTCTGTGATAAAATTAAGTCTTATTGGATAATATTTTTGTTTTTTCGATTAAAGCCCAAAATACCCTGTAAACCACCTGTATGCAATAGGATTATTTTGAGATTTTTTTCAAATTTATCGTTAATAATCATATTCCAAACGGCAAAAAAGCATTTTCCAGTATAAATCGGGTCTAGAGAAATAGCAAACACTTCTTTAAACCAATTAATAAAATCGACTAACTCACCTGTTGTTTTGCCATAACCTCCGAAATGGTAGTCGGTATTGATCTGATAATTCGAATTGTCAATGGCAAAGTCAGAGGTAAGTTTTTCTAATTCCTGTTTTATGAAGGAGCCTTTCAAACAACTTATTCCTATTACAGTTTGCCACTCCTGTACCCCATCCAATACGCCACAGAAAGTGCCACCTGTACCGATAGGAAGTGCTATAAGGTCAAAATCGATGTTAATTTCTTTGATCAATTCCTTGCATCCCTTGACAGCAAACTCATTCGTTCCTCCTTCTGGCAAAATGTAGCTGTTAATTTCAGTCCTTTTGAGGCGTATCGGATCTTCGCGAAGATTCGAGAATGTTTTCCTATCTACGAATCTCAGATCCATGCCCTTTGAAGCAGCGAAACGAAGCGTTGGATTGCTGTTAGTATGAAGTTCTTCACCCCGAATAATTCCGATCGTATTGAACCCAAACTCAGCTCCTGCAGCAGCAGTAGCATAAATGTGATTGCTGAAGGCTCCACCAAATGTCAAAATTGAGCTACACCCTTGGTTTTTTGCCTCTTCAAGATTGTACTTCAACTTTCTCCATTTGTTCCCCATCATCTCCTTATGAATAAGATCATCTCTTTTTACAAACAGCCGTACCTCCTTCTCAGCCAAAATGGGATGCTCTAGTTCTTGTATGGGGCTAGGAAGTTTCATCATCACTTAAATTTACGCTTATGTCAGAGGAACCGCAGGATTTTGAGGAGGAGCTTTACGAGCATCATCGCATCGTGGTTGATGCTGGGCAGGAATTGCTGAGAATTGATAAATTTTTAATGGATCGCTTACCCAATGTCACGCGGAGCAAAGTGCAGAATGGAATCAGGGACGGATTTGTTAAAGTGAATGATCAGAGTGTGAAACCCAATTACAAAGTTCATCCGGGAGACAATATTTCGATTGCACTACCAGAGCCACCGAGAGATGAGGAGGTGATTCCGGAGGAAATTCCGCTGGATATCGTAATGGAGGATCAGCATTTATTGGTTGTAAACAAACCAGCTGGGATGGTGGTACACCCGGCATATCAAAACTGGACTGGGACATTAGTCAACGCATTGGCTTTCCATTTTCAAAATCTGCCTGAAATGAAGGGAAATGAAGGGCGCCCCGGGCTGGTTCACAGGATAGATAAAGACACTTCCGGACTATTAGTAATTGCCAAGACGGAGGCTGCGATGAATGGGTTGGCTAAGCAGTTTTTTGATCATTCCATTGAACGAACATATTATGCACTTGTATGGGGAACTCCGCACCCGGGGGAGGGAACCGTCAATGTGAATGTAGGACGTAGTTTAAAGGATCGGCGAATTACGGCCGCTTTTCCTGAAGGCGATTTCGGTAAGAAAGCAATCACACATTATGAAGTGATGCAAGATTTGAGATATGTGTCCCTTGTTAAGTGCAATCTGGAAACAGGCAGAACCCATCAAATTCGTGCACACATGAAATACTTAGGACACCCACTTTTTAATGATGCTACATATGGTGGTGATCAGATTTTAAAGGGAACCATCTTCACAAAGTACAAGCAGTTTGTGCATAATTGCTTTAAGATCTTGCCTCGGCAAGCCTTGCATGCGAAAACGTTGGGTTTCCTCCATCCTGTCACTAAAGAGAAGATCTTCGTAGAATCTGATCTTCCCGAAGATTTCGCGAGTCTAATTGAGAAATGGGTCAATTATATCGACCACTCGAATTGATGCTACTCTTTTTTGGCTATTTCCTTTAGCGCCTTTACAGGATCTTTGTGCGTGGTGTCTAGCCCGACGATTTCAAGTTCAATATTTCTGTACTGAGCGTTCTCTTTAAAGTCCGATAGGATTTCTCTTATATCTGGATGTATGAAATAAGAGCGTGAAGCGTCAATCAGGACCTTAGAATCATTTGGAATATGTGAGATGGTCTCAAGCATACTGGCTTTACTTAAAAAAGTGAGGTTTTCAGCCAGGTCTATGTACATCTTGCTTGATCCATTATCTTCCACATGAGTAAGGGCATAGGGCTTTTTGGAGTTTGCATACAAAATCTCAAAAATACCGATCGCTAGTCCCAGTACAATACCGATCAGAAGGTCTGTAAAAATGATTCCGATGACAGTCACCATGAACGGGACAAATTCCGATCTGCCCGCATTGAACATCTGCTTAAAGATGGTCGGACGAGCCAATTTGAATCCAACTAAAATCAAAATAGCAGCCAGGCTAGATAGAGGAATAAGGTTGAGAACTTTTGGAATAAAAATTACCGAAATCAAAAGAAGGATACCGTGAATGATGGCCGACATTTTTGACTTAGCTCCGGATTGAACATTGGCTGAAGATCTTACGATTACCTGTGTGACAGGAAGCCCGCCAATGATACCTGAAAGTGAATTTCCAACCCCTTGCGCGATCAATTCCCGGTTTGTTGGCGTTATTCGTTTTTGCGGGTCTAATTTGTCCGTAGCCTCAACACTTAGAAGCGTCTCAAGTGATCCGACGATTGCAATGGTAGCTGCTATCAGAAGCACTTTACTATTGAGAATAGCGGAAGGATCAAAGAGTGTAAATTGACCAAAAAACTCGCTCGCAGACCCAGCTATTGGTAGTTGAACGAGATGTGTATAATCAACATAATTTTCTGTTCCAGCAAAAAGTTGATTGATAACTATTCCTGCTGTAACCACCACTAAGGGACCTTGGACTATTTGAAAAACCCTGATCTTCTTCATGAACGGTCGCTCCCATAAGATCAGGATACCCATGGATACCAGGAAGATTATTACTGCCCCGGGATGGATGAAATCCACCATTTTGAATAGCTCTGAAAAAGTTGTTTCTCCATCGGGTTGAAAAAACTCAAGATCTCCTTCCGGATCAGCATCATATCCAAATGCATGGGGGATCTGTTTCAGAAAAATGATAATCCCGATAGCCGAGAGCATTCCCTTGATTACAGAGGAAGGAAAATAGTAGCCAATAATACCAGCTTTCGCAGCGCCAAGACCAATTTGAATGACGCCACTTAAAAAAACTGCCGCAAGAAACGTAGGATAAGTCTCCAGGTCTTGAATGGCGGCAAGTACAATCACAGCCAGACCTGCAGCAGGGCCGCTGACTCCAACGGAGGAACCACTAATTGCCCCAACTACGATGCCTCCAATAATTCCGGAAATAATTCCAGCGAAAAGTGGAGCTCCGGATGCAAGTGCTATTCCAAGACATAGAGGAACAGCTACAAGGAAAACTACCAGGCTGGAGGAAAGGTCAGATTTTAAATTTTTAAACATAACTGTATGTTTGATTTCGTTTAAGTAGAATTAGTTAAGGGTGGTCGTAATGAAGAAGAACTACCCTAGCTCTGGGGGAGGACAACACTTCTCGATGGTAGGTGATTTCCACCAACGATAAGAATGAATCGCCACAAGATCATCACCAGCCAACTTCTCAAATTTTGAAAGTCGGTTTCGTTGAGTCATCTTGTCCGATTCCTTCTCTTTCTTTGCTTCTTTTTTTTCACCATCTCCATCGAATTCAATTTCAATAGGTGTTGAGCTAACGACAGAGGTAGACAACAGCACCTCACCAGCGAAGTTGAAAGCAAGCAATAATGAAAATATCTGTACTAAACCCTTTGATTTCATTATCGACCATTAACAGAAATAACAGTCATATTGTTTCAAAATCCTGGATTCTTTTTTTAAAGGATAGTTCATGATATCAGAGAATAAATTATTGGGATGATTTTTAAATGACAATTCCCAATTCTTCCTCTTCCTGCTCATCTTCCTTCACCAGTGCCCATAAATGTTCTGCTTTGAAGAACTTTCCCATAAACAATCTTATAGGGACAAGCATTGCAATGAACAATGGAAATAGTATTCCTGCCGGAGATGTTTTGAGTACCCAAAGAACAACGAAGCATAGGAATTGAATTACCGTAAATTGATGTACTACCTTATTCGGTACCACATTTAAATAGTGGGCATCGGGATAAAGGTGAGGGTCTTTAAACCATAGTGTCATTCGTTCAAAGAATTGATTACCAGCCAGTGAGGCGACTCCCATATATAAGAATAAACCAAACAGTACAGGCATAGGTATTAGCGCCACAATTCCCAAGAAGAATAGTGACGTTAGTATCAAGAGGTGTACCATCAGACCAGATATCCGATTCTCTCGCACACTTGCAATTTCCTCCACTTTACCCTGTGGTGTTTCTTTCACCTTCATATCCGCTAAACTTCGTACATGATTCAGAGAGTGAACCGTTGCCGCGACAATCCAGGGAAGTGCAAATAGCGATCCAACAAGAATGATCAAGCCGACAACAGCCAGATCCAGATGATATCCAGGTCCTTTTTTTAGTTTGTACTGGGCAGCATTTACAAGTCTGGTGGTAATATTCTGATCGAGGAAGAGCAATATTGTTGCCAATAGCGCCGGGCCTGCTGAAGCAAACATAGCCCACACCGGTATTCCGAATATATCAACAAGCCAAGGTCTGCCCGAAGTTGTTCCAATTGAATCTGGAACCAGTGGGCGGGATATGGTAATGTCCGGAAAGCTAACCGCGAGAGCAGTCATCGCAATAATCGCAATCGATGGTCCGAAATCTGAAATGAATTCCCGCATCGTGCGTCTCAAGTAAGGTGATTGCGTGATGTTCTTCAACCATCGAGAAATCATAAAAGTACCCAGAGCTAAAATGAGTGTTAGAAAACTTGTAGAATGTGAATAACTAGCATCATCCACGATGAAGGTTGATCTTACGTCTTTCACAGCTTCTACGATGAATATGACAGATATTAAGGCAGCGAATATTTCATCTGTGAACCTAGTAAAGTAACGCATCAGCGCACTGGCATCTGTGAACGCAAGCACGAGCATGAAGAATCCGGACCAAATCCCAACCCAGGCGTAAGTTGCCAGGAAGCCAATATCAAGTTGCTCACACGCAACATAAAGTAATCCGGTAAATATTGTGATGGGCCCCGTTCCACCAAGAATTGTCAGAGGCTGACCAGAAAAGAGAGCGAATATAATTCCGCCAATGGCTGTCACAACCACCATCTCGGTAATTCCAATCTGATTTCCCGTCATGCTCCCGGTCAATGCACCAAATGCAATCGCATTGGCAAGGGCTGCGAAAAACATGAAGAAAGTTGTCCCTGCCACCTTGGAACTTAATCCAGCTTTGAAGTCATCGACGTAATGTGGAGCTCTTCGCCTGATATCCTCTAGTATTCCACCAAACGGCTTGCCTGTCCATTCTAAACCTTCTTGAGATGTGTGATTGAAATTGCCCATAATTTTCTTTAAATAGGTTCGGTTTTTGGATGAATGCAATTATAACCAAAAACCTCTTAAGTTGTTTTTGGGAGTATTAGGAATGGATTTTGGAAGACAAAAGTTCATCAATGAACTCTCTGTTGTTCGCAAGCCTTGGCACTTTGTGCTGGCCTCCTATTTTCCCTTTGGATTTCAACCAGTCGTAGAAAGTTCCAGGTTCAACAGAATGAATGATAGGGGGTAGCAATGCAATGTCCTTATAGCGTTTCGCATCATAATCTGAATTGACTTCTCGTAATTTTTCGTCAAGAAGTTGTGTGAACCGTTCCAGGTCATCAGGTTTTTTTGTGAACTCGATCACATACTCGTGCCCTCCCCTTGTCCCCGAGTCAAGATATTTAGGCCCTGCCGTAAAATTGTCGATAACCGCATTTGTTTTTCGACTGGCCTCCGCAATTGCATTTTCTGCATTTTCGATTATGAGCTCCTCTCCAAATGCATTGATGAAATGTTTTGTTCTGCCTGAAATAGTGATCCTGTATGGATCAATGCTTGTAAAACGAACGGTATCTCCGATCTTGTACCGCCAAAGACCAGCGTTTGTAGTGATGACTACAGCATAGTTCTTGCCCACTTCTACTTCATCAAGAGGAACTATTCTAGGGCTTTCATGTTCAGACTCGTCGTAAGGAATGAATTCATAGAAAATCCCATAGTCAAGCATGAGCAAAAACTCTTTTTTGTCTGTTTGATCCTGAATTCCAAAAAACCCTTCAGAGGCATTATAGGTTTCCATATACCGCATCTGCCCACTTGGGATCAATTTTTTGAAAAGATCCTCATACGGTGTAAATGACACCGCTCCGTGAAAAAATACTTCAAGGTTTGGCCAAACGTCTAGAATGTCGTTGGCATTTTTCTTCACCAACATTTTTTCAAGTAGAATGATCATCCACGTTGGAACTCCTGAAATATTGGTAACATTCTCTTCTGAAGTAATCTCAACCATTCGGTCAATTTTCTCTTCCCATTCGTCCATGAGAGCAATGTCAAGGCTTGGGGTACGTACCATTTGAGCCCACCACGGAAGGTTCTTTAGCAAAACAGCGGAGACATCACCGTAATAAGATTTTGAATTTTCATCAAACTGATTGAGTTGGTGACTACCGCCGATTACGAGTCCCTTGCCTGAGAACATATTTGCTTCAGGATAATTGTTGAAATAGATCGACAAGAGATCTTTGCCCCCCTTATAATGACAATCATCCAACGCTTCCTGGGAAACGGGGATGAACTTGCTTCTTGCGTTTGTGGTTCCGGAGGACTTGGCAAACCATTTTATTTCTGACGGCCATAGGATGTTTTGTTCTCCTTTCATGACTCGCTCAATACAAGGAAAGAGATCTTCGTAGGTTACGATAGGAACCTGAGATTTGAATTGGTCATAATTGGAGATCGCAGAAAAACCATGTGACTTCCCATATTCCGTATCCTCTCCTTTCCGAAGGAGACCTTCCAGAAGCTCTTGTTGAACTTCATGTGGATATTTCATGAAGAGATCAATCTGGTGGATCCTCTTCTTCATGACCCATGACATTATGGAATTGAAAAGTGCCATCGAAGTAGAAAATTAAATTTTTCTCTTCAATTCAAAATGTTTCCCTAAGTAAACTTTTCTTACTTGCTCGTCATTGGCAAGCTCTTCTGCTGAACCCGCTTTCAAAAGACGACCTTCAAACATAAGGTATGCTCTGTCTGTGATAGACAGTGTTTCGTTTACATTGTGATCGGTGATAAGAATCCCGATATTTTTATTTTTCAACTGGGCTACAATTGTCTGAATTTCTTCAACGGCAATTGGGTCAACCCCGGCAAAAGGCTCATCTAGCAGCACAAATTTGGGATCTACAGCCAAGGCCCTGGCGATCTCCGTTCTTCTTCGCTCGCCACCTGACAGCACCTGCCCAAGGTTTTTGCGAACATGGGTTAAGCTAAACTCCTCAAGTAAAGCCTCTGCTTTTTCCTTTTGCTCTTTTTTTGAAAGTTTCATCATCTCCAGAACAGCTAGAATGTTATCCTCCACTGAAAGCTTTCTAAAGACAGAGGCCTCCTGTGCCAAGTAGCCAATGCCATTCTGCGCTCTCTTGAACATGGGCAGATCTGTCACATCTTGATCATCAATGAATATTCTTCCCTCGTTGGGCTTGATCAACCCAACAATCATGTAGAAAGAAGTTGTTTTCCCTGCCCCGTTGGGGCCCAATAATCCTACAATTTCGCCTTGCTTTACCGTGACAGAGATATCATTAACTACTTTTCTCTTCTTGTATTTCTTGACCAGATGTTCGCCTCTTAACTCCATGCTTTAAAATGAAGACCCATTTAAAAAGGGTGCAAGTTATTAATCAAATTTGATATCCTGAATGTTGAGGATGATCGACTTATGTTGTCGAAAATTATTTTCTTCGATGTGAAACGCAATTTGGAATGGTTCCCCTGGTTCCATTTTTTCCGCTTTTTCCGCCAGTCCAAACCCTATGTACTCATACATCTTATCACTATTAGCTTCATGTAAAAACCCTTTAATATGTGCATCCTTCATCACCTTAGGTTTGGATTTTACAGTGACATTTTTCGTGCCAAAAACAGGTGCAAGATTTTGAGGACCAAATGGCTCCATTTGTGCCAGGATGTTGTTGGTTTTGAAATTCACTTCTTGAAGTGGAATCTCAGAATCGATCTTAACAGTAGGGATCAATTGCTCAGGAAGGATTCTTCTTGAAACTACTTCCTCAAATTTTTTCTGAAAGGCTTCAATATTCTCTAGTGAGAGCGTAACTCCCGCAGCATACTTGTGGCCACCAAATTGCTCGAGTAGATCTTGACATTCTGTAATTGCAGCATGGACATCAAAACCATCGACAGATCGGGCAGATCCGGTCGCCTTTCCATTGGATTTTGTCAGGATGATGGTCGGACGGTAATAATGTTCGATGCAGCGTGATGCCACAATTCCAATCACACCTTTGTGCCAGGACTCTTTGAATAAGACAGTGGATTTCTGAGTCTGTGGCATTGCTGCAATCATTTCCAATGCTTCCTCGGTAATGCTCTGATCAAATTCTTTTCTTTCCTTGTTTCGAGCGTTAAGATTATCTGCGAATTCCGTTGTTTCCTCGCTCTCACCGATCAAAAGATTGACCGACTCTTTTGCATGCGAAAGTCTACCCGCAGCATTGATTCTTGGCCCCAATGCAAAGACCACGCTTGAAATATTCAAGGATGTTTTCTGACCGCTGACGTCAATAAGGGATTTCAAGCCAGCCGAAGGTTTTTTATTAAGTTTTTTTAAGCCATAGTACGCCAGCGTTCTGTTTTCCCCGACGATAGGAACCAAGTCAGAGGCGATACTTACAGCTAAGAGATCTAAAAATTGGTACAACTTCTCTTTGTCAATGGTGTTTTGCTGGCAGAAACCTTCGAGCAACTTGAAACCCACTCCACAGCCGGATAATTCATCGAACGGGTAGGTGCAGTTGGGTTGTTTAGGATCAAGAATTGCATATGCATCTGGTAGTTCATCGCCTGGTAGATGGTGATCGCAGATGATCAAGTCGATTCCCAATTTTTTTGACTGGATGGCTCTTTCATTGGCTCTGACCCCACAATCAAGTGCAATGACTAGCTTGAATCCATTTTCTTCCGCCCAATCGATCCCTTTCTTAGAGATACCATACCCTTCGGTATAGCGATCTGGTATATAGAAGTCGAGATTGGAAGTAAACTGTTTAAGAAATAGAAATAGTAAACTTACCGAAGTAGTGCCGTCAACGTCGTAGTCTCCATAAAGGAGAATCTTTTCCTGGTTAAAGACTGCCTCACAAAGACGATTAACTGCCTTGTCCATGTCTTTCATGAGAAAGGGATCGTGTAAGGTCTTTAAACTTGGCCTGAAAAATTTCTTGGCCTCCTCAAATGATTCAATTCCTCTTTGTGTGAGTATTTTGGCTAGGGTTGGATTGATGTTTACGGATTTGGAGAGCTCTTGAGTTATTTGCGTATCCGGCTCGTCCAGGTAAATCCATTTTTTTTCCACAATTTGAAGTTAGATGAAACTTAAATAATACTCATTTTCAAAATGAAAACTAAGCTCATAAAGAGACTTTTGGTTGTTGGTGGGTCGGTTGTGCTTATAGTCCTGGTTGCTTTTTCAATCTCTTTCATAAGATTTTACAACCTGAACAAAAAGTATAATAAACTGCAAAAGGGAATCGACAATCATTTCGTCTTCTTCAATATTGGCAACGGAGATCGTCTTTATCTGATCAAGCTTATCGATTCCATAAGCGTCTGTAACCCAAAGGTAATAGGTATTGATGTTTTCTTCACGGAGCAAAAAGATACTGCACAAGATAGCATTCTTGCTGATTGCATCAAGACATCTGGAGCCGTCCTTGCCGCGCGCCATGATGGTGCACGATTTTTTGATGTTCATCCAATGTTTATGAGAAGTGCTCGTAAAGTTGGATACGCTCAGAGCAACAGCGGAGACAATTTCGTGATCGAGTTCATCCCTTTTATCAACTCATTTGGAGTTGATCATTACCACTTTGCCTACCAGATTGCGCTCGCATACGATAAGAAAAAAGCTTCAGACTTCCTAAGCGAGATGGAGAGCAATGCAGCTGTCGAAGTGGAGTTTCGAAGGCTTGATGACCAGTTTAGGAAGTATGATTTTAATGACTTGGATTTTGATTGCTCGGAGATACAAGGAAAAATTGCTTACCTGGGATATTTAGGCCCTACTGATGAGGATAAACACTTTACCATTTCTCGATACTTTCACCGAGATCGTGATAAAAGCGGACCAGATATGTATGGTTCAACAATAGTTGCCAATCAGGTATTGATGATTCTTGAGGGGGAAAATCGCTAGCATGTGTTATTTTGGCCCTTTAATCAGGTATGAAACTAGCACTAAATGAGATATGGAACTTTCACAAGCTCATTGAGGACAATGAGAAGGGATGGTCCTATGCGTTTCATGCCGGAGATGTCGAAGTGTCGGGGATTACAAACAAAACCTTGAAATCACTTCAGGGTGACGATGATTACGATACTGAATTGCTGCCGTCACTGTTTACCTTTCGTGAGATTCTATGGCAACCGGATGTCTTTACTGAAGCGGCGATGAGCTTGCCATCCTTACGGATTTTAAAGGCATTTTGTGATGAGGCATCAGAGGAGATGGGAGAAAAAGAGAGGGAAGTAAATAAAATTTATATACCACTGGTAAAAGGCTTGGGTAACTGCTGCGGTAAGGCTACAGAGAGGCTGGAAAAGAAAAAACCTGACACAAAAAAAGTACTTGGTGATTTTAGGACATGTGCCTTCCCGGTCATCAAGTTTTTCATTTATCATCCTAAAAACAGGCACGACTACTTCATCGATGCAGTAAACAGGCTAAACTACGCTGTTAAAATAATGCTAACACAATTTCACGGAAGGTACACCGAGCTAGCGGATCCCTACTGGTCCGTCTCATTTGAAAAAAAGCAACCTAAAAAAGAATCCGTGAAAGTTGAACAATCTGATCCTAAATAAGGTTATTTCCCTTTTGAATGGCTGAAGAAGATAACAAATCACTTCCTGACCGAAGACGGTTTTTGTTGCGAAATCTCGCGAGAGGATTTACCTGGCTGGTCGTAATTGTTGGTGGATACTTCTATGCCAGGAACAATCTGAACTTCACTCTTGAAGCGGTTTTGGGTCCCGTATATGAAAAGCCATCGATCGTTTATCTGATCTTTCTTGCCTCGGAAGTAATATTTGGAATTATCCCGCCTGAGTTTTTCATGATCTGGTCTCTCAGAGCTGAGATACTGATAAACTACATCAACAACATTATCTCACTTTCGATCATATCCTATATTGCCGGGGTCATTGGATTTTTGATTGGTCAGTATTTGAATAGGACCAAATTTTTTGTCGCAATGAAAAAGAGGGTCTTCGGAAAATTTGAAAAGCACTTGAATCACTATGGTGGCTTTCTTGTAATTGTTGCTGCGATCACTCCTCTTCCCTTTTCTGGTATTGCTATGCTCGTGGGATCAGTAAAATACTCCTTCAAAAAATACTTGTATTTTTCCCTTTTTAGGTTTGCCAGATTTGTTGCATACTCGATCATTATCTGGGAAGCAAATATTTTGAACTAAGAATGAGCAAAAAAGGAATCTTGCTTGTAAACCTGGGAACACCAGATTCCACCTCAGTTGGTGACGTCAGGAAATATTTACGAGAATTTTTAATGGATAAGCGTGTTATCGATATTCCATTCCTGAATCGATGGATGCTGGTCAACCTAATCATTGCTCCCCTTCGTTCCCCTAAATCAGCAAAGGAGTATTTGAGGCTCTTTGATGAAAAAGGGTCGCCTCTGAAATATTTTGGTTTCGAAGTACGGGATAAATTAAGAAGAGAACTGAATGACGATTATCGGGTCGAGTTGGCCATGCGATACCAGAATCCCTCTCTAAAAGAAGGTCTGGACGCCTTGAAAACCTGCTCTTCCATTCATGTGATTCCTCTATTTCCTCAGTATGCATCTGCCACCACCGGCTCTGTGATAGATAAGGTGATGGAGATCACAAAAACATGGCAGGTAATACCGGACTTGAAATTTACGGCTCAGTTTTTCGAAGAAGACTTGTTTCTTGAGACAATTGCTGACAACGCAAAGAAGTTGATGAGTGCCACTAATTACGATCACTTCCTCTTTAGCTATCACGGCATTCCGGAACGTCAGATCACCAAGGCTTCCGTGGATGAGTATTGCACATTTGGTGATTGTTGTGCATCTATAAATGAGAAGAATAAATACTGTTATCGTGCCCAGTGTTTTGCCACCACAAAGTTATTGGCCCAAAAATTAGAGCTAAACGAAGAAAGTTATTCGGTCACTTTCCAATCCCGACTTGGGAAGACGCCCTGGATACAGCCATATACCGACGAAGCTTTAAAAGACCTTGCTACTAAAGGCATAAAAAAGGTTCTGGCTTTTTCACCGGCATTTATTTCTGATTGTCTGGAAACGACCGTCGAGGTTGGAGAGACGTATCAGGAAGACTTCAAAGCTGCCGGTGGACAACAATGGGATCTGGTTCCTAGCCTCAATGCGGAAGACAAATGGGTTGATTGCCTTAAGACCATCGTTCTTAGATGAACTAGTTCAAAATAAGCTTACAGGTGTAGTGATCTTGTTGAGAGGTGACGTTCAAAAGGTAAATTCCGGATTCGACATTGGGTAGTTGAATCTCGTCAAAATCTCTCTCCCATGTGGCGAGGAGCTTTCCATCTAAATTAACCATCTCAACTCGGTCTATGCTTTTTCTAAAATCTACAACTATTTGTGCCTGACTGGTAGCAGGATTTGGGAAGACGGTTGGTTCACTTGAAAGCAAACTCACTCGGATGAAGTCATGAACCATTAACGTGTCTGAATTCGCTCCGATATCCCCAATCAACATCACATCATAAGAGCCGGGCACCGAATAGGAGGTCTGTGCATTTTCAGAGCTCACAAGCTGCGGGAAAGCCCCTTCAAGAATCCACCTGTAATTTTCATAACCTTCACTGGTATTCTGATAAGTAACGATTTCTCTCACTCCTACTAACGAATCCGCCTCAAATGAGAGCTGCTCTTGCGGATCGCAGGATTGGATGTTAGAGGAAAGAGAGGCTTTCAGATTCTGCAATTGGGAAAATACGTTCTCACCCGGACAAAGTGTAGCACATCCTTCACGGTGGCCGACAATCGTTCCAAGCGTGCCCAGACTGTGTGAGTAGGAATCAAAGGGGTCCAGCCCCTGGTTGATTAATTGAAAAGTTAGCAGTGATTCCAGAGAGATCCATGCCTCATTCGTAGGGGTGGCTGTTTCAAAATTTCCGAGAAGGCATACACCCAAGGTTCCTGAGTTGGCACCGCAAAAGTGCGCTCCTCTTACCATATCCTGATCGCCATTGCCGGGATCACGTCCCGCATAGATAGTCCCGTCCTGACTGATCAAATAGTTATAGCCAATGTCTGACCATCCGTTGACCTGTGTATGAAACAGATAGATATCTCGTACAACTTGTGTATAGTTTGTATTGGTGTTTGAACCAGCAGAATGGTGAACGACATTGTGAAAAACCGTATGATACGACCGTGTATAATTTGGTGCTGGCAATCCATCACGCCATGTTGACTGGGGCACATAATCGATCGGATCTGCACAATCACTCGCAAGCTCTTCTCGTCCACCGGGCAGGCGGATAGTAGGAGCTTGCCCACTCTGGATGGCAAAAAGATCAAATGGTATTCCGACCGGTACGATCAGTTGAATAGAATTTCGTGGAATAGGTAGCGATATGAAATAGGTGTGACCTTCGGAATCTTCATCTTTGGGAATAAGAATGTGTGTTCCTTCAACATCCATGTAAAATTCAGTCGGTTCCGGACTTTTGATGGCTAAAGCCGAAAATGCTGTCTGAGACTGGAAATTAACGAGTGAGTTGGGCGCCTGGACTCGATAGACCTCAACTTCTTTGAGCTGGTTAGTTTTTTCAAAAAATTGCTGACAACTCCCAGACAGTGAATGTAGAAGTAGTGCAACGATCCCTATGACTTGAAACCTAACTACCATAGCTAATACTAATACTAAGCTAACGAACGATTAGTGGGAGTGGTAGTAAATGAAGGCTTGAAAAATTGAAAAAAACTCAAAAATCAGTGTCGTCAAGATCTGGCAGGTCGAACGTGACGTTTTTTTTCTTTTTCTTCATCAGATTCCAATAGATCACGATCCAAAGTGAACAGATAATCACCACGATGCTGAAGAAAAATAGGAGACCTCCGTCATCATTGACGATTATTCCTAGTTTCACAAAGTGCAAAAAATTTGCGGCACTAATCAAGCTTAAGGACATAATTGCTCCCATGATGTAAAACCGTGATAGCAAGAAGATAATTGCGGTAGTCTCGATAATCGCAATGCCTATTCGACCATAAGGCTCCATGTTTAACTGTGTGAAAATATTGACACTTTCTACAGCTCCTATGTATTTGAAAGGAAGAGTTTGGGCAATTATTATGACGACAATGAGGCGTGGGATCCAGTGCATCAGATCCTGCTTAGTGAAACTTTGTTGTGCAAAAATATTCATGCGGGAACGGTTTGGCCTTGATACAGACTGGCCAACTTCTCAACCGCGTAATCCACCTCTTCTGCAGTGTTGTATTTACTAAAAGAAAAACGAATAGCTCCTCTTTCCTGGTCTCTGTCCAACTCAGCAAGGACATGAGACCCGATGTTTGAACCACTAGAGCATGCACTTCCCCCTGAAACAGAAATGCCATTGATGTCCAGGTTAAAAAGCAGCATGTCGTTGTCCTCGGATGGAGGCAAACAAATATTCAATACGGTATAAAGGCTTTTGTCCAAATTATCCGAAACGCCATTAAATGCCACACCATCGATCGAAGCACGAAGTTTTTCTATTGTCCTTCTTTTGAGATCCTCGATATGCTTGCGATGTGAAGCCATATCGGCATATGCGATCTCCATAGCTTTGGCGAGCCCAACGATACCACAGACATTCTCGGTACCACCCCGCATGTTTCTTTCCTGAGCACCACCATGTATAAGTGGGTTTATCTTCGTTTCATGGCTGACGTACAGGAATCCGATGCCTTTCGGGCCGTGAAATTTATGGGCGGATCCTACCGCAAAATCCAATTTTAATTGACTCAGATCGTGAACGTAGTGAGCCATGCTCTGTACAGTGTCAGAATGGAAGATTGCCCCGTAAGTTTCGCATAGATCTCCCACACGTTCGAGATCGAGCAGATTACCTATCTCGTTGTTTGCGTGCATAAGCGAGACCATCGTGTCGGCATTGTCCTTGAGCAAATCTTCCAGATGATCATAGTCAACTTCGCCATCTCCATTCAGATTGACGTAGCTTACCCTTACTCCTTCTTTTTCCTTTGCCTCAAGGGTGTGTGCAACAGCATGATGCTCAATTTTACTTGAAATGATATGAGAGACACCCTTATCACGAATGCTACAACGTATGGCCATGTTGTCTGCCTCGGTGCCACCGGAGGTAAAGAAGATTTCACCTGGCGTGACATTGAGCAAGTCAGCTACTTTTTTACGGGCATGTTCAACAGCAGTACGAACTTTTCTCCCATGAGCATGGATTGAGGATGGATTACCAAAGTACTCCAACAGATACGGTTTCATGGCCTCAAAAACTATCGGATCCAAAGGAGTCGTTGCTGCATTATCAAAGTAAACGTTCATGGTAACTAGTTTTAACCTGAAATCACTTCCTTGATGTCCGAAATCAACTTGTTTGCTAGATGTTCAGCTGTGTTCTGACTTTCAGACTCTGCAAAAATACGAATTATCGGCTCAGTATTGGATTTTCTCAATTGAACCCACTCACTATCAAATTCGATTTTAATGCCATCTTCGGTATTGATTGGATTGGATGAGTATTTCTGCTTAATAGCATTTAGTACGTCGTCGACATCAATTTCGGGCGTTAGTTCAATCTTGTTCTTCGAAATGTGGTAGTTGGGATAGGTGGCACGTAAGAAAGAAGCACTCTTCCCTGATTTGGCCAAATGTGTGAGAAAGAGAGCCAATCCAGCAAGTGCGTCCCTGCCATAGTGAAGTTCAGGAACAATCACTCCACCATTTCCTTCTCCTCCGATCACGGCATTGGTTTCTTTCATCTTTGCTACTACATGCACTTCCCCGACGCCTGAGGCATTGTATTCACATCCGTGCTTTTCTGTCACATCTCTAAGTGCCCGAGTAGACGATAGATTAGATACTGTATTTCCCTTTTTCTGCGAAAGCACATAGTCTGCAATGGATACCAGGGTGTACTCTTCCCCGAAAGGTTCACCATTTTCACAGATGAAAACAAGTCGATCAACGTCAGGATCAACTACAACACCAAGATGATAATTACCAGCTTGCAACTCACTGGTTATTTGCTGCAGATTCTCAGGAAGGGGTTCGGGATTGTGTGGAAAGTTGCCATTTGGTTCACAGAACATTTCTTTGACTTCAACACCTAGCCTTTTGAGCAATGGAGGGACTGAGATTCCTCCAGTACTATTGACGGCATCAACCACAATCTTAAATCCAGCATCCTTGATGGCCTCAACATCAACCAACTCATGATTTAGAATTTGATCAATATGATAGTCAATGTATGAGCTATCCTTGCTGTATTTTCCGAATTTAGCTGGGACTACATATTCTATCTCATCAGATTCGGACAATTCGAGAACCTTTTTCCCATCCTCGGCTGAAATGAACTCACCGCGTTCATTGAGAAGCTTCATCGCATTCCATCCCGCAGGATTGTGGCTTGCAGTGAGGATAATTCCTCCGTGTGCTTCTTCAGCGAGTACTGCCATCTCAACCGTTGGAGTCGTACTTAGACCAAGGTCTAACACGTCGATTCCCTGATTGATTAGCGTATTGGCAACTATTCTGGAAAAGGGTTTGCCAGACGGACGTGCATCCCTGCCAAGTACTATTTTCGGCTTATCCACGGAGGACTTGAGCCACGCACCGTATCCTGCAGAAAATTTAGCTACGTCAATAGGAGTTAGGTTTTCTCCTTGCTTACCGCCGACCGTTCCACGCAGGCCGGAAATAGATTTTATGAGTGTCAAAGGTGATTGTTATTTTAAGCGGTGCGCAAATATGAGCAAGCCGCATTATTGTTGAAAAGATTAAGTGAAAAAGTTTATCGCCTAGTATTTAGCTAAAACCTTGTTTACCTCAGAATCAGGATTGCCACAGGAATCGCCGGGAGCCACCGTCTTCCCGCAAAAGCCACATGCTTGTCCGTCTTTGTTAAGATAAGGATTTTGAGACGCGCATGTGCCCTTGAATTCTCCATTTTTCTTAAACAAGATCCGCACAGATAGCAGAATGAAAAATAGAGCAAAAAAACCGACCCCCAATAATACTGTTTGCATCGCATCAATTTTGATTCAAAATTAGCCAATTTGCGACTGTATTCATTCAAACAAAATACAATTCATTAAAATTCCATGGATGCTCCCCTGTCAAAACCAGATCTAAATCGAGAAGCTAAATTGAAAGCTTTTGATCGACTGCTCACCATCATGGATGAGCTACGAGAAAATTGCCCATGGGATAAGAAGCAAACGATGGAGAGCTTAAGGCATTTGACAATTGAAGAGACGTACGAGCTGTCGGATGCTATTTTGGAAAATGATTTGGATGAGGTGAAAAAGGAGCTTGGAGATCTGATTCTTCACATGATATTTTATTCGCGAATTGCCTCAGAGAAGAAGGAGTTTGATGTAGCTGACGTATTGAATGAGATTAGTGAAAAACTGATAAGGAGGCATCCACATATTTACGGTGATTTAAAGGTAGAAGATGAGGAAGTCGTAAAAGAAAATTGGGAGAAAATTAAGCTTAAAGAAAAAGGCAATCGATCGGTGTTAGGTGGTGTTCCAAAGTCACTTCCTGCACTTGTCAAGGCGATGCGAATTCAAGAAAAAGCGAGAGGGGTGGGTTTTGATTGGGATAACCAGGATCAAGTCTGGGACAAAGTTCAGGAAGAGCTAAATGAATTTCAGTCAGAGTCAGACCGAGAGAGAAAAATGGAAGAGTTTGGAGACCTGATCTTTTCGCTTATCAACTACGCGCGTTTTGTTGATATCAATCCCGAAGAAGCTCTTGAACGCACCAATAAGAAGTTTATCAAGCGATTTCAATACCTCGAGTCAGAATCAAAGAAGGATGGCAAACAAATAGGTGAAATGACGCTCGAAGAAATGGATGTCTATTGGGAACAAGCTAAAAAACTCTAGCAAATGACTTTCTTGCTGATTGAGTAAGTCTCGAAAAATATGCGGCTGGTCATACAATTTTGACCATTCAAACTATTTAACTAATCAACCAGAAACTATCTTCTATCGAGCTTCAACTTACCAATTCCAACAACGGTGAGTATCAAGGCGGTGATCATCAATATTATTTTGGCGAACTTTTTCATTTGGGTGTTTTTTTGCGTTTTATAATCCAAGCCCATCTATCATGAGCAATAGAATTAAGATCAGAAATAAGAGAACCGTCAATCGTTTCATTATTGGCAGCTTATTTTAATTAAGTAAAGTTCTCACTTATCACTTGATAAAGTCAATACCCACATTTGGGTATTTTGTAAAACTCAAATTGAATATTCAAAGAATTGATAGTACTATTTTAGGATAACTCAATCGTGGACCGGGAGTCAATAGATGATTACCCGAATTTCGCCTTGATTTTCCTATTCGTGATTATACCAAAAGAAATCATAACTGGTGGATACAACATGTAGATAAACCCTCCGATGCTATAGTTGAGCGTACCTCTGCCGAATAGGCCCAGTGAAATAATGATGACCGAGAGAAAAGGAATTGAGCTCATCAGTAAGTTGTGCCAAATGCCAATTTTGGTAGAATAAACTTCATACTCGTCTAGTTCAAGTTCTTCTCTTTTTTTGTACGAATGGAGATACAGCCACGACATTGAAACAAAGATTAGACATGCTCCAAGTCCATATGCTACCATTAGAAGCGTCATGTTACTGCCATTCATCTCTCCGCCGAAATCATCCATAAAGTTTTCACCCATGCCGAACAGCAGTCCGGAGTATAACTCATACAGGAACCGAGCGAGAAATTTCAGCGGGTATATATAAGTGAGAAGGAGAAAAAGGAGAAGTGTGTTAATGGTAACAGTTTTAGTGTCCTGCAATCCGTATCGAAGAAAAAAAATGTAGTGTTGATACCAGATCACCACCAGGAGCACAATACAAATGAAAGATGGCACAATATCATTTATGGAAGCTCGCAGTTGATCAAAGGTTTCAGGAACACTTGAAGAAAGCACGACCAAAGTAAAAGCGACTGCGAATACCGCATCACTGAAGGTTTCAATTCTTGTTTGATTGAGCCCCCGGTACCGAAACTTGGAGTCTAAGCCTACTAATTGGCCTTTCAAAGCACTTCGCATAGCACACCGTTTATGTGTTTAAGATAAACCATTCATCTATTATATAATCCCTTGAAAGAAAATAAACCGGCTAAAGGCCATTACGTCGTTTTACGCACATACAACAAAACCTTATTGAACAATGGGAAAAAGCAAACTTTTATTACTATTTCTATGTATGTGCCTGACTACTATTTCTATGGCACAGCTAAGCACTCCTCCAGGTGGAGGCAACCAGAAGAGCGTCGTTAAACAATTCATCGGGAGGTTAGCTTCAGTTGAAATTGTCTACAACAGCCCGGACGTGACCGGACCCAATGGTCAAAGCAGAAAAGGACAAATCTGGGGTCAGTTAGTTCCCTATGGATTCGCTCCTCTGGGATTTGGGTTGAGCACACCAGAGAATCCATCACCGTGGAGGGCGGGAGCAAATGAGAATACAACGATTGAATTCTCACATGACGTGCTAATCGAAGGGAAGGAACTAAAAGCTGGTAAATATGGCTTTCACATAGCTCCTGCAGAAAGCGGTCCATGGACACTTGTTTTTTCGAAGGACAATAACCATTGGGGGAGTTTCTTTTATGACCCTGCTAATGATGCTCTTCGAGTGGATGTAGAAGCAAAAGATGTTGAATTCCGCGAATGGCTGACGTACGAGTTTGTCGATCGACAGGCGACCTCTGCAACTGCAGCTCTCGTTTGGGAAAATAAAATGGTTCCCTTCAAGATAGAAGTTAAGGACATTAACGATTTAACGCTTGCTGCTGTAAAGGCTGAGTTGAACAACTCTCCAGGATTTACCGGAGCCAACTATCAAGCTGCTGCGAACTATGCTTCTGGCATTGGAGCCCATGATGAAGCACTACAATGGGCGGATGCTGCGATTGCTGGCAATTTCTTCAGCCAAAAAACATTCGGCACCATGCAGACCAAAGCGGGTGTTCTAAGGGCAGCAGACAAGATGGATGAAGCAATTGCGGTAATGGATGAGGCAATCAAGATGCCTGGAGCAAATGCTGGAGCAATTCACGGATACGGTAGGCAGTTGATTGCTGCCGGTCAAAAGGACAAGGCACTTGAAGTTTTTCAATACAATGCTAAGACGAACAAGGGACAATGGCCAACTAACTATGGTCTTGCAAGAGGGTACTCCGCACTGGGTAACTACAAGCAAGCGCTTAAGTATTTGCAACTAGCAAAGGAAAACATGCCAGCAAATGCTGCGGCCCTAAATGGCCCGGTTATTGAGCAAAACCTTGAGAAATTGAAAAACGGAGAAGACATCAATTAGAATTGCAAAAGCCAACCTGTTCTAATCTGTCGGCTAAGAGCCCTTACAAGGGTTCTTAGCTTTTTTTGTTTAACTCTTTTTCGATGATACCGTTACTTTAGGCAACCAAAAATCTTTAACCCATGATCAAAAAATTACTCACAATTTTTCTGACCCTTGGAATCATCTCACTAGCTGTAGCTGATCCAGGGATGAAGAAGGGAACGCCCGATATCAAGTCCATCAGCAAGCTAGCGTTCAATGAAGATGGAATATTATTTCTCGGAGATTCCGAGGGAGGCAATGTGTTTGCCATTGACCTAAACGACACGGAGAGCAGTGACTTTGAGGAAGGCTTGACCGTAGAAGATTTGGAAAGCGAGATTGCCGGAATGCTGGGGACAACCGCTGCAAATGTCCTCATTCATGATATGGCAGTAAATCCGATTTCAAGAAATGCATATCTGAGTGTTTCGAGAGGCAGAGCAAAATGGACATCTCGATGGCAGCTTCCGAATGAGCTTTCAAGTGCGGACGTTTTAATCAAAGTGTCACCTCAGGGAGAATTCTCGGAAGTGAAGCTAGAAAATGTAGAGTTTTCGAGTGTCAGTCTACCAAATCCGATCGGTACCGACAAGGAGCATCAATGGAAGAAAGGCACCAGGCTACGTGTGGACGCAATCACCGATCTCATCTACAGTGATGGCAGCATTTATGTAGCGGGCCTCTCCAACGAAGAATTTGCAGCGTCCATGTGGATAGCTCCATATCCGTTCAAAGAGGACGTGAGGACCTCTACGCTTGAGATCTATCACGGAGCGCATGGAGAATACGAAACCCATGCTCCCATTCGGACATTTCTTCCCTATGAGCTAAATAGCAAGAATCATATTATGGCTGCATATTTATGCACTCCCCTGGTAACCTTTGAAACGGACAAGCTGGGAAGCCAGAAGCATGTTAAGGGTCGAACAGTTGCAGAATTCGGAGCAGGTAACTACCCGCTTGACATGGTGCTATATCAAAACAATGGAAAAGACTATGTTTTGATGTCAAATAGTCAACTTCCACTGCTGATCTTTGATCCTGCTGATGTAGAATCTTTTGAAGGAGAAATTACAACGGAGGTGGAAGGATACATTGCAGGAGTAAAGTACACACCGAGATCGGGATCCGGAGTTCAAGAATTGGAAGATTTTAATGATAAGTTTATTCTGGCAACCCAACGGATGCCAAGTGGTAAACTTGCATTAGTATCTTTTCCAAAAGCATGGTTGAGGCCATAGGAAGCAAAATATTTACAACAAGCAAAGGAGGTGTGCTATGCCTCCTTTGTTTTTTCCTCTCGACGAGAATCGCGGTGGGACAAACGATTTCATTTGACGATGAGATTGATAGCCCGACCTATGGTGAAATTTTCATTCAAAAACTTGATTCTTCATTTCCAGATCTATCAATGCTGTCCCAAATTGGAGAGAAGGAGTGGGCCTCTTTTTTTAAAGTTTTCGTTCAAGGCTCTTCCAGACCGATGCTTGGAACATATTCTGTACAAAATTCTAGGATCAGGTTTAAGCCGAGGTTTTTGCCGGACCCGGACATACCCTATGTTGTGACCTTTTCACCACGTATGCTCAATGAGTTAGTACCAGAATTTCCAATAGATCAGGATCTAGTTGAAGTCATTCGGTTCAAAAAAAATAATGATGCATTGAATGAAGTTAGTCATGTATTTCCAGCATCGGACATTCTTCCTGCCAACGTTCTGCGATTTTATATTCACTTCTTAAATCCAACTGATTTTCAAAACCCGTTCAAATACATTCATATTGAAAATGAAAATGGAGAGATTATTTCGGAACCTTTCGTAGAAATGGAAGAAGGCCTTTGGAGCGCCGATCGAAAAAGACTTACGGTTCTGATACACCCTGGCAGGATCAAACGAAATGTGGGACCAAATATGACCATAGGAGAGGTGTTTGAGGTGGGGAAATCATATAAACTGGTCGTATCACAAGGTTGGGGACTGAAGGCCAAGTACACTAAAAGTTTCAGGATCATGGAAGCAGTACGGGCCAAGATTGACATTGGAAAGTGGAGGTTGACAAAGCCTCGATCAGGAACCTTGCAGGCTTTAGTTGTTGAGACTAACCGGCTTTTGGATAAGGCATTGAGCGAGCGCATGATCTCGATACAGGATGTTGATGGTGACGTGATTGACGGGAAGTTTGAATATAGTTCTCTAAGATCCCGACTGAGGTTTACGCCTGGGAAGCCTTGGAAGAGTGCGCTATTTTATGTGTATGTGGATCCTAGATTGGAGGATGTTTGCGGAAATACGCCTCAAAGTGCATTTGACATCGAAGGGGAGGCTTTTAAGAGAACACCAGAAAAATTCCGAAAAGAATTCAAGATAAAGTGATTGCTCTCTAACCTTCTTCCACCTGGTCTAGTTCCTGGTACGCTCCTCGTAGTCTTTTTATTTTTCTTCCATAGATCAAGTTGATAAGGAAGTTGAAGAAAAGACCTATAATTCCACAAATCACAATGCCTATTGCAATGGTAATCAACCAGGACTTGGGTCCGTCTCCATCAGGGGCATTCTGGAGTGCGACATAGAGACCGTAGGCATAACCCGTTGGAACAAAAACCCAGATAACGACTTTATAATGCAAGAAGAAAAAGTTCAGATATCCTAGCAACTTCCTAAGTCCGGTTTTCACATCTACCGTATAATCAAACACTCTGATCTTTTGGATAAGAAACAGGTAATAGAATAAGTAGATAACAATGATCGAAGGCATTAAAATGCCATAGAGTAGAGGTTCGTCATCACGATATAGCAGGAAGATGAGGGGAAGAGAGATAAGATTGATCCAAAACTCGATCCACAATATGATCTTAATCCAGTAGAGTGGGCTTTTGGATTTTTTGGAGGTCAAATCATCAATGTCTGGTTCTTCAACCTTTGTTGAATGTTTTTTACCCTTGTTCCATAGATCTATAATATCAACCTCTGCCATCTACCAAATTTTTGAGTTGAGTTTTCAACCTGTTCACTTTAACACCAACATTTGATACTGTCATACCAAGTATTTCAGCAATTTCTTTGTAGCTCTTGTTTTCCAGATACAGCAATATAATTGCTCTGTCTGCCTCCTTAAGTTTCCTTACTGCCGTGTACAACTGTTCAATCTGTTCTTTTTCTACGTGATCAATCTCTTCTGAAACTTGCAGGTTGTCTAAAGAAACGGAATCAATTGATTTTCGATTTTTTCGGGACATTGCCAGGCATACGTTAAGAGTAACACGATATACCCACGTTGAAACTTTAGATCGCATTTCAAATTTTTCATGCGACTTCCAAAGCTGAATGGTCACTTCCTGTATGAAATCTTTCAGCTCTTCTTCATTCCGAGCATATACGCTACATATATGCCTTATCATTTGCATATTGTCGAGAACGAACGTTTTGAAGAAGGTGCTTGACAAATGTCTCTTTGTTTAGTAGCTGGATCTGCTTATTTATTTCAAAAGAGAAGAATTTTTGCAACAGAAATTCGCTCTAAATTATCAACATTTTGTTGAATCAAGGACATAAAAAAAGGGAGCACTTGTGTACTCCCATAGCCGATCCTTCGCTGGTTGGACCGAGCATGACCCGGTACAAGATACCGAATCTAATCACCGCCTAATTTACTCGCCTGTAAATGTAGATAGTAAATATAACTATAATCGAGGGAGTTTTGTTCAAAAAAATCAAACTTTTATTATGTCTGTTTCGAAAGCTTAATCTGATGTTAATTTGCAAAATGCGGTATTTGGGACTAGTTAGCTTGTTTTTTTTGGGTTTTGCGCCCCTCGGAAATTTAGACCGAATCAAGCGTGCCTTTGAAAAACTGGAGTTTGACAAAGCGCATGAACTGATTCTCAAAGCGTATGAGAAGGATCCGGATAACGCAGGAGCCATTTACTACTCGGCACTTTTGTATTTTACCGAATCATTTAAGGGGTTTGATCCGGACACGGCGCGTCTAATTACCATCAACGCACGTGAAAGATTTGAGAAGAGCAATGAGGAGGTAAAACTTGAATTAGAGGAAGACGGAGTCACGCTGCAAAAAATAGATGAACTCTCAATTAGTATTAGAGACAGAGTTTACGCTGAAGTGGATGCTAATATTTCCGTTAGAGTAGCGGAGAATTTCATGACCCTATACCCGAACTCACCTTACAACGCCAGACTTGTTTTTCGAAGGGACAGTATTGTATTTGATCAGGTAAGAAAAAACGATTCACTTGGAGTTTACGAACGTTTTTTGGATGAATATAAAACGGAGGAATTTAGAGAGATCGCAATCAAGCGAATTGACGAGTTGAGATACCAGGTTCTTGCTCACACCGGAGAGTTATCAGATTATTACAAATTCCTCGAGAAATATCCGGGAACCAGATTCAGAGATGACATTGAAGCGTTCATTTTTAAAAAGGCTACTGTAGATCATAGATCCACCAGCTACATTTCGTTCATGCAGTTTGCGAACAATCAAAAGCTAATAAAGAAAGCGGCTGACATCCTCTACTATCTTCAAAAGGAAAACTCTTTCGAGTTTGATCATCCTCAGAAGGACTCGCTTTCTACAATCGAGCAGATGGAAGATTTGCAGCTGATCACTGCAGTGGAGGATGGCAAGTTCGGTTTTCATACACGTGAAGGATCACTACAAATTGATTATGCTTATGATGATGTCGCCTACGAGTACAAATGCGACCTTACGGATAGTGATTGGCTCTTTGTGAAAAGCACAAATTCAAATCAGATAATCAACAAGAGTGGTGTTGTGGTAGTCCCAAAGCTGAGCGAACACAAGGATTTATCATTTGGAGCTGCACTGGTGAGACATGGAAACCAATCCTTCCTTTACCACAAAAGCGGATTTAAGATCTTGGAAACGGATGTGAGAGATGCTGATGTCATGGGAGGACGATGGATACGAGTATTGAAAAATGGAAAGTGGGCGCTTGTTTCGTTTTCAGGCAGTATGTTGACAGATTTTGAATTCGATGATATCAGAATGGAGGGAGAATTTTGGGTATTTGAAAAAGGTCCGTTGTTGGCTGTGTACAATGAGGATCTTATTGATCAGGACCTCCATGAAGGTGGCCTAGATCTAGAATTCAAATTCGAAGACTTGGAATTAGTGAACGATACAGTGTTAATTGGTTTCAGAGATGATCGAGAATGCATGTTGGACAACCAACTCAAATTTCTAATTCCGTGGGGAGTCTACGAGATCAATCCTGATGATTCCGGCTGGTATCTGAGAACAAGGGATGGATATCGACTTTACAATCATTCTGAGCAGGATATTATGAATCAAGTTCATCCATACCTGGAAACAAACGCTGGTTGGTTGGCTGTAAAGACAAGTGAGGATTGGATGCTACTCCCTCGTACTTCGGATGTTGAACCTTCCAGGGGGTATGATTCATTAAAACTGCTCAACGATTTCAGCGCTTTTTCAAAGGCCGGCGAAGAAGATAAGCTCGCCTTTTCCAATGGCTCTTCAATAGAAATCAATAACCGGAAGGTGCGGTCCTTCTTCAATCAACCCAATTACCTTTTAATCGAAGATGAAGAAATCAGATCAGTCGTCGATTCAACGGGTGAAGTCCGCATTGAAGGAGTTTTTGATGAAGTGACATTCTTCAATGACTCACTGATAAAAGTGAAATTGGAAGGAAAAAGCGGGTTGGTAAAGCTAGATAGTTCATTTGTGCTTGATCTTGAGTATGATGCAATCGACGAGGATGATGGACTGGTTCTCAGCCTCAAGGAAGGAATGATTGGATGTCTTGACCTTGGAAATGGAACGGTGATTTCTCCAAGCTACGAATCGAGAATTGAAAGGATCGGACCAAATTACTTGGTCAAGCAAGGGGGGAAGTTTGGCCTGGTAGATGCAGCGGAGGATTCGGTTTTGTCCTTTATGTACGATGAGATAAAATTCTGGAACGACACCTCGCACCTGGTCCGAAATGGGGTTGAATGGAATTTCGTAAATCACAAGGAAGAACAGATTGAAGAGCCGATATCATTTTTGTCAGAAATCCTATCGAATGAGGAAGAGGCCATTTTTAAGTATGTAAGAGACGGCAAATACGGCCTTCTGTCTAACCGAAATGGATTTTTACTGAGCCCTGAGTTTACGGATATTTTCAACATCGGCAGTGATACCGATCCAGTATTCTTTGCCGATCAACACCTGGACAAGGCAGGCTTTCATGTAGTTAGTTACTTGAATAAGGAAGGAGATTTACTTCTATCAAAAGCTTACACATTGGAAGAATTTGATAAAATCTTATGTGACAATTAGTTCATTGTGAACATTCACGACCTGGTGAATGAGCGATTTGTCTCCATTATTATCGATATTAAAATCGGCAAGAGACGATTTCTCTTTGTCGGAGAGTTGCTCTGAAATGATTTTCCTAACATCTTCTTCCGTCCGGTGTGGATCACGATTCAGTATTCGCGTAATGCGTATTTCTTCGTCTGCCAGGACAAGTACAAGCGAATCCAACTCCTTGTAGGATCCTGTCTCCACAAGAAGAGCAGCCTCTTTTAGCAGGGTTTTTTCATGCAAGTTCTCTGTGATCCACTTCTCAAAATCCCTTTTTACAGCCGGGTGTACAATTCGATTTAGTCTATCAAGTAGATCACGGTTCCCAAAAACCTTTTCAGCAACAGCTGCTCTATTTAGTCTATTGTCCAGGTAGGCTCCATCTCCAAAAATCGATTTAACTCGTGCAATGAGATCATCGTCATTTTCCATGAGGAATTTCGCCCGGTCATCTGCATAGTAAACCTTAGCTCCGAGCACCTCAAAAATTTTGCAAACTGTGCTTTTCCCAGATCCGATCCCTCCAGTGATTCCAACCAATTTTGGTCTATTCACGATAGAGGATTTTGATGGTGTCAGGAAAGACCTCCACTTCCAAAGCATTTTCCGGATGAATCATGACAATGGCGGGAGCAGTGGAGTCTTTTCTGCTGATCATGTCATAGTCGAGGATTACTTTGAAGTCTTCGGAAAAATACTCTTCTCTCAAGGAACGTTGAACCGAAAAGCTTACGCTGACATCATCTAGGATGGGATATGCAGAGGAGTCCTCGGGGAAATTAAGCAATTCCAATTGTAGTGGGAGTTGCAGATTATCGAAGCGTTCAACCTGGAATGTAACCTTGACCGTAGTCGGATCTGAGGAGATGTTGTAGCCATCCAGCAGGCCAAGGGTAATGAATCGGTCGAAATCACGATCAATCTCTTGCGACTCAATTGGGATCGTGTAGAAGGAATCTAGGGTGTCGATGAAACTTGTTGGACCATATATTCGGGCAGTGTCCGGCTCTAACTGGATTTTAGATATGATTCTGTAGTCACTATCCAAACTAATACTGAGAGAGTCTATACCTAGATTGACCTTCTTGGATATTCTCCTGTTGATATCCATGAACAAGGTGTCTGTGTACAGAAAATTTATTTGAAATTGACTTAGATGGTCCCTTACAATTGGAAGGATCGCAGGTCTTGTTAAATACCTGGTAGCTGCAGGATTCTCTGGCTCAACCAGGATAGGATCAGACCCAAACCAAAAGCCCTGGCGGAAAAGATCCCAGCCGCCCCCGGTCACCTCAAGGTCAACGTATTCAGCCAATGGCTGCATTTCTACCAAACTATCTCGGTCAAAGACAAACTCGACCGGATATCGGATTCCGGTGTTATACTCTTTCCCTAACGCACTAAAAAACCAGAAGGTAGTGGCCCCTAAAAAGGAAAGCAACACTACCTTCCAGTTGCTAAATGGCATGAAAATTTTTTCAAAATCCATTTTTACATGCGTTTAGTTATTTCTCTTCGTTCAGCCGTTTGCTTGCTTCTAAAGAAATTGAAGTTTTTTCCACCAACAATTTAGTTCCCCGATCAACATCTATCAAGACTGTGGTATCTGATAGTTCGGTGATTTTACCGTGTATTCCACCAACAGTTACTACTTGATCACCTTTTTTGATCTCTCCAAGATATTTCTTTGTCTCTTTTTGTTTTCTCTGTTGCGGACGAATAAAGAAAAAGTAAAAGATGGCAATCATGCCGATGATGGGAAGAAAAGAGGTAAATCCGCCATCTCCGCTTGCTTGTAATAGTGTTATTTCCATGTATTTTCTAGTAATAAAAAACCCCGGCTCGAAAGCCAGGGCAATGTTAATGAAATGTACTTCGATCTGAAAGCTTACTCAGCCTTAAGCACATTTGCTTTAATTCTTAACCTTTGAGTGGTCGGCCAGGTATTGGCTGTGATGGTCACAGTTTTGTTTTGGATACCTGGTTTGTTCTTACTGTTGAACTTCACTCTTAGCTCTCCTGTACCTCCAACTGGAATTGGCTCTTTTGGCCACTCTGGCACAGTACATCCGCAAGACCCCTTTGCATCTGAAATGATAAGAGGAGCAGCTCCTGTATTGGTAAATGAGAAGACGTGTTCTACAACATCACCATCTTTGATTGTTCCGAAATCATGCAGTTCCTCAGAGAAACTAAATAATGGAAGCGGACCATCAGGTTTTTCTGCAGGTGCTGGAGTAGCTGCCGGTGTGGTATTGTTTACCGGTGTAATCGTCGGAGATGACACGGATGCAACGCCTCCCTTTCCTTCAAGGGCAGCAACTTTTCCTTCCAATTTGGTAATGCGTCTCTCCAGTTCGCTGTTGCCGCAGCTTGCAAGTAGTGCAACTACAGCCAGGCTAAAAAAGGTTTTCATTATTGTTCGCATAATCTTTATTGTCTAATAGTCTTTAGTTCTAATTTCTAAAAGTAAGAATGACAAAAATACCTAAGATAACGTTCAGGTTTAGCCTCTAATATCCTAATGATTTGTTAAAGATTGCGTTAATCCTTCTTAATCTGGCTAATTAGGCCATTTACGTCATCAAGAAGACGCTCGGCTTTGTCCTTAGCGTCCTTTACAATTTTTTCGCCTTTGTCCTTAGCGTCATTGTCCAGGACTTCTTTTCCATCAATGATATCCTGAATGAAACCTTCAAGCTGCTTCTTCACTTTATCCAGTTGATAGGAAAGTCTGTCTCGCGTATTGGTGCCTTTATCAGGAGCATAAAGAATGCCGAGAACTCCACCAGTTATCACGCCAAATAAAAATGCGAAAAAGGATCCTCCTGATCTGCTCATGTGCTTTTATTTTATGTGCTCGCTCTAGCTAAGCTATTTATTGTCAATTAATCCACGTCCGCTTTTACGGACTTTGCCTGTCGAAGTTAGTTCGTTTGAAAGTACATCCAAAACTCCATTTACAAATTGTTTACTCTTCGGAGTGCTGTATTGTTTGGAAATTTCGATTGCCTCATTGATTGAGACTTTCATCGGAATACTCGGACAAGTCATCATTTCTACCAAAGCTATTTTCAATATGACAAGATCCGTCAAGGCGATCCGATCAACCTCCCAGTTTTGCGTTTTGCTTTCAATCAATTCATCAAGCAGCTGGTTCTCTTTGATGACACCATTGTAAACTTGCTCAAAGAAGTCAAAATCCTCTTCGCCATTTTTTGTCAGATCGGACAAAACAACCTCACCTTCTTTTTCGACAACTTTCAATGTTTTCAGGAGCATACTCTTCACAATTGGTTGATTTTCGGACCAGTGTAAATTGTTGTTTTCGAGATAGATCAAAATGTTTTCACTCTTGAAAATCAATTTCTTGAAAACTTCCTGCACGAAATTTTCCGAATCTACGGTGCCTTCATAAAAGCTTGCCAAATGTTCAGAACTTATTATCTCATTTCGGTACCAGGTTTTGATTTCATCTAATTCATTCGCCCAGCTAACCTGTCGCTTTTGGATCTCCGAGTTAAAGATCTCCGAGGATTTAAGTGACTCAACAACCATGTTGTTTATAAAGGGTGTGACTTTTTTCCTCCTTTTTTCGTTGTCCAGTTTTTCTCGGTGTTCCAGTTCTACTGGCAGCTGGAGAAATTTGATATAGGTGTCATAAATTTGGTGAGCGTCTTTGAGCATCTCAGTCTTTCGATGTTTCGCTTCGAAAGATGCTTTTTTTTGAAAATCCTCTATTGCAGCCTGGACATTTTCCAGGACCTCTTGTTCTACATCCTCGTCGGATTCAATAGCGGATTTTAGATGGTTTTGATCGAATAGCTTGACAGCGAGTTTCTTCCTCGCCTCGAAGAGGGCTTTGTCTGAAAAATCGTGCTTTGCCGGATCCAAGGCATGAAGCTCCTTTAATCCCTCACGCGACACTTCTTTCAGCGATTCCACTGCAGTGAAGTAACCATATAAGGCTTGCATGGCTTTTACCCGAAGTATCCTACGATTTAACATTTCAAAGTTGGTTACGGCCCACTTTTGGGCTGATCATTTTTTCAAATAGCTTATATACCAAGTTTTACCTTACCTACGTCCTCAATTCTTTGTAGCGCTAAGGCAAGTGCGGCTTCATGTGAACTTATGTCGTTTTTTTCTGAGTACGAAAGAACATCGAGGCAAACATCGTAGATGTGTTCTGTGGAAGATATAACTCTTTGTTTGTTGTAGCTTCCAAGATATTCATAGTACACATTAGCAATCCCACCGGAATTAATCAGGAAATCGGGGGCATAAATGATGCTCCTGTCTTTTAGCATTTCCCCATGCTTTCGCTCATCTTTTAATTGATTGTTGGCGGCTCCAGCAACCACAGCACATTTCAATTCTGGAATAGTATCATCATTCAATGTGGCACCGAGTGCACATGGCGAATAGATGTCCATTTCCATCTGGAAGATGTTGTTGGGATCCACTATCTCCACAGAAGCATGCCTGTCGGTAACCGTTTTGATCTTGTCTTCAAAAATGTCCGCAATGAAAACGTTCGCTTCTTCCTTTACCAGATGATCGATAAGATACTTACCAACTTGTCCGACTCCTTGAACTAAGACGTTCTTTCCCTTCAGAGAATCGGATCCGTATGCTTTCTTGGCACCAGCCTTCATTCCCATATAAACACCGTAAGCTGTCATTGGGCTTGGGTCCCCGGAACCTCCCATGCTTTCAGGTTTTCCAACAACAAAAGGTGTTTCCATACTCATGTATTCAATGTCACGAGTACTGATGTTGACATCTTCAGCAGTATAGTATTTTCCATTGAGACTGTTCACGAATTTCCCGAAGCGTCGCATGAAGACCTCATTTTTCTGTGTTCGGGCATCACCAATGATCACTGCCTTTCCCCCGCCGATATTCAAGCCTGCTAATGCTGACTTAAAAGTCATCCCACGTGACAACCTCAATACATCATTCAGTGCTTCTTCTTCTGAGGCATAATTCCACATTCGGGTTCCACCCATGGCCGGACCTAAAACCGTATTGTGAATACCGATAATTGCTTTTAGCCCCGTATGTTCGTCCTGACAGAACACGACTTGCTCATGTTCCATTTTTTGCATTTGTGAGAAAACGTCGTTGGATTTTACTTCGGGTTGAACGTCTATCATTATAAATGAACTTTATTCTAATTTTATACCTTCTCTATCCTAATAGGTTTCGAAGGAAGCCCATTGGATCGTTTCCAGTTTTGTCAGGGCATGCAAAAATATCTTTTTTCTTCGTAAACCATTTGGATATCAGACTGTTATAAAATTCTGTGAAAGACCTCGCTTACCTCAATAAATACCTCGTCAAGTACAAGTTTCACCTAATATTCGGTGTTGTTTTCATCATAATTGCAAATTTCTTTGCAATTGTACCAGCGGTATTTGTTCGATATGCTTTCGATATTTTACAACGAAGCTATGGTATCTTCCAATCTTTTGATGGTTTTGACCTCCAGGTCGGAACCTATGACTTGTTTACATCAAGCATCGTAATTCTGGCCATTCTGATTCTCTTATCCGCTTTTCTAAGGGGTGTTTTCCTGTTTTTTATGCGGCAGACGATCATTGTCATGTCAAGACGAATCGAGTATGATTTGAAGAATGAGATTTTTGAACATTACCAGACGCTTCCTCTAAGCTTTTATCGAAAAAATAACACGGGTGATTTGATGGCCCGCATCTCGGAGGATGTCAGTAAAGTCAGAATGTATATTGGGCCGGCTATCATGTATGGTGTGAACTTGTCAACGTTGATGTTGATGGTGATCCCTTATATGTTCACAATTAATCCTACTCTCACCTTTTACTCTTTGCTCCCACTTCCAATACTTTCATTCAGTATTTACTATGTGAGCAGCATAATAAACAAGCGATCAGAAGAAATACAGCGGAGCTTATCAGGACTTTCAACGTTTGTTCAGGAAGCTTTTTCAGGTATTCGGGTGATCAAGTCGTTTGTTCGCGAAGATGCAATGGCGAATGAGTTCGCTAAGGAAAGTGTCTATTACAAAGAGCGGTCACTTAAACTTGCCTTTGTCCAATCGCTTTTCATGCCATTGATGATGAGTTTGATTGGCATCAGCGTCATTCTTACTGTTTACATGGGATCGGTCCAGGTATTTGCTGGCGAAGTAAGTACTGGAAACATTGCTGAGTTCATCATTTACGTGAATATGCTTACTTGGCCAGTAACAGCACTTGGCTGGATCACTTCGATCATTCAACGAGCGGCTGCATCTCAAAAAAGAGTAAATGAGTTTCTAAATACAAAGACGGACATAATCTCTGAAAAAGCGCTCGAAAGGGAGATTAATGGACATATCAAATTTGAAAACGTCAATTTCGTGTATCCCGACTCGGGGATCAATGCCTTGCAGGACGTTTCATTTGAAGTGAGTGCTGGGGAGTCGATAGCGATAATCGGTACCACAGGCTCGGGGAAAAGCACCGTAGCAAATCTTATTTGCAGGTTGTACGATGTGAACGGTGGTCATTTGTGGATTGATGGAATAGGCGTTAAAGATTATTCACTGTCATCACTCAGAAATCAAATTGGCTATGTACCTCAGGATGTTTTTCTCTTCTCAGATACAATTGAGAACAATATTTCTTTTGGAAACAGAGAGATGGGTCCTGAGGAGATCAAGAAAGCCGCAAAAGATGCGGATCTGCTTGATAACATAAAGGATCTTAAGGATGGATTCAGCACTCGAGTCGGCGAACGAGGTATTACCCTCTCGGGAGGCCAAAAACAGCGAGTTTCTATTGCTCGCGCAATTGCAAGAGAACCCAAGATTCTCATCTTGGATGATGCACTGTCAGCCGTTGACACAAAGACGGAAAATGCGATTTTGAACGCTATGCAGCGAATTATGAAGGGCAGAACTTCCGTGATCATTTCGCATCGGGTATCGTCTGCGAAGCTTGCCAATAAAATAGTTGTCCTGGATGACGGAAAAATTGCCGAGCAGGGAACACATACACAATTACTTTCCAGGGACGGTATCTACAAGCAACTTCATGATAAGCAACTGGCCGCTGAGGAGCTGGTAGATTGAGAATCGAAGTTCCAGCAATCCTTACCTAACCCAGGCTTCCGTTCTCAGACTGCCGTCATCGTAGTAGATGTCAAATGTGTAAGGAGCCAATACTTCACCCTCTTGAATGGCCCGTACTTCAATCAAACTTCTTATTTCGGCAGGAAAAGGACGTACCAGAGGGTGTTGTGTTATGAATACCCGGTAGATTTTGTCAGTAGTGAATTCTTCGTAAGAGTACCCAGAAGGTATTTCTAGCACATTTCTTATTTCTTCTAAAGCGGCACCTATATATAAATGGACAGAATCCTCACCGATAGTATCATTTTGATACTCAACCAGCACAAACTGACCAGTTAGTCTTCCATTGTCTATCAGCGCCCTTGCTTCCTGAACCAGTTCGTCAATTTGGCTTGATCCAGCATCACCAATGAATTGTTTACCAATAACTGTTCTGCTGCCACCTTCAAAGACATAAACCTGCGACTCGTCAAAGCCTCCTAGGGTATAGTAGGTGGTGAATACAATAACAGTCAAGCAAAAGATAATAATGGATAGGTATAGCCAGCGGGCTCGGTTCATTCATCAAATATAAAGAGTAGAGAGACGAAAGCTAGATCATTCCAGCAACCTCTTTATACTGCATTCGGTGAAGCTGTGAATAAAAACCCTCCTTTTCCAAAAGCGCAGCATGCGTTCCTTCCTCCACAATTTCGCCTTTGTCCAAAACAAGGATCTTATCGGCATTTTGTATGGTAGATAGCCGGTGAGCGATGACAATGGATGTTCGTCCACGCATCATTTTTTGAATGGCTTCCTGAATTAGCTCTTCAGTTTCTGTGTCAACACTGGATGTCGCTTCGTCCAGAACAATGATCTTTGGATCATACACCATAGCACGTACGAAGGAAATGAGTTGTCGCTGACCTACAGATAGTGTAGCTCCACGCTCCATTACATTGTAATCATAGCCACCCGGTAGTCTTTCAATAAAGGAATGTGCTCCAACCAACTGTGCGGCTTCCTTTACCTTGGCAAGGCTGATGTCCAAATTTTTTAGTGTGATATTGTCTCGTATGGAGCCTGAGAAAAGGAAAACATCTTGCAAAACAACTGCGATGTGTTTTCTTAAGTTGGTTAGGTCGTACTTGGAAACATCTACTCCATCTACCGTTATTTCACCTTTGTTTATTTCGTAGAACCGACTAAGCAGATTGATCACGGACGACTTGCCCGCACCAGTAGCACCTACAAGGGCAATGGTTTCACCTTGTTTAACCTGAAAAGTGATGTCTCTCAAAACCCAATCTTCATCATTGTATGCAAACCATACATGATCAAACAAAACATCACCGTTAACATGCTCCGGTTGGTGTTCTCCATTATCTGCAATGTGCTCCTTGCTATCCATTAAGTCGAGAACCCTGTTTGAGGCAACAATACCCATTTGAAGGGTGTTGAAACGATCAGCAATCATGCGGATAGGACGAAAGAACATGTTGTTAAACATGATGAAAGCGATCAATGTCCCGAATTGAAGACTTCCTTGCACCAATTCACCGCCACCGTACCAAACGATTAAGCCGATACCTGCAGCCTGGATAACTTCCGCCACAGGATAGTACACAGCATAGTACATTACCGATCGAATGTTGGCTTTTCTGTGTTCTTTGTTTATTTCCGTAAACTTCTCAAATTCCCTTTTTTCACTGTTGAAGATCTGCACAATGTTCATCCCTGTTATGTGTTCCTGGACGAAAGTGTTCAAATTGGAAACGGCAGTTCTTACTTCGTTAAATGCGACTTTTATTTTTTCCTTAAAAATGTAAGTGGCGAGGATCAGCAGCGGAAAAAGTGCCAAACTGACCAGGGTCAGTCCCCAGTCCATGTAGAACATCACACCCAGGATCACAAGGATTTGTAGGACATCGGAAATAATACCAGCAATCCCTGTGCTGAAAACCTCTGCAAGTGTTTCAATGTCTGAAACGTTACGAGTAACTAATCGCCCAATTGGGGTTTTATCAAAGAACTTAAGTTTAAGCGACTGAATATGTCTGTAAAGTTTTATTCGAATGTCCTTGATGATGTTTTGTCCCAACCAGCCGGAATAGTAGGTGTGGAGGTACTGAATGATGGCCTGCAAGATCAACAGCGCTAAGAGAAGCAGGATCATATTGACCATACCTGGATAATCACCATTTGCAACGTTCGTATCAATGGTCCTTTGAATGATAACTGGTCTGATGGGCCCAACGATGCTTAGAGAAACAGTGAGGAGCACAAGAAAGTAGAATATTCCCTTGTAAGGCTTTGCAAAGACGAATAGTCTCCGTAGAACCTTCAGGTCAACTATGTTTCCGCTTACTGTTTCCTTATCCAATTTCTATTTGTAAATGTTAACTGGGTATTCGATTTTTTGTAAAAATAGTCCTTGAGGTGGCACGGCTCTACCTGCTTTACTCCGGTCGTTACTACTTAGTATTTCCTTCAAGCCCTCTAAAGATGTTTTATGGGTGCCGACATCCAAAAGCGTTCCGACCATTGCTCTGATCATACCCCTTAAGAAACGATTGGCTTCAACAAGAAACAGATACTCATCTGACTTCTTTCGCCAATCGATGCCAAAAATTTCACAGTTGAAATTGTTCACTTCAGTATGAACTTTACTGAAGCACTCAAAGTTCTCCCAGCCACGAATTATTTCACATCCTTTTCTTATCACGTCGAGATCAAGTGCTTGGCTAAAGCGATAGGATGTCTGAAGTTTGAAAGGGTCTTTGTGTGTGTGAATATGATAATGATAGGTTCTCTTTGTTGCATCAAATCGTGCATGGGCAGTTTCATTAACTTCTTTGATACTTCTTATGCTGATGTCGTTTGGCAAAAACGAATTAAGCTTATAGCAAAGATCAGCAGTGTCGACTTCTGTGTCGCAGTCAAAGTGGGCTATCTGCTGTGTAGCATGAACTCCAGTATCTGTTCTGCCACTTCCTACGACGGTAATCTCTGTTTTTAATATGGTGGAAATAGCGTTCTCCAGCTCGGCCTGTACAGTGTTTCCATTGGGTTGAATTTGCCAACCATGAAAGTTCGTGCCCTTGTAGCTGAGATCAAGAAAATATCGCACGACGCAAAATAAGCGGAATAATTAATATCCCGTTCGACCTCTTTTATATTTGCCGATAATTTTGAGATGATATGATTCAGCGAGTCCAGTCGATATTTATGTTTGTTGCAGCTGTGGCCATGATAGCCATGACCTTTTTTCCACTATGGCAAAAAGCGGATTTGGCGTCCTCACGCCTTATCACGATGAATGCATTTGAGATCAGATTTGAGCAGCAAACAGCTTCTGGTGCTATGGAGCTAATTGGTGCCCAAAACGTAATGCTCATTTCTATTGGTGCATTTCTGGCTGCCGGGATTATGCTTTTCTCGATTTTCAAGTACAAAAACCGAATGACTCAGGTAAAGTTGAATGCGTTGTTCTCATTGATTTCCGCCGTTACGATTGTAGGTACTGTCTACTACTCCCTAAAAGGCAATGCACTGATGCTTCCGGAACAGCAGGGGACTTTTCTAATGGGGTTTTATCTTCCCATTGTCGCAATGTTCAACAATTTCCTGGCGAACAGATTCATTCGTAAAGACGAGGCACTGGTTCGAAGTGCTGATCGTATCAGGTAAATCCAGCGTTTTTTTGACTGGATAGATCCCGTAATGGGAATGGAGAATACGGTTGATGATCAGGTTCAGCGCGATACCATACGATCGGATTCAATCTTTAAGTGAGTTAGCAGATTTTTGTGTTCAAGACTTTGTCTGCGATTAGAAATGAGGAAATGCTAACTTCGCAAGTTCCAAAACTCATCATGATTCGGATATCAATTATACTTTTAGTCGTACTTGTTGTTTGCCCACAGTTTACCTTGGGCCAAACACTGCCTGGGCAAGAGATCGACGAACCAGTGCTTGATGGAAGAGCCGTTTACATACAAGAGGATGGCACTCATGCTTTTTTAGAGCAGCAGCGTGCTGAGGAACACGGAGGACACAGCAATCTTGAAGGATATGCTTCTCCATTTCGATTGGATAGAGATCGTTTGCATGAATTCATCGTACATGTTGATTATAGAGATGACGCAAAGAGATACTTGCGAGTATTCCGACTAAAACATAAATTCCATCACACGGCAGCCAAATCGCATCGGTACATCCACATGCCACATCATCAGCTTGAAAGAATTGAAAGCCTGCCATTCGATTACAAGCGGTACGGTGAATCTTCTCTCCAGATCACTTTGAAAAACAAACTCATCCCGGGAGAATACGCCATTACATATGGGCTTGACTTGAATGAGGTCTTCAATCTATTCGGAGTGGATTAATTTTTGATTTTTCTCACACCGGCAGAAGCCAATTTGCCCCCCAACTTTGATAGTCCGCTGCTTCCTAGATATAATCATGGTTTTTGACAAAATCCTGCATAATCTGGCATCTTGGTACTTGTGTTGAAACAGAAGTCGTTATGCAAACAGCTCTTGCCTTCCCGGAAGGATGCACTAAATTGGAGCTATCATTAGCTTCCCCTATGTTGAATGCAAAACTGTTTGTAGAATCCATATTTGCCACACTTTTGGTTTTTGCTGTCTTGTGGATTTTTTCGGTATTTCCCTACGATATTAAATTCCTCAATCCCATTAAACTCTTAATGAAGGATTTTAAATACACAGATATTTACTATTCAAAACTTGCGGACCGGGACAAACCCATTAACACGGAAATAGTCCTTGTGAATATCGGGAATTTAGATCGAGGCGGTATAGCTGCCGCTATGTACGGGTTACAGCAAGCTGGCCCAGCTGTGATTGGAGTGGATATTATGTTTTACTCTCAAAGGGACTCCTTGTCAGATCTCCTTTTGAAAGAAGAGCTGTCAAGGCCAAATGTGGTGGTCACAAATATTCTACACCCTCAGGATGATCCGCCAAGTGTCGTGAATTCGCATGATTATTTCGGTGATTTGAACTATGCCTATGCCAACCTGGTTGCTGGAGATTCTCTGAACTCAACGATTCGATCCATTATGCCATTTTTTGACGAGGGCGGCTACTATGCTGAAGCTTTCACAAGCAAAATTTTACAGACTTACGACGAGGGTGCTTTTGAGGATCTTTCCAGCAGAAGCAACAAAGTAGAAACCATCAACTACTATGGAACATATGAGCAGTTTGTATCGTACGAAGCAGAAGAGATCATTTTTGGTGAATTTATACCTGAAACTATCAGTGGGAAAATAGTCCTCTTGGGATACATGGGGAATTTCGTAGGCGATGCGTCCATTCTTGAGGATTTCAAGTACACACCATTGAATCACGAGGTGGTTGGTAAAAGTATTCCAGATATGCATGGACTCACCATCCACGCAAATATTTTGACGATGTACTTGTACAGGCAATACATCGATATGATGCCCGAAGTTCAGTCTGTCCTCCTGGATTTTGTCATCTGCTATGTTCACGTGGTGATGTTCATGTTCATGTTTGTACGATTCCATCTTTGGTATCACGTTTTTGCCAAGCTGTTACAGTTCTTAACAAGCATCCTGTTGATCTACATCATGTTCTACTTTTATGAAATTCACCATTACAAGATCAATGCTACCTTAATATTGATTACTGTCTTGATTTCCGTTGACGTGTTGTATTTGTACGAATCACTGGCGGTTATTATGTACAAGAGGTTTGGTTTGATAAGTTATTTCATAAAGCATTAAAGCGACTTTCTACCGGACGTTCAGGAAGGGTGTGAGGATAATTGTTTTGATAGAGTTTCTTATTGTTGCTGAAAGAAGTTATATAACGGAATGTATTGGAATAGTGCTAAGTGGATGATACTGGTAATTCTGATCTTTTCATGTTCTAAAACAATTGAAGTACCAAACAACAAAGTCGCCGTGATCGTTTTCTAGAAACCGGAATACACCAGATTCCATATTCTTCATATCCTGTTCTGTTTGACCTCAACGAGAAAGAGGTTAATTGCAACTTTGATATACTTTTTGAAGATGCATCTTCAGCTGTAGTTGACTTTACATTCAAATATGTACCTAACCAGAGAGGACTCGCCCAATTTCTTGACGAGAATGGCGCCATTGTTTCAGATCCAGATAAATCAATTGAAGTCTATTTAGTACAGCGTGTGCAAAGAATGGTTAGAGATTTCGTGTTAGAATCGAGCAAAGAGAACCTGAATGATAGTGTAATTTTCAAACAGGTTGAGTCAATTATAAAGTCGGATAAAATCTTAGTGATAGTTGAGGTTACCGACTATGTCCCTAGATCGATAGAGTATTGATTTTAATACAAGTGTTCTCCGCGAAAGGAAAACTAAAGCTTACCTCGTTTCTATTTCTTCTGATAGATCTTTCTTTACGGCGTGTTTATCAAACCAGGCGTTAAGGAAGCCATGGGTACGAAGAAAGTTAGATGGTTTCCTTGACGTTCCATGGAATTCTTTGTTAAATCGTATCATGACAGTCGGAACCTTGTTCATTTTTAAGGCCTGGTAATACTCTTCTGTCTGGGAAATGGGTGTTCTCAGGTCATCTTCACCACACATAAGCATGGTTGGTGTTTTAACATTCCCTACATACATCAAGGGTGATCTTCTTATATGTTCACTTGGATCTTCCCAGGGGTACTTCTCAAAATTGTAATACCATCCTGCACCATCGGTAGTACCAACAAATGAAAACCAATTCGTTACCGGATAATTCACCGAAGCGGCGGCAAATCGATCAGTCTTGCCGACTATCCAGCTTGTCAAGACTCCACCCCCGCTACCCCCGTACACATACATTCTGCTCTCGTCGATATACCCTTTGGCAATTACTTCATCTACCCCTGCCATGATGTCGTCATAATCGTTACCGGGGTAAGCATTTTGGATTGCATTCGCAAATTCGTAACCATATCCGGTAGAGCCTCTCGGATTGGTATAGAGTACTACCTGGTCCTGAGCGGCATGCAATTGGAAGTTGTAATTAAACCCAACATGATACATGCTGTGCGGGCCTCCATGTATGCGAAGCACCAATGGATACTTTTTGTTAGGATCAAATTGAGGAGGCTTTACAATCCACCCTTGAATCTCCTTACCATCCACTGACTGGTATTTGATTTCTTCTACCAGACCGAATTCCACATTGTAGAATATATCACTGTTTACTTCGGTAAGTTGTTTGATATGGTTTGCCTTGCCCATTGAAAAGGTGACAATGTTGCTGGGATTGGAGGGATCGCTCCAGGTAGCTACGGCCTTATCTCCAGCCAGGTCATTCAGTGAAAGCATATGATTCCCACTGGTTATCTTTTTCACTTTGCCGTCAGTGTCTGCAAAGTAAATGTTGCTTTGGCCAGATTCTCTGACATTAAAATAAACGCCGGAGCTATTGGACGCCCATGTCGCCGAACTAGGAGTCTGATCAAGATTGGTTGTGATGCATTTCAAATCAGTGCCGTCCACATCCATGATATACATTTTGCGATCATGGTAGAAATTTTTCGACCAGGTAGAACCCACGAATGCAACTTTAGATCCGTCAGGAGAGACTTTAGGGGCATACTCTGCACCGTCCCTCGTTGTAATTTCTTTGACCTCAAGCGTGTTTATATCAACCGAATAAAGATTGGAATGACCTCTAGCATACTCTGCCTCAGGTTTCTGATAGCTACTAAATACGATGGATCTACTGTCTTTTGTCCAGGTGATCCCACCCGAAATATCATCCAGCTCTCCAGAGGTAATTTGCCTTGCGGTCCCCCCGTCAGCGGGTACAATAAACAACTGACGGAAGCCACGCTCCAGAAAGCCGACCCGATCTTGTGTATAGTCCACCTGGTCAACAACTCGGGGTGGCTTTGTCCACGAGGCACCCTTTGGAGGTGAAGGCACTCCTTTCGGCTTTAGTGCAGCCTCGGAATCCACATGCATGATGAAAGCAATGTACTTACTGTCCGGAGACCATTCGATACTGGAAGGGGATTTCTCTAGCTTCGTGATTTGAGTTGGCTCGCCCTCAACCCCAAAGTATTTAACAAAGATCTGCGTACCATCCGGCTCCCCGTCTTTAGTAAAAGCTATCTTTTTTCCATCCGGAGACCATTTACCGTTTGACCCATTTAGGAAAAATCGATTGAAAGATCCATCACTGTTCATGATCCAAAGGTCCGTTTCTCGTCTATCATCAACCAGGTTAATCCAGGTTCTCGAATACAAGATTTGCTTTCCGTCTGGGGAAAGGGTAGGATTTGATGTCCATTCATAATTTTCATAGTGATCTAAGGAAAGTCTGCTTTTTTCCTGTCCAGAAAGTGGAATAACTATGATGGCTAATACAAAACTGAGAATACTTTTCATAGAGGTGAGGTTTTTGATTACGTCGTTCTATTAAAGTTAAACAATTTGATAGACTGATTATGTCTGACCTAAGTCGCCACTTCTCCGCTGCCTAGACAGGCTGCCACGTGAGCGAGAAAAGGATGATTAACAAGCAAATTTTTGTCCCTCCCCCACCCTCCCCGTTCGTCGTTATCTTTGAAATACCCTAAATGAGAAAGCGAACGAAGACTTTTTTGCTAAATGCCACCTTCAATGTCCTTTTCTGGATCGGCTTGTTTATGCTGATACTGGCCATTCGATATTATGACATTGGGAACATTGCATTTGTTCAGATGGACATTGATATCCCAGCCATTCGGATCTATGGAAATGGCATTGTCCTTGGAGTTTTAATCGGTCTCCCCTACACTTTTATGGAGGTGTTTCTCAAGCATCGCGGCCTGTATCGAAATTCGCTATTGAGGATCATGACTTCACGTTTGCTAATCCAATTTCTAATTACTGCCACTTTCCTTACTATCATCGCCTATGTGAACTACTACCTGGACATTAAAAATGGAGAGATCGATGGCACAGTCGGTTTCGACCGCTACATATTCAGTGCAACTGTGATGTTTTTGTTTATCGGAGCCTTTATTGGGAATATTATCCTGAGTGTCTTTCGCACACTTCAGCAAAAGATCGGTGAAGACGTCTTTTATCAACTATTGCTTGGCAAGTACAGTCCGGCAAAGGAAGAAGAGCGAGCTTTTATGTTTCTGGATTTAAAATCTTCCACCACTATAGCGGAACAGCTTGGCCATGAAAAGTACAGTTTTTTCATCCAGGATTGTTTTTCAGATCTTCACCCGGCAGTTGTGAAAACTCGAGCGATGGTTTACCAATATGTAGGCGACGAAGCAGTTTTAACTTGGGATTCTGAGATGGCTGTGGCACGTGCAAATTGCTTGAACGCCTACTTCGAATTTGAGCGACAGCTTCAGTCAAAGCGAGATTACTATCAAGAGAGATATGGGGTGGTACCCACGTTCAAAGCTGGCGTCAACATTGGAAAAGTGATGGTTGCTGAAGTGGGAGTTATTAAGCGTGAGATCGCCTATCATAGTGATGTGCTAAATACTGCAGCAAGAATTCAGGGTCAATGCAATGAAAAGAATGCTCGACTGCTTGTTTCGGAAGGAGTGTTCAACAAACTCGGTTCGGATGAACGATATACTTTTACCGAAAAAGGAAACGTCTTACTTCGTGGCAAGAACGACGAAGTGCGCATCTTCGAGGTAAATGAAACCGATCGCTAAGTCACTTTTACGAAAAACTCTTCTTGATTATCGTCGGCTACTACTTGTTCAGGTATTTGAAGAGCGGAATGGTGCACTTTGTGAAAATCTAATGACATTTATAAAGAAAAAGGGGTATAAAACAATTCATACGTTCCTTCCAATTGAAAGAAACAACGAACCGGATGTAACGGGAATATTTCCGGAAATAAGGAAATTAGATTGTCAAATAGTGGTTTCCACAACAGATTTCGCCCGTCAAACCCAGGAGCATTTTTACCTTAGGGAAAAGACCGTTCTCAGAAAAAACAGAATGGGGATTCCGGAGCCTTCCAATGCGCAAAAAGCCGATTTTGAAGAAGTTGATTTGGTTCTTGTACCGCTTTTAGCTGCAGACAAAATGGGAAACCGAATTGGTTATGGTGGCGGGTTTTACGATCGATTGTTACAAAATTCAAAAGCAGCGAAGATTGGTTTGAGCCTTTCAACCAAGCTTGATAAAATTTCACAAAAAGAGGTCTGGGATATTAAGTTAGACGGAGTACTAACTCCTTTTGAAGTCAATTTCTGATATTCCAGTCCGGCTTGAAAACACACTGTTGAACGTTCCATTCGGATTAAAGAAGTTCGCAGTTTCAAGAAATTTTTCAAACTCCGGATACATTTCTTTGATTAGCTCCTGTCCGTTGACAAGGTTGCATATTTTCCCCCAATGCGGTCGAGCTCCTTTTGGCAGCAGCGCCAATTGCATCCTATCCATCATTTCGTCAGCGCCTACTGTTCCTAGCACTGAAGGTACGTCGATCATGCAGGTGTCCACCATGTATTCTGGTGACATGTAGTCGTTTGAGGCTTTCACGAAACGAAGACAAATTGGAGAGGACAGATAAGCGCAGGATTCTTCACTTGTTTCGGCTACCTTGAAAATCTCCTCTGTTCCCGAAATGAAATTATTGTCTGCATCCACAGCAAACCCTGGCTCGACCGAATATCCGGCATTTTTGATTGCCAACTTTCCTTGATTCATAACCACGTAACTCTTCCCAATCTTCCCACTTCCGGAAAGCAATACGATCATCGAGATATCGAGAAACTGTGGCGTAAGCAGTGGATAGGTGTTTAAAAATGCAAGTACAAAATCAACCAAAATCTCCTCCAGTTTGCTCTCTTTGTCTTCCATCTCAATGTCTTCCTCATGTACTCCATAGCCCCCATTTGAAAGAAAAAGCTCGACGAAATCCTTGATCTTTTCAATGCCTTTTTTGGGCTCCTCTTTTTTTAGTTGCTCATACTCTTCTTTCGTAATTTCTGTCTGCACTTGAACTACACAGGTATGATCTTCATCCGGATCCCATATCTTCTTCGTCTTGTATGGATTTACGAAAACCTGTGCTCTTGTCGGAGGATATTCGCCAGTGACAGGATCTTTTTCGATTTTGTCTCCTTTGGGGTTGATCTCTGTAAAAAAGCTCCGGTCCTCCAGCTTAGGCTTGATTTTACTCCAATTGGAAACCCATAGGCGCTGTTTCAAATAGAAAGTTTTCACTGGCTCTATGAGAATGGAGTATACAATCCCCATCAACCCAAATCCAACCACCGAGCTTTTGAATTTTGCATCATCCTGGATGAGGACAATCTCTCCATCTGGATATTTCTCTTGAAATTTGACAGGATCGGTGGGTCCGTTGTGGGGTTCCAATCGATAAACTTTTCCGTTGTTTGCTACCAGATCCATTGACTTGAGCATATCGGACATTCCACTCACTCGGATTCCGGTTCCATGCGTGGAAGTGGCAATTGCTCCGTAAATCGTCTCCTGGTCAAAGGCGGCCATCGTTGGCAGAGCCAAACCTTTCTCATCTAAGTAGGTGTTTAAATCTTCCACTAGAATTCCAGCTTCGCAGTTCACGAGCGTCGGTAGGCTGCTTTTCAATGTGTCTTTATCAAGTTCCAATATGTGCTTTAATCCCAGCGTGTCGACCAGAATATCCGTGGCATTAGATACGTCAGAAAACGAGTGCCCTTTCCCTACGGCCCGTACGTAAAGCCCTTCCTCTTCTGCTTTTTTCACGATGTTGATCAACTCACCCTTTGTGTCCGGAATTAGATATTGGAGTGGCTGAACTCGCTCTTTGTGGATGGTATTCTCCCATGTTTGACGAAAAATCTCTTCGTTGGAACCAGGCCTTTTGGTCTCGTCTCTGCCTTCTCTCAAAGTGAAAAGAGCCACAAAAAAAGCTTTAATGAATTGAAGCGGCTTTTCAGCGAAATCCCGATGGAGCTCACCAGCCAGTTCTTTACTTGTCGGGTTCTTTCTTAGTTTTTTAAGTCTCTTGCTGGAAGGATTGAAAATGATTGTGATCAGGTCTTTGAAAAATGAGATCATGGTGGTGGTTTTTCTTTAAAGTTGCCACATTCCGTTGTGAATTACAATTCTCTTTTCTTTGAATCAGGTGAAAGGTTTTTGCCGTGGCCCAGATCAAAAAATCAAAAACTCTTGTTATGTTTTTATCTTGGGTGGATTATCACCCTATAAATTTACGCCAAACAGAAAACCATGAGTTTAAAGACAACCATAGAACAAGAGATAAAGCAGGCGATGCTTAGAAAGGATAAAGACCGACTCAGGGCTTTACGCGCAATAAAATCGCTCATATTGCTGGCAGAAACGGAGAAAGGTGGGAGCGGAGATTTGAGCGAAGATGCAGAATTAAAATTGCTCACAAAAGCGGCCAAGCAGCGCCGTGATTCCATCGCCATCTTTGAGGAGCAGGGAAGAGAGGATTTGGCAGCAACCGAGAAGTCTGAGCTTGCAATTATTGAAGGTTTCCTTCCAGCCCAGCTCAGTGAGGGAGAAGTGGAAGAAGAAGTTAAGCTGGTCATTGCTGCAGTCGGAGCAGCGGGACCACAGGATATGGGGAAGGTGATGGGCGCCGCAACGAAAAAGCTCGCCGGCAAAGCTGATGGCAAAATGATCTCGATGCTGGCCAAAAAACTCTTGAGCTAGTTGGGTCTCGTTGATATCATATTGTTGGTGCTTTTGGGCTTTGGCGGGTTGAAAGGATTTAGGAACGGATTTATCGTAGAAATATTCTCTTTTCTTGCCTTTTTCATCGGCTTGTTTATTGCTCTGGAATTTACCATTCCAGTTTCCCTGGCACTGTTCGGCTCTAGTGATTTCTTTGAGGTATTTGCAGTTGTCGTATTCGTACTGCTGTTTATCCTACTTAGCATGGTAATCAAATTGGGAGCCAGGGCCGTCAAAAATGTGGTTGATTTCACTTTTTTTGGTACGCTTGACAACTTACTTGGTGCGGCAGCTGGCTTTCTCAAGTCTGCCTTTATCCTAAGTATCATATTCTGGGTTTTTAACTCTGTCGGAATAGATGTTATAGAGAGATATACGGATGATACAGTGATTTTCCCGTATATTGTTGGTATCGGTCCAACTGTTTTTGAATGGTTGAGTGGCCTCATCCCACTTATCAGGGATTTAATGGATACCATGGATGATCTCCCGGGTGGGAAAGACTCCGTGTTGACTATGTTATTTGGTTAACTAAATTTGATATTCTATAGAAATTGACAGCATGATCGCCGAGCAGCTTATTAACTATATGGTTCCACCGCTGAAGCCTACAGATGATATCACTAGGGCTAAGCAGTGGATGGATGAGTTCCGTGTAAAAGAGCTCGCAATAGTGGATGAAGCTCATCTTTTAGGGTATGTTTCAGAGGAATTGCTGTATGATTCAGAAATAATGCACCCTGAAGTGGGTTCATACCCGCTCATCAATCAATCCGTAACAGTAGCACCTTGGAAGCACTACTACGACATATTGAAGGTTTTGTCTGAAAATGGTCTTGATGTAGTTGCTGTTGTTGACAATGAGGAATTCAAAGGTGTGGTTCTTCGTGACGACATCCTTCGTGAGTTTTCCAAAACGGCAATTGTCAATTCCGAAGGGGCAATAGTCATTTTACAGACCTCGCTGAAAGATTATTCTCTTGCCGATATTTCCAGGATTGTCGAAATGAATGGATCAATTGTCTTGGGAGCAAATGTCCGGCCCAACACTGAGGATGCCTCACAAATTGAGATTGTACTCAGAATCAATAGTCAAGAGGTAAATCAAATCTCAAACGGACTAAATAAAAGCGGTTATCAGGTTATCTCATCCTTTAATACGGAAGACAACTCGTTTGATGAGGAAGAAAGATACGGACTGCTGATGAAATACCTTAACACTTAATGAAGCGTATCGTTCTTCATGGCCTTGAAATAGAGGAGGATTCAAAAAAGTATGTCAATCAAATCATTGACAGGCTCGACAATGAAGGAGTTGATATATTTTTCACTACTATTTTCAAGGAGAGAAATCCAGCTCTTGTGGAAAATCAGCAATGCTTTGTAGAAGATGTTGATTCAAGTTTTGATGCAGTATTTAGTCTTGGTGGAGACGGTACTTTTCTTGAGTCGTTGCTTGTGGTCGGAAAGAGTGAGGTGCCAATCCTGGGGATAAATATGGGACGGCTGGGTTTCCTTGCTACAATAGCAAAGGAATATGTAAAGGAGTCCTTGTTCCTCCTCTTCAAGGGAAGTTACACCATCGAAAAAAGATCGTTGCTCTCGCTGGAATCAAGCAAAGATCTGTTTGACAGCAAGGCGTTTGCACTCAACGAATGTGCGATTTTGAGAAAGGATACTTCATCAATGATTATGATTAAGTGTTATATCAATGGAGAATACCTTAATACCTATTGGGCTGATGGGCTGATGGTGGCAACGCCCACGGGTTCAACTGGCTACTCCCTGAGTTGTGGCGGACCACTCATGATGCCCGATGCTAAGGACTTTGTAATTACACCTGTTAGTCCGCATAATCTCAATGTTCGCCCATTGATTATATCGGACGATTCAGAATTAAGCTTTAAGATAGAGAGCAGGAATCGCAGCTTCTTGATTTCAATGGATTCCAGATCTGAGACCATTGAAAGGGACGTAGAGCTTAAGATCAGCAAGGCCGAGTTCGATGCCAAGATCATCCGGATTGAAGGCAATAGCTTTCCGGATACGATTAGGAACAAACTTGGTTGGGGTTTTGATAAGCGGAATTAATGTAAAAAATTCGATTAATTTCTTAGTCTAGCCGACAAATTGATGGTAGTTTACAAGGGAAAGTGCCATTTTTTGTTACTCAAGTACAATCAAAAAACTATTTTTGTGTTATTAAGACTGTAGTATGAGAATGAGAAACTTGATCATATTTGTCCTCACCTTGCTTATGTTGGGCATTGCCGATAATGTCGATGCACAAAGAAGAAATAAGTATAAAAGGAGAAGACAGACGAACAAGAAGATCTCTCACTATAAAGGGGGGCAGAGAGGTTTTGGTAGATTCCAACCCTATATGTTCCTGGGAGCTCAGCTAAACGCAGGAAACTACTTCGGTGACCTTGCTCCAGTCAACAAAGCATCCAGTACCGATATTTCCTTCACTAGACCTGGATTTGGTTTCGAAGCAGGGTACAAATTCCACAATTCTGCTGCGGTTAGAGCTGCATTGAATTTTGTGAGGGTTTCGGCAGACGACTTTTCTTCCGATCCGAATTCTGAGGAAGGATTGCCGCGATACGCTAGGAACCTAAGCTTCCGAAATGACATCAAAGAGTTTCAACTTGGGGTTGAGGTCTCACTTCTTCCAAATTACGGCAGTGTAGATCAACGACTTCCGCTCAATCTCTATTTATTCTTTGGTGGAGCAGTATTCCTTCATGACCCTAAAGGACAAGTGCCTGAATTTGACTATCAAAGCGATCAGTCAGGTGGGACGGCTGCACCGCAGGCAGGAGAATGGGTCAGCCTGAGAGATTTGGGTACAGAGGGTCAAAATTTAGGAGTAGCAGAGCCGTACAGTAATGTTGAATTTTCTATTCCGGTTTCGGTTGGTGCGACTGTGAGATTGCCTGGTACGAATTTGAATGCCAGCCTTGAACTTGGATTCAGATATTTGTTCACCGACTACATTGATGATGTAAGTACGGAATATGTAGGCCTGGATCAATTTACGGACCCACTGGCACGGATTATGTCCGATCGCTCTGCTGAACCAACATCTTTTAAGGGTGATTCCAGAGAGCTTGGAGGATTGCAAATTCACAACGGATTTCCGGGAGGATATTATTCATCAGGTTTCATTGGTGCAGGAACAGATGGTGTGCGCAGGGGCAATCCTGGAGACAATGATATGCTCTTCGTAACTCAGTTGAAGATCCGTTACCTGATTACCTCGGCTCCAAAACGAAGCGCAAAATTCAGGTAGTCCCTTGAGGAAAGTCCTTTTCACAATACTGGTTTTTGTTGGAGCATATGCTAATGCACAATTCATTGAATTTGGTGGAGGTCCCGGTATCATGAACTATTCCGGGGACCTGGTTCGAGGCTATAGCTTTAGTACCACAACTCTTGCTGGTTCGGTGTACTACCGCATGAATTTCTCTGAAATCGTTACATTAAGATTAGCTGCCACAATTGGCAAAGCAAAGGGATCGGAAACCCCTATCGACGCCTTTGCGACTCAAAGAGATCATTCTTTCAGCAATTCCATTTTGGAATTCTCATCCATCTTTGAATATCATTTTTTTGATTTCAAAAGCCAAAAATCTCGACGAGACTGGTCTCCTTATGTATTTGGCGGTTTTGGGGTTATGAGTGTTGGGGATATTCCAGCCAATAGTAACGTGGGAAAAGTTCAGCCGGTCCTACCGGTCGGGTTTGGCTTCAAATATTTGGTTGCAAAGAAATACAGTATCGGCTTTGAGGCTGGAGCAAGAAAAACATTTTACGATCACCTTGATGGTATTTCTGACGGAGATCAAACGATTAAAGATTACCAGTACGGAAATCCTAAGGACGACGATTGGTATTTTTATTCAGGAATTTCATTTAGCATAATTCTGTTCAATATTCCATGCCCATTTCCTTACATTCCGAATAATTCACTCCTTTCGCGTTAAAGGAAGTTAAATACCTGATTTTCATTCTCATTTAACTAAAAAAAGCCCCATTTTTGTGTCCTTTTTCAGAAAGTAAATCGTGCAGCAAGAACAACATATTGACTCTGATAATTTGCCCAGACATGTAGCTGTTATAATGGATGGAAATGGCAGATGGGCTAAGAAGCAAGGTGTCAAGCGAATTTTAGGTCATCAAAACGCGATCAAGGCAGTACGTGAGGTAACAGAAGGCAGCGCTGAGTTGGGCATTGAGTACTTAACCCTTTACGCTTTTTCAACAGAGAATTGGGAGCGCCCGAAACATGAGGTTGACGGGCTCATGACTTTGTTGGTAAAAACCATAAAAGATGAAATACCAACATTAGTGGAAAACAATATAAAATTGTCATCCATAGGAAATAGGAACGACCTTCCCACAAACGCTAGAAAAAGCCTTGAAGATGCGATCCTGTTGACTGAAGAGCATACAGGGATGGAGTTGATTTTAGCACTTAACTACAGTGGACGATGGGATATTGTGAATGCAGTAGAAAACATGGTGAAAGCTGGAGAGACGGAAATTGGTGCGGATAAAATTTCAAGGTATTTGTCCACCGCGAATATTCCGGATCCGGAACTGTTGATCAGAACTAGTGGCGAAATGAGGATCAGCAATTTTTTACTGTGGCAAATGGCATATACAGAATTGTTTTTCACTGAGGTGTTGTGGCCTGATTTTAGAAAGAAAGATTTACATCAAGCAATCGCTTCATATCAGAGGAGAGAGCGAAGGTTTGGAAAAACCAGTGAACAGTTGAAAATAAGAGCATGAGAAAATTCGTATTTATCGTTGCTGTCCTGATGGGGGTTGAATCTTTCGGTCAAATTGTTTTTGGGCGAAACAATCAAAGTAATAGTTCGAATGTTTCAATAAACTATTCGAGCCCTAAGGAATATGAGATAGCGGACATTGAGGTGAAAGGGGTTCAATTTCTCGACAACAACGCACTCATTTCTCTTTCAGGACTACGAGTGGGTGACAAAATCAAAGTACCCGGTGACGAGGTTTCAACTGCGATAAAGAAACTATGGAAGCAGGGAATCATTGGAAACGCATCAATCTATGCTTCAAAACTTGAAGGTGATAAAATATGGCTGGTCATTGAATTGACTGAAAGGCCGAGGTTGACTCGATATACTATCGAAGGAGTCAATAAAACTCAAAAGGGCGAAATTGAAGACAAGATTGACCTGGTTCGAGGAAAAATTTTGACTGATGTACTGATCAAAAATACAGAGTTGGCAGTCTTCAAGTTTATGGAGAGCAAGGGTTTCCTTAACGCAAAGGTGAAGGTCGTACAGCAGGAGGACACGGTGCTAAGAAACAGTGCCAATCTGAAGATAATGATCGATAAAGGTCAAAAAGTAAAGATTCACACCATTCAATTTGAAGGCAATGAAAACTTCTCGTCGGCGAAGCTTAGGCAGAAGCTTAAAGGCACGGGGATGGTTCCTAAGTTCTCTTTACCAACGGAGATCATCAAAAAATTTCCATCCTTCATATGGCCTCCCAACCTTGTGAAATTTGTAACCACCCCGAAAAAGGTCAGCGGAGAAGAAATTCGAGAGTACTTTGCAAAACACGTCAACTTCAATTTCTTCAAGTCATCAAAGTTTGTCAAGTCTGACTATGAAGACGACAAAGATCTTGTCATTGGGTTTTATAATTCCAAAGGATATCGCGATGCGAAAATCGTATCCGATACTACCTACAACACCAGCAACAAATTCATGAACATCGACATATCGGTGGATGCAGGCAAGAAATACTACTTCAGAGATATAGAATGGACTGGGAACTACATTTACACCAATGAGCAGCTTTCCCAGATTTTGGGCATCCAATCAGGAGATGTTTACGATCTCGACCTGGTTAACAAAAAACTGAATTTCAATCCAACAGGTGCGGACATAAGTTCACTTTACATGGACGATGGTTATTTGTTTTTCAATATCAATCCTATCGAAGTGGGCATTTATGAAGATTCGATTGACTTAGAAATGCGAATTTATGAGGGAGCTCAGGCAACAATCGACAAAGTCACTATAAGTGGAAATGAAAAAACCAGCGATCACGTAGTATTAAGACAATTGCGAACCATGCCGGGTGATAAGTTTAGCAGGTCAGAGCTGATAAGAACACAACGTGAACTTTCTCAATTAGGGTACTTTGATCCGGAGCAGGTGAGTCCTCTTCCTATTCCTGATCCGGTCAATGAAACGGTCGATATTGAGTGGCAACTGGTAGAAAGGTCCAATGATCAGATAGAACTCTCCGGAGGATGGGGTGGAGCTTTTGGTTTTGTTGGGACTTTCGGTGTGACGTTCAACAATTTTTCTGCAAAGAATATATTTAAAAAGAGTCAGTGGAGAGGCCTTCCGGTCGGAGATGGGCAGAGCCTATCTGTGAGGTTTCAGGCGAATGGAAGACAATTCCAAAGTTATTCGTTCTCCTTTGTCGAGCCTTGGCTGGGAGGTCGAAAGCCAAATTCGTTTGGGGTGAGCTATAGTAAATCTATCCAGCGATCAATCGATCGATTTACCGATACTACTTTAGGATCTTTGAAGGTTACGGGGATTTCCCTATCACTTGGACGACGAGTAAGATGGCCTGATGACTTCTTCACGGTAAGTAATTCCATTTCATATCAGCGGTATGATCTATTTCAGTTTGCCAGCCGATCTCTAGGATTCCAGACTGGTGATGCTAACAGCTTCACATTCAACACAACGATCGCAAGAAACTCAATAGATCAGCCGATGTACCCAAGAAGTGGGTCCTCCATTTCTTTGAGTGCCTCCTTTACTCCTCCGTTCTCACTATTTGGAAGGGATGTAAGCGGCGAGGATATAACGAATGCGGAGAAATTCAAATGGCTCGAATATCACAAATGGAATTTTGACAGCAAGTATTTCATGACTCTTGCTGGCAAGCTTGTTTTGGCAACAAGAGCGCATTTTGGATATATCGGATCATATGACAGGAATGTGGGCGTTGGACCCTTCGAACGTTTCCAGCTTGGGGGCGATGGTTTAACTGGCCAGAATTTCCTACTAGGAACGGACGTTATCGGACTTAGGGGCTATGCCAACAATTCAATCACCCCTAGAGATGTGGAAAACAACATCGAAGGAGGTACGATTTTCAACAAATATGTGATGGAGCTTCGCTATCCGCTGTCACTAGCTCCAACAGCGACAATATACGGCCAGGTTTTCTTCGAAGGAGGCAACAACTGGGATGATTTTGCCAAGTTTAACCCCTACGACATAAAAAAAGCTGCAGGAGTGGGCCTTAGAATCTTCATGCCAGCGTTTGGTCTTATGGGAATTGATTGGGCATACGGGTTTGATAGGATACCAGGATCTTTGGATAACTCGGGACCTCAATTTCACTTCTCCATTGGTCAACAAATCAGATAGTATGAAAAAGTCAATAGCACTCCTATTTTCATTGTTGTGTGTTACTGTTACATTTGCGCAAAAATTTGGCTATGTGGATTCTCAATATATTCTGAGCAAAATGCCGGAGTATAAGGAGGCCCAAGCTGAAATTGAGAAATTAGCGAAGGGTTGGGAGGTGGAGATCCAGGAAATGTACTCCGAAGTAGAAGGAATGGAGGTGGCCCTGAAAGCAGAAGAAGTTTTGCTTACACAGGACATGAGAACAGATCGAATAGCTGAGATAGACAGGAAGTGGAAGGAAGTGAAAGAATATCAACAGCAAATTTTTGGATTTGATGGGCTCTATTTTCTCAAGAAGAAAGAGTTGGTCAAACCGGTACAAGATGAAGTGTTTGAAGCTGTGGAAAGAGTGGCGAAGAACAACAGACTCCAAATTGTGTTTGACAAGTCAGGAGATTTGGTGATGATTTATACGGATCCTATCCATGATTATACGGATTTTGTACTGGAAGATCTTGGATTGGTAGAAAATCAGACTGCTGGCAACAACTGAGCACAATATTTGAATAGAGATCAAAAACCTTAATAAGAAGAGGACCGGAAGGTCGAAAATAAATTTAGAAAACATGAAATCGAGAATTTTACTTAGTGCAGCCCTTTCAATTGTTGGCCTTGGGCTGATGGCACAACTTAAAATAGGATATACAAACGCTGACTATATCTTGAGCTTGATGCCTGAAGCAAAGCAAATTGAAAGTGATTTGACAGCTTACGAATCACAATTGCAAAATCAGTTGAAGTCTAAATACGATGAGTTTCAGGCAAAGGCCGCTGATTATCAGCAGAATGGCGCCAGTATGATTGATGCCGTCAGACTTGACAAAGAGCAAGAACTGCAAAACATGCAGCAAGAAATTGCTTCCTTTGAGCAACAAGCACAACAATCATTGGGTAACAAGAGAAACCAACTTGTAAGCCCGGCATATGAAAAAATTGGAACTGCCATTGAGCAAGTAGCCAAAGAAAATGGATACACACACATATTCAGCTCTGGAAGTCCAGGGTTTAGTGTTCTTCTATATGCCCGGGAAGAGGATAATGTCTCTGATCTGGTATTGAAGAAGCTTGGAATAGATCCTCCAGCCGATGGTGGAAACTAAATGGAATTCGAAGTAAAAAATTAGCCCATCAAATTGCTTGATGGGTTTTTTTATCCAAAAAATATCCCGAAGATTAGCCCACCTATGATGATAAATGGTGTGGGAATTTTGGTGAAGCGTTGCATGGAAACTGTGGCTACAATCAATGCGTAGTTCAAAACATTTTGCTCCATTGGTACTAAGATCAAAAAAGTGGCGGCAATCACCATCCCTGAACTAACTGCGTTGATCCCCTCAAGTGATGCTTTTACAAGACGATATTTTTTCAATTGCTCCCAAAACCTGATGATAAAGAATATCAGGAATGTGCCTGGAAGGAAAATTCCAATAGCCGCGAGAATCGCACCAAGGATTTGACCGCCAATTCCAAATTCATTCATGCTCAGGCTTCCGACATAAGCAGAAAAGGAGAAGACAGGTCCGGGAATGGCTTGAACAAATCCATAGCCTGAGATAAATTGTTCCGATGTCAGATATTCTTTGAACTCCACGAACTCCGTATATAGAAGCGGGACTAAAACTTGTCCGCCCCCAAAAATCAAACTGCCATTCCGGTAGAAATTCTCGAAGATTTTAATTGGCAAATATTGTGTGACACCGCCGAGTCCTGCTGCAACGATCAGCACGGCTATCCAAAGGATCAAGTTAGACCATTGAATTTTTATTCGCTCTTTTTCTTCGATAGGTTGCTGCTTGTATTTGATCGTGGTTATCAGGCCTCCAAGAATGATCAACGACGGAAAGGCATAAGGAGATTTTAGAACGTATGAAGCAACTGCAGAGAACAACATGAGTGCCATTCCAAGTTTTGTCGTAACCACCTTGTTGGCAATTCGATAGGCCGAAAAAGCTACGATTCCCACCACCATAGGTAGAATGAAACGCATAAATCCTAAATCAATATTTGTATTTACAATAATGCCTGCGGTCGTCATAATGGTTACAGCAGGCCACATCCAGACAAGCAGGGTGAGGTAGGCAAGGTTTGGTCCTCCGATTTTGAAACCAAGAGCGGTAATTGTCTGAGTGGAAGTTGGGCCGGGCAGGACTTGGCAAAGGGCAAAAAGTTCAATAAGATCTTCTTCAGTGAGGTATGCTCTCTTTTTGACCATCATATCCATGAACATGGCAAGATGCCCTTGCGGTCCGCCAAAAGCAGTCAGCGATAAAATGAATACATCTCTAAGAAAAATTATATTTCTGACCCTACGGACAGTCATTAGTTCTTAAGTCCGATTTCTTGTAATCGTTGTTGTAAAAAATCTCCAGCTAAAATGTCTTCAAAATCTTTTGGGTGATTTTCATCTATACAATTGTCCAGGCAGGTCAGGTCCATTTCAGAAATCGGATGAAGGAAGAATGGTATGGAATACCTCGATGTATGCATCATTTCTCTTGGAGGGTTAACCACTCGATGCACCGTAGACTTAAGCTTGTGATTCGTCAATCTCTCCATCATATCTCCTACATTGACAACTATTTGGTCGGGTAATGCGGTAATTGGAATCCACTTGCCATCCCTTCTAAGGACCTGGAGCCCATCCGCACTCGCACCCATCAAAAGGGTGATAAGGTTTATATCTCCATGCTCCGCTGCCCTCACCGCATCATCCGGAATCTCATCCGGATTTTCAATAGGGAAGTAGTGGATAGGCCTTAGGATGCTATTTCCTTTGGCCACTTTATCGTCGAAATAGTTTTCAGGGAGTTTCAGATAGAGGGCAATTGCTCTAAGCATTTGAACTCCAGCAGCCTGAAGAGTTCGAAATGCTTCAGAGGTAGTCTGCTGAAAATCTTCTATTTCCTCAGGCCAAATGTTGGAAGGATAGTTATCTGGCTTGTTATCATCAGGCTGACCTACATGGAAGAATTCCTTGAGATCACCGGTGTTTCTGCCCTTGGCTTTTTCCTTGCCCTTGCTTATATATCCTCTTTGGCCAAACAGCTGTGTTTTCTCATATTTTCTCTTGATATCATCTGGAAGTTTAAAAAAAGCTTCGATCGTATTATATAGCCTACTCACCAACGCATCTGACAACCCATGATTTTTGATCGAGACAAATCCTATATTGTTGTAAGCCTCCCCTAGTCTTTTCACGAACTCTTGCTTGTCATCTGCATTGTCAGAGGTAAAGTCATTTAGATCTAAAGAGGGGATTTCATCGAAGAGAATTTCTGCCATAAGGATAAGGTTAATGATCAGCTAAATTTAAAAAAGAAATTAGGAAACGATTCCTAGTTCAACACTCTTCTTAGCACCGCAAGTGATTTTGGTCTCGGTAGTTGCGCATGATGTTGAAAGTAGTCCAGCATGATATCAATTACTTCGTTTCGAATGGAACGATCTACGTCCAAACTGATGCCAAATGGCTCAACAATCAATTTTTCGAGGACATGCTCTCCGTGGGCATGAGGAACCAACTTATCGATCGAAGTAAACAACGTTTCGAAATCATCGATAGCAAATCCAAGGTGAGTAGCCACTTTCAACAAGAATTGTAGATGGAAATTTTCTACACCTGATTGCAGGGAGTTGAATTCTTTGATGGACTGGCTGATAAAATGGTAGAGCTCATGATTGGCCGACTGTTCAGATTGCAGCAGTCTTGATAAGATCTCCGTTAAGAAAAGGGTAATTGTACTCTTGGTAAAGTTCTTCTGAATTTCAGGCAATGGAATGTGACTTTTGAAATCCGAAATACGTTGCAGGTCGCGCGATTCTTTTACGTAGAGAACCAACTCCAAAATGCTAAAGGGCTGAAAGTGACCGATGCTCTTTTTTGACTTTGCGCTTCTTATTGAGTTGACTATGAATGAACCGTATCCAAGTTCCTCGGTGAAGATCCGGACAATGATACTGCTATCTCCATACTTGATGTAATTGAGAACTATTCCATTTGTGTTGACAACCATTATCGTATAACTGCAATCTTACCAACGTAGGTCTCCACTCCCTCTGGATCGGAACTGAAAATCAAATAGACTCCTGTGACAACCTCTTGGTTGGCTACATTTTTCATGTCCCATGATGCAGAACTGCCGTTCGCATTTAATTCTTTCACCAGGTTTCCATTGATATCAGTAATTTTTACGGAAGTGTTTTTACCCAAGCCTTCAATACCAATTAACCCTACATAGTCTGGAGATACCGGGTTGGGAAATATATTCACATTTTGATGCGCAACACTTCCTACGGATGAGGCACTTCTATATGAGACCAGTCCCATGTCCGTTGCAATGAACATCTCTCCATTTTCCTCATTGTATGCAAGGTCAAGAACATTGTCTGATGGAAGAGGACTATTATCAATATTAAATTGAGCCACCTGTTCTGATGTATTTTCGCTAAAGACCCAGAGACCTCTTTCGGTCCCAAACCATACTCTGTTTCCACCATCTGTTTCTATGACGTTGATCTGCTCACCCTCAAACAAGACCCTACCTTCAAAAGTAGGTAGTATAAGCTGATCGTCCTGGAAAATGAAAGAGGCATCGGGGTTCGTTGTTGGTCCATTGGATGTTGCGATCCAGGCGTCATCCTCAATACTTATTTCAAAGTCCTGTAATTGACCGGGGATTGCATTCAATGCAAATGCTCTCATTTCCTCTGGGTCAAAGACAATCATTCTTCCGGTGCTGGTGCTTCCCCAGAAAATACCTGTTTGAGAAGTAGAGATACTTGTAAACTTATCGTCGAGTAATAAAGTGGCAGAAAATGAAGTCCACTGATCGCCATCAAACTGGTGGATCGGATCAGTGCTGGAAAAGGAAGAAACCCAAAGATGCTGACGCTGACCGAGTGTGGCAATAACGGTGTCAAGCGAACTATCACTCTGTGGAATATCATCAATAATCTCTCCCGAATTTTGGTCGAGCAAGCCGTCACCTATCGACGATAAATAGGTTACCCCTTGATATTGGCCGATGTCTGAGACGTTGAGGAAATTGGAGACTTGTTCTGTGGACCACGCCCCTTCAGCAAAAACAGAATAACCATCAACTTTAATGGATCCATCGTAAGTTTCCGGGGATGGAGCATGAAAACCATAAGCAGTATTATCTATCACACGTAGTCTGGAATATTGATCAAAAAGTGGACCGGATGGTGAGAGATTTGATTCATTAGCTTGTAAACCTAACAGCCCGTCGGCAACCAGATATTCACCATTTACAATATCGATGTCGTTCACTACCTGTGCCACGATAGAAGCGATTTCTTCAAATGACGATCCCTGCAATTCATAGAGCGACTGGCTGGTTGCTGTCATTAATTTTGCCTCAACCGAATACAGTTTGCTAGCATTGTTCGGAAGATCAATTCCACCATCGGTCCAGAGGTCACTGCCGAAACGATGGAGGTCCTGGCCATTTAGCGCAAATAGTTCATCATTCACCGCAGTCAGTTCCGTCAATTGATCAGTTGCTGTATGGTGATTCCAATTGTTAAAGTCTAGCAGGTTATTTGTCAGATTTCCGTTTTGCAAGCCGAAATTCGTCTTGGCAAAAAGAACGTCTCCCAGAATCTCTATTTCTGATACCCGTACTTCTGCACCTCCTTCCCCAATTTGGGTGAAATTTTCCAAAATGGTTGTCTCATCATTACTTACAACTACGATCCCTAATTCTGTTGCAAGAAAAGTTCTGGATTGAAAGAAAGCTATGTCATTAATTGTCTTGCTGCCATCGAGGTTAGACAGAGCAACTTCCTGTAAAGTGGATATACCATCGTCGGAAATGAAATCTACAAGGCCGGAGCGGTAACCAATAACTAATGTATTCTCGTCGGAGTTGTACTTCATTGCTGAAACACCAACATCAGATAACCCGTCAATTTTGGAAAGCTTCCTAATCGAGTTATCTGACAAATCAACTGAGAAGAGCCCGTTCTCTACCGCACAAAAGATCTTATCTGATGTTTTTTCGAGTATCCGTCCATTATTATAGCTAAAATGTGTGCGCCAGGTGCCGACGGGAATATCCTGTGAATAGGCCTGGAATCCGAGCAAAAGGCAGCCGCTAAGACCGAGCTTCAAAAAAACAATTCCTGCAAAGTGCCTCATAGACATCTTTTTCTCCTAAAACTATTGTTTGTTTGGACTTAGTCCGCCGATGGGAATACGAGGCAACACTTCCACATTTCATACATACAGCATGTACTTTAGTGATGTACTCCGCAATTGACATCAGGGCATCCATAGGCTTAAACGGTCGTCCTTTAAAATCCATATCCAAGCCAGCAACAATTACCCTTTTTCCCTGGTTGGCCAGCTCGTCAGCGACATTTACTACCTCGTCATCAAAGAACTGGGCTTCATCTATACCGACCACTTCACAATCCCCCACTCGTAATAGTATGTCGTTTGCAAAATTTACAGGTGTTGAAGCTATAACTGAATCTTTATGAGATACGATCTTCTTTTTGTCGTAGCGCTTATCAATAGCAGGTTTGAAGATCTCTACTTTCTGGTTCGCAATCAGGGCCCGAGTGAGTCTGCGAATTAGTTCTTCGGTTTTCCCGGAGAACATTGATCCACAAACAACCTCAATCCAGCCGCCTCGGTTCAAATATCCATTTCCTATGTGTGGCTCAACAAACATTTACTTACCATATCTTAAATGCGGAAGCTGATTTTCTTTTTTTACACGAATTGTCAGGTCGCCATTCGTAGACACCTGGCATGCCAGTCGCTCATCTGAGTGCAATTTGTTCAATTTTATGTACTTTTTCTCTGCTTCGGTTATTTCTGACAAGTTCTCACTGCCTTCAAGTACTTGCATTTTGCAGGTCGTACATCTCCCTTTGCCTCCGCATGCGTGCATCCAGTCCGTTTCACGAAGCAAAATATGAAGCAATTTTTCACTTTTATCCTTGGTAATAATCCTTTTACTTTGGAGGTTATCTAAGATGATGTTAGCCATTACCGTTCTCTAATTCAAATGCAAAAAAAGTTAAACGAGGATTTTATCGATAGCTACTGTGAAAAATTTGCTGCGAAAGTAACGGATTCGTTTTTCACAGGAGAGAAAATTACGATCACGGGAAAAGAGATTTTAAAAATCACGCCATCAAAACAAACAAACCTATTTGTTATCAAACTGATCTTTCAATATTGGCAGGGAGAATCGAAGAAGCTAGAAAGTCCTTTTTTCAACTATGAGAGTGCGGCTGTGCAAGAAGCGCTTGCTGAGTTGATGAATGTACTATCTCAAAATATTGAAATCCACAAAAACAGGTTTCAGCTCTTGCTTAACAATGCAGTAAAAGATACTATCTATTTAGCGGCATCTCCGCAGGCATATTTGGAAATTGATCTTGATGGTGCTGAGGTGGATAGTATTGATGATGGTTTTGTGGAGAATAGCCTGAGATATGTCAAGATCTACAAAAAGGATATTGAGAACTTCCTATCAGACATGCGCGGGTTGACTCCGGAGGAAGCAATCGATGAGCTTACTGATGAATTCGAACCATTCAGTAGCACAGAAGGACTTGAGGCAGAGGCCGAACTACTTTCGGAGGTTGTTCCACTCAAACCTGAGAAGATCCTAAGCGAGGAGTTTCCTGAAGATTTTGATGACTTTGATGACGAAGTGTTCGATAATGATGATGACTCATCCGATGACAAAATAAAAGAACAGGGTAAGGTTGAGGAGGAGGAAGAGGAAGAAGTTAAGGAAGAGGCAACTAGCAATGAGTTACGTTTTCAAGCGGAAGAGAAAGCTACGGAGGGAATGATACATCCTGGATGGGGTGAGAAGCAAGGGGTAATGCCAGAAGACCTCAAATGGGGAGAAGAGAGTAGTGAGCCGGCAGCAGATAATGAAGGATCAGTTGAAGAGGTGTCAAATACCGAACAAGAACCTATAGATGGATTCGAAGAAGGTTTTTTTGATGAGGTCAAGGAAACAGAAGAAGATTCAGCAGATGAACTGGACGAACCCAGCGAAGATGCTCCTGTAGTGGAGGAAAGTATGAAGGAAGAGGATTCGAATACGGAAGAGGTGGTCGAAGATGAACAGCTTGAAGATGAGGAAAAGGCAACGGCACCAGGAAAGATGCCTCCGGAAGAAGATCAGGTGGCAAATGAATCAGACGAAGAAGAGAAGCCTGAAGTGGAGACAATTAATGATCAATTTGAGGCCGTAGAAAAAACAGTTGCGGAGCATCATGAGGAGGAGAAGAAAAACAGCTTAATGGAATCAATTTCAGTGAATCATCAATACATGTTTGTCAAAGAACTCTTTAAGGATGATCAGGTATCCTTTCAGAATGCACTTTATGAACTTGAAGAATATGACTCTTTTGATGATGCGGTTGAATTTCTGGTTCAGGGATATGCCAAGGAATTTAGCTGGGATATGCAATCCAATGAAGTAAAGGAGCTGCTTAAGGTTCTTTTCAGAAAATACCGAGACTAACCCTGCCAGCATATCTGGTGTCAAACAAAGAAAATCAAATCGATCAAGACGAACTCATCAGCGGGCTAAGAAAGCGTGATCCGACGATCATGTCATACTTGATCGAAAACTATTCAGCCGCTATTTATGGGGTGATATCCAGAATAGTAAACAATGAGCAAGTGTCGCAGGAGGTCCTGCAAGACTCCTTCATGCGATTTTGGGAAAAGATTGATCAGTATGATAATAGCAAGGCCAGGTTCTTTACGTGGATGATAAATATTGCCCGAAACCTGGCCATCGATCGCTTAAGATCTCGTGAGATGAAAAAAGCGGAAAAAACTGATGACATAGGTAATTACGTAACTGAAATGGAGGGCAGAAGTTTTTTGCATCAAAATGTGGATTACATAGGAGTGAGGGAGATGTTGAATAGACTTAGGGACGAAGAAAAGTTTGTGCTGGAGATGGCCTATTTCAAGGGATATACCCAATCGGAAATTTCAGAGGAGTTTGACATTCCTCTTGGAACGGTCAAGACACGATTTCGAATGGCTTTGATGCATATGAGAAGTTTCTTAAAAGAGTGAAAATAGAAGAGTACATATCGTCCGGGATTCTGGAATCCTACGTACTTGACCAACTTTCCGAGAAAGAGCGAAAAGAAGTTGAGAAGATGAGGGTTGAGCATGTCGCTGTTCGGGAAGAAATGGAGCAAATCGAGCGATCACTGGAAGTCCTAGCGGTAAGTACCGCTATTCAGGTTCCAGAAGATCTAAAGGAGCTTATAAAGGATCAATCCGAGTCGAAGGATACTGTTCCTGATGTCAGAACCACTATTCCTCTTTACGTCAAGTATGCAGTTGCAGCATCGGTTCTAGTTGCGATTACAGCCTCCGTTTTAGCTTTCGACTATTGGAACAAATGGCAATTGACAAAGTCCAGATTGGCAGAGTTAATTACCCAAAACTTTCAGATCACGGAACGTCTTAAGAGCGTCAACCAGGAGCTTATGGATGTTCAGAGCTCCGTTGCGATCCTGAACAGTGCAGCATTTGACCGCATCGTAATGAACGGAACCGACAACGCACCATCCTCACTAGCAACTGTGTACTGGAATGAAACATCAAGCGAGGTTTACTTAAGTATTCAAAATATGGGTAGCCTTTCTCAGAATCAGCAATATCAACTTTGGGCAATTATAGATGGCAAACCTGTTGATGCAGGGGTTTTTCAATCAAACGATTCCGGACTTCTCCTGGAAATGAAAAATGTGGCAAAAACACCCGCTGCATTCGCAGTTACGATAGAACCGAGAGGTGGAAGTGAAAATCCGACATTAGAGACTATGCAGGTGATTGGCAATGTTTAGCTCCAAGAACTAAAGATCCAGAACTCGTCTTTGTCCCAGGGGTAAGCCAATTTCAGCTTCAAGAGATTCAATATCCATCAAATAGATCTGCTCAAGTACTTCCACATACGGCCTTTGGTGAAAATAGCCCTGCTCAAAGTATTTCCTGGCTTCCGCCACTAGTTCAGCTGCCTCTGCGCGCTTCCCATTCTTAAACATGATCCTGGCTTTGTGGTAAAAAGGATCCGAAATGTTTGGATAGATCCGGATGACGCGATCGAATTCTTCCAAGGCTCGCACATCCTGTCCTAACTTTTCAAATGTTAAAGCCCGATACAGAACGGCATAGGCATCCACCCAGTTTTCCCCCTCCTTTTTCATCACACTCTCAACGTATTTGTTCAGATATGCAAGGGCTTTATTATAATCTGTCAGACCATAGTAACAAATACCGCGCATGTAGTCCACACTTTGGCCCTGAGGATGGTCTACAAAATCAACAGTAAGTGTATCTGTGGCATCAAAATCAGCTAATGCGCGACCATAATCCCGATAGAAGTACAAGTAAATGTATCCACGCATGCCACACCATTTTTCCGGGTCAATGTCGACTGCCTTTTGGTAGTAGGGGAACATTTCAGCTCCAAATCCCCTCTTCAACCATGGTACTCCCCTTTCACGCCAGATCGCACCATTATCAATGTCGAAGCTCTGAGCTTCCTCTAAAAGAAATTGCTCAGGCACTGATCCCTGGTAGTAGTATCCAGCCCCACCTAGTAGTTGGGATGCCAGATGTTTCTTGTCTTCCTCAGGTATTTCCTTCTTGTACCATTCTCGTTGCTGACAGGAAATGGTTAGGAGAAATGCAAAGGGTACTATGATCTTAAGGTAAGACATCAGTTACCACACCGTTTTGAAGTTTGTAAGTAAGGTATACATAGGCATCTTGCTTCTCATCTCTAATTATTGCAGGTTGCCACCGTTTGAGGTCGTAGGTTATCTCGTACAAGTGATCAATCGTTTCTCTCGGAAATCGCTTCTTTTGATAATTCAAATCTGATTGTTCCATGACGAATCGACCGGCTTCCCCTTTGCAATTGACAACAAAGCGGAATGTCAGGTAGCCGGATTGGCCTTGAAGTTTCTCACGAACAAGCCTTTCACGAATGATTTTTTTCATTTCACCCTTACCATCTGCATAGCGTACATCCGGACTTGAATTGTAATAGTCAACAATTCCATTTTCATGGCCGCACACCTCGAAATAAAGAGCATCGTCTAGTGTATTAATGGGATCGATGTAGGCCACTCTTTTTTTGTCATGCCTGCTTAGCATTCTAAATGCTGAAAGGGGCATTTGTTCGATCAATTCCGTCACGGATCTCCCGCTAGGGCGAGTTGAAAGTGAGTTAAATAAACCTAGTCCCTTTACATACGTAACAGCATATTTGTAATGAAAAGTGGTATCACGTCGGAGTGATGTAAGGTTGCGATCGCCGATAAAGACCCTGGCCGGTCTATCTAAAATTATACTATCAAAAGCCTTCGTTTGGACCCGCTCTACTTCGTATTTGTCTCCATCAAAGTCCATCAGCTCAAGAAGATTGAGTTCACTCTTGGAGCTGTTCCAATCTTCGTATAAAGGGCTGCGGATTTCGGAGATCATCGTATCCAAATTGGAAAAACCATAGAAAGAAATACTACTGTCTAGGAATACGATTCCATCCTCAATCCGAAATTCATTCAATTCTGTTGGTTGAAACCCAGCATTGTACCAATGTACAGAAAAACGGTTTTCGGATCTTTTTTGTGTTAGTGCATAGCTGATATTCGTTCTTGTTTTACGGCTTGTTTCGCTTGGGTAAAAGTGCTCGTAGTATTTGTTTACCACTCCCTCATCAAGCAAATCACTATCCGGGAAATAGCTAAAAACTTTATTTTCAGGTTGCTCCTTGCAAGAGACAGCAAGTAATGTTATAGCTAATATGAGCGTTCGCACCTCGTAAAAAGATATTGAACCGCAATATTATTTAGTGGGAGCAACTAATTCAAAAGACACCACGGGATTAACATTTTATTAAGAGGCAAACGATATCATTCTTCAATAATTCGAATATCGTCTTCAGTAAATAGCTTTCCGAATGAAGAAATAGCGGAGATATTGAAAAAACCTACCACTTTTTCATTGGGATCATTTGAAAAAATATTTGATTGAATGTTTGCCAGGGGTACCGCAAAAAGTTCACCAAACCCACCGTCTCGAGCTGTTTGGATTTGAACCTGCTGCAAGAAAAAGAACGCATCCTGGGAAATAGAATTAAGTTCAACATAGATTGAATCCCCAGGTTCGAATGGATTGATGAGTACGTCTTCATCATCAAAGTCAAAAGGATTGATCAGTTCCCGGATCGGTTGAATGAAAAACAAGCCGTCGGCATCCCCATCCTCAGAAAACGCGGCATCATAGGCAATGTTTATCTCATTAGGCTTATTGAGTAGCTCCCCGTTTTTCCAGGATTTGATCCAGTAAGTATCGCCCTTGCCTTCAAGGTCACGTGCCCAGAAGTTGGCGAAATAGGAGTCCTCGATAAACGCATCACCCTCATCAAATCTCCAGTAAATGCTATCAATTGATGGGACCGCGCTCAAATCGGTAAGAGATTCATAAGTTGTTCCACCGATATCTATGGTCAAGCTGTAAACTCCGCCGATGGTTGCAAAAGTGTCCGTTGCAGTTAAGGGAATCCAGGTATATTCTCCCGCTGGACCCTCGGTAAAAGAGTATGTATCAACTGGGTCATTGATATTGGTGATTTCAACTGTAGCTCCACTGATACCCACAGGCTCGGAACTGTCGAAGTAGGTGTTGGTAGTGTAGATATCGATCGTCTGGGGAGTAGCCGAGTGATACAGCCAGGCATCGAATGCGACTAGAGGGTCGCTCTCGGGTAAGCCTGTGGTAATGTCTTGTTCACAGGCAACAACGATCGAGATAAGCAATATTTTGATAAAGTTCTTCATGTTAAAACTTGAAATTGTAGGTTATGGATGGAACAAAGGCTCCTAAGATGGAAACCTGCGTTGCTTTGGTCTCGGCAACTTCGTCAATGGCATATCTTTCGTCTCCCTGCCAGAAGTAGATGGAGAATGGATTCTTTCTATTGTAAATATTGTAAACGGTAATTACTAGTGTATCTCTGTTTTTCCGGACCTTTCCTTTTTTATTGATGGCGCGCCCTAATATCGTCAATGAAAGGTCGAGGCGGTGATAGTCAGGGATTCTAAGGTTATTCCTGGTATTTGCAGAGTTCTCAGGAATGGTCAAATACTCAATCTGGTACCTGTGAGTTGGGAACGTTGTCGGTGTTCCAGTCAGATAAGTAAAATTAGCAGATAATGAAACCCTATTGTTAATTTCATAAAATGCAGCGGCCTTGAAATTGTGAAGCTGATCATAGCGTGCAGGATACCAGTTTCCCTCCCTGTTTTGGAGGTCATCAAGGAAGTTGATACCGTCGATTTTCAGTTCAGATCTTCCAAGGGTATAACTCAACCAGCCATTAAGCCTTCCCTCGTTCTTTTTTAGGTAAAACTCCAACCCATAAGCCCTGCCATCTCCCGCCAAGACATCGCCTTCAATGAGTTCATTGATAAACAATTCAGCTCCATCGATATAGTCGATTTGATTCTTGGATCGCTTGTAGTATCCCTCAACGGAGAACTCATAATCATTATCATTGAAATTCCTGAAATATCCGGCAGCCCACTGTATCCCGGTTTGAGGTTTTATGTTGTTTGTACTTGGCGTCCAGATGTCCAATGGATTAGAGGCAGTTGTGTTAGAGACAAGGTGAATATACTGCGCCGTACGATTGAAGCTCGCTTTAAGGGATGACGTTGGAGTTAATTGATATTTTGCTGAAAATCGGGGCTCTAGGTTCATGTAATTCTTAATAGACTCCCACTTATCTGCTGTTTGGACATCAACAGCCTGCCTTCTGTAACCAGGGATTGTGTCGTTGAATGTGTAGTATGAGCCAGGTCCCAGGTACGTAAAACCTGAGAGCCTTGCTCCATATTGAAGCGTAAGCTTCGGACTTACCGTTTGTTGATTTCCAACGTAGAGACCGTACTCAGCCGCTCGCTTGTGGGGCAAGTTAAACTCAACAATTTCACCATCACTAAAACCAACCGCGTCAGCTGGAGTAAACCGGTATAGAAGTGCCTCCCCACCAAAGGTTAGCTCATTCCTGGTATTAATGAAGTAGGTGAATTCCGGTTTAACGTCGTATGTAGTAATGTTCGATGTCCATTCAAATTTGTCTCTGTCGTTCTCTCCGAATGCCAACTCATAGTCATAGTCACTTAGATAGAATGTGAGGTTTGAGAAAAGACGATCATTGAACAGGTGATTCCATCTGAAGGTTGCCGTTTTACTCCCCCAATTGATTCCTTGTCGATCATCAAAATTGAAAACATCTCTTCCAAAGTACCCTGAGAGGTAGATCCTATCCTTGTCTGAAATATTGTAGTTTGCTTTTGTTGTGAGGTCATAGAAAAAAAGTGCAGCACCATTATCAAAAGTGTTTGTAAACGGCCTGGCTAGAATGTCTATGTATGATCTCCTTCCTGCAATAATAAAGGAGGCTTTCTCTTTCTTGATAGGTCCTTCTATAGCTAAACGACTAAATATGGTACCTATTCCGCCATTTACCTCATACTCCTTGTTGTTCCCCTCTTTCATACGAATATCCAATACCGAAGAGAGCCGCCCTCCGAATCTTGCAGGTATCCCACCTTTATAGAGCTTGACATCTTTTACAGCATCAGGATTGAAAACAGAGAAAAAGCCTAGCATGTGGGAAGAGTTGTATACGGGAGCCTCATCTAGTAGCACAAGGTTTTGTCCAACACTACCACCTCGAACATTGAATCCTGAGGCACCTTCACCAACTGTGGTTACACCGGGTAAAAGTTGAATACTTTTAATCACATCCACTTCACCGAGGAAGGAAGGGATCTTATTGATGGTTTTGATGTCCATTTTCGCGACACTCATTTCCACAGAAGAAACATTGGCATCTTCCGCTTCGGCAGTTACGACCACCTCTTGAAGTTGCACACCTTCCTCGACTAGCTCAACATCAAATCGCTGATTGCTTGAAAGAGATATTTGTTTTGTTTGGGTCAGGAAACCAATGTAGCGGTACTCTACTGTGTAATCACCGGGAGGAACTGTTATGGAATAGAAGCCATATACGTTGGTGATGTTACCGCCATTGATTTCCTTAATTAATACTGTTGCACCGATGAGTGCCTCGCCATTGGCTGCATCTTTTACATATCCATTAATTGTGAATTTTTCTTGCGCGCTGGAATGTAGACACGCAATTACTGTTAGGAGGGTGATGATACGTTTCAAACTAGTCCTTTTTTTTGAGTTAGTACATTGGGAAGTGAAAGAACCCCAACCAAAGACGTGCCAATCTTCAATTGGTTTCAGTGCATAGAAAATTTTTCAACAAAACAACTCTAAAAGAGCACGATTGTTTGTTGTTTATCAATAACCGTAGTAGCTAACTTGGGTGAGGACGACTCCTCTTTAAAGGGCTGCTAGGGCACTTTCATAATCAGGTTCGTTAACAATTTCAGGAACTAGTTCTGTGTAAATTACCTTCCCCTCTTCATCGATTACAACAATTGCGCGCGCATTCAGGCCCTTAAGTGGCCCATCTATTATTTCAACGCCATACGCTTTTCCAAAGCCATCTCCGTCTCTAAAATTGGAGACCGTCTCTAGATTTTTTATCCCTTCAGCTTCGCAATACCTTCCAAAAGCGAATGGCAAATCCTTTGATACGCACACAATTTTCGTTTTAGGAAGATCTGAAGCTTCTTTGTTGAATCGGACTGTGGACATTGCGCAGGTACCAGTGTCTACACTTGGATAGATATTCAAGATGACCTTTTGTCCTTTTAGATCAGATAGATTTAATTCTGAAAGGTCTTTATTAACCAGATTGAAATCAGGAGCAGAGCTTCCAACTTCAGGAAGATCGCCGATGGTATTTACTTCGGTTCCTTTAAGTGCTGTTTTTGCCATGATGGTTTCTTAATTATTTAGTTTTGAATTGAACATTCTTTCCTCCTAAACCATTCCAATACGAATGACCAAACTTAGTGTAAACATCAATAAGATCGCAACGCTCAGGAATGCAAGAGGTGGTGATAATCCAAATGTTGTGAAGGTGGCACAGGATTGTGAGCGATTCGGCGCCCAGGGTATCACCGTACATCCACGCCCAGACGAGCGACATATAACGAAGAAAGATGTCTACGATGTAAAAGAGGTGGTGACAACGGAATTTAATATTGAAGGATATCCTGATGAACGGTTCATGACCATCATCGAGGAGGTCCGACCTACGCAAGCAACCCTCGTTCCCGATCCACCCGATGTACTGACATCAAATGCAGGTTGGAATACGATCGAAAACGAGCAATTCCTGATCAAGACCATTGATCAACTAAAAAACTGGGGTGTCCGAACTTCCATTTTCATCGAACCTGAACGAAAAATGATGGATGGTGCACAAAAATGTGGTACTGATCGAGTGGAACTCTACACGGAAATGTATGCTTCCGCCTTTCACACAGGCAGACAATCAGCAATTGCCGACTACAAGATTGCTGCTGATCACGCACATGAGTTGGGTTTGGGAATAAATGCGGGTCACGATTTAGACCTACACAACCTCAAGTACTTGGTAGAGACAATTCCGTATGTAGACGAAGTGTCTATTGGCCACGCACTATTTTGTGACGCCATCTACCTTGGCCTGGAAAATACCATTCAATCCTATTTAAGGCAATTGGACTGAGTGATAAAAAACTAATTTTTTTAGCAAAATTGCGTATTTTTGACGAATGGATCCCTCCAATTTGATTTTTCTTGTTGTTGGTCTTGCTATTGGCATTCCTATTGGCTGGCTTTTGATCAAAGTAAGGCGAAACAACGGAGTTCCTGAATCTGATGAGCTCAAGATTCAACTAAAGCTGGAGATCGAGCGGTCTAAAAAACTTTCCCAAGAGCTTCAATCGATCAATGAAGAGCTCAGAAAGGAAAGGGAGCAGATCATTCACTTAAATGGTCAAAACGCTTCGCTGAAAGCAAACTATCAGAATCTACAGCAAAGATTAGAGGAGCAAAAAAAGGAACTTGGGATTCTTCAGGAAAAATTTGCTGCGGAATTCCGCAATTTGGCTAATGAAATTTTCGAGGAGAAGAGTAAGAAGTTCACCGATCAAAACAAAAGCAATCTCCATGACTTACTGCAGCCACTAGGACAGAAATTGACGGATTTTGAGAAGAAGATAGAGCAAACCAACAAGGATAGCCTGGAGCGGAGTACTGCACTTCGAGAGCAAATCATTGGTTTGAGAGAGCTAAATGCTCGTATGAGTAAGGAGGCTGAGAATTTGACCAAGGCATTGAAGGGAGATGTGAGAACACAGGGAAATTGGGGAGAAGTTATTTTAGAGCGAATTCTCGAAAAATCCGGTCTGGAGAAGGATCGCGAGTATGTAATTCAAGAAACCTACCATTCGGCTGAAGGCCGAAGACTTAGACCGGATGTTATTATTAAACTTCCGGATAACAAGAACCTTGTGGTTGACGCAAAAGTGTCACTTGTGGACTATGAAAAGTATGTCAATACCGAGAATGAGGAGGAGAAGATGCCGCACCTGAAAGACCATATCCTGTCAGTGAAAGCACATGTGAAAGGCCTTGCGGAAAAGAATTACCATCAGTTGTTTGATGGTGGTTCCCTCGATTATGTGCTGATGTTTGTCCCGATCGAGGCAGCCTTTGCATTGGTCGTTCAACACGGTGGAGAGTTGTACAATGACGCTCATGAGAAAAGTATCATTATCGTCAGTCCCGCTACTCTGGTGGCGACTTTGAGAACTGTAGCGAGCATTTGGAAGCACGAGTATCAAAATCGAAATGCGCTGGAAATAGCACGGCAGGGAGGTGCCCTTTACGATAAATTTAAGGCATTTGTCGATGATCTAGTTGAGGTAGGAAAGTCCCTTGATAAGTCGAAGGGCCAATATGAACAGGCTATGAACAAGTTGGTGGACGGACGGGATAACTTGATTAGGAAGACAGAGCGTCTCCGTGAACTGGGAGCTAAAACAGGTAAGATCATGGATGAGAAGTTGCTCGGTAGGGCTGGGGCTGATCAGCCAAAAGATCAGGAAAATGACACCCCGGAACTGTTCGGATCTGAATAGTTTTGCTTCTTCTAACATTGAACAATCATGGAATTGACCTCAGACAACAAGCTGAAAAAATTAATCGTTGTTGGTGATCGTGTGCTAATCAAACCGAAGAAGGAGTCGGAAAAAACGGATAGTGGAATTTATCTTCCTCCTGGTGTCCGAGAGAAAGAGCGTATCCAAAGTGGATATATCGTAAAAGCAGGGCCTGGCTACCCAATTCCAACTCCTATGGAGGAAGATGAAGATTGGAAACCCGAAGAAGAAAAGATCAAATATGTACCACTTCAAGCCAAAGAAGGGGACTTAGCCATTTTTCTTCAGAAAAGTGCATTTGAGGTTCTTTACAATAAGGAGAAATACTATATCGTACCACAAGCTTCCATCTTAATGCTCGAAAGAGAAGAGGATTTGAACTAAAGCATGAAGCTTCTGTCGCCGATATTGCTTTTTCACTCGGTTTTATTGTTCTCACAACCTCTTGTTCATGAAGAAGCTCATCACATTCCTATAATAGAAAATCGGCTGGCAAGAGTGATGAATGTAGTGGCAATGCGCGGTGATACTACCCAATTTCATGTTCATGAGAATGATATAGCCTATTTCACAATTAGGGGGTCTAAAATCTGGCTGGAAGAGTTGAACGAAGAACCAACCATTGTAGACTTACCTACTGGATGGACGGGAAGTAATCTTACACATTCTGAGACACCACTAATTCATAGATTTGCCAATATAGGCTCAAGTGATTTTCAGCTGATTGCAGTTGAGATTTTGTCCGACAAGTTTTCTAAAAAAGGATTCTCGCAGTTAGGACAAACTCTTCATGAAAGTAAACGGTTTAGTATTCAGAAAATCGAAGATGAGGTACTCGCATGTGATGTGCCTTTTGTATTGATTGAATTATCAAGATCAGGTGAAATTAGTGCGTTGGATATGATTAAACCGAATCGAGAGCTCGAGCTAATCCAGCGAAACGACTCTTCACAAATGATAATTATGCAGTTTAAATAATGCAGATTAAGCGAATAAAATTTTATCTTTAAGCAGATTAACCAAACACATTAGTTATGTTGAGGCAAGCAATAGTTTTATTATTGTTTATCCCGCAACTAGTTCACTCGCAGACCAGCGACCTCCCCTTCCAGATTTTGGTTGCTAAAGATGTATTTGTTTTCGGAAAGGCCGCCGAGCCTTTGACATATGTAGATGATGTTACATCGGTAGACGTGAAACCTGGTGGATTTTTAGCATTGGTTCATAAAGGAGGTACTACCTATGAGATTGAAAAAAAGACTTTTACTTTTTATCTCAAACCAGAGAAATTGAAAGAACTGGACAAGAGGCCCGAGTTTAGGTTTTTGTATCAGGATTCTACCGTCAGGGACCCAACCGAGACGATCACGATATTACATCCATCGTTCAATTATGATCGAACAGTGACATGGCCAGACAGTACTCCTTTTAAGGTATTCTGGCACTTCCCGGATGAGCCTGTGTTGGTTTATAAGGTGACAGTCAGGGACCATAATGGCAAGAAAATTCAGGATTTTGGAACCAAAAGGCATGATTTTGTCCTTAAGCCGTATAATTTCGGGCTGGATGAAAAAGAATTTATATTCCAAATCTCAAGCACTTTCGCTGGCGAAACCAACCGCTCGATGGAATATACCATCCAGCTTGAGGATGCTCCTACTTATCCTAAAAAAGCCTCAGATTTGGTTTTGATGGCAGCCAATCTTGAGCTGTCACCTCTAGCAGCGCTTGAGGTATGGAAGGAAGTCTTGGGAATGGAGAAGGGAAAGTTTTATTTCGACCTTTTTGAAAAATTTATCGGAAGGAATAAGGCAATTCTGACCAAATCCGGTGAAGATGTAGATCTTCTTCTAAGTCAAAATAAATAAGGATCTCCCTTTAATGAGAGATCCTTATTAAGACAATGAATCTTTATTTGGTGACTTTTACTGTCTTAGGGACGATTGACACAATTCCTGTGAAAAATCCTATGACATAATCTACGAAAGTGTGTTGTGTAGTTATGGTGTAATCTGTAGCACCACCGGCCATTTGCTTTGAATCCACCTCATTCATTGGAACCAATCCCCAGAGCACATACCATTGTCTTGCGTCTTCAGTTTGGCCACCCTGAGCTCCATCACCGACTGTGTGCTCCAGGGTATAGCATGAATTAAGTGTAAAGCTTAATACTAGTAGTAGCGCAAAAATTTTTGAAAATTTTCTCATTTGTTGTTTGTTAATTGTTATTAGCATTAATTGAAGCAATGCAGGACTCCACGAGCTTGGCTTGAGAATCAATTTTGCTTCTATTCATAAAGAAATGTATAGCACCTTCCGGAGCTTTCCAAACGCCTTTTCCAATATTAAGCTTAAATACAACCAAAGATTTGTCTTGCAATACCGTTTGATTGAAAGTAAGGTAGTTGTGATTAAATGCTGAATATTGAATAGCCAACCACTTACCGTTTTCTACATCGGCAGAATCTCTTTTTAGATCGTTGGTAGGATTTGACAACGATAATAGGAAGGACTCCTTTTGCGGATCCTGGTATCCTACAATGATTTTGTTAGATGAGTTGTAAAGACTTTGCTCCAATCGTGCAATTGTTGTATCATCCATCTTACTCCAGCTTGATGGTGGATTAAAGGAAACATCTGCTGTCAAGGAAACTTTTTCCGTTGCGAGCAGTCCGTCATTCTTATTCAGCAGGACCGAATTCTTAGCCTCCTTCTGACCGCAGGATATTCCAAGAAAAAGAAGTAGTAAAAAGGAGAATCTCATTGAGAAATGATTTTAGCAGCGTCCTTAGCAAAATAGGTCAAGATCATATCCGTTCCTGCACGTTTGATGGAGAGGAGACTTTCTAGCATTGTCGCATTCGGGTCGAGCCACCCTTTTTCTCCAGCTGCTTTTATCATGCTATACTCACCGGAGACGTTATAGGCGGCAATGGGAATGCTGAAATTTTCCTTTAACTTCTTGATAATATCGAGATATGCGAGTGCTGGCTTAACCATCAAAATGTCGGCACCTTCCTGGAAATCCAACTGAGCTTCTAAAAGTGCTTCCTCGCTATTGGCCGGATTCATTTGATAGGTTTTCTTATCGCCAAACTTTGGAGCTGAATTTAATGCATCCCTAAAGGGACCATAAAAGGCACTTGCATACTTAGCTGTGTAAGACATAATACCAGTTCTCTGAAATCCATTTTCATCAAGTACGTTTCGCAGATAGCCGACTCTGAAATCCATCATATCTGATGGCCCGATCATGTCAATTCCTGTTTCAGCCTGTGCCAGACTCATTTTTCCCAGGACTTCCAAGGTTTCATCGTTGAGAATTTGACCATTCTCAACAATTCCATCATGACCATCGCTGCTGTATGGGTCCATTGCTACATCAGTGATTACAAACGCCTCCGGAAATGCCTGCTTGATCTTCGCTAGGCTTTTCAAGTAGAAAAAATCGGGATCGTAACTTTTGGTGGCAAGCTTATCCTTATAAGATTCATCTACCACAGGGAATATATCAAATCCTGTGATGCCCAAGTTTAGGCACTCTTCAATTTCTTTCAGGATCAGATCCTCGGAGAGACGGAAAATCCCTGGCATTGAATCCACCTCCGTTTTCTTGTTTTTACCTTCCAAGAGGAAAAGTGGGAGGATCAGGTCATTGGTTGTTAGCGTAGTTTCTTGAGCTAAGTTCCGAATAGCTGCAGATGATCGATTTCTTCTTGGCCTTCTCATTCACGCAAAGTTATCTTCAAAATCCTTCCATTTCTACCAGAGACGTACCCAACATCATCTTTAAACGCAACTGCCCAATAGTTCAAGGTATCCAGGTTTATCCAAGTCTCTCCCAAATCAGCCGTATAATCAAGCCCATTAGGGCCACACGCGAATGCAAAAAACTGATCTCCGACTTTGGTGATCGAGCCACCATAGAAAGCTCCTGTGGTTTGAGGATTAGTTGTTAAGGTCCAGGTTTTTCCTGCATCCCTGGAAAATGCAGTGTTCTTGGTGTGCACATCTGTTTGGGTCAAATCTCCACCAACAAGAAAGCCAGTCTTTTCCATAAAAGTAACAGAAGTATTCCCAGCTGCATCTCCCTTGATGATTGGAGATTCAATTGCACCCCAAGTGTTTCCGTAGTCTTCGGTCAGAAGAATACGACAATTTCCTCCTGCTCCAGTAGCTATCCATGCTTTTCCGTTCTCACCAACTGTGACGCACGTGCCGCTTGCTGCAAAGCCGCCTTCACCAGGTCCAGCTTCTGGCATATTTTCGGTAGGTGCGCGTTCCCAGGATTGTCCACCATTTTTTGTCAGCAGGATGTAAGGATACTCGTCGATCGCATCCCCATAAGCGATTCCATTTTGATCATCCCAGAAATCGATGCAGTCCAGAAAACCTAAGGAGTCGGTCATTACAAAATTTTCTTCCCAATTGGAGTCGTTGGAAAATGTAAATATTCTTGAAAGTGAACCAGGGCCTGCACTCATCAGGATTGCTCGATTTTGACTAAATCCATGTATATCTCGGAATTGCAATGTGTCCCCCGTCGGATGTTTGAAAAGTTTCCAACTATCGCCTCCATCTTCAGTTTTGATGAAAGAAGCATCGTGACCGCTGATCCAGGCAGTTTCACTATCAACTATACTTACCGCCTGCATCAATGATTCAGTGGGCGAGTTGAGCTTTTGTAGGACGGGTGCAGATTCTTGGTTTGTTTGGCATGCAAACACAGATAGGAGAAGGAGCGGACATAGTTTCATCTCAAGCCATTTCCTGCAAATTTGCATAGTATTTTCCAACCTCTACCTCAAGAGAATTTTTCCAGCTTTCAAACAACTGTTTCTCCTGGCCCAGAGCAAATTCACCATGTTTTGGCCAATCTTGAAAAAAGCGAGCCATTTGCTCAATCATTTCTTCCAAATGACCTTTTTCCTCCACAATAATCATTCTCATAGTAATCGAACTGCCTTTTGCCTTGAGGACCTCTTCGTAGATAGGATAAAGATCGTCTGCTCTTACCTCAATGGCATATGTGACCAGCAGGTACGAGCCATACTTGAGTTCATGCCCGTCTAAAGAACATTGCTCCTTCAAATACCTGGAAACATGGGTATCTAGTTGATGTAGATATTGGAAACTGCGAATTGGCGACAAAAGAGTTCCGGGGTGATACGTTTCACACCCATCAAAACCTGTTTTGCTGATTTGATTCTTGAGATAATAGGCATGTCGAGCTTCTTCCGCGGCGTGCTTCAGAACAATTAGATCAACATCATGAGAGTGTTCGCTTGCGGAGATCTTTCGTGCCCCACAATTTTCCATCATCGAAAGGGTGTTCAACCACCTCGCATGAAGCTCTGGCTGAGTTACTATTTGTTCAAGTATATTTTTAAAGTCCATTGTCTATTTTCAAGAGGGCAAAACTAAAGAGCATTAAGATTTGATTGTACAATAATCACCCATTGCTTTGGTGATTTTTGTTAATTCTTCGGATCCGATTACATACGGAGGCATAATGTAGATGAGGTTACGAAATGGTCTGATCCAGACACCTGCTTCGACAAAGAACTCCTGGGCATTTGGGACATTAACTTCCTTTTTCATTTCAACGACACCGATTGCTCCCAAAACTCTGACCTCTCGCACTTGATCAGATTCTTTAAGCGATTCAAGTTCACGTTTTAATTGAGATTCGATGGCGGTAACTCGCTGGATCCAGTTTGAAGACAGTAGAAGGTCTATACTTTTCTTCGCGATCGCACAAGCGAGGGGGTTTGCCATGAAAGTTGGACCGTGCATAAAAACTCCTGCCTGTCCTTCGCAAATTGTTCTACTCACATGATCAGAGCACAAAGTGGCGGCTAGTGACAAATAGCCTCCTGTAAGAGCTTTTCCTACGCACATAATGTCGGGAGAAATGTTGGCGTGTTCGCAAGCAAAGAGCTTCCCGGTTCTTCCAAATCCGGTTGCAATTTCGTCCGCGATGAAGAGCACACTGTGTTCCTCACAAAGTACTTTCACTTTTTTTAAATACTTCGGCGAGTAGATTCGCATTCCGCCGGCACCCTGAACAATTGGCTCCAGAATAAATGCGGCTGCTTCCATCGCATGTTTTTGAAAGAATAATTCCAGTTCGTCTAATTCGTCTTGATCGGGATCTTCGTCAAAACCTCTTTTTGGTGCGTTAAAAAAATGATGTTGCATCAAAAAATCAGAAAAAAGATGGTGCATGCCATTTTCCGGATCACAAACAGACATCGCACCGGTGGTGTCACCGTGATAGCCATTTTTAAAGGTTAGGAATTTGGTTCTTCGCTCCTGTCCAAGAGAGTGCTGATATTGGATGGCCATTTTCATCGCCACTTCCACCGATACAGATCCACTGTCGCTAAAAAAGACGTTTTCCAATCCTGTCGGTGAAAAATCAACTAGTTTACTAGCTAATTCAATGGCTGGCTTATGGGTAATGCCTCCGAACATAACGTGTGACATTTTTTCCATCTGCTCAGCCGCAGCGCTATTAAGTTCCGGAACATTATATCCATGAACCGCTGTCCACCAGCTCGACATTCCATCAACAAGTTCACGACCATCTGAAAGTTTCAAGCGAACTCCTTTGGCTGAAACTACGGAATATGTTGGAAGTGGATTCGTCAAAGAAGTGTATGGGTGCCAGATGTGATGTCTATCAAAATCCAGCTGCGATTGACTAAAGCTTGATTCTCCTTGCATACTCACTTATGGTTTTTTTAGTGATCTCTTTTTCCTGGGGTAGTTCCAGCAAACATCTGCTGCTCGTCTGATGCATTATTACATCGAAAGAAGATCGGTTTTTCTCTCCATTGAAAACTATTCCGATCAGCGGAATACTTCGGCCTTTAAGTTGCTCCATTGATAAAAGTGTGTGGTTGATACTTCCGAGGTAGTAGTTGGCAACAAGGATCACGGGCAGCCCTGCTTGATCTATCCAATCGATGTTTAGAAAATCGCTGGTCAGGGGAACCATGAGTCCACCTGCTAGTTCGATCACCAAGTTGTTGTTAGTTGCAGGTGGAACTAGTTTTTTAGGGGCTATTTGTATGCCGTCTATTTCAGCAGCCACGTGAGGAGACATAGGAGTCTTTAATCGATAGGTTTCAGGATGGATGATCGTTTCGGAGTTAGAAATCAACTTTCCAATTGTGATAGAATCGGAATTCTCCAGATCTCCCGCCTGCACAGGTTTCCAGTAATCAGCCTTTAAGGCTTCACACAGAATTGCCGAGACGATGGTTTTACCAACCTCAGTCCCAATTCCAGCTACAATAACTTTCTTAGATTCCATTTTTTAGCGCGGTAAATAGAATGTCAATCTCCTCTGTAGTGTTAAAGGAATGAAGCGAAACTCTAAGTCGTTCACTTCCATCGGGAACACTAGGGCTCCGAATGGGTAAAATATCAATTCCACTTTTCTGAATAGATACTGCAGCAGCTACTACTTCCGCGTTGCCGGGGATGATCATGGACTGAATCTGCGTACTGGAATCAAGCCATTGTAATTCTGAAAACTCATTCCTTCTGGATACGAAGCAATCAATGTTCGATTGCAATTGATCCCTTGTGCCAGAAGAGCTTTGATTCAGTTCATAAGCACATTTGATCGATGCCAGCTGGTGATCGGAAGGTGCTGTCGAGTAGATAAAAGAACGAGCAAAGTTAACCAGGTACTTTGTCAGCCATTTTTCTCCCAGGACCGCGGCTCCATGTGTGCCCATGGCTTTGCCAAAGGTGACGACAGTTGCCAGAACCTCATTTTGAATTCCAAGGTTTGAGCACATTCCTTCTCCTTTTTGTCCGACCACGCCAATGGCATGAGCTTCATCAACGATCAACTCAGCTTGATACTCCTTGCAAATTTCTAAGATGGTTTGAAGTGGAGCAATATCGCCATCCATTGAATAAATGGATTCTACAAGTACTATTTTTTCTCCTGCCGTTTTGGATAGTTGTCTTTCCAGGTCTTCCGTATCGTTGTGTTTGAATCTTCTACGGTTTGCCAGGCTCAATCTCAATCCGTCAATCATGCTCGCGTGAATGAGTTCATCCGAAATAAAGGTCACCTCCTTTTTCCCTAAAGCCGAAAGGAGTCCAATGTTTGCGTTGTAGCCTGAGCTGAAGAGAAGTGCAGATTCAACCTGGTGAAAATGGGCGACAGACTCCTCGATTGATTCCACATATTGGCTATTTCCACTAAGGAGCCGGGATCCTGTGGAACCAGTCCGGACATGTTTCCTGGATCGGCATTCCTGCTCGATAAGTTGTTGCAGCTCCTTCGAACGAGAGAATCCCAAGTAGTCGTTAGAGAAAAAGTCAATTTTGTCAGTGTTAGAAGGCAAGGTCCGAAGAAGATCGGACTTCCTTCTTTTTTCCAGCTCCTGCTGATATCTATTCATTCACAACTTCTTCTTGCCTATGCTGAAATGCCTCGCTTGGTACCAATCCAAGAATATCGAACATCTCCCTGTCGTCATTGAAATCAGGATTTGGTGTTGTCAGCAGCTTGTCGCCAGCAAAGATTGAATTAGCGCCCGCCATAAAACACATAGCTTGTTCAGAAAGGCTCATTCCCTCTCGGCCAGCGGAAAGTCGGACCATCGATTTTGGCATCACAAGTCTTGCAGTGGCGATCATTCGGACCAATTCATGAAATGCAATTCTGGGCTGCTCGGCGAGTGGAGTTCCCTCGACTGGGACTAAGGCGTTAATCGGCACTGACTCTGGGTGAACATCCATATTTGCCAATGTTTTCAACATTCCGATTCGATCCTTTGCAGATTCTCCCATCCCTATAATACCACCAGAACAAACGGTGATATTCGCTTTTCGAACGTTATCGATTGTTCTTAATCGATCGTCATATTCACGGGTGGTGATGATGTCTTCATAAAAAGCCTCAGAGGTGTCAATGTTGTGATTGTAAGCATATAGACCAGCATCTGCGAGCTTTTTAGCCTGCATTTCGGAGACCATGCCTAGTGTACAGCATACCTCCATGTCCATCTCGCTGACGGTTTTGACCATTTCAAGAACCTTGTCAAAGTCTTTATTGTCACGGACTTCACGCCATGCAGCTCCCAAACACATTCTGGACGCACCCCCCGCTTTAGCAGATTCGGCTTGTGCCTTCACTTCATCGACTTCCATTAGTTTATGGACCTTGATATCCGTGTGATACCTGGCTGCTTGTGGGCAATAGGCACAGTCCTCTGGGCAACCTCCGGTCTTTATGGAGATCAAACTGCTTACCTGAACTTCTCTTGAAGGATGACATTTTCTATGAACGGTTGCTGCTTCAAAAACCAATTCCAGGAGTGGTTGGTTGTAGATGTTTTCGATTTCCTCTTCAGTCCAATTGTGTTTGAGCAGACCTTCCATAAGTGTTTAGTTGGTTAAATGCAATATTAGCGAAAACGGGAAATGGCCCTCCACTTCCAGACAGTTTTTAATTACAATTAACTTCAATAGCTGACAGAGAATCGCAATCAGCAGAGTAAGACCAGGGAGACTATTACCAGCTTAGGATGGTTCTTTCGATGATATCACAGCATTCATGCAGTTGCTCTTCCGTCATCACCAATGGCGGAGCAAAGCGAATGATGTTTCCGTGAGTTGGTTTAGCAAGGAGACCGTTATCTTTTAGTTGGACACAAATATCCCAAGCCGTAGAACTGTCCTCAGAATCATTGATCACGATGGCGTTTAGTAGCCCCTTTCCACGAACCAGTTTCACAAGATCTGTTTTTTCGATCATCCTATTCATTCTGTCTCTGAAAAGGTCTCCTAATCTCGCGGCATTTTCAGCAAGGTTTTCGTCCTTGACTACTTCCAGCGCAGCAATTGCGACTTTTGCTCCAAGTGGATTTCCGCCAAACGTTGACCCATGTTGCCCGGGCTTTATTACTTCCATGATATGATCATCTGCCAGTACGGCAGATACAGGATAAACTCCACCTGAGATGGCTTTTCCCAGGATCAAAATATCAGGTCGGACATCCTCATGGTCCACAGCAAGTAATTTTCCTGTCCGTGCAATTCCTGTTTGTACTTCATCAGCAATGAAGAGCACATTTCTGCTTTTGCAGAGATCATAAGCAGCTGCTAAATAGCCGGCATCGGGAACCATCACACCAGCTTCACCTTGAATTGGCTCGACCAAAAATCCAGCTACATTATCATCTTCCAGTGCTATCTTCAGAGCCTCCAGATCACTATAAGGGATTCGTTCGAAACCTGCGGTATAAGGTCCGAAATTGCTGTTATCCGGATCGTTTGAAAAGGAAATGATGGTCGTGGTTCTTCCATGAAAGTTATTATCACAAACCACAATTTTTGCTTGATTTTCGGCTGTTCCTTTCTTCTCGTAAGCCCACTTCCTACACAACTTAATGGCCGTTTCAACTGCCTCAGCTCCCGTGTTCATAGGAAGTACTTTGTCAAAACCAAAATATTCTGTGAGGAACTTCTCATAAACACCAAGCACATCGTTGTAAAAAGCACGGGAGGTTAGTGTTAAGTTTTCCGCCTGATCTTTGAGTGTCTGTACTATTTTGGGATGGCAGTGTCCCTGGTTTACAGCGGAGTAAGACGAAAGAAAATCATAGTATTTCTTACCTTCAACGTCCCAGACATGAACACCCTCTCCTTTTGCAATTACCACTGGAATCGGATGGTAATTGTGAGCTCCATATTGGTTCTCCATTTCCATTAGTTCGTTGCTCGAAAGGGTATTTACAGCTGACATATCTTTGACGTTTTAATTTGGAAATGCAAAAGTAGTTATTTAGCAAATGGGTAAAAAACAAAGAACCGGGGAAGATGAGGAATTGTGGTATTTTGAGAATGGATTAATGGTTTTTACTGAAAAATACCACTTGGATCGTGGCTTTTGCTGTAAATCTGGCTGCCGACACTGTCCTTATGGATTTAAAAAAGAATGATTGCTTGTTGATTTCGGATTAAATAGTCAATTTTGCAGTCCATTTTTCAAAAGAACAAAGAAGATGTCTAAAGTTTGCGATATCACAGGGAAAAGACCACAGGTAGGAAACAACGTTTCGCATGCCAACAATAAGACAAAAAGGAGATTCAACCCGAATCTGCAAAAGAAAAGATTTTACATTCCCGAAGAGGACAAGTGGGTGACATTGAAAGTGTCAACATCCGCATTAAGAACCATCAATAAAATTGGGATTGCTGCCGTTTTGAAGAAGGCACGCGCCAACGGGATGGTTGTTGAATAAGAACTTAGTCTAACCTAAAAGAGAAATCCTGTCTCGTTTTTGGACAGGATTTTTTTATGCCATTTAAATAATGATTCTAGCGTTTATTTAAAAAGGAGCACTTTTTGTAAAAGGCTCAGGTATATTTAGCGATTCAAATTTTTTAAAATGAAAAGATCACTCATTATTCTTTTGCTTGTCGCAATTGGCATATTGCCAAGCTTGGGACAGGACTTACCAACCGATTTTCTGTCAGTAGAATTTCACAAGGAACGCAGGGATTTGGTACGTGAAAAAATGCCGACCAATGCTGTAGCGGTTTTCTTTGCAAACCCGGTTAGGAACCGAGCAAATGATGTTGATTACATCTACCATCAGGATCCTAACTTCTATTATTTGACAGGTTACAAAGAACCTCATGCTGTGCTGATGATTTTCAAGGAGGACCAGGAAGGACCGGACGGAACCTATAATGAGATCATTTTCATTCAACCGCGGAATGCGATGGCGGAGCTGTGGACGGGTCGCCGATTAGGTGTGGGAGGAGTGAAAGACAAGCTGAAGTTCAATCAGGTTTTTAACAATACGGAATTTGAAGCTTACAATATCGATTTTTCAAAATTTGATAAAGTCCTTTTCTACGATTTTTTCAACGACGTTCGAAATACTGCTACGAATGGGGATCTATATGATCTGATTGCTTCTTTCAAAAAGAAGTCAGGATACCCGACCGAAGGTGCTTTAGATATTGAATCAAAAGCGAACAACCTGGATACGGAAACATTGGATCAAATAATGAGGGACTTGCGGGGAATAAAGACCGAGGAAGAACTAGATCTTCTAAGGAAGGCTGTTGACATCTCATGTATCGCTCAAGCTGAGGTGATGAAGGCGATGAAGCCCGGCTTAAGTGAAAGAGAGGTTCAGGGGATACACGAATTTATTTTCAAGAAATATCAATCTGAGTATGAGGGATACCCTTCGATCGTAGGTGAGGGGCATAACGGTTGCATCCTTCATTATATAGAGAACTATAAGCCTCAAATTTCCAGTGATAAAATGATACTGATGGATCTTGGAGCTGAATATCACGGGTACACCGCGGACGTAACAAGAACTATCCCCGTTGATGGGAAATTTTCCAAAGAGGAAAAGGCTATTTATGATCTCGTATACAAAGCTCAGGAAGCTGCCATACAAGCTTGCAAGCCAGGAGTGAATATTTCCAGAGATTTGAATAACGCAATAGCCAAGCGAATTATAAATGAAGGATTGGTTGAACTGGGTATCATTGACAGTGTCAATCAAAGGCATCTTTACTACCCACATGGGTTGGGACATCATATTGGTTTGGATGTGCATGACAAAGGGAATTACGAGTACCTAGAACCTAACATGGCTATTACCATCGAGCCAGGTATCTATATTCCTGAGGGTGCTAATTGCGATGAAAAATGGTGGGGCATCGCTGTTCGGATAGAGGACGATGTCTTGATTACCGAAGACGGTTTTGAGCTCCTTTCCGACCTGGCTCCCAGGACCAGCGAAGAAATAGAGGAATTGATGAAACAACCGAGTCCGCTGGATGCCTTTGTCTTGCCAGACCTTGATAAGAAAGAATAGATTTGGAGGCCAGGACCCAAGGACAGACCTGAGGCTTCGTTAGATTTTTTAAGGTGTCTAACTATTTGCAAATTACCATTGTACTAATCAGCAAATTCTCTAAATTTGCACTCCTTTTAAAAACCACAGGCTCTATCGGGAGTTTGTTAGTTAGAAAAGAATAAAGAAATGGCCAAGAAAGGTAATAGAGTACAAGTGATACTAGAGTGCACAGAGCACAAGGACAGTGGTTTACCAGGAACCAGCCGGTATATCTCTACCAAGAACAGAAAGAACACTCCTGATCGTCTTGAATTGAAGAAATACAATCCGATCATGAGAAAATATACACTTCACAAAGAAATTAAGTAAGATGGCAAAGAAGGTAGTAGCAACACTGAAGCAACCAGGCGGAGCAAAGTACGCAAAGGTTGTTAAAGCGATCAAGAACGAAAATGGATCATATTCCTACAGAGAGGAAATGGTGATAGAGGGTGACGTCAAAGAAGCTTTGGCCAAGTAGGTAAGAAAAAGAAAATTCAAAAGCCGTCTCAATGATAATTGGGACGGCTTTTTTTTTGCCCTTTTTCAACAGACCAGTCATTATTCAATCTGACCTAATCAGTTGATAATATTGTGTTGAAAAGTCTGTGCGAAATTATTTATCGACTTTTTTCTCTGAAGTGATAAAAAATTATATAATTGGGAAATTTTTTATCACACATTAATTAACCTATGAGAAAAGTCTACTTATTAAGTACGATCCTGGGATTGGTATTTTCCGCCCACTCCCAGGATTGGACGCAGGACGCGTCCAAGCTTTACTACCTCACTTCTAACGGAAAAGTTTTTATTCAGCCAGACTACTCGGCAATGTCAGTTTATTTCAGAGATGAGCCTTCATCGGATGTCGAAGACTCTTTCAGGAGTGCCGTGTCGCGAACCGGAAGGTCATCGACTGCAGAGAGATTGGAAATGGAAACAATGAACCTAAAGGAAATGCTGAGGATCAAATCGGTAAATGGATTGAGATCAATCCGGTCGGTGAGTGATCGTGCGGGTTTCCTGGATGCCTACAACCTGACCAGTCGGGGGGCATACGATGTATTGCCGGCTTTTACTGTTGATGGCATTCAAGCCTGGTTTACCAAGCGGATTGTTGTTCGCCTTCGGGATGGTGCAGGACTTAATGCGATCGACGATCTATTGCAGAGTTACGATGGCCGATTTGTTAAGAATCTTACGGATGCAAATACCTTTATTATAAAGGTGGAGAAGATTGGCGATCAATTACGGTTGATCCAGGAAATCAATGATCGGGGTGTACTGGACTGGGGAGAACCTGATTTTAAGATGGAGATCAGGAGAACCGTTGATCCACTGTATCAGCATCAGTGGCATCTCAATAACACGGGAGGAACAGACCTTGGCGGCAAGCCCTTACTAAACGATGCAGATATTGATGCTCCTGAGGCATGGGCACTCGCGACCGGGAACAATGTTACCGTTGCAGTTATTGACGATGGATTGGAGGCCCATGAAGATATGGCCACTCTCCTTCCTGGCTATACTCCATCAAATGGTGGCAATGGAACTCCGTCACTCTCAACAGATGGTCACGGCCAGCAATGTGCTGGACTGATTGGCGCTTTACATAATGAAATCGGAGTGCGAGGTGTTGCTCCAGGCGTTAGTATTTTCAGTGTCAACATTTTTGCACCAAACACCTCCAACGCAGATGTAGCTGACGGTATTAATTGGGCCGTCAATAACGGAGCAGACGTCTTGTCAAACTCTTGGGGATATACATCATGTACTGCCAACATTTCATCAGTTACTTCGGCATTCAATAACGCAGCAACGAACGGCCGAGGAGGACTCGGGTGTATCATCCTGGTTGCGTCAGGAAATGATTTCAATTCTTGCGTAAGTTACCCCGCAGATCTGCCTTCTGTGACTGCAGTGGGAGGAATTTCAGGGGATGGAGAAAGAAGTAATTTTAGTAATTATGGTCCTACCTTGGATGTGGTAGCTCCAAGCAACGATGACTGGGTATTCAATGGCCTTGGTCAACTAATTTCAACAGATCATGACTTGGTCACCATTGATCGGGAGGGATCTGCCGGCTGGTTTTCTGGGAACTACAGCACAGGTTTTGGAGGTACGTCAGGTGCCACTCCGATTGCAGCAGGTGTTGCAGCTTTGGTGTTATCTGTTAATCCTGCCCTCACCAAGTCAGAGGTTGAGAATATTCTGTATACCACAACTGACGATGCTGGACCAGCTGGATTTGACAATGAGTATGGCAATGGTCGTGTGAATGCTTATCAAGCGGTATTAGCTGCTGGAGGATCAAGTGATACCAATCCGCCATCAGTGCCAACAGGTTTGACCTCTTCGAATGTTGCAGCAACCTCCTTTGATGTAAGCTGGAGTGCTTCAACGGACGATACTGGCGTGACGGGCTACAATGTCTATCTAGATGGTTCAAATATTGGGTCAGTGTCGGGAACATCTGCCTCAATAACCGGTTTATCATCAAATACCGGTTATTCGGTGGCAGTATCCGCATTTGACGCTGCCAGCAATGAGTCAGCACAATCTTCCCCCATCAATGTGACGACAAGCGCAGCATCACTTAGCTGTAGTTCAACTGTTTCATCATTTCCATATTCGGAAGGTTTTGAATCTAACGATGGATGGACCCAAGTGACTGGTGATGATGGCAACTGGGTAAGAGATGCAAACGGAACGCCTTCGAACGGTACAGGACCCGGTTCTGCCGTTGAAGGATCTTTCTACATGTTCCTGGAAGCTTCGACTAACGGAAGTTTTGGACAGATTGGGCCAAATGCCACCGCAATTTTAGAAAGCGATTGCTTTGACCTGTCTGGTGAAAGCACAGCCACTTTCTCGTTTCAACACCACATGAACGGGACAAGCATAGGCTCATTGACCGTCCAGGCGTCGGTTGACGATTTGAATTGGACAGATCTTTGGACTTTGGCTGGTAGCCAGGGGAATCAGTGGAATGCTGTGGACGTAAATCTTGATTCCTATGCAGGTGGAAGCGTGAAATTGAGAATTGTGGGAACTACCGGAACGAGTTGGTCAAGTGATATCGCTGTGGATGATCTCTCCTTGTCCGTTGGCGGGTCCGGAGGCGACACAGAAGCTCCAACCATACCCACAGGTCTTGCGTCTTCTAATATTGCCGAGACCTCATTTGATGTAACCTGGAATGCCTCATCTGACAATGTGGGCGTGGTTCAGTACAACGTTTACCTTGATGGATCGAATCTAGGTAGTGTGACCGGAACCGGAGCAACAATTACGGGTTTGACAGCTTCCACAACGTACGTGGTAGCTGTTGAAGCAGAGGATGCAGCTGGAAACACATCAGGACAAGCTTCGATAAACGTAACTACTGCTACGCCTGGTGGCGGATGTTCTACAGCAACGGTAGACTCCAACGATTTTGAAGCTGGCTGGGGCATCTGGAATGATGGTGGATCTGATGCCAGAAGAAGCTCCGCGGATGCAGCCTATTCCAACGGTACTTATAGTATCCGGCTAAGAGACAACACCTCAACATCCACGATGACTACAGATAACTTGGATTTGTCAGCATTTGAGGAACTGACTATTGATTTTTCCTATTACCCTCGAAGTATGGAAAGTGGTGAAGATTTCTGGCTCCAGGTTTCAACGAATGGTGGTGGATCCTATACGACTGTTGCCTCTTGGGCTCAAGGACCTGATTTCAGCAACAATCAGAGGTACAATGAGTCTGTGACGTTGACATCAGGATTTGCGGCAGCCAATGCCAGGATACGGTTTAGATGTGATGCATCCGGCAATGCCGATTACGTTTACATCGACGATGTTGTCATCTCGGGATGTTCAAATGGCACTTCTTCCGTAGTTGTTTCGAATAATATCCTACAGCAAGAAGTCGAGGATGAATTTGATTTTTCTGACCTTGCAATCTATCCGAACCCTGTGCGAGATCTGCTAAATATTCAGAATTTGCCTAACGACGCGCGAGTTCGACTCATTAGTCTGTCGGGACAGGTATTGGAAGATTTTGTCGGAAGAAATCAAGTCGATGTTTCAAGATTGATTCCAGGTCTGTATTTGTTGCAGGTTACAATTGATGAAGAAACTAAGGTCTTTAAGATCTCCAAGAAGTAAGTCTCTGTTTATGACCAAGAAAGGAGCATCCAAAAGGGTGCTCTTTTTTTATGGTTTTCACTCTATTTTTGCCGTCCAATGGGCCTACTAAAATTTTTTACCAAAGAGAAAAAAGAATCTCTCGATAAGGGATTGGAGAAGTCGAAAGACAACTTTTTTTCCAAGCTTAACAAGGCGGTTGTCGGAAAATCCACTGTCGATGCTGAAGTACTAGACGACCTTGAGGAAGTGCTAATTACTTCTGATGTGGGAGTTGAAACGACCGTGAAAGTGATTGATCGAATTGAGGCGAGGGTTGCGAAAGACAAGTATCTAAATACGAACGAACTCAACAGGATACTACGAGAGGAGATTGCCGGACTGCTTTCAGAAAATAACACGGTAGATCTGGAAGATTTTAGTATTCCTGAAGTGGAGGGACCATATGTCATCTTGGTTGTTGGAGTAAATGGAGTAGGGAAAACTACCACCATTGGTAAGCTCGCGGCACAGTTCAAAGCAATCGGCAAAAATGTGATTCTCGGGGCAGCGGACACTTTTCGTGCAGCAGCAGTTGATCAACTGATTATGTGGGGAGAACGTGTAGGAGTACCTGTGGTTTCAAAAGGCATGAATACGGATCCTGCGGCAGTAGCTTTCGAAGCAGCAAAACGAGGACAGGAGGAAAATGCTGATGTTGTGATCATTGATACGGCTGGAAGATTACATACGAAAGTGAATTTGATGAACGAGCTCTCCAAGATCAAAGGAGTGATTCAGAAATTTATCCCTGAAGCACCACATGATGTGATGCTGGTATTGGATGGAAGTACGGGTCAAAATGCCTTTGTTCAGGCACAGGAGTTCACCAAGGCAACCAACGTATCATCATTGGCAATCACAAAGTTGGATGGTACCGCAAAAGGTGGAGTTGTGATCGGAATTTCAGATCAATTTCAAATACCAGTCAAGTATATTGGGGTAGGAGAAAAAGTGGACGATTTACAGATTTTCAACAAGACAGAATTCGTCGATTCCTTTTTCAAGAATTAGTTACCACCGACGATGGAATCACCTTCATTTTTCAGTGCATAAAATGTCTCGGGCGACATCTTGAAGTAGAATTTAGCAAAGTCCCGTGAAACTTTCACTTCAGTGCAAATACCGTTCATATAGGTGTAAACATTTGTGCCATCAGGTGATTCCATTTTGTATACGTGATCATCTATCTCTTCGAAAGTGAGATACTGACCAAATTGTGGGGAATATACTTTTTGACCCGGGTAAGGTTCATTGTGGTAAATGGCACCCACCGAATAATCAATAGGACCTTCCATTGCTACGGTAACGTCATTTTGTGTATGCAGGTACCGATTTCCATCTTTAACGATCTCTGATGATTTTTGTACCGAGCCATTCAGCTTGTTAACGGTTGCTTCCCTCTCCAATTGGTTATTTACGTACTGAGATGAACACTCAAAATCGACCGTGAACGAGAACAAGATTTTGAAAACCACCTTACTTTTGATGTGGTACTCGATGTAATTCTGATTAGACCGGCGCTCTACCGTCATATCACCCAATTTTTTACTTCCCTTCACAACCTCATATTTTAGCATTTGTCCGCATGCTGATGATGCGGCAAGAAAGAGGAGCACTAATATGATCGAAAACCTGTTCATCTTCGTAAAACCTGCTAGCTTAAAGACACCATTAAGCTGGTTCAGTTTCCTGGTCAAGATAATTAAACCTCATTAATCTCATGCGATTTCAGAAAATTACCTTTCAAAATGCAGATGGCAATGATCTGTCCGGAAGGATAGATTTCCCGCTCATTGGAACTCCTAAGGCGTTTGTGCTATTTGCCCATTGTTTTACTTGTTCGAAAAACCTGAAATCCGTTGATCATATTTCGCAAGCTTTCACCCAGGAAGGGATGGCTGTCCTACGGTTTGACTTCACGGGTCTGGGGCAAAGCAAAGGTGATTTTGCAGACACGAACTTCACATCCAATCTTTCCGACCTAATGGATGCTTATGATTTTTTAGATGAAAATTACGAAGCACCTCAGATTATTGTGGGACACTCACTTGGCGGAGCAGCTGTTCTGCATGTTGCTAGCCAACTTCCAGCTGTTAAGGCAGTTGCTACGGTTGGAGCACCATCTACTCCAACACATGTTTCGCATCTGTTGGAATCGGGAAGGAGCGAATTGGAAGAAAAAGGTGAGGCTGAAATCAATATAGGGGGCCGGCCGTTCAAAATGAAAAAACAATTTCTAGATGATCTTGTCGAGAACGAAAAGAAGGGGGTCATTAGAAATTTGAAAAAGGCGCTTCTTGTTTTGCATTCTCCGCAAGACAGCACTGTTGGCATTGAAAGCGCCCAGGAAATTTTTGTTGAGGCGCTGCATCCAAAAAGTTTTGTTTCACTGGATGGAGCTGATCATTTGCTGATGAGGGAGGACGATGCGCGATATGTTGGCTCCGTGATAGCTGGATGGGCAAGTAGATATATTACAGAACACCAGATGGAAGAAGCTCCAGAAGGTGAAGTTTGGACTCGTATAGGCTCACAGGGGTACACCACCGAAGTTACGGCCGGAAGGCATCATCTGATTGCAGATGAACCGCCGAGTGTTGGTGGTGACGATCTTGGCCCCACACCATACGGCTATTTGCTGTCAGGCCTGGGGGCATGTACGGCAATGACATTAAGGATGTATGCGGATTTTAAAAAGATTCCTCTTGAAGAGGTGAAAGTGCAATTGACTCATGATAAGATTCACAAGAGCGATGGCGAAAACAGTGAAGACTCAAAGGGTAAAATTGACCAGATTAAACGTTTGGTTTCGTTGAAGGGGGATTTGACACCAGAGCAGCGAAAGCGGCTAATCGAAATTGCCGATAGATGTCCTGTTCATAAAACACTGGAAGGGAAACCGGAAATTTTGACCGAAGAGGTTTCAGGATAAATTTCATCACGAAACACTTTTTGGTTATTTAGAGGACGGCATTTATTGCCTCGGTTTTCGCCTAGGGTTCTTCTAGGTCGAGTTGGTCCTCATACTCTTCTCGAATCTCTGCCTTTAGAACTCCATCTTCACCGTAGTCTTCGTCTTCCTCTATCATCTCCATTGCCTCGGCTGTGTGTCATTTTCACCAGGTAGTAGCAATCCTCTGTCTCAAAAGGCAGTCCGCTTTGAGTCTCTCCATGCTGATTTTGGAAGAAAATGAGATAGTCTTTGAAGCCGTCTGGATAAGTCAGTTTTATCCGTTTCCGGATGTCATCATCCAGATTTTCAAAGGCCTTTAAAACCCTCGGCTTGTTCATGAAAACTAAAGTAAAAATTTATTTGAAAACAAAAAGAGAAGTTCTAGTTCCTTTTTTCAAGTGCTTGCAACGCATTGTCATAGGTATATATCAAGCTTCGCTCCTGTGAGTAGAGTTCAGCAAATCCCAATTGTAGCATGAGTCCGAGTCGCTTGGCATTTTCCGGATCGTATGAGCTTGGGTCTCCAAATAGAGAAGCAAGCTCCTTCCAGGTACTGGCAGGGCCGTCTTCCTGGATCCTGTAAACATTGGACAGAACGTAGATGGTTTCGTAGTCGAATGAATTGACAATGCCACTTAGTTCCGCACTTCTCCAGGCACCAGATTGAAGGTCCGGATTTTGAATGCCACTATCCAATATTTGCATCATTGCCTCAATTCCTGATTGGTAGTTGAGGAGTTGCCAAAGGCTGTCTGACTCAAGGTAATTCTTGATTTTTTTCGACATTCGAAGGTGATACTCTTTCTTACTTTCAAGGTCCTCTTTATTGGCTTTGATTTCTCGTACGATATTAGCCAGAACAGCTTCCCGTGTATTGTCTTCTTTGATACTACTTCGCCATTCGCTTAAGGCAAGGGCTAGAAGAACAGTAAAAACAATGAGAACGGCTTCTATAAGTAGGTGCCTAAAATCTAGTTTGGATTTGGACATGGGTTACGAGTTCCCCAAATATACCAACCAAATCAATTTTCAATGAGTCGACCAAAAATGCGTCTTACCTGTAAGTCTCCGAATCCGTAGATTGGAAGTCGTCTGGAAAATTCCCTGAATACCGTGCCAAAATCCTGGGTGTTGAGTTCAGTCATGATTTCGCGGAGTGTACGCTCAGGAAGTCCATCGCCAGTTGGTCGTCTATTCAATTGGGCTTGAATGGCATCAGCTAAAAAAGGAAATTCATCAGTGAGCTTTTGAGAAAATCCTAAAAGCTCATCCAAATCTTCACGTTGGTAAGCTTTCCACAGTTGAGCGAATTGGGTGACCTGTATATCGCTAAGCAAAATTCTATCATCAAGCAGTTTGGGCAGGTCGTCGGGGCTGACACCTCCAAAGCCAAACCGAAGGGAGCCATTGGGCCTTACTAAGTAGGCCGATATAGATTTTCCGGAGAGGAGATGACAAACAAACCAAAGGTTTACCTGGCAAAAAAGATCATCTTCAAACCAAAGGTTTACCTCTCCTTCATTTATCTGGTTAATCTTGTGTAGTTCGGGTGCAGCCTTTTGCAGATAATCCAACTCCGAAGCTCCAAACATTTCATGCATTGATTTGATCCTTGTACTGATTAGGTCTTCGAGTGTCTCTCCAGAAACATTCCCGTCGACCAGACACTCACGCATCACAATTAGCTCTCCCTCAACAGAGTTACGTGGAATCTGAGATTTTAGCGCATCGCCGTTTAGTACATGAAAAACGTTCAAAACTTAGACGCTTGCAGGCTCTTCAATCTCCGGGCTTTCCTCTGTTTCCTCTTTTTTGAAGTACCTTTTTTGAAAGACAAGAATGATGCAAATGGATGTAAAAATGGATGCATCAGCTATGTTGAAAACCGGCCAAAGCGCCATATAATCCCCTCCTAGTAGTGGGATCCAATCCGGAAGGTAACCTTCCCAGATGTCGATATAAAACATATCTATCACCTGACCATGGAACCATGGAGATGGGGCATCAAAAGGTGCATTGTCCAATAAAACACCATAGAAAATACTATCAATGAGATTGCCGATCGCTCCGCCAAGGATCAGTGCAATACAAACAAGTAAGCCTCTTGGAGATTGTTTTTTTACTAGTGAAAACAGGTAATAGCCTATTGCGAACATCGCACCGATTCTGAAGACAGTCAGAATTAGTTTACCATAGAGAAAATCAAGCTTTAACCCGAATGCCATTCCCGGATTCGTGAGGTAATGCAGTTTGAACCACGTACCAAAGATCATGATCTGCCCTCCAGAGCCCATTGTCATATTATTGTGAACCAACATTTTCACCACCTGGTCAATGATGATAATCAAGAGGCTAATGAGAAAATATTTTAGAGCTGGACTTTTCATTTAATTCAAGTTAGGCTATCTGGATACTTCAATTTGTACTTTCAACTCGATTCCGTCAATATCAAACGTTTCTGGATTTCGCTGATCCTCAGAGAATTGAACAGTTAACGCTTGTGTTTCTTCTTTTATGTAATCATTAAAAACACTCACGGCATCTCTTAACATTACATCTGTAGTAAAATACTCGATGGCAATCTTATCCTGAACCTCCAATCCTTTGTCTTTTCTGAGGTTCTGAACTCTGTTTACCACATCCCTGCTAAGGCCCTCTTTTCTAAGTTCATCTGTTAACGTAATGTCGAGCGCCACAGTTAGCGAGCCTTCTGAAGCCACCAACCAGCCAGGAATATCCTCCGAGCTGATTTCCACATCTTCAAGACCCAGGTTTATTTTTTCACCCTGAATTTCAATTTCGTATGTTCCGTCACTTTCAATCGCTGCAATATCATCTTTTCCAAATCCGTTGATTGCATTCGCAATTTCCTTCATTTTGGGCCCGTACTCCTGACCTAGCTTTCTGAAGTTGGGCTTGATTTTTTTGACCAGTATCCCGGAATCATCACTAATATATTCGATCTCCTTCACGTTGATCTCGCTAAGAATCAGACTTTCTACTTCTTCAATAAATTGTTTGGTTTCCTCTTTCAAAACGGGGACCAGAATTTTACTGAGCGGTTGTCGTACCTTGATCTTCTCTCTTTTCCGTAATGAATGGACCAGTGAAGAGATCCCCTGCGCCAGGTGCATGCTTTTGCTAAGTGTAGCATCAATTTTATCTTCTTCGGCTTTGGTGAGAGCTGAGAGGTGAACAGAATCCTCTTTTAAAGGCGTGTTGTCCTGCTTTGCTTTTTCGCGAATACCGTCTGATAAATTCTTGTATAGCCAATCAGCATAGAATGGTGCAATCGGACTCATCAACTGAGCGGTGACCATCAGGCACTCATACAATGTTTCATAAGCAGCTTTTTTATCCTCATTCATCTCACTCTTCCAGAACCGTTTCCGAGAAAGTCGGATATACCAGTTCGAGAGTTGATCATTTACGAATTCCTGGATGGCGCGTGCTGCTTTTGTAGGTTCGTACTCCTCATAGTAGGTAGTAGTTTCTTTAATGAGCGTTTGTAACTCTGACAAGATCCATCGGTCAAATCTGGGTCTATTTCTGACTGGAATGACATTCATCTCGTCCATCTGGAACCCGTCAAGATTGGCATACAATGCGAAGAACGAATATGTGTTGGTCAGTGTGCCAAAGAACTTTCTTTGCACTTCAGCTACACCCTCAAGGTCAAATTTTAGATTGTCCCATGGGTTCGCATTTACAATCATGTACCAGCGGGTTGGATCTGCGCCATATTCTCCAAGCGTATCAAATGGATTAATCGCGTTTCCAAGTCGCTTAGACATTTTGTTTCCTTCTTTGTCAAGAACTAATCCATTAGCCATGACATTTTTGAAGGCCACACTATCATAGAGTAGGACTGCTATTGCATGAAGTGTGAAAAACCATCCACGAGTTTGATCGACTCCCTCTGCAATAAAATCTGCTGGGAAGTTGGCGTTGAAAATATCGTGATTTTCAAAAGGGAAATGCCACTGAGCATACGGCATGGAACCTGAATCGAACCAGACATCGATTAGATCAGGCTCTCGTGTCATTTTCTGTCCGGAGTCACTGACAAGAAAAACTTCGTCAACATACGGGCGATGTAGGTCAAAATCTTCACCAATCGATTGGTTCATAAAACCAGCGTCAACGGATTTGTTGACCTCTTCTCTTAGCTCATTGAGACTTCCTATACATTTAATTTCTTTTCGATCTTCGGTGACCCAAACAGGTAAAGGCGTGCCCCAATACCTAGATCGACTGAGATTCCAATCAACCAGATTCTCCAACCAATTTCCAAATCGACCTGTGCCGGTAGAGGCCGGCTTCCAATTGATTGTTTTGTTTAGATCCACCAATTTGTCTTTCAGAGCCGTGGTTTTTACAAACCATGAATCGAGTGGATAGTACAGCACCGGTTTGTCTGTTCGCCAGCAATGTGGATACGAGTGCACATATTTTTCCACTTTGAAGGCTTTGTTGTCCTCTTTTAGCTTGATAGCTATTAAGACATCTGTGGGCTTAAAGTCTGGATCACGTCTTGTTTCGTCATCATAGTATTCCTCCTTCACGTATCGCCCTGCAAAATCCGTTACTTCTTTGACAAACTTTCCCTGCTTGTCTACCAGAGGTGCATCCTGCCCGTTTTCGTCTTTGACCATTACGGAGGGAACGCCTGCCGCCTGGGTGATTCTGAAGTCGTCTGCACCAAAAACAGATGCGGTGTGAACAACACCAGTTCCGTCTTCCGTGGAAACAAAATCCCCGGCAATTACTCGGAAGGCATTTTCTTCCAGATCAGGATTGGTCACATAGGACATCAATTGCTCATACCTAATCTCAAGAAATTCTTTTCCTAGCCATTCTCCTGACAGTTCGAATGGAATCAGTTTGTCACCTTCCTGGTAATCAGTCAAGGCGACGTCCTTCGCTTTTTCTGAGAAAAATTTCCCAACCAGGTCTGTTGCAAGAACCACTGATATTGGCTTTCCTGTATATTGATTAAAGGTCTTGACCTTCGTGTATTGAATTTTTTCTCCTACGGCCAATGCGCAGTTTGCGGGAAGCGTCCAGGGAGTGGTTGTCCAAGCGAGAATTCGTACGTCCTCATTGTCGTTTTCAAATAGAAATTCAGATCTTTCACTTCTTTTTACCTTGAACTGAGCCACGATGGAGGTGTCTTTCACATCTTGGTACGTTCCAGGTTGGTTTAATTCATGGGATGAAAGGCCTGTTCCCGCGGCTGGTGAGTAGGGCTGCACGGTATAACCTTTGTACAACAATCCCTTATCGTGAAGTTGCTTTAGAAGATTCCAAACGGATTCTATATAGTCTTTTTCAAAAGTGACATAAGGATCATCAAGGTCAACCCAATAACCCATTTTTCTGGTCAGGTCATCCCATTGATCTTTAAATTTCATCACCGCTTCCCGGCATTTGGAATTGTATTCTTCAACCGTGATTTTTTTGCCAATATCTTCTTTTGTAATCCCGAGTTCTTTCTCAACCTGCAGTTCGACCGGCAATCCATGCGTATCCCAGCCACCTTTTCTTTTTACCTGGTAACCTTGAAGTGTCTTAAATCTGCAAAAAAGATCCTTTACGGTTCGTGCCATCACATGATGAATTCCAGGAGTTCCGTTTGCGGATGGAGGACCTTCGTAGAATGTAAAGGTCTCCTTCCCTTCACGTGAGGTTATCGACTGATCAAATACCTTCTCCTTTTCCCAAAAGGATAAAATTTCCCCGGCGATCTCAGGGTAGCTAACTTTCTTATATTCGGGATATTTCACTTTGAAGAGATATTAAAAAACTATTTACTGGAAGCTTCCATTTCATCATCAATGCCCTCAGCAAGCTCAGGAACACTTTCGATAAGTGGGTGGGATTTGGTGCTTCTTTTTCCACTATCGAACTGCATAATCAAGGCAGGTAGAAGAACTACATTCGTCAGCATGGCCACAAACAATGTGATGGCTGTCAGTTTACCAAGCGCTATGGTACCTCCAAACTCCGACAGCGTGAAAATGATGAATCCAAAGAACAAGATGATTGCGGTGTAGATCATGCTTGAGCCTGTCTCCCGAATGCTTACACTTATTGATTTAGATACATCGAATTTGTTGATGAATAATTCCTGGCGATACTTAGCCAAAAGATGTATTGAATTATCGATCGAGATTCCAAAAGCTATGCTAAAGACCAGAGCTGTACTTGGTTTCAATGGAATGCCGAAATAGCCCATAAGCCCTGCTGTGATCAAAAGAGGAATCATATTTGGAATAACGGAAATGACGATCATTTTAAAATTCTTGAACAACATTCCCATGATAACTGCAATAATTAAAAAAGCAATCACCATTGAAGTGAGGAGATTCTCGATCAGAAATTTGTTACCCTTGATAAAGATGAGCGTTGTGCCCGTTAGCTTAGCGCTCATTTTCGTGTTTTGAAACAAGGTGTCAATTTGAGGCTGCACTACCTGGTTAACCAAAGAATCCAATTTCACAGAACCCACATCAGCAATTTTTAGTGAAACCCGGGTGTATTGACCAGTTGAATCAATGAAGGATTTTGAAATATCTTCTGTTTCGCTTGTACTCAAGTACCTCATGATGAATCCCATTTCCCTGCCGTTCGGGAGTGAGTAGAACCCCTCATTTTGGTTGTAGAATGCCTGTCTTGCTGCTTTGGCAAATCGGACCACGGACACTGGTTCTGAAATGAATTCGATAGAGCTTAGATAGGATTCAAGCTGATCAATTTTTCGAAGATTTCGAAGGTTTTGAACGCCTCTTTTACCACCTGTATCAATGATCACTTCCAGGGGCATAATACCACTGAAATTCTGCTCGAAAAATCTGAGATCTTTACGGACCACATCGTCCTCGGGGAGATCATCAACCATAAATGAAACGGCTTCAATTCTGCTTAGCCCGATCCCTGAAACCACTACAACACCAATGAAGATAAAGAATACTGCAGGTCTGAATTTGTGAACAAAATAGTCAATCAGCGTCAGTACCTTATCCATGATCTTGAAGTCAAGATGCTTGAGGTGTTTCTGAGAAGGTGGTTTATATAATGAGAACACTGAAGGGATCATTATGATGCTCACAATGAAAGTGGCCATAATGTTAATTCCCGCAACGATACCGAACTCCACAAGAATCTTGATTTGGGTGGATATCAAAACCAAAAACCCAACGGCAGTAGTTAAATTAGTGATCAAGGTCACTACACCAATCTTTCTAATAATCCTTCGTAGCGCCTTCATCTGGTCACCATGGCTCAGATATTCCTGGTGATACTTGTTTAGCATGTAGACACTATTCGGTATTCCAATCACAACAATTATTGGTGGAATCAGACCGGTTAGAATTGTTATTTTGTATTGAAGAAGAGCCAGAGTTCCCAGTACCCAAACCACCACGATTGCGATGATGACAATGGGGAAGATGACGGCTTTAAACGATCTGAAAAAGAGAAATAGAATGACACCGGTGACTACTAGCGATAGAACTGTGAACATGATAAGTTCTGATTTCGCTCGCACAGTATTTGTTACTCTTAAGTACGGTAGACCAGCAATTCGTAAATCAATTCCCGTCTCTTTTTCAAATTGTTCTGCCTCTGCTAACACCTCAGGAATTAGCACATCCCGGGCTTTTGAGTTAAGTACATTTTTGTCAATGGTTATCAGCACCAGGGTGGCTCCATTCTTAGTATTGAACACCTGATCGCTATACAGCTTAAGTTTTGCCACTTCTGCCAGTCGTTGGTCAAGCTCTTCCTGATCACTAGGAATCGTGGTGAAAACATCCCTTACTTTGAATGACCCACTCTTTCCGTCTTTCTCATATTTCTGGAGATTTGGTATGCCGATTACACTCGTGATCCCTTCCTTACCAGCAATTGAGTCGACAAGTTTTGAGAACGATTGAAATGCTTCGATTTTATAGATAGCACTATCACGGATTCCAAATGCCATCATGTTGCCGTCATCACCAAAAGTCTCTCTGAACTGCTTGAAGTAGATCATGTCCACATCGTCATCGGGGACAATATTTGCAAGATCAAAAGACCATCTGAGGTTCTTCACTTGCATGCCCATAAAGACAGTTATTAGCAGCAGAATGACCATTAATGTCACTCTGTTTCGAAGGATAAAATTTGACAGTTTATACCACATTTTGAAATAGTGCGCAAAGGTAATTAGATAAGGGATAGTGGCAAGGCTTTCAATGTGTTAAGTCGCTGAAAAGGTCTCCTAGCGAATATTTTTTGGTACTTAGAAAATGAGAGACTTGTAGTAGGGTGAAAATTGCAATAGCGAATACTTTTGTGGAATGAAGCTGCTACTCATATTCACATTCGTCAACTTATTCATCTTTGGAGGTCGATCCCAAGATAAAGCCCGACTAGATAGTCTGAATCAAGTCTCTAAATCATACGTCTGTCGAGACATTCAAACGTTCGATTCACTTTCATTGAAAATTGAAAGGATGGCATTGGAAGAAAAACAGGACGTCCCTCTTGGAGACGCACTAGCTATCAGGGCCTACGGCAAGATCTGCCTTGGTGATTTGCAGTCGGCCCTCCAGATTGTAGACCAATCAATCAGTTACCTAAAACCCACTACTGCATATGGCAGCTTATCGAAAGCTTATAGCTACAAGGTGACGGCACTAAGCATGACAAGTCAAATGGATTCGGCGCTTTACTACTCAAGCTTGCAGACGGATGCAGCTTTTCTAGCTTTGGATACCATACTTATCAGCGCATCCTACCTGTCACGTTGCAACATTTATAGCGCCCTAAGCCAGCAGGATTCGATTGTATACTATGCTATAAAAGGACTGGAAAGCATGGGAAACTTTAAGCATGATGGTGTGCGAGGAGGTCTCAATATGTCTATTGGTAATGCGTACTATCAAAATGAGGACTATCCACAGGCAGTGAAATATTACAGTGAGGCTAGCAAATTCTATGATGACGGAAATCCAAACCTCGGTGGCATCACACATAACCTGGCCACCTCCTTCACGCAGCTAAAGATGTATGACTCGTCATTTCACTACCTCGATAAGAGTATATCCATTAACAAAAAATTCGGCAGAGACCTACAACTGGCATTTAACTATCAAGCATTGGCAATGAACTACAGCGCTTCAGGAGACTGCCGAAATGCAATTGAGACAAGCTTGGTCGCACTGGGCTACAGCGATAGGGTTGGGGAGATCAGGAGCAAAGCTGCTGTGTTTGCCAATGTTTCCGAATGTTATGTGAAGCTTGGTCAATTCGAAAAAGCCATTCAGAGTGCACAAGAAGCAGTGAAACTGACCAAAGAAAATGGGGATGTAGACAAGGAGGCTGATGCTCATTTTTTACTGAGTCGGGCATACGAAGCAAATGGCCAATTTCGAAAAGCTTACGAATCGCATAAGAATTTCTACTCCCTTGATAGCTTGCTTCTCAACAGGGACAAACAAGAAACAATTGCTAGCCTGGAGACCAAGTATGGGACTGCAAAAAAGGAAGCAGAGATCCGATCACTTTCCCAGCAATCATCCATTCAGTCATTGGAGATTCAACAGAAAAACTTGACGATTACTGTTGGATCTATCGTCTTTTTACTCATCGTTTTGTCTCTCTACTTTGTTTATCAGCAGCGAACGATCAAAAGGTCAAGAGAGCAAACGGAGCTGGAGCAACGTTTTTTACGTTCGCAGCTGAATCCTCACTTTATTTCGAATGCGCTATTGGCGGTGCAAAATTTCATGTTGAAAAACGACGCGGAGTCTGCAGCGCTTTATTTAACAAAATTTTCTAAGCTAATGCGTGAGATTCTGGAAAATTCAAGAAAGGAATTTATTCCTGTGGAAGAGGAGGTGAACATGCTAACCAATTACCTCGAGATCCATAGACTTCGATTTAATGATGCATTTGAATACAACATCAAGTTGGACGAGAAGATTGATCCGGAAACTGATACTATCCCGCCGATGTTTGTTCAGCCTTTTGTTGAAAATTCTATCGAGCATGGAATCATCAATGCAAATGGCAAAGGGAAAATTGATCTAAACTTTGTGAAAGAAGAAAGTTACATAGCCATTGAAGTAGAGGACAATGGAGGAGGATTTGCTAAAAAGGGCCACGATGCTGAACACCAATCTCTATCTTCTACCATTATCAAAGAAAGAATGGAACTTTTCAACAGAACTTTAAAGAACAAAATCAGACTTGTGCTAAAAGAAATCACAAACGATGAGGGTCAAGTTGAAGGTACAAAAGCAGAATTAAAAGTTCCTTTCAGCTACATTTAACCGTTGGTTGAATGAAGTTCTATGCGCACTGTTCTTATTGATGACGATCCGGTTGTACGTGATAATCTAAAAACGTTATTGTCTATCTATGCCAAGGAATGCGAAGTAGTTGGTGAGGCTGACGGCATAAAGACAGGCCTTGCTTGTCTTAATGAATTTGAACCAGACCTACTCTTGCTGGATGTGGAAATGAAAGATGGGACAGGTTTTGACCTACTTGCTCTTTATGGTCAGCTCGATTTCAAAGTCATTTTTGTTACGGGACACGATACATATGCGATAAGAGCCTTCAAATACAGCGCCGTTGATTATCTATTGAAACCAGTGGATCCGGAAGACTTATTGAGAGCACTTAATAAAGCAAGAAGTGCCATCACTGTGGAAGAGCAAAATGTGAGTGTGTCCAACCTTGTGGCAAACAAAGGGAAATCTGAAGCAGAGCAAAAAATCTTGTTAAAAGATGCAGAAACAGTTTATCTGATAGCTGTTAAAGAAATAATAAGATGCGAATCGGAAACAAACTACACCAGATTCTTCTTGGAAGATGGCCGAAAACTAATGATCTCAAAAACACTCAAAGAATATGAATTCCTCTTTGAGGACCAGCCTTTTTTCAGGACCCATCAATCACATCTAGTCAATCTTTCCCACTTTGATCGTTACGAGAAGAGAGATGGTGGACTTGTTCATTTGAAAGACGGTAGCACGGTGCCGGTAGCCGTAAGAAAGAAAGATGCGCTTATGCAGGCGCTTGAAAAAATGCACTAGTCGACGGGTCTCCAAAAATCAAATTTTAAAAAATCAGCAACAAATTCTCAATACACGGCAACGAACTCTCATCTCTGAAAATTAAGGACAGTTGAAGGAATAGTTTGGTAGTCGAATTTTAAAATCGACTATCATGAAAATTTTGCTGCCTTTTTCATTCCTGTTATTGATCTCATTTCATAGTAGGGGTCAATGTACTGATCCAGTTTTTTCATTCTTTCAGGATTTCTCGGACCCAGTTTTCGTTATGACACCTGATCCACCTGAATGTTGGACTGAAACCCAACCATTGCAGACCGCCTACAATACGGGTGCTATGCGAATTTTCGGCGCCCACAATGGTGATCCACAAGGGATGGTTATCACCCAAGAACTCTTCAATGTGAGAGGTATTCTCACTTTCAAGGCCAAGAAGGGACAAAGTTTTTTCAATCTCCCTGGGGATGGAATCAGTGTCGGGGTTATTGACGACAATGGCGTTTTCATAGATCTATTTCCGTTCACGTATGAGTCCACCGAAGCAACATACACATTTGATTTCAGTACTTACACTGGAACGGGCAATCGAATTGCTTTTGCTCGAACCGGTATAAACAAGAAAGTAATTTCTATTACGGACATAAGCTATACAAGTGCTTGCGATCCCGGAGTGACAGCATTGGCGCAGGACATCACCATTTCCCTTGACGAATTGGGGAATGCGATCATTACGCCTCAGCAAGTAGATGATGGATCGACGGATTTTTGTAACAATCCAGCCTTGCTTAGCATCGACAGAAGCACTTTCACATGCGATGATCTTGGTCCAAACACCGTAACTCTGACTGCTGAAGACACTTTTGGAACTACAGGAACGGCAACTGCCACGGTGACAGTAGAACCGCATATTGGCATTCAGGTGAAAACTGAACAGATAATGGTGGAATTGGATGGTTCGGGCAGTGTAATGATTGATGAGCTGGATCTGGTTGAGCAAAGTAGCGCAACTTGTGGAACAATCTCACTCTCGTTGGATCAGTCATCGTTCGACTGTAGCGACGTAGGAGATTTGACTGTAACGATAACAGCCACTCATTCTACCGGATCGACCAGTAGCGCAACCAAAATGATCACAATAGTGGATAACACAGCTCCCGTAGTATCTGTGAATTCCATGGTTAATTTATCGCTCGATGCAAATTCCTTTACAGCTGACTTAACCGTCCCAATGGTAGAATTGGGCTCGACAGATAACTGTGGAATTGTATCCCAAACACTATCAAAGATGTCCTTCACCTGTGAGGATGTTGGCGAGAACCTGGTTACTTACATAGTATCAGATGCCGAGGGGAATCAAGCAGAATCTACCATAACAGTGACAGTTACCTCTCCAATTGTCGATGAGACAGTGAGTACTTCCGCCTCCAATGAATATTGTCCGAGTGGTTCTAATCCTGGTGGGACAATAACCACAGGGGGCTCAGTTGCTGGAGTCAACTATTTCCTCAGAAATAGCGCTGATAATTCCGTTATTGACGGACCAATTGTTGGTACTGGCGGTTCTTTAAGTTTTTCTACTGGAAGCGTTGACGGAACGGAGACCTTCAATGTATTTGCAGAGAAAAAGAAAACAGGAAGTGCGCTGGATTTTGACGGTATAAACGATTATGTCGATCTGGGAACAGATCACCGCGATATTTTAAAGGAAATCACAGTTGCAATATGGATCAAAACCAGCTTTTCCGGAGCTTCAAATTTTATCTCAGGGAAGTATAACGGGATTACTGGATATCTCATGTACATTGATGCAAATGGCAAAGCAGGGTTTGATGGACGAGACGGGGGTGGCTATAAGCAGGCGGGTGCCTCTACAACTTCAGTGAATGATGGCCAATGGCATCTAGTAACAGGAACCATTAACCTGAATACCGGAGAGTGGAAGTTGTATGTAGATGGAGCACTTGAAAGTAGCACAACTTATGGTCCTGGGTCGACTTTGTCGAATAGCGCCAGCATGCTCTTTGGAGCTCATACGACCCTGTACTTTACTGGCCAAATAGATCAGTTTGCTGTCTACAATCAAGCGCTCGATGCTAATGGGGTTGGCGCACTTGCATCCAGCTGCCTGACAGGTGCAGAGGCCGGATTGGTTGGCTTGTATAACCTCGATGAGGGGTCAGGAACGACTGCCACAGACCTTTCTTCTAAACAAATTAATGGCGTAATGACCAACATGGATGAGAGTACAGATTGGATCACGGGAGATCTGGCGTGCGATGTTTTGTGCGAATTCCAGATGTCCACAGAAGTGACATTTGGTGATAATGAGGCCCCGCAACTAATTGCTCAAAATGTGACCATTCAGCTAGATAGCAAGGGTGAGGGTTCAATCACAGCAGCTAGTGTTGATAATGGATCTTCAGATAACTGTACCTCACCTGGTAATCTTGTTTTTAGTTTTAGCCAAAGCACATTTGGATGTGATGAAGTGGGTGACAATACCGTCACCGTCACGGTAATGGACGAAGCAGGAAACGAGTCAAGCTCTAACATTACGGTTGCTGTTTTATCTCCAATAGTCGATCAGATTCCCGTAGCTACCTCAAGCGGATTTTGTGCCGGGGAGTCCACAACTGTAAGCATACCAGGCTCACAAAGCGGCATTGACTACTTTCTTCGGAAAAGCACAGACAATTCTGTGGTAGATGGCCCAATCGCGGGTACTGGTGGCTCACTCGATTTCAGTACGGGCTCGCTCACAGAAACAACCGACTTTAATGTCACCGCTAAGTTTGGTGGTGGTCCAGGCACAAGCCTTCGGTTTGATGGAACCAATGACCACATCAATACAGATGTTGAGATCCCGGTCACATCAGCTATGACCATCGAGGCGTGGATCTTTCCGCTTGGGGGGTTGACAAACACGATTATGACCAATTCCAACCATGCCGGAACAGGGTCTACAAACCTTGAAGCTGGTGAGTTTTGGTTTAACACTACATCGAATACAGGCGGTGACGGCCTAACTTTTACTTATATCGCCGATAATGGAGTAGCTGCAACTCATTCGAGACAAAATATCCTAACATTTAACCAATGGAATCATGTGGCTGTGGTCTTTGACGGAAGTACAGGCATCGCTAATATGTATGCGAATGGTATAGCATTGACGACTACCATTACCGCAGGAACTACCACACAGATGGGAAGGACTGGTTCTGATTTAAACATTGGTAAAAGGCATGGTGGAAGTGGATCGAAGTTTTTCAATGGTTACATTGACGAGGTGCGTGTTTGGAGCTCAGTACGTACAGCACAAGAACTTGCTGACAACAAGGATGTTTGCCTGACAGGGAGCGAATCCGAGTTGATTGCCTACTTTGATTTTGAAGAGGGTACAGGTGGATCGATTGCCGATCAAGTTGCTGGAGGTACTGGAACGCTTGTCAACTTTGATACGAATACAGCCTGGGTAGATGGAGCCGTTGGTTGTGTTGACGTCTGCGAAGTGGAGATGTCCACCGAAGTGACTGTCGAAATCAACGATGCACCGCCAGTGGTTTCTGCCAAGGACATCACTATTCAGCTAGGTTCAGACGGCACTGCGACGATCACACCCCTGCATGTTGAAAATGGTTCGTCCGATGACTGTTCTACTCAGTCAGAAGATCTGGAATTTGCCCTGAGCCAGACGGCCTTCTCGTGTGCTGACATTGGGGACAACACATTGATTTTCACTGTGACGGATCAAGCAGGCAATGCATCGACGGCAAACGTGACGGTTACTGTGGAGGATTCTCCACCGAATATCTCAGCGAATGATGTCATTCTGACCTTAGACGCAACTGGAAACGCGACTTTAACCACAGAATCCGTTAACAATGGGACGGTTGACGATTGTAGCACGGCTATTACTTATGCACTCAGTAAAACCAACTTTACATGTTTTGATCTTGGTGATAACGCGGTAACGTTTACTGCGACAGATGAGCAAGGGAACAGTTCGGTTGAGACGGTCACAGTAACTGTACAAGACGATACACCTCCTACCGTAAGCACTTTTCTAACTGTGGATGCTGAACTAGATGCTTCAGGCAATGTGATTGTAGATCCTTCAGATATAGTTGCTGGATCTTCAGACAACTGTAGTTCGAACTTAATTTTGAGTTTGTCCGAGAGCGAATTCGATTGTTCACACATTGGAGCTAACAATGTAATCTTCACAGCTGCTGATGCCAGTGGAAACGAGGTAACAAGCAGTATTACAATAAACGTGGTGGACAATCTTGCGCCTAGCGCTATTGCAAAAAGTATTGAGGTGCGACTTGATCAAAACAATTCGGTAATTGTTTTACCTGAGGATGTCAGTGATGGCTCGTCTGACAATTGTGGAAATGTCACAATGGCGCTTGAGAAAGAGTCCGGAGGAAACAGTGTGCCAACACTTGGTTACGCCGCTGCACCTCCAGCCGGAAGCATTTCTTTTACAGAAGATGATTTGGGTGCTAATTCGGTTACGTTGACTGTTATTGATGATGCGGGTAATAGCAGCACGGCAAATGCTACAATCACGGTGCTTGAATTCAAGACGGCTCAGACCATCACATTCGGTACATTAGCCAGCAAGGTCTACGGAGATTCGGATTTTGATCTCTCTGCTAGTGCCAGCTCTGGCTTGTCAGTCGAATTCAGTGTACTAAGTGGTCCAGCGACCATAAGTGGTCAAACCGTATCAATTCTTGGTGCTGGGACCGTCACAATTGCTGCCAATCAGTCGGGAGATGATTTCTATTCTCCAGCAGTAGAGGTACTACAGACCTTTGTGGTGGAGAGGGTACTTTTGACTGCCACCGCTGACAATAAATCCATTCTGTATGGAGATCAAATACCCGAACTAACCATCTCTTACGATGGATTTGTAAATGGAGATGACCCTGCTTCGTTGGACGGGGAGCCATCCGCTTCCGTCGATGTCTCAGGCATTGTTGATGCCGGAGCCTATGACATTACCTTAAGTGGAGGTTCCTCCGAGAACTACAACCTTGAGTTGAACAATGGAATACTAACGGTAAACAAAGTTGATCAGGTAATCACCTTAACGCCGATTGGGGACAAAGAGCCTACAGCAGATCCATTTGACGTGATCGCAACGGTGAATTCTGACCTTACTTTGACCTATGAGGTGGCAGGACCCGCAACAATTAGTGGCACTACGGTTACGTTAGATGGAACAGAGGGAGAGGTTACTATCACCGTTTTACAAGAAGGGGATCTTAATCATAATTCCGCCAGTGTTTCAGAGACGATCAATGTTAGAGTTCCACTTGGAACAGATTTCCTTGATGAGACAATCAAGATTTACCCGAATCCTGTAGTGAACTACTTTATGGTTGAGTCCTCTGAAGATGTGGAGCTGAGACTGCTTACTCAAGATGGTAAACTTTCAAAATCGTTTTTCGGAGTACGAGGTCGGGTTTCTGTGGAAGATCTGGTGCCTGGCGTCTATATTTTGGAAATCAGCAAAAACGATCAAAGAACTCTAAAGCGAATTATAAAGACAAACTAAGGCAGCCCCATCCTGATTCGGATGGGAAGTTAGCGGCTCCAAGGGAGCCGCTTTTTTTATTCTATACTGGTAGGTGATATCCCTTAATGGTTTTATAAAGCCTCACGGCATGCGAGTCTGTCAATCCACTGATGAAATCAATAATGATTTGCATAGTTTCATAAACTGACAGCTCTTCTTCGAGCTGGACAGCAAACTCTTCTGGCAGTAGCCTTAGAGTTGATATGTGCTTGGGCTTGGCATTTTCGAATTTGGAGGAATATGCAGCAACAGCAAACGCTTCCATTAGTTGATCAATAACCTCATGGCCCCCAGCCTCTTTTTCAAGCACCTGTTTTGACTGATATATTTTTTCAATTGAAAGCTCAATAATCACATTTAGTTCAGAGGATGACGGAATAAGATCCGTTAGGGCGTGATCAAAAGTTCCATCAAGCATCTTCTCTTCATTTACTTCGAAGGCAGATGAACATTCAGTAATCAGTTTACTGATGGCCATAGCTCTTAACGTTCCTAGCTTCTGATTTATCGAAGGAATTTTTGAAAGTTTTTCCTCGGAAAAATCATCTCCGATTATTGAAGCAAGCAGTTTCTTCACATGATCGAATGAGACAAGCCCCAACCTGCAGCCGTCCTCCAGATCGATAATGTGATAGCAGATGTCATCGGCTGCTTCAACAAGAAAAGCAAGTGGATGACGACACCATTTACTTTCACCTAGACTGACCAGCCCCATTTCTTCAGCCATCGTTGCGAAGAGCTTCGAATCTCCTTGATAATAGCCGTACTTCTTCTGACTTTTCCGCCCTTTTTCTTTCTCGCATGAGGACGACAAAGGGTATTTCGTAAAAGCCCCCAAACTGGCAAACGTTAATTTGAGTCCCCCATTTACTTGGCTATTCAAAATTCGGAATCCTTGCGCATTACCCTCAAAAGTTGTCAGATCGGACCATTCATTTTCTAACACTCTGCTTTCGTAAGCCTGCCCTCTTTCATTGGCTAAAAAGAAGGACGAGATGCTATCCTCCCCGGAATGACCAAAAGGAGGATTACCAAGATCATGTGCCAAACATGCTGCACCCACAATTCCTCCAAAATCACCGATCGTAAACCCCTTTTGCGCCAGTTCTGGGTATTTTTTTAGAAGAAAAGTTCCAGCGTTTTTTCCTAATGATCTTCCAACACTTGAGACTTCCAGACTGTGAGTGAGCCTGGTGTGTACAAAATCATCTTCAGGAAGCGGAAACACCTGAGTCTTATCCTGGAGCCTTCTGAAGGGATTAGAAAAGATGATCCGGTCGTAATCCTGCTCGAAAGGGCTCCTGGTTTGCTCTGAACTTCGCCCTTTAACGTCACCCGGTCGTTTCGGCGAGAGTAGGTTAAGCCAGTTCATTTTAGCCATGCTCGAAAATAGTCAATTGAGGAAAATCAAATGAATGACGTTAACCCTCTGATGTAACCGATAAGCAGAGAAGAGTGGAATCAGGGAACGTCAACAAGCGAATTGTAGTAGTCGAATAGCGCAGACAAATTCTTTCGTTGGTGGAGTTTGAGTTTATTTACCTTAATGAAATTCTCTACCTCCGTACGCTTGTCTGCCATGATTCTTAAAATATCTCTTTTGCCATTCACAGGGATAAACACGTCAAAATCTTCAGTATAGTAGAAATCTGAAGACAGAAAGGCAATTTCATCTCGAACCACACCCGAGTACGCGTGCTCTTCGACCTTAAACCCAATTTTGTACGCTTCCAATAGGGTCAATTTCCCAACACTTAGCACGTCCATGAAAGAAGAAATGTTTCTGTCTTCTATCTTGTCCGAGCCGACCTTTATCAAGGTACTGCCATTGACGATAAGTGCCTTTACTTTATTCTCATTAAGTCTTCTCACATGTCGGTTCACAATGATCTCTGCATACATTCGAGCAAGATTAATTCTGCCGGTCGTGTGAAGCACCTCATTGGTTTTTGTCAATATCATTATGTGGTTCCATTGTTCGTCTAGATAAAAGGACTTGCTGTCCAACGTCAACGGAGAAGATATTTTCAGCATTTTTTCAACATAGGTATTGTTTTGAGTCGATACTTCTAGGAGGTCTGACTTATTTTGACCGACACCGTTGTATGAAAATGAGACTAGGGTAACGAGGAGTAGGAGGTATTTCATCAGATAGGATTATTGAATTTCAAATCAGTTGAGAAAATGTTGAGCTCAATACATGTTTAAGTTAATTGACATACCTCTTCATAATATCAATTATATGTTCATTATCAATCTCCATATTTGAGATTCTAGTGAAACGTACTTATCTCGCAAAAGATAAGAAGCGCAATACTAAGGTTTTTCTAACAAAAGTGGATCTTGTTTGAGTAGTTGGGACAGGGTTTTGTACGTGAGCAGATGTTTTTTGGAAAATTCGGAAGGCCGTTCAAAGAAATTCTCGACAGCCACAGCGAAGAATTCTTCCCGGTTTGCAGCTCCATACTCCCTGAAGAAACTTTCACGACCCTCATCGATTTCCTTCATGGTGTGGTTAGCTCTAAGTTCCCAGTCCTTAAGAATAGCTGAATCGAGGAAATTGTATTCTTCATTCATGATTTTGTTTTCTAGCCGCAATGCATGCGCCATCTCATGAAGCCCAAGGTTCCTTCCATCTTCGTGCAGGTAACCTTCAACAAAATGTTTCCAGGATAAAACAACGGCTTTGAACTTAGGATTTACTTCACCCTTGTGGTGAGCCATATTAGAAGGACTGAAGTAGACATCCGGGAAAACTAAGATGTTTCGAAAATAACTAAGCCTGATTTTTGGAAATCCAAAGGTCAGTTGAATGGCGGAGGCGGATATTAGGACTTTCATCTCCCTGGTGACGGAGTCCATGTTTCTGGGTATAAACTTCTTTGAAGATATGAAGTAAGCAAGTCGCTTCCTAAATATGCGTTGAGATTCCTCTGGAAGCTTTTGATAGTAGATGAAATGCCGACTCAACTAATCGAAATCATCTTTCCTGAGTTTAACGAGAGGGCTTTTAGGGCCGTAAAAAAAATCATAGAGGTATACAAACCCAGTCAAGATCAGCTCAAGAACAATTTCCAATCTAGAGGGATTTTAGCAGATGCTTCATGTCGACTTTCTTATGGAGAGTTGAGATGAGTGTATCGACCGAAACACGCTCCTGGCTCATGCTATCTCGTTCACGAATAGTAACGGTACTATCTTCAAGGGTTTGGTGATCGATCGTCACACAATATGGAGTTCCTATGGCATCTTGCCTTCTATATCTCCTTCCGATGGCATCCTTCACATCGTACTGATAAGTAAAATCAAGACGAATTTCGTTAAGTATCTCCTCTGCTTTTTCCGGCAAACCATCCTTATTGACCAGCGGAAGTACCGCGACCTTGTTTGGAGCAAGAGCTGGGGGTATCCTTAAAACTGTTCGTTCACTTCCATCCTCCAATTTCTCCTCATGGTAAGCGGTTGACATGATGGCGAGAAACATTCGATCCAAACCGATGGAGGTTTCCACGACGTATGGGACATAACTCTCATTCGAATTTTGGTCAAAAAATTGGAGTTTTTTCCCAGAGAGTTCCTCATGTGCTTTAAGGTCAAAATCAGTCCGTGAATGGATTCCCTCAAGCTCTTTGAAGCCCATCGGGAATTCAAATTCAATATCGCAGGCAGCATTTGCATAGTGCGCAAGATTGACATGATCATGAAAACGATACTTTTCTTTGCCAAGTTCTAAAGCTTGATGCCATTTGATCCTTTTTTCCTTCCAGTTCTTATACCATTCCATTTCTGTGCCCGGCTTCACAAAAAACTGCATTTCCATCTGCTCGAATTCACGCATACGAAAAATAAACTGGCGAGCGATAATTTCATTTCTGAATGCTTTACCAATTTGAGCAATGCCAAATGGTGGTTTGAGTCTCGACGTTTTTTGTACGTTTAGGTAATTCACGAAAATTCCTTGGGCAGTTTCGGGACGCAAATAGACCTTATCAGCACCGTCGGCCAGGGAGCCTACTTCAGTGGAGAACATTAAGTTGAACTGGCGAACATCCGTCCAGCTTTTGGAGCCTGAGACCGGATCAGCTATCTCAAGTTCTTCAATTAGCATTTTAAGGTCTTGTAAATCACCAGAGTCGAGCGCTTTACCCATTCTATCCTCTATGGACTTGATCTTCTCTTTGTAGCCAACAACTCTTGGATTAGTTGTGGTGAATTGAGCCTCATCAAATGTATTGCCGAAACGTTTTGTAGCCTTGACAATCTCTTTTTTAATCTTCCCCTCAATTTTTGCAATGTATTCCTCTACTAGTACATCCGCACGGTAGCGTTTCTTAGAGTCCTTGTTGTCAATTAACGGATCATTGAAAGCATCCACGTGTCCGGAAGCCTTCCAGGTCGCAGGATGCATGAAGATAGCAGCATCAATTCCTACAATGTTTGAATGCATACTCACCATCGCCTTCCACCAATACTCTTTGATGTTGTTCTTTAATTCAGATCCGTTTGGACCATAGTCATACGTAGCAGCCAGGCCATCGTAAATGTCACTCGAAGGGTAAATAAAGCCGTACTCTTTACAGTGCGACACAATGTTTTTTAAGGTTCCTCCATCCGGTGTATTGCTCATGGCCGCAAAGATATGTTTAGGTTTTGGCTTTTCTTTTTCTACATATCAAATTTTAACAATCCTGACTCAAGACTTAAATCGATCAACAATCGGGCTATTGTCTTTAACCCTAGTTCGTGCCTGTCTCAGGCGATACTTCTTGATAAGCTCGAAATTTAAAATTTTGTCTGTTGGCGTACCTTTTGCTGGTTAATTGATAATGAAAGGGCGTAAATTGAAACCAATTTGTGTGCCTAGGCCGTTCTAGCTACTTTGAATCTGAACTATACTATATTAAGATATGAATCGAATTGCGATCTTTCTCTCAGCTTTGTTCATCTCCTTAGGAACAATGGCACAAGATGGAGTCTCACATGAATCGTTTGATGCGCTTCTTCAAGACTATGTGGACGAAAAGGGTTTGGTCAACTATAAAGGGCTTGCATCGGAGCGTGCCAAACTAAAATCTTATCTTCAAATGTTGGAGAACAATGAGCCTGAAGATAGCTGGACTAAGGATCAGCAGCTGGCTTACTGGATAAATGCCTATAATGCCTTCACTCTCGAGCTAATCCTGCAGCATTATCCGGTCAAAAGCATTAGAGATATTGGAGCTGCCATAAAGATTCCCTTTGTAAACACACCTTGGGATATAAAATTCATCAAAATTGGAGATGAACCAATAGACCTGAATAAAGTCGAGCATGGAATTATAAGAAAAGAATTTGATGAACCTAGAATTCATTTTGCGTTGGTTTGTGCTGCAGTATCATGCCCCAAACTTCAAAGGAGAGCCTACTTGCCAGAAAGCCTAGATGCCCAGCTGACGAAGGCAGCGAAAGACTTTCTTTCCGATACCTCTAAAAATGAGATTAAGAGCGAATCAAAAGCAGAGCTCTCAAAATTGTTTAGTTGGTACAGAGGTGACTTTACGAAAAAGATGTCCCTCGAGGAGTACGTAAGTCAATTTTCGGAAGCTAAGCTTGAACGGCGCGCAAGTCTGGATTTCAAGGAATATGATTGGGCGCTGAACGAGCAGAAATAAATCTCGAAGAAGGACGTGGGCTGCAAGGGATAAACCCTCACTTTAAGATTGTGTATTTACAGATCTGCGTCCAATGCTATGGTATTCGAAGCTGAGCTCCTCCATTTGACTCAGATCATACAGATTTCTCCCGTCGAAGATGACTTTGTTTTTTAGCTCCTTAGCCATTCGATCAAATTGTGGCGTTCTGAAAATTGGCCACTCCGTCATGATCATCAAAGCATCGGCGTCTTCTAGTGCATCGTACTGATCCTTTGCAAAGTAGATTTTATCTCCAAAGAGTCCTTTAACATTGTTCATCGCCTCCGGATCGTAGGTTTTTATTTTTGCTCCAAGTCCGAGCAGTACGTTGATATTCTCCAGAGCTGGGGCTTCCCGGATATCGTCAGTATACGGTTTGAACGCTAGCCCCCAGATAGCAATTGTTTTACCCGTTAGATCACCATCGAAGTACGCTTTCAGCGGATCGATCATCTTTTGTTTCTGACCTTCGTTCACAGACATAACAGAGTTGAGGATCTTGAAATCATAGTCAGCTTCATTAGACGACTTTGCAAGTGCTTGTACATCTTTTGGGAAACAACTGCCTCCATACCCAATGCCAGCAAACAAGAATCTATTACCAATCCTGCTATCCGTTCCGATTCCCTTCCTAACCTTATCTACGTCCGCACCAAGCAATTCACATAGGTTGGCTATTTCATTCATGAAAGTGATCTTTGTCGCGAGAAAGGAATTGGCTGCATATTTTGTCAGTTCCGCAGATCGAACATCCATGAAGATGATCGGATTTCCCTGCCGCACGAATGGAGCATAAAGTGCCTCCATCAGTTTGATGGATTTCTCAGATTCAGCGCCGATAACGACTCTGTCAGGTTTCATGAAATCGTCCACAGCTACGCCTTCACGGAGGAATTCGGGATTTGAAACTACCTCAAAATCAACCTTAGCCCCTAATCTAACTTTTTCCGTGACCTTCTCCGCAGTGCCTACAGGAACGGTACTTTTATCTACGATGACCGTGAAATCTTCCAGCAGTGGCCCGAGCTCTTCAGCCACCCTGAGAACGTATTGCAGATCCGCGGACCCATCTTCACCTGGTGGGGTGGGCAGTGCTAAGAAGATGATTTGTGCTCCTTTGATTCCTGCTGCTAAGTCAGTTGTAAAATCTAGCCGCCCCTGACGAATGTTTCTCTCAAATAACGCTTCCAACCCAGGCTCGTAAATGGTGATTTGCTTGTTCCGGAGTTTTTCGACTTTTTTCTCGTCGATATCTACACACGTAACATTATTACCTGTCTCAGCAAAGCATGTTCCGGTAACTAATCCAACGTATCCGGTCCCTATTACTGCTATTTTCATTGAGTATCAAATCTAATTGGAGCGCAAAAGTATATGATCAGACAAACAATGGATAGCATCAGACTAATTTTTGACCAACAAGATTTATAGTTTTGCGTATTCAAATTCAAAAAAGAATTTATGTTAACAGACACCTTAGATGCAGAGCAAACGATAGTTTCTGAGAATCAGGAGATGATATCTCAGATGATACGAGATTTCAGTGACAGAGAGATTGAGTCCAACAAAATGGAATGGGATGAGACGCAACATTTTCCAATAGAGCTCTTCCGTAAAATGGGAGATTTGGGATTGATGGGAATCTTGGTGCCTGAAGAGTACGGCGGGTCCGGATTTGGTTATCATGAGTATGTAACCGCAATCATCGAGCTTGCAAAAGTGGACGGATCGCTTGGTCTCTCGTTAGCTGCACATAATTCTCTATGTACAGGGCATATTCTTCAGCACTGCAACGAGTCTCAAAAATCGAAGTATTTGCCAAAACTCGCTACTGGGGAATGGTTAGGTGCCTGGGGGCTTACAGAGCCAAATACTGGTTCAGATGCCGGCAATATGAAAACAACGGCCGTTAAGGACGGAGATGAATGGGTAATAAATGGAGCTAAAAATTTTATTACTCATGGCAACTCTGGCGATGTTGCAGTGGTTATTGCGCGAACTGGAGAGCCTGGTCAGTCTAAAAATGCTAGTGCGTTTATAGTTGAAAGGGGTACCAAGGGGTTCAACAAGGGAAGAAAAGAGAATAAGCTAGGAATGAGAGCTTCCGAGACCTCTGAGATGATCTTTGAAGATTGCAGGATTCCGGAGGACAACCTCATCGGGGAAGTTGGCAACGGATTTGTTCAGGCACTAAAGGTTCTGGATGGGGGAAGAATTTCCATCGCGGCGCTCAGTTGTGGCATTGCTGAAGGGGCATTGAAAGCAGCACTGGACTATTCGAAAGAGCGTGAGCAGTTCGGCAAACCAATATCTAAGTTTCAGGGAATTTCATTCAAGCTAGCAGATATGGCTGTCAAAGTGGAAGCGGCCAAACTTCTTACTTACCGAGCTGGAGAATTAAAGAACCAAGGAAAAAATGTCACCAAGGAATCTGCAATGGCAAAACTGTACGCTGCGGATATTTCTGTCGAAGTTGCTAATGAAGGCGTGCAAATTTTTGGAGGCTACGGATATACAAAAGACTATCCAGCGGAAAAATATTATCGAGATGCAAAGCTTTGTACAATTGGAGAGGGAACCTCTGAGATTCAAAAAATAGTTATTTCCAGAAGCTTACTTTCTTAATGATTGCATTGCAGATTTTTAACAGCTATATTTGCGGTCCTTTAAAAATTTGAAGATGTTAATTATAAACGTTAAAGAAAACGAGTCGGTTGATAGAGCGCTAAAGCGGTTTAAAAAGAAATTTGAGAAAACTGGGGTTTTACGTGAGTTAAGGTCCAGAACTCATTTCACCAAACCTTCAGTTAAAAGGCGCAACGAGATCATTAAGGCGAAATACATCCAAGGCCTTAGAGATCAGGAAAATAAATAAGCCTTCACCCTTCCTCTTCACACAAGATTTTTATAAGTTAGTACTAATCCCAAATCCTTGGGATTTACTGCTTATGGTTGAATCTTTTTTCAAATACCTTTCTTTCGAAAAGCGCTACAGCCCTCACACCATACAGGCATACCGAAAAGATTTGAACCAATTTCAGGGTTACCTGGAATCAGAATTCGAAATCACAGAAATTATTGACGCAGACCATGTCCACCTAAGAGGCTGGATCGTCTCATTGATGGAAGAGGAACTTTCTCCGAGATCAGTGAATAGAAAAATTGCCACCTTAAAATCACTTTACAAATTCTTGCTCGCCAGGGAGTTTATTGAGTTAAATCCTGCCTCTCAGCTAAAGCCCCTAAAGACACCTAAGAGTCTACCAGCATTTGTGAAAGAAGAGGAAGTATCGGCTATGCTAGACAAAGTGGATTTTCGAGACGACTTTGAAGGGAAAAGAGATCAATTACTATTAGAGCTTTTTTACGCCACCGGCATGCGGCTCTCGGAATTAACGAGCTTAAAGGACTCAGATCTAAATACACATAACAAAACACTCAAAGTACTGGGAAAAAGAAACAAGGAGCGAATTATTCCAGTATCAGAGGCGTTGTTAATATTAGCTGAGGAGTACAAAAAGAAAAAAGAAGAAGCAGGATTGCGAAGTGAGTTTTTGATATTGACAGATTCAGGAGAAAAAGCATATCCGATGTTTATACAGAGGAAGGTCAAAAGCTACCTCCATGCCGTGACCACGCTGAGTAAAAAGAGCCCTCATGTATTGAGACACTCCTTCGCAACTCATTTATTAAATAAAGGTGCAGATTTGAATGCAGTCAAAGACTTGTTGGGACATACAAGTCTCGCTGCAACACAGGTCTATACACATAATTCAATTGAAAAGCTGAAGAGTGCCTTTGATCAGGCACATCCTAAAGCATAATGTTCAACCTATAAAACCGTGACAAGATGAAGTTACAAATGCATTCTATCCACTTCGACGCAGACTATAAGCTGTTAGATTTTATCCAGCGAAAAGTAGATAAGTTAGAAACCTACTACGATAGAATAATTGATGGAGAAGTTTTTTTAAAGGTCGAAAACGATGGCAATCGTGAGAATAAAATAGTCGAGATCAAGCTAAACTCGCCTGGCAATCAATTTTTTGCCAAGGAGCAGGCAAGATCATTCGAAGCTGGGGTCGATGATGCAGTAGAAGGATTAAGAAGGCAACTTAGGAAACACAAGGACAAATTATATGCGCATTGAATTTTGAGTCAATCGTAAACCAAAAAGCCTCACATTCGTGAGGCTTTTTTATTGTTTCTTCAATCAATCAACTCTTCCACTTAATGGTGCAACCTATGGCTCGTTTTTCTGTGACACTTGGCTTACCACCTGTCATTAGTGCATCAATTGCGGCCTCCACGTATCGTTCAGAGACATCACTAGCATCCCTTGGGCTATCATCTATTGCTCCGATAAATTCCACCTTGTATTTGCTGGATGCCTCCTTATTTAGGAGATAAACGTGAGGCGTCTTAGTAGCACCGTATGCTTTTGCTACCTCCTGACTGTCATCCCGTAGGTATGGAAATGTGTAACCCTTATCAGCAGCTCTGGTTTTCATCTTTTCCATGCTGTCGTCAGGTTGTTGAGAGAGGTCATTTGGGTTAATAGCAATTACAGGAAATCCTTTACTTGCATATTTTTTGTCCAGATCAATTATTCGTGATTCATACGCTTGGGCATACGGGCATGTATTGCAAGTAAAAATGACAATAAAACCCTTCGCGTCTTCGTAATCGGCCATAGAAACTTCTTTGCCGTCAATGTTAGGAAGCTTAAAGTCAGTCGCATAGTCGCCAATTCCGTATCCGGGTGCTGGCTCCTTAGCGTTTAGGAATAGTACCGCCACTACGACGAGTATTCCTGTTAAAAGGATAAAGGTCTTTTTCATGGTTTCAGACATAAAGGTTAATTCAAATATTTTTCAACTGTTTTTTGCAGCTCTTCTTTTGTAAATGCTTTCTCGTGGAAAAAAGTTTTGCCAAGGTCCGTGACAAACAAAGTCGCGGGGATAGCCCCACTCCAGTCGTCACTTACTTTGCGCATGTAGCTATCGGGATCTTTTTCATCCAGAAAGAGTACCTCGGATTTTAGCTCTCTCTTTTCAAGAAATTTTTCTACCCTATTGAAATCTTGCTTAAAGTCAACACTTACGAAATAGACTTTGATATCACCATTGCCAGTTTCAAGCTCATCAAAGTGTGGCATTTCTTTCACACAAGGGCCACACCATGTCGCCCAAAAATTAAAAACAGTTAAGGGAGCTTCAGTATATAAGATTTTTTCCTGAAGTTGGGAAAAATTTACCGTCTCAACACTTTGAGAATTGGCACTTAAAATAGTGATCAATAAGAGTAGAAATAAAAGCTTCTTCATATGGAAATTGGTACGAATTTAATGGAATTGAGTTATTTAGGGCTAAAAGGGTACCCCAATTTTAATTGGACTTTTTCAAGATGTGATGTTGAAATCCATCAAAAGGGACAAGTCAACAAGAACAATTTGATAATGTGAGCTAATCCAGAAGAGCTCCATGAGCAGAAAGGAGGGAATCCGAGAATATTAGGTAGATATACCTGTTTGAGAATAGACTTTCGTCGATCCGCGCCATAGTTTATCAACAATATTGGTAAGTTATCCACATCAATATGCAGCATCCACCTAACTGCCTTATTGTCAGCCACTTGTGCATTACCAATCGTAATCTAGTTTTGTTGATAACTATAATCAAAGCCATTTAATAGGCTGAATATCAGTAGATTATGAAATTGCCTCTATTCGGCTGTTTGCCGGATCAACTTCTTCCGGTAGGCATTGAAAATTCGGGATTTTGAGATAAATCCTACGTATTGATCATCGTCAATAACGGGTAGATTCCAAGCTTGAGTTATTTCAAATTTATTCATCACGGATTGCATTTTTTCCTGTGTAGAGACACTTGCAGGAGGCTTTTGCATAATTGTCTGTATAACTACATTTTCCCGGGATTCTTCGTCAAACATCATTTCTCGAATGTCATCAAGCGTAACGATTCCTACAAGCTGGTTATCGTCATTAACTACAGGGAAGATGTTGCGCTTACTCTTCTTCACAAGCTTGACCAGGTCATTGAGTGACTGTTCTGGATGAATGGTAAGGAGATCTTTCTCGATGATTTTTTTAAGGTCAATAAGACTTAGAACAATTTGATCCTTGTCATATTGGATGAGATCACCTGTCTCGATAAGTCTTTTGGTATAGATACTATATTTTTCGAAGTAGGAAATCGTAGAATATGAAATGGCAGAAACCAACATTAATGGAACAAAGAGCATGTATCCACTTGTGATTTCAGCTATAAGAAAAATGGCCGTTAAGGGAGCATGTAGGACTCCACTCATAACACCACACATTCCAACAAGTGTGAAGTTACTTGTGCTTAAAGAAGTACCAAAAATTGTATTAGCCGAGGAACTGAAGATATAGCCTGATAATCCACCCATAAAGAGAGAAGGGGCAAAAATCCCACCGCTACCTCCGGCTCCAATCGTAAGTGCGGTTGCGATAGGCTTTACCAACAAGACGAGAGCAAGAAAAAGAATGATTGAAGCTTGATTTTCGGACAACGAACTTAAGAGGTTGCTGAAGAAAATGTTAGCTGGGTCTCCACTTAGCAAATTCTTTATGGTCTCGTAGCCTTCCCCATAGATTGGAGGGAATAGCAGAATAATAACAGCTAAGGAAATTCCACCAATAAAAGCTCGGCCAAAATCATTTCTTAGCTTTTTGATACCACCTTCAAATAAGTAAACCATCCTGGTGAAGTAGAGTGAGATCATGCCACATAAAGCTCCAAAAAGCAGGTAGTACCCGGTATCAGGGGCAATGAATGGATCAATCAACTTAAAGGAGAAAAGTATGTCATCGCCGAGAAGAACGATCGAAACTAGCTGTCCACATACGGAAGCCATTAGTAGTGGAATGAACCTGCTGATTTTCACTTCCGTAAGAATTACTTCCATGGCGAAAATTACTCCTGTGACGGGGGAATTGAAGATCGCTGATATAGCTCCGGCAGCACCACAACCCAGTAGTAGGGTTCTTTTCTTATAGCTAAAATGAAACAATCGTGCCATGTTGGATCCGATCGCTGACCCAGTCACGACGATGGGTGCCTCCAGCCCTACTGAACCGCCCAGCCCTACCGTAATGGCACTGGTAACCATGCGCGAGTACATTCTGGTTCTTCGGATGATGCTAGAGTTCTTTGAGATGGCATATAGGATTTGGGTGATTCCATGGCCCAGGTTCTCCTTGAATAGGTACCTGGCTACCATTGAGGTAAGCAGAATTCCCAGCAATGGATAAATAAGGTAGGTGTAGTTGAATCCAAAGAGTGCGCGGTTGACATCCAGGTAGTCAATAATGAAGTGGACCACACTTTTTAGGATGACTGCTGCCAGACCTGAGAAGAGACCAATAAATCCAGCGGAGATCAATAGGAAATTATTGTCGCTGATGTATTTCAACCTCCACACCAGGAACTTGATCATAATGCTATTGAACCTACTTCTTTTTTGATTTGCCATGAGGGGGCAAAGTATTAGACCAGCAAGGAATTTTGCTTCTGCAGCTCTTCCTCAATGAATTTGAAGGTTGAAAGGATCTCAGGCTTGCCATCCACCACGGCAACATCGTGCTCAAAATGAGCTGACGGTTGCTTATCAGCTGTGACTATGGTCCAACCATCATTTAATTGTAGAACCCGTCGCGTCCCCATGTTGATCATGGGCTCAATGGCAACTACAAGCCCGTTTTTTATCTTACTTCCTCTTCCTCTTTTGCCAAAATTGGGTACTTCGGGAGATTCGTGCATTTTTTGCCCAAGCCCATGGCCCACCAACTCTCTCACGACTCCATATCCATTTTTCTCAGCATGTTGTTGCACAGCAAAGCTTACGTCTCCAATTCTGTTTCCCTCTACCAACTCTTCTATTCCAAGGTAAAGAGATTCCTTAGTGACCTTCAAGAGCTTGGCAACTTTTGGATCAATTTCGCCCACTGCAAAAGTGTAGGCATGATCGCCGTAGAAACCATTCTTCAGTACTCCAATATCAACTCCGACGATGTCTCCCTCCTGAAGCTCTCGATCAGTTGGGATTCCATGTACTACCTGTTCATTTACGGAGGTGATAATGGATTTTGGATAATCATACAAACCCAAAAAACCTGGTACCGCTCCATGATCCCGGATAAATTCATCCGCCTGTTTATCCAGATCCAAAAGATTAACACCTGCGGCAATTTTTGATGCCATCAAGCCTAATGTCTTGGATACAATTTGTGCGCTCTCACGCATCAACTCTATTTCTTCCTTGGTTTTGTATTGGATCATGGAGGTGCAAAAGTAATAACAAAAAAAAGCCCCATCCTGCCTTGACAAGATGGGGTCCATATTTTCTTTAATAGAACTTCTAAGACTTGGAGACGCCTTCTAGCACATCCTTAATAGGAACTCGCTGACCATCTCTATATGAAACGACCCAGGCATCTTTCACGCCCATTTCTCTTAAGTACTTTTTGAACGTGTCGGCATCCCAGTACTCTCTGAAAACACCAATCGTATACCTTCGCACACCACCCTCTTCTTCCTCGGAAAAATTCCTGGTGTTGTCCTTGTACTTACTCAGATCCTTCTGTGTAAAGGCACCAATCTGTACCTTGAACACGACTCCTCTTGCTTCGTCGATGTTCGAGGCTGGCTCGTTGGATACAACTTGCTGAGGCTGAGCTTGCGCTTCGCTTTGAACTCTGGTGAGCTCATTTCGAAGATCAGAAACCTGCGATTGATACGAAAGAATCTGCTCATCCTTCTCTGCGATTCTGTCATCGACGTTGCCTAACTCGGTACGCAAGCTGGTCACTTGTCCCTTAAGGGACTTGTTTTCGTCAAGCAATTGCTTGTACTGCTCAGGTTGCAACTGTTTGATTCTCTTTTTCCATTCTTTAGCTTCTTTCTTGCTCATCTGAGCAGAGGCGTCGTACGTGAATACGAAGCAAAGGGCTAATGCGGTGAGGGATAATATTCTTTTCATTTTCTTATGAAATTGATTTAAAAAGCAAATTTTGATACCACTAAAGTACAAAAAAGTCTAGAAATAAGCCTGAAATCATTTTTTCAGAGAGCCAATCATATCCTCCGGTTTGACCCATTCCGTGAACTGTTCACCCGTAACAAGCCCCAGTTCGATGGCCGCCTCCCTCAATGTAGTACCCTCCTTATGCGCTTTTTTTGCGATTTTGGCCGCATTTTCATATCCAATATGTGTGTTGAGAGCGGTCACAAGCATCAGGGAATTCTCCAATTTTTCCTTAATAACCGGATGATTTGGCTCAATTCCGATGGCGCAATTATCATTAAATGATTCACACGCATCTCCTATCAAACGGGCTGAATTCAGCAAATTGAAGACCATCATCGGCTTAAAAACATTCAATTCGAAATGGCCGGTCATACCTCCTGCGGAGACGGCTACATCGTTCCCAATGACCTGCGCGCAGACCATCGTCAACGCTTCACACTGCGTAGGGTTCACTTTGCCAGGCATGATAGAGGAGCCGGGCTCATTTTCAGGAATAAGGATTTCACCGATTCCACTTCGAGGACCAGAACATAGCATACGTATATCGTTTCCGATCTTCATCAGGCTGACCGCAAGTTGTTTCAAGGCACCGTGGGATTCGACAATTGCATCATGAGCAGCTAGTGCTTCGAATTTATTTTCTGCAGATCGCATGGGCATGCCTGAGTACTTGGCAATTTTTTCTGCGACTAGATCTGCGTAACCTTCCGGTGTGTTCAATCCTGTTCCGACTGCTGTCCCGCCAAGCGCCAATTCTGAAAGATGATCGAGCGTATTGTTTAATGCTTTGAGTCCATGGTCAAGCTGGGAAACATAACCTGAAAACTCCTGCCCCAAACTGAGTGGTGTTGCATCCATGAAATGGGTCCGACCAATTTTCACACAATTCTTGAATGCATCTGATTTTTGTTTTAGTGTATCCCTAAGTTTTGTCACTTTGGGAATGGTATTCTCAACGATGATCTTGTACCCGGCAATATGCATGGCAGTTGGAAAAGTGTCATTGGAGCTTTGACTTTTGTTTACATCATCATTGGGGTGAATGGCTTTGGTGTCGTCTTCCAAAGAACCTCCATTAAGCACGTGCGCCCGGTTTGCGATTACCTCATTTGAATTCATGTTGGACTGGGTACCTGATCCCGTTTGCCAGACGACCAATGGAAACTGATCGTCAAGCTTGCCTTCCGAGATTTCATCACAAACCTTTGCAATCAAATCTGCTTTTTCCTTGGCAAGCACGCCGAGATCCATATTGGTTTCAGCTGCGGACTTCTTCAGGATGGCAAATGCCCTAATGATCTCATTCGGCATTTGATTTTTTTCGCCTCCAATTTTAAAATTGTTCCTGGATCGTTCCGTTTGTGCTCCCCAGTATTTGTCAGCGGGTACTTTTACCTCGCCCATGGTATCATGTTCAATGCGGTATTCCATTTAAAAAAAAGTTTGATACAAATCTAACAATCTGGACCTCTTTTAGATTTCATAAAAAAGGCTTTTTTGTGTAATCAAAGCAGTCGACCTATTTTTGTTTAGAATCATTCTAAATAATGTCCACTCCTTCAACGTCAGTACTTCTGGCAGATTTTCAATTTTTGACCCGACAGGGGATTGCTGCACTCATTGGTGATCTGGAGAACTTCGATGTGATAAAGCAAATTGATGATCCGAAGGAACTAGCCGTTTCAGTGAATGAAGTGAAGCCTGACCTTGTAGTTTTAGATGTTTCGGATGATGACACTTACCTTATTAATGAGCTTGAGGAAATGAGGTCAAGAGAAGAGTCAAGTTTCCTCATCATATCCAATAACCAAAACAAGCAGTCAGTGCAGCGATTGTTATCGATTGGAATCAAGGGGATCGTTACCAAAAACTGCAGTGAAGAAGAAATCATCAATGCGATAAAAGCGGTGACCGGTGGGAACCGATTCTTTTGCAACACAGTATTGGATTTGGTGGTAGGAAACGATGATGCCGAAGATTGCGAACCTACGAATCTATCGCCGCGTGAGTATGAAGTGCTGAAATTTATTACCAAGGGCTTCAAAACCCATCAAATCGCTGACGAGCTTCATGTGAGCGTTCATACAATCAACTCACACCGAAAGAACATACTTAAGAAACTAAACCTGAAGTCACCCGCAGAACTAATCGTCTATGCATTGGAATCAGGACTGGTTAAAACCTAATTGAACACGGGAAGCGGAATAGGCTTCCGCTCTTCATTAATGGCTACAAAAGAAAATTCACCTTCGATGGCCTTGTCTCTTCCATCCGCGTACATTTCTTCAACATAAATCTCTACGGACACTTTCAAACTAGTTCTTCCAGTTTCTACTACTCGACCAACCAGCTCGATAATTGTTCCATGAGGGATGGGTTTTTTAAAATCGATCTTACTGCTACTTACTGTAACCATTCGCATTCGGCTGAATCGTGTGGCTGTAATGAACGCTACTTCATCCATCGCATGCATAGCTGTTCCGCCAAAGAGTGTATCGTAATGATTGGTTGTATTGGGAAATACCGCCTTGAAAATCCTTGTTTCAGATTGATCGATTCGTTCTTGTTGTGTCATTTGATTGTGGAATTTGGGTTAGTGGACAAACTTCATTCTAAGAAAGAAAGTTTACTACTCACTAGTTCTAGTGATATACAAATTCCCCATCAATAGCTATTGTGCGGTTTCCAACCCATTGTCAATTTTGCATTGTTTAGAATAATTCTAAATAGCTAGCTACTTCATTAGAATGTAAGATTGATAACCAAACATGAAAAAAATAGAAAGACTTAGAATATTGTCGTTTGTTGCTGGACTGTTGATATTATCCAGTTGCGGCGATGATGATGGAGCAAGCATAACGATTGATGAACCCACTACCTATGCATTTGAGCGTGATGGATCTTCTACTGTTTCGTTCAGCGGTCAAACAGATCGTATCATGATGGCGGAAGAAATTATTGACGGCTTGAAAGATACGCAGTTTACGGAGGCACAATTAGATGCAATGTATGATCATCAAGAAGGCAATGCAGATTTTTCTGACACGGACTTGAATACCTCTACCAAGAGCGTTCGAAGCAAAACTGCTGCTTCTACCGATTTCTTTTCCTCTAATGCGACCGATGCCTCAGCTATCAAAGGCGAGTTTGATGCGTGGATAGCAGAGCAAGTCAGTGAGGTATTTCCAAACTGGGGCGCTGATGCAGTTGCAGGCACAGCGGGAGGTATCCAGGAAGCTGGCGGGGGATCAACCAGGTATGTGAATGCAAATGGTCTTGAACTGAACCAGGCATTCAATAAGGGTTTGATCGGTGCTTTGATGGTGGATCAGATTCTCAATAACTACGTTGGAACTGCCGTTCTTGATGCAGGTGACAACAGAGCCAACAATGATGCTGGAACAGTAGAAGACGGAAAGAGCTATACAACAATGGAGCACAAGTGGGACGAAGCGTATGGCTATGCCTACGGAACGGCTACAGACACTGCTGATCCTAATCCTACGATCGGGGGAGACGACAGTTTCCTAAATAAATACATCGGTCGTGTTGAAGGAGATGCTGATTTTGCTGGTATTGCAGATGACATTTACAATGCCTTCAAACGAGGAAGAGCAGCTATTGTGGCAGGAGCTTACGAAGAGCGAGATGCTCAGGCCGCCATCATCCGGGAGAAGGTATCAACAGTCATTGCTGTAAGAGCGGTGTACTATCTTCAGCAAGGAAAAGCTGGATTAGAAGCAGCCAGCCCTGATATGGCATCTGTTTTCCATGACTTGTCGGAAGGCTATGGTTTCATCTACAGTCTACAGTTCACTAGAAATCCAAATACAGATGCATCTTATTTTTCCAGAAGTGAGGTACAAGGATTTATTTCCGATCTGATGGGCGATGGAAACAATGGATTATGGGATTTGACAACAGCCACTCTAGATGCAATTTCGGAGTCAATTGCGGCACAATTTGATTTCACGGTAGCTCAGGCTCGTAGTTAAGAAAAAAATAAGAACCAACTATGGAAGAGGTCAGGAAACTGGCCTCTTTTTCCAGTTAATAAACGGATAAAAAATGCATAGGAAAATAGTGTTTCTGGCCTTGGTAGCCTCCTTGTTCGGAACGATAAGTTGTGGTGATGATGATACATTGGATTCAGGCGATGGCTTTGATCGCACAGCAATGCTTGCCAATTGGGCGGATAACATCATTATTCCAGCGTACGAAAATTATGTTTCTTCCCTGGAGTCTTTAGATGCGGCCGCTAAAACTTTCGAAATGACACCTACCATACAACATCTCGAAAGCCTGCGGGCAAGTTGGTTGAATGCCTACCTCGCATGGCAATCTGTTTCGATGTTCGAAATAGGCAAGGCAGAGGAGATCACTTTACGACATTTCACGAATGTTTTCCCTGTCAACGCAGCGGACCTGGACGAAACAATAGCTGGAGGGACCTTTAGCCTTGAATCAGTAAATAAGCAAGACGAGCAGGGACTCCCGGCATTAGATTACCTGATCAATGGGTTGGGCTCAGATCAGGAAACGGTGGACATTTTTCTACAGGAAACGGCTGAAAGCAATCACGGTGAGTATTTAGTTGCATTGACTGGTCGGCTGAGCACCCTGACCAACGAAGTTCTCACGGACTGGAACAGCGGGTACAGAGATACATTTGTGACCGCCGATGGGTCTGAAGCTACTAGTTCGGTCAATAAAATGGTGAACGATCTTCTCTTCTACTTTGAGAAACATCTTAGAGCAGGCAAAGTAGGCATACCTGCAGGGGTATTTTCGTCTACTCCGCTGAGTGATCGGGTGGAAGCTTTATACAGCAAAGGGAATTCGAAGGAACTTCTCAATGCCGCACTGGATGCATTCCAAAATTTTTTCAATGGAAAGCACTTCAATTCTACAACAACGGACGAGAGCTTGAGCTCTTATCTCGATTTTTTAAATAGCGTAAGCGAAGGTGAGAACCTTGCCAACCTGATCAACAATCAATTTGAATCGGCGCGATCTGCTATCTCACAGCTTGATAGTGACTTTGAGGCACAAGTCATTTCTGACAATACAAGTATGCTTGCCGCGTACGACGAGCTTCAGAAGAATGTTGTTTACATGAAGGTAGATATGCTTCAGGCGATGAACATTCGTGTAGATTTTGTAGATGCTGATGGTGACTGAGTGACAATGCCAAATTTCGTCCAGTCCTATCTTGAAAAAGAAACGGAGGCAGCACCACTCGCTGCCTTTCGTATTTTTTTTGGGCTGATGATGCTTATAAGCGTTGTTCGCTTTTGGGTAAATGGCTGGATTGAGAAACTCTATATCGAACCTTCCTTTTTTTTCTCCTACTATGGCTTTGAGTGGATAAAACCACTAGGAAACTATACGTACCTGTTATTCATTATCTGCGGCATTTCGGCTTTGATGGTAGCTGTAGGGTTCAAGTACAGATTGGCGATCATTTCCTTTTTCCTGAGCTTTACCTATATCGAATTAATGGATAAGACCACTTATCTAAACCACTACTACTTTGTTAGCCTTCTTAGTTTTTTGATGATCTTTTTGCCTGCGAGCTCCTATTTTTCTATTGACGCTGCAAGGAATATTTCTTTTCAAAAGATTCCAAGTTGGAGCATTGATGCAATTAAGTTCCTCTTGGTTATTGTGTATCTATATGCCGGATTAGCAAAACTCAACTCAGACTGGCTAATCGAAGGGATGCCACTTAAAATATGGTTGCCTTCGAAATATGATGTTCCATTGCTGGGTGGACTTTTACATAAGGATTGGGTGATCTACACTTTCAGTTGGGGCGGTGCATTGTATGATCTAAGTATTCCTTTTTTACTGCTTTGGAAACGCACACGAATATTCGCATTTTCTCTTGTAGTAATTTTTCATGTTTTGACAAGAGTGCTCTTCCCGATTGGTATGTTTCCCTACGTAATGATTGTGAGTGCCCTGATTTTCTTCGACTCGTCTCTTCATCACCAGATTCTACATGCTGTATCAAGAGTATTTCGATTCTCCAAATCAGCCTTCGATTCCGGACTGACTTGGGTCGAGAATACTCCTTTTTTAATAAGACTCAGAATAGGAGTTTTTATTCTTTTCTTTGCGGCCCAGTTACTGGTTCCCTTCAGGTACTTAGCTTATCCGGGAGAGCTGTTCTGGACCGAGGAAGGGTTTCGATTTTCCTGGAGAGTGATGTTAATGGAAAAGGCTGGTTATGCAAACTTCAAAATAGTGAACTCGAGAACAAGGGATGAATTTTATGTTGACAATATGGATTTCTTAACCCCATTTCAGGAGAAGCAAATGTCATTTCAACCTGATTTCATTTTAGAATATGCGCACCATCTTGCCAATCATTTTGAATTGCAGGGACACGGACCTGTCGAAGTATATGTCGAAAGTTTTGTTGCACTAAATGGACGTAGAAGCAGACCTTATATAGACCCGAATGTAAACCTCATGTCTATCAAGAGGTCCTTTTCACACAAAACCTGGATTTTACCTTTCAATGATGAGATTAAAGGGATTTAGCCTGTTCTTGCTACTTCAACTCTGTTCTTTGGTGGCTTCAGCGAATTATAGCCTAACGGGAGTAGTGGTTGATGCTAAGAGTGGCAAACCCGTAGTAGGAGCTGAGGTATACAATCGAACACTTAGTCAGTTAACTTCTACGAATTCGAAAGGCTTCTTTGAAATGAAAAACCTGGAGGCTGGAAGCTATGAGATCGTGATTGTTTCCCTGGAATATGAAACGCTGGAAAAAGTGGTTGAAATGACTGCCGACCTGGATATAACCATTCCCATGAAAGAATTTTCACAAGAGCTTTCGGAGGTTGTGGTAAGTCAGCGACGGGAAGAGCTCTTTGCATTATCCCGGTTAAAGCCGGTAGAAGGCACCGCCATCTACGCAGGTAAAAAATCCGAAGTGGTATTGGTGGATCAGCTTGTTGGGAATACTGCTGCCAACAATCCTCGGCAGATTTACTCGCAAGTGGTCGGACTTAACATTTACGAAAGTATTGACGCCGGACTTCAGTTAAACATTGGAGGCAGAGGGTTGGATCCAAACCGAACGGCGAACTTCAACACGCGGCAAAGTGGTTATGATATAAGTGCCGATGTTTTGGGTTACCCTGAAAGCTACTACACTCCACCTGCAGAAGCTCTGCGCGAAATTCAAGTGGTCCGCGGAGCAGCATCCCTGCAATACGGAACACAGTTTGGCGGATTGCTTAACTTCAAAATGAAGTCGCCTTCAAAGGAACCGATCGAGCTGACCACTAGACAATCCATCGGATCTTTTGGATTGTTCAACACCTTTAATAGTCTGAGTGGAACCAAGGGAAAATTTTCCTACTATACCTACTATAATCGGAAGCAGGGAGACGGATTCCGGCCGAACTCTAAATTTGAATCCGACAATTTTTTTGTGAGTCTTGGATTGGAACTAAACGAAAACACCAAGCTGACGTTCGAGACCACCTATCTGAAATATCTGGCTCAGCAACCCGGTGGACTGACGGACACGCAATTTCGTATGGATCCCACCTTCAGCAACAGAGCAAGGAATTGGTTTGAAGTGCATTGGAGACTCTATGCCTTGAAGCTGCAGAAGAAATTCTCGATTCAGTCAGATTTTAGTCTGACCTTATTTCGTCTCAATGCTTCACGTAATGCACTGGGATTCAGAGGGAATCCTATCCTGTTGAATTCAAATCCAGTAAGCGAGGAGGATTTCCAGGACTCAGACGGAAGTTTCATTTTCGCCAGGGATCTGATCAAAGGGAAATTTCGGAATTGGGGATTTGAGGCCCGGTACCTTACCAGATATCAACTATTTGGAAAAAATGCTGTTTTTCTTCTTGGAACGAAACTTTATCGGGCGAACAACAAAAGCCTCCAAGGACCAGGTTCTTTTGCAACCGATGCAAATTTTGATTTCTTTTCATTGCCTGATTACCCCAATCAATCTGCTTTCGATTTTCCAAATAAAAACCTCTCCTTTTTTGGTGAACACATTTTGTTCCTAAGCAGGCGATTTTCGATCACGCCCGGATTTCGGTATGAGCGAATAGTAACCGAAAGCGAAGGAACATATACACAGGTGAATTTTGACAATGCTAGCAATCCAATTTCGAATGTGGTGTTGACAGACAACAGGATGTTGGAACGGAATTTCGTTTTGCTCGGTCTGGGTCTCAGCTACGAATCTTCAGAGAACCTTGAGATCTATGCCAACATTTCTGAGAATTATCGGTCTGTCACGTTCAGTGATATACGAGTAGTTAATCCATCATTTATAATCGATCCTGATATTTCCGATGAAAAAGGATTCACATCAGATCTTGGCATCCGGGGTAAATTCGCTGGGTTCATTTCTTATGATGTGGATGGCTTTGGCCTATTGTATGACGATAGGATCGGAATCATTTTCGACGATCGTGCAAATCGTGTTCGAAAGAATATTGGCAAAGCGCTGATCTATGGACTTGAAGCATTTGCAGATTTGAATCTGATCAAAGCACTGGGTGTAGATTCTCGTCAGCACAAGCTGAACTGGTTTGCAAATACGGCAATCACAGCCTCGGAATATATTGAGTCCGAAGAAAACAATGTGGAGGGAAAAGAGGTAGAATTTATTCCACGCTTCAATATCAAGACTGGATTTCGTTTCGGATATAAGAACCTCTTGGGCAATGTTCAGTTCACCTATATTTCAAAGCAATTTACTGATGTTGAAAACTCTTCAACTGCCCCGGAGGGGGACAACCGAAATGGTCTGATTGGTACGATTCCGGCATATCGTATTTTAGACTTGTCCTTATCTTACACTATTCAAAAATTTAAGATAGAAACGGGGATCAATAATCTCCTCGATGAAAAGTACTTCACCAGGAGAGCAACCGGATATCCTGGACCAGGTATTATCCCTTCAGATCCCCGAAGTTACTATCTGACCGTTCAATTTAAGATTGACTAAGTGTGAAAAAAATAGTTGGAATTGGCATCCTTGGACTGATTATGCAGTTTTGCTCCACCACAAAAAAGGAAGAACCAGAGCGTAAAGAATATCCAATCATTGAAACGATGGGATTCTATCAACGATTTTCGCACAAACTATGGCTGGCGGGGAAAAATGAAAATTGGGAACTTGCAAAGTTCTACGTCCATGAGCTCGAAGAAGTAACCGAGGAGCTTGTGAGGAGCAATGTGATCGATGAAGATAAGAACCTCAGTAACCTTGCAGAAGCCATGTTCCAGGATAAAGTTGAGAAAATGGAGGACGCAGTTCGATTGAAAGACCAGGTCATATTCCGTGAATATTACGACCTGCTGATCAGTGGTTGCAATCTTTGCCATCAAGCTACGAATCACCCCTACCTGAAAATGAAAGTTCCTGAGGATAACGACAAGTTCAATCAGAATTTTGAATGACTAATTTTCGTTTAGAATAATTCTAAATAAGCTTGGTGAATTAGTTGATCGAAATTAGGTTTGCAGTCTATTTAGAATTTATCTAAATAATGAATTTTTGATGAACAGTACCGTTGAGAAGAGGCGCATTTCGAAGCTTTATGAAGAGCATTCTTTGAAGAAGAAGAAAAAAAAGATAAAGGAAGAATGTTGCTTGAAATACCTGAAAAAAAAGGGAAAGTACTGTAAGTCATGTCCGACAATCCACGCTATCTGCAATGACGCAAGAAGAAATTTTTAGAACCAAAAGTGCTGCTATCCTGCAATGTGAGTCCACCGACTCTTTCTTGCTTCGTTTTGAACAAGACGAAATCTCGTTTAAACTCTGTGATTTATATACGTTCCGAAAACGTATCATGGAATTAGACGTGGTGGAACTGCTGGATTGCAACTCTCCAGATGCAGAGATAATTCACCTTCCTCACTGTGACAGATTCCTGGTCCTGAGTATTTTGGAGATACTGGAATTTAGACAGCTTCTAAACGGAACCTTTGATACCTTAGCGTTAAATAGCGCAATCCAGAAAATTCTCAGGAAAGGCGTTTTTAATTTCTAAACGAAGGTACAGATGAAAGATATTTTAAGGAGACACCATGTGTTGAAGGATGAAATCGTTGACATCCTCAACAAGCAAGTAAAAATTGAAGCCCATTCATGTGCGGCATATTTGGCTATGGCTGCATGGTGCGACGTACGAGGCTACGACAATTGTGCAGAATTTTTCTTCAAGCAATCGGATGAAGAGAGGAAACATCAACTGAAGCTTTTTCACTACATCGTGGATATGGAATGCGATGCAATCTCACCATCAATAGGAGACAGTCAACATGATTTCGGAACGCTAAGAGAGGTGTTTGAGAAAGCACTTGAGATGGAGATTGGAGTATCTGATGCGATTCACGAAATCATGGGTGAGTGCAGAAAGTACAATGACATTGCCACAGAAGAGTTTATGCGATGGTTTGTGCAAGAACAGATCGAAGAAGAATATGTAGCTCGACGTGCGCTCGAGTTGTTCGATGTGCTCGGTGAAGACAAGATTGCACTTGGAATGATCGAGGAACGAATTCTGGACGTTTCGTACGACGAGGGCTAAGGAATACTAAAGAATATTTTGATAAAAGACTCTCAGTTATGGGAGTCTTTTTCTTTTCGTCAGAAAATCCCAAAGCACCACTCCGATACTGACTGAAATGTTCAGGGAATGCTTGGTACCATACTGAGGTATCTCCAGGACTAGATCGGCGGTTTCCACAACTTCGTCTTTCACACCGAAAACTTCGTTTCCGAAAATGAAGGCGTACTTGTGCCCAGACCCCGGATCGAAATCCAGAAGAGAAGTACTCTCATCTGCTTGCTCAACAGCTGCTATTTTGTAGCCCGATTTTTTTAACGATGATACGAGTGCTAGTATGTCATCCACATGCTCCCATTCAACGGAGTCTTGTGCCCCAAGTGCAGTCTTATTGATTTCGCGACTTGGAGGTTGAGCCGTGATCCCACAGAGATACACCTTTTCGATTCCAATAGCGTCGCTCGTACGAAACGCCGACCCGACATTCATTGCGCTGCGAGCGTCATCAAGCACGATGACAACTTCAAGTTTTTCTGATTTTTTGAATTCCTCCGGAGATAATCGGTTCAGCTCCTCATTCCTAATTTTCCTCATGAAAAATCATATTAATATTGGACAAAGATTCATCAGAATGAGCAAACATGTTGGATATGTAAGAGTACTCAGGCTCATTATACCCTATTTCTTCGTTGTTGCATTTTTTCAGGTCGTGGGATATATGATCGCAGGCATCGACGTATTTGGCGGAGAAAAAGGCAGAAACGATACGGATTTTTTAATTGTACAGCTTTTTGGACTCATAGGAACTGTCTTGATGCTATGGCTTTTCAGAACAAGGGTGGATCAGGAGAGTTTCAAAACTATGGGTTTCACGAGAACCAAAATTCGGAGAGACCTGCTGATTGGACTTGCTGCTGGCTCCTCGATCGTCCTCGCTGGTTTTCTTGTTTTGATCCAAATCGGCGAAATTCAATTTGTCTCATTTGAATTTAGCTCTTCAGAGCTTCTAGTAGGGTTAGGTTTGTTTGTCGTAGTAGCTGTAAATGAGGAGCTACTCATGCGGGGTTATGTCTTAAACAACTTTTTGCTTTCTTTTAATAAGTACGCTGCACTTATTTTGACATCATTGGTGTTTGGCTTATTACATTTCAGCAACCCTGACTACTCCTTCTTAGGTTTTGTAAATTTGTTTTTAGCCGGCATTTTCCTTGGTTTGCCATATCTATTTAATAGAAATTTGTGGTTTCCAATTGCTGCGCACTTTAGCTGGAATTTTGTTCAGGGAAGTGTTCTGGGTTTCGATGTAAGCGGAGTAAATGTTTATTCCATGACGCACCAGAAGTTTACAGTCGCCTCAATTTGGAATGGAGGTGGATTTGGTTGGGAAGGTTCGTTGATTTGTACAATTCTGTTAACAGTATCAATCGGTGTTTTATACTTTATATATAGGAGATTCTCTAATTAATGGCGGTTAGTAAAAGCAAGAACAATGAAACGCCGCTGATGAAGCAGTATAATTCGATCAAAAGCAAGTACCCTGGCGCACTACTGCTTTTTAGAGTCGGTGATTTCTACGAAACCTTTGGAGAAGATGCAGTAAAGGCGAGTAAAACGCTTGACATTGTCTTGACGAAGCGAGCAAATGGTGCTGCATCCGAGATGGAGCTAGCTGGTTTTCCCCACCATGCCATGGATACATATCTACCCAAACTGGTCAGGGCTGGATATCGAGTAGCCATCTGTGATCAATTGGAAGATCCGAAAAGCGTTAAGGGAATTGTGAAAAGAGGGGTTACGGAATTGGTGACTCCTGGTTTGTCGCTAAATGATAACGTTCTTGACCAGAAGAAAAACAACTACCTGGCTTCTGTTTTCAAAACCAAGGAAGCCAATGGCATTGCTTTCCTTGATCTTTCAACGGGCGAGTTTATGGTTTCGTCCGGCACAGACGAATATGTAGATAAGCTCATCCAGGGGTTTCAGCCCTCGGAAATAGTCTACGCAAAAAGCACAAGGGAATGGTTCCAGGAAGAGTACAGTGACTATTCGTCTTTCGCCTTGGAGGACTGGATCTTCAGCATGGATTACGGATATGAGAAACTGACGAATCAGCTGAATGTCAAAAATTTGAAAGGATATGGAATTGAAGACCTAAGTACTGGAATTATAGCAGCTGGAGCCGTTCTCTATTACCTCGATGAGACCGAGCACAAGCAAACGGGTCATATCAATTCCATCGCAAGAATAGATGAAAACAAATACGTCTGGCTCGACCGGTTTACAATTCGCAACCTTGAATTGGTTGTCTCTGCTCAGCCCGATGGTGTGTCACTGCTTGACACCTTGAACTCTACCCTGACTCCCATGGGCGGACGGCTGCTCAGGAAGTGGATGGTGCTTCCGTTAAAAAGCAAATCGGAGATCGATGAACGATTAGATATAGTGGAAACATTGATAGAGAATGAAGATCTCAGCGAGTTGGTTGGGGATCAACTTGAACAAATCAGTGACCTGGAACGCTTGGTTGGAAAAGTAGCAACTAGCAGAGTAAATCCAAGAGAGTTAATTCAGCTGAAAAAGAGTCTTGCCAATATTATTCCAATCAGAGAGGCTATCAAATCAACAAAGACTTTTAAGAGATTTCACGATCGACTTGATCCATGTGAAGCGCTGATAGGAAAACTTGAAAAGGAAATCAACGAGGATGCGCCACTACTTCTTCATCTTGGTAACGCAATCGCCAGCAACGTCGATAAAGAGCTGGATGAACTTCGACAGATCTCAACCTCTGGGAAGGACTTCCTTGAAGGAATCCGGAACAGAGAGATCGAGCGAACAGGGATCACTTCACTAAAAATCTCCTACAATAAAGTCTTTGGATACTACCTGGAGGTTTCCAATGCGCATAAGGATAAAGTTCCTGAGGAGTGGATCAGAAAGCAGACCCTTGTAAACGCCGAACGATACATCACCGAGGAACTCAAGGGCTACGAAGAGAAGATCCTAAATGCTGAATCACAGATCCAGGTGTTGGAACAAAAGCTCTTCGACGAAGTTGTTGCATTTTGCAAAACCTATATCGACTCAATCCAACAGAATGCCAGGGTTGTGGCAAAACTGGACTGTCTTTCCTGTTTTGCCCATCAGGGTAAAAAACACAATTATACCAAGCCGACCATTTCAGAAGATAAAGCTCTCGACATTAAAGAGGGCAGACATCCTGTGATCGAACAAACGCTGGGATCAGGCGAAGAATACATACCAAATGATATTTTTCTCGACAACGAGTCTCAGCAAGTAATGATCATTACCGGCCCTAACATGGCCGGTAAATCAGCGCTTCTCCGTCAGACAGCGCTAATCTCGCTAATGGCTCAAATGGGAAGCTTTGTGCCTGCTGGATATGCAAAAATCGGTATAGTTGACAAGGTTTTTACTCGTGTTGGCGCATCCGATAATTTATCGAGGGGTGAATCGACTTTTATGGTAGAGATGACTGAGACAGCTAGTATTCTGAACAATCTTAGCGATCGGTCACTGGTTCTTATGGATGAGATTGGCCGAGGCACAAGTACCTATGACGGCATTTCGATTGCCTGGTCGATTGTAGAGCACTTGCACAATCATCTGAAGTTCAAAGCAAAGACTTTATTCGCAACGCATTATCATGAACTCAACGAGCTCGCTAAGGATCTTCCAAGGGTGAAAAACTTCAATGTGTCTGTTAAAGAGCTTCAAAACAAGGTGATTTTTATGCGAAAGCTGGTAGAAGGCGGAAGTGAACACAGCTTTGGTATACACGTTGCGCAGATGGCTGGTATGCCCAATGAAATTGTCATACGTGCAAACGACATCTTGAAGCACCTGGAAAAGGAAAAATTAGCTGAGACCGACAAAAAGAAATTGAGTGAAATGCCCGTAGAACAATTCCAAATGAATTTGTTTGAAGCAGATCCGAGGTTTGAGAAAGTGATGGAAATTATTCGTGATATAGATATCAATTCAATTTCTCCAGTTGAATCATTACTAAAGCTCAACGAGATGAAAGAAATTTTGAAGAAAAAGTAGTCTGGAAACTTGCTAAATCATTCTCAAAGCTTCTTGCATTGAATTTGCTTCAAGAGCCTCATATCCCACATCCCTGCTTATACGATTGAGCTGCATTTTAGAAGTCGGGTTATCTGTTATTCTGATGATCTTACTCATCCCGCTTTGAACCAGAAATACTTGTGCGGTCTTGATTCCTTCGGCACCCTCTGGAGTTGTCGCCTTGAAGTTGGAAATGTCGTTTATTACAGTGAATCCTCTTGATAGTTTCTTTACTTCATTGATCATTTGACTCCTGCCCGCTTCAAGTTGCTCTAATGTGTTGAATCCCTCCATTTTGAGTATTAAAAGGTTTTTGCTTGGATCTGCGCTAGCTGTTAACATAAGATGGCTCTTTTGATTACTGCCTCAAAGCTTGAGATTTTTAGAATTGAAAGGCTTAGAGATGAGGTCTACACCCAGTATACAGTTGGAATAGCTCCTTGAGCCAAATCCAGTTTATGGGAAACAGAATTTAATTGAGATTAATCATTGAGAATTTGCATGCAAATGATAAATTTGCAGTCCTTTTTGAAGGAAAAGCGAGAGTAGCTCAGTTGGTAGAGCACAACCTTGCCAAGGTTGGGGTCGCGGGTTCGAATCCCGTCTCCCGCTCGAGACAGAAATGTCATGCCGCACTCGATGCGGCATCTTTTTTTAAAGAGGCCACAAGCCTCGGTGGTGGAATTGGTAGACACGCAGGACTTAAAATCCTGTGGGCATTGCGCCCGTGCGGGTTCAAGTCCCGCCCGAGGTACTGAAGTCAGGTTAACCTACCTGACTTTTTTGTTTATTTTCTCTTCACAAGCCCCTGCAATTTTTTCAAATTCAATAGCTTTATACTAGCTACAATCAGGATCAATTTCATCATGCGACTTGGAATTCTTTCGTTGGTCTTTTTATATACAATACGCCTGTCTGCTCAGTTCGTGGACGTTACTGCGAGTAAGAATTTCACAACTGGCTACTCAAGCCCATTTTTTGGAAATGGAGTTGCGGCAGTTGATTACGACAATGATGGAGACATAGATCTGTACGTCTGCTCAGGAGAAAATTCACCTGATCAACTGTATGCAAATGATGATGGCACATTTGAACCTGTCGGAGAACCTGTTGGTCTAGGTTCAATCGCCAGGAGTAGGATGGCACTTTGGTTTGACATTGATGGAGACAGGGACCTCGATCTGTTGGTGGGAGGAGATTGTCACTTGGATATGGATGATTGTGATGATGAATCACATATCAGATTGTATCGGCAAGAGAATGGTACTTTTTCTGAGATCACAAATAGCTCGGGCCTTTCAACATATGGGCCTAAGACTAGGATGCAGCGCCTGGGTGGACTAGCTGCAGCAGATATCAATGGCGATGGTTTTTTAGATTTCATCCAGGTATTCTCAAATCATTCAATTGAAGCTTTTATAAATAATGGTAATGGGACATTTACCGAACAATCGGAGCAGCTAGACTTGGATGTGGGGGATTACTACTACTGGCAACCCTTTTTTCATGATTTTGATTCAGACGGATACATTGACTTGTATTGCAATATAGATTTCGAGAGCAATCAGTTTTTCCTAAACACCCATGAAGGATTTTTTGAAGATCGGTCTAAGAGTTCCAACTCAGATAATGCGTTCAACGAAATGGGCATCACTTTAGGAGATATTGACAATGACGGGGATTTTGATATCTACTCTACCAATAGCGAAAACTACCTTGGCAATGATGTCTACAACATTTTGCTGAAAAGAGATGAAAGTTCAAATTCCTCCGTCTATTTCACGGAGGTAGCAAGAAGTTTAGGCGTTGAACGAGGCGGCTGGGGATGGGGAGCTACTTTTTTAGACTACAACAACGATGGGTTGATAGATTTAGCAGCCACCAACGGCTGGTACTCAGAGGATCCGGATCAATCCAAATTCTGGACACAATCACCGGATCAGTCATTCATGGATGAATCAGAATTGTTGGGGTTTGCTGATATGCTCAATGCCGTTGCTTTGATCTCGCTAGATTATGATAGAGATGGAGATCTGGACATGATCCAAAGTTTGAAAGGGTACGAGGGACTAGAAGTACCAATTAGACTTCTGGAAAACCGAACTCCATCCACGGATGTAGGTCACTATCTGCTGGTAAAGCCAAGAATGGATGGTCCCAATCATTTTTCAATTGGTGCCACAGTTGTTGCCTATGTGGACGGTATTCCGTTTGCTCGGATCATTCATGCAGGAACTAGTTTTTATGGTCAAGAACCGGCTGAGGCATTTATTGGAGTAGGGCAAGCACTAACGATTGATTCACTAAGTATTACCTGGCCTGGCGGAGAATCCTCTTGGTGGTATGATATTGCAGTTGATCAAACGCTTGAATTGAACGATGAGGGTGTGGTTCATCGACCGGTCCAACTTCGTGCCAACCAACTTGCTCAAGATGTTGAGATTACGTGGAAAGACGTTTCGAAAAATGAGACTAAGTTCCTATTGCAGAGATCGACGACAGAAGATTTCTCATCCTATCAAGAGATCGAATTAGTTCAGAATTCCACCAATTATCTCGATACTGAAGTTCCCAATGTGCCTCAAGTTTACTATCGACTGATGGCTGTAAACCAGCAAACTTCGTCGAGATTTACAGCGATTGTAGCCGCTACCTACACGGTTCTCTCAAATTCTAGTTTTCTAAGTGGATCCAAAATCTACCCTAATCCAGCCAGCTCCTTTGTAACATTGGAGACCATTGGTTCTCCAAATCAAATTCAGATGTACACAATATCTGGGGCGAGAATTCCGATGGCTGCACGCACAAATTCTGTTGATGGTAAGGTCACTATCGATCTAAATGGTCTTGACGCAGGGATCTATCTTCTGCAAGTGAATGATCAGGCCCTAAGACTAATGATCAAATAGATCATGCTCATCATAAATTATGCTATCGTTTTACCAAAGTAAACCTGCGCTGCTCCTCTGGGTTGCGGAGTAGCAGGTAGTAAATTCCAGCGCCTTTGGCACCTAGCTTCGAATTCACCTCCTGTTCGATCGAATCAAGAAACCCTTGTGCTTTTAGGAGTGCTCTACCTTTGGCATCAGAGAGGAGGACCTCATACTTATCATTACCGGAAGAAAGAAAGCTCACATGCTCTACGAACGGATTAGGATAGACTTGTATGTTCAGAATACTGTTAACCTGGACAAAGATGGTCGGGCTATATTCGTATGCACCATCATAATCGACTTGCAATAAACGATAATAGCAGTTAGAAGAGGAGACATCTGAAAAACGGTAGATAATTTCGTCTGTAGAATTCCCTGCACCGTCAACGAATCCTATTGAATCGAAGACCAACCCATCAATGCTCTTTTCGACCCAAAAACCTTGATTGTTCAACTCGGTGGCTGTGACCCATTTCAGTTCGATGCCCGTGCCATTGGCATGACCCTCGAAACTTGTTAACTCGACCGGAAGTGGAGTATCACATGATGAACAAGTACATGTTCCACTGGTACAGCCCATGTCACTTGATGCTCCATTACTTGTGTTAATAGTACCACTATATGTCACAGTGCCTGTACCAGTAAGCGTACTTGAACTGCTGTTGATGTTTATGGTACCGGTGTTTACAGTTATGCTGCCGTCAACGTGAATGCCTCCATGCGCAGAACCATCTGGACGTCCGATTTGAATGTTACCTCCAACATTCATCACCACTAAGCCGCCGGAACGAACAACAAGTGCTGCATCATTTGTCAAAGCGAAATTTCCTGTGGTAGTGATTGTAAGTGTAGCTCCATTTTCTACAAAGACGGTATCACCACTTATACGCCACCGTCCGTAGTTGATAGTTAATGATGCACCATTTTGAAGCGTGATCTTCTCTGTCGTTGTATTGAGGCCACCAGCAGTAAATGAACAACTATTTGAAGATGTATCATCAGTGCCGTCGACCGGACTTGTGATTTCACATTGTGCTAAAGAATAGCAACTGAAGATAAGTAAGAATATGCAAGCTACTGCTTTCATCAGGGTGATTTAGCGAGGCAATAGTAGATAACCGTTCGACCCTAAATAAATAATTCCGATGAGTGTATAATTTAACTTGATGAACAGCCCTTTGTCCTCGATTGGGTGGTTGGGATTTTTGGTGAATTTTAGTGATAGATGGTCATTCCCGTGTAAAAATGACTCAAACTTCCACGATCTTGGGCACCATCTTCGTTAAGTTGTAGATGGAAGTTTCACTGGCAGTAGGCCAACAACGAGGACAATAAGTTGTTATGCTGTTAAACTAAGAAATAGGTCTTCCACAAGCATATTTTGAACTTCACCAATATGATGATCCGGCGTTAAAACGGCATATCATAGCTTGGCCATCCAAGTGGATTTTGAAAGAAGGCTTCTTTTAATTGGACTCCCAGTGGTGATTAATGTGGTGTCATTTCTCATCTTCTTTCCCTTATTTACATCGGGGAGCAGTCCAAACGAAGCGGAATTCCGGGATGCCGGACTTCGGCTAGCTTTTGCTCTAACCATCATTGAGGTTACCACAGTAATTTTTGTTCTGGTATTACTCAAGATGAGGAGCATGTCGATCAGGCCCACATTCTTCGGAGCTGGCCCTATTAATATTCCTCCATGGCAAGTGATAGTCTTGGTTCTGATTGGTACGCTTGTGAGCGGCTGGTTATTTGTTCGTGCTCAGAGACAAGCAGGAGTAGCACTTGATTTTTGCGATATGACGCAGATTGAAAAGTTGGTATGGTATCTATGTATTCCGATTGTTGCTGCTTTTTGTGAAGAAACAATCTGGCGTGGTTACCTTCAAAATTGTTCTACGACTAAGAGGATCGTCTATAACAGTGTGTCATTCGCACTGTTCCATGGCATTTTCAATCCAATTGGTGTTGTAGCAGCATTCATCCAAGGGATCATATGGGCTTGGCTTAAGAACACATCAAATTCCACTATACCCGGAATGGGACTGCACCTAGTGAGCAGATATTTTGCTCTTTTAGTTTAACCGTATAAAACCGCAGATTGCAATGAAAATTCAAAACTTCCTTATAATTTCCTTGGCCTTCCTATTTTCTTGTCAAAACCAAGTTGAAAAGGATTTTGATCCAAATCGCCTATTGTCTGTCATTAAGGAAAACGGGAACAAGTGGGTGGCGGGAATAGCTGAACAGGATCTAGATTTAATTATGCAGAACTATGATAGTGATGCCCAATATCTGCCTGATTCGGACGATGCAATCAGAGGGAGGCAGCAGATAAGAGAGCACTGGCGTACAAATATGTCCATGCTCACTGACCTGAGACTCAACATCCACTCACTCGGCGGACAGAAAGAGTTGCTTTACGAAACCGGATCTGGTTCTGTTAAAATCATTTCTAATGGATTGGTTAGTGACACGCTTCAATTTAAGTACACAAACTTGTGGAAACTTCAGAAAGACGGCTCATACAAGGTAGTGCTCGATATGTTTAACAATGCCAAATGATCTGCAAACGGGCTTCAGCCTGTTGACGTTAACATAAGTGGCAATTGTAGCAAACCACTTAAGTAATCACCGGAGAAAATGATGCTACTAAAGGGCTAATTTGGACGCAATAAGAGCTCTGGTCTTATCATCATATATGTAATTATTTGCCTCCAACACTACAAGGAGCTCTTTGACTATTAGAGCAGTCTTGGATGAAGGAAAATCCTTGATAAGCTTGAGGAAAGTGTCAAGATAAATCCTCTTTATTCTTCCATTCTCGTCGTATGAAGGCGAGTCTTTGGTTCCCAACAGCAGGTTTTTCAAGTGCCATTGTCTGTAATGGTAAGTAGCTGTTTCAATCAGCATGAAATTGGGGTTTTGTACACAAAAACTTTCCCAGAAAATTGCACACTGCAGAACTTCTGTTGGATCGGAATCAGGTAGTGAAAATTCTTTGATGTTTTGATTTATAAACACCTTCATTGTATTGGTTAGAAACGGATAGATTGTTTCGACCAAAAAAGCCGAATCTACCAGGTTGATTCGGAGGCCATTTTGGGGAGGTTTGATTTCAAAACCATAGGCACGAAACTTGTTTTTGTCCTTTAAAAGCTCCTTTGCTGCTGCATCAGTATAATCAAAAGATTTGAAAACCATATCTGTATAAACCGTCCAATAGCTAGGGAAGAAAATTGAATCATTTACCTTTTTGTCAAGCCTGCTCGAACCATTGATAAATTCGAGAGTAGCAACATCGATTTGTTCTAATTCACGCTCCAAAATGCTTGTCAGGTCGCTTCGATAATCTTGAGAAACTGTGGTTTTGACTGGTAGCAGCGCAAGTAGTGAGATACAGGTTACACTAAAAAAAGGATTTTTTGAATAGTTCAATTTCAATAATGTTATTCTCTGGATCTAGTAAGAAGGACGTTTGCTTGAATGAAGGTGATCCCATTAGCTCCTGCGGATTGTTTGAAAAGCCATAAGGCTCAGAGGGAATTCCGAACCATCCTTTGTCTAGTTCACCATCATTATCCGTATCATGGTAAACGCTGATTGCGTAAGTCTGCCTGGGCAGATCCTTGAAAGTGGTATGTACTACTCCTTTCCTTGCCTTGGCTGATTTAAACTCGTATGTCTTTTTCATGAAAGTAGATTCACTATTATACAACGCAATTCTAATTTGCCCCTCATCTTCCTTTATTCCATTTACTTTCACTATTAGGGAGTTGTTCTGACTGAATGCAACAGACGATAGGACTCCTAGTGAAATAAAACTCAATATCTTTTTCATAATTGGCCTGCTTTATTTCTAAGTCTCAACCACTGCACACCACTTTTTTTGAATCTTTCAATGAGCCCACGCGCCTGAAGATCTAACTTCACTGTCACAATGTACCATGTGACTTGTCCATCAAACTGCCCATTCAAGCGCTTTTTGCCTAGCTCTACTAAATCTGAAAATTTGATTTCTGGGTGATTGGTCACCTCATTTAAAATGTAGGTTTTAACAAGCTCGTATTTCTCCCTATCAATATTGACACCCTTTTTTTCTGTTGGATGTAATGTCAAAATCTTGTTTTTCCTGATCATCCTGAAAAGTCCATTTTAATTGCTTTGAAGAAAAAACCCAGCAGCCCAAACGAGACCACCTTGTCAGTTGCGCTGACCAATGTGTAGTCGAGAGGAAATTGATACCAAATCATCTGACCAATATCGCTGCTTAAGGCGATCAAAATCCCGCTGGCAAGGCATACCCGAAAGGTCTGCTGAGAATTTGTTCGAGTGATAGCTAAAACCCAGACTATCAATGTCGAAATAACAATATTCAGAATTAAGCTATTTGCATACTTCATAGGCTCAAAAAGTGAGGTCGGATCTGATCGGTAGACCATCAAGGTCACTCTTTGACCATCGCCTAGTTTCTTCTGAATTTCTTTAAGTTCCTCATTTGATCCGCTGGTTGGCAATCCAGGGTAATGATAAACTCCATCCCCTTCGACTTTCTGGATCTCGTCAAAGGAAATAGTTCCTTCAGGAATGGTGTTGAGTGTGTTTCCATGCCAGGGAAGGATGGTCCATGAAATAGCATTCCAAATGAAAAGTATCATTGAACCAAGCAAAATCCATATACCCAGTTTGACTCTATTCATAAGTTGAGAAGTTGTTGGTAGGGGAAAGAACGTCTATAGTTCTTTGGTGCGGCTGAAAACTCAATACCAATTTCAATATTGCCTTGTTAGCTTCAACGTGATCCCGGTAGGGTATGAAAGAATTTTCTTTACAAGAATGTTGAATCACACAGGTCCCACCTGCCGATAAGTTGATATTCTAGCCAACAAATGCATTAGTAGTCCGCGAGCTTATTTTGCAACCCACATCTTTCTTTGCTACATAATCTCTGATTCAACTGCTCATTTGATTTGAATGTGGGAGATGAAATCTTTAGAAAGGGTGATTAAAACACTTACTCTATCCATGAAAGGGCTAAAGAGAGCTCATCTGAGATGGGTTGAAAAGCCTATTTCCTACTCATGCGTTTTGCTATTACCGGTATTGGTTATAGGTCAAAATCCTCACTTTATTCAGAGAGATGCTCTACGAGAGCTTAGCTGGATGGTTGACAGTTGGGAAGGTTTTGCACTTTCCACTTTTCAGGATTCAGGACTACCAATCGCAATAATTAAGTCAGAAGAGAACAATCAAAATGATGGGACGTTCGCGATTTCAGGAATCGACGCACAATTTTCCCCAAATCGATCCAAGGTAGATTCGCAAAGTGAAATAATGTTGCACAACATGAAAGGGGAGAAAAGCAATGGTTGGGTAGAAGCAGAAGAATATTCTTGGGACGGTGAAAATCGAATGAAATTTTTCGATTTAACAATAAAGCAGAACCAATGAATTAGCCGCTTAAAGAAAAGACTAACTAATGAAAGTTTCGCAACTCATTCATTGGGTGAAGAGTCGACCAACTGAAAAGTGGTTTTCAGTGACATCTCAGTTTATCTATGAGGGATAACATTTTTTGTCAAATTGTATTTAAGAAATGTTCTGTCGTTTAGCTTTAAAATGGATGAAGCGAAAATTGGCAGCAAATATTCTATCAATTCTTGGAATGGTCTCTCTCATTCAGGCCGCATCAGCTCATCCAATCAATTTCAACACATCAAGTGATTATGTTGTGCCTCTTATCAAATGGGCAGTTAGAGAATCCAGCACTGACATTTGGAGGAGTCACGACCCGAACTTATCAACCGAACTAATAGGATACCATGAATTCAAAACAGAGGTCCACATTGAAGGCAACCTGGATGAGTTTAAGTATTTGGTGCTACGATTTTACGGACCGTTGTCCGCTTACAAGTTGTATTGGGATGATCAGTTGATGTTGGAGAATGGAATTGTCTCCAATACAGCAAATAATGAGCAGGCAGGCCAGCTACTGCAGACAATAAAGCTGCCGAGACGAATAACGACTCCTGGGAGTCATACGATAAGATTGACAGCTTCCAACTGGGCAAATGGGATCACTCACCCTCTCCTCAAAAACAACTTCGGCCTGAAGTTTACCTATATTGGTTACGGCCATATCCTTGCTGCGTCTGAAAGTAGAGCGATTCTAAGTATCACGCTAGGGGCAGGCGTTCTTGTCTTAACCGCCCTCTTCAGTTTGGTTCTTTTTTATTCAGGTAATACATACAGATCGTATGTCCTACTTTCTATTTTTTGTCTACTAAATGTGGCCGTACTGCTGATCCAGTATGTTGAGCTATACTTTCCTGTTAAAATGGGTCACTATACCCTTTTTTCGATGCTGTTGATTTTGCTAATAGCGCTGAAGGGAGTTTATCTATGCTATTTCTTCTCTCATCATTTCAATTTGGGTTGGAAGAAAATCTCGTTCGCGATACTGTTAATTGCGTCAGTTGTGTCAATCATCTACATCAATTCTGATTTCAATTTCTTTTTGATGACAACGATTGCAACTCTATTTGCTGGTTACGCGGCTTTCCATAGACGAGTTGGTTCACTAAGTTCCTTCATAGGACTGTTGGGCATGATAGCAGTATACGTCATAACAAACCAATTTCCGTTGACACCTGGATATGCATACGGATCCATCTTCTTTGCCTACGCTATGATTTTCTCAATTGGGAAACAAATAAAGAGGACCAACCAAGCGAAGCATAGGTTGGAACTGAAATCAGCCCAATTGGAGATGGCAATGCTAAAGAAGAGCATTCAACCTCATTTTATAATGAATACGCTGTTATCGATCATATCGTGGCTCGAAGAGCAGCCTAAGATTGCTGCTGATCTAATTCATGCCTTGGCGAAAGAATTTAGAATAGTAAGCGATGTATCGAGTAAAAATGAAATAACCGTCAAGGAAGAACTGGAGTTGTGTGAGAACCACTTACAGATCATGAGCCTGCGAAAGGGGACGCAATACTCTTTGGTAAAAAACAACCTTCCCCTGGACTACAAAATACCGCCGATGATCTTTCATACATTACTTGAAAATGGACTAACACATGCCTTTCAGCCAGGTGAGAAAGGAACATTTTGGCTATCATATAGTTCTGATGATGGCGTTCATAAGTTCACGCTTGAAAACAATGGTTCTCACGTTTCACTGAATGGAAATTCACCGGAGGGAATGGGGTTGACATTTGTTAAATCCCAATTAAGGTTGAGATATCATGATGAATGGGGCTTAACTACAGGATTAGTCGATGATAAATGGGTTGTGGAAATTAGGCTATATAGATCATGAAAATACTGGTTGTCGAAGATGAAATTCCCATAGCAACCTATATAAAAAATCAGGTGGCTGCAGTGCTTAAAGATCGTCACTCGAGCATAACCGTATGTCATACACTTGTGGAGGCTGATATCCTGACGGATTCACGTTCAATTGATCTTTGCCTTTTGGATCTCAATCTTAATGGTAAGGATGGCTTTGAGATTTTGAGGAAGGCAACTGCACATTCCTTTGAGACGATCGTAATTTCAGCTAATGTAGATAGAGCAATAGAAGCATTTGAGCATGGAGTACTAGACTTTATACCTAAGCCCTTTGAGGCAGATCGTTTGAAGATCGCATTTGATAGGTTTTTTAGTACTGAGTTTAATCGACGGACTCATTTGAAATACATATCCTTTAGGCGAAGGGATGGATATCATGTATTGAAGACGAAGAATATCAGATACTTCAAGGCATCAAATATCTACGTAGAAGCACATTTGTGGACGGGATCGTATGAGTTGCTGGACAAAACCATGGAAGTAATGGAAAAAATGCTCTCTACGGAATTTGTCAGATTACATCGGTCCTACATTGTGAGAATATCAGACATCAAGAGTTACAGACACATTGGAGGTGGCACTTATCAGATCACTCTTACAGATGGTGTTACGTTGCCCCTGAGCAGGGACAAATACAAACTACTTAAGGACCTTCTTGACAGTTAGATCTCTGACATGACCAGGGTTGAAGTTGACAACTATATGTTGACAATCACTGGGGAAATTCTCAGACCCAGAAAATCTCCGCATAATTTTAATACAGAACTTCTTCCACAGATTCCCATGAAAAATGTGCATATCTACATACTAGCATCGATCATACTATTTATCGGTTGCAAGGATGAGGAGACTGTAACCCCACCACAAAGAATACCTACGGAGACATTTCTAAGTACCGCCTCATTTAGATTGGTTGGAGACGGTTACAATAATTCCTACGAGTACGACTCAGACCAGAACTTAATCTTCTGTCACCGGTACGATGACGAACTTTGGATACGCCTGGCGTCTGAGAAGACTAATAATGGAGAGAATGGGCCACACATTGATATTGATGTATGCAATTTCACCGGATCAGGGACATACAAGCCAATGGACCCGTTGATCAGACCCTGCGGCTTGGGTCAGGTTTGGGATATTTGGTGGCATGATGACCCGAAAATTTATGTCAACCAGGCATCCTCGGCCCCTTGCGAATTGATCATCAAGATCGAGGGCTCGATCATAAAAGGTACTTTCAGCTGCAAAGACGTAATTCTGTTTGAGGGTTCTCCAACGATAGACATAGAGGAGGGACATTTTGAGTGCCCAATTGAGATAAAATAAAACACAAATTTGGCCAGGATTCACAACCAAAGGCACTTTGAAGTCTGGTGCAGTGGTTAGGGCTGCAGTTTCACAAGCACTTTTTTGATTCATTGTTTTGGTTTTTATCTACGTCTCTGATTAGTTATTGCTATTATCGTAACTAGTTGAGAAGTGAATTTGATTTTGAAGCAAAATGAATCTAAGTGAAACCAAAATTTTTCTGGATCAGACCTGGAGACTCCTGGCACAGAATGAGGAAGCCTCCTTCGAAAGCCCCATTCTTAAATCCAATGATCCTCGAAATGTAAAGACTGCATTGGGAAACGAGTTTCCGACTACAAACATCTCATTTGAAAATGTCCTTAAGGAATTCGAGCTACAGATTCTACCATTCCTGAACAGAAATACAGACGCTCGATTCGGAGCCTATATTACCGGAAGTGGAAATAGAGTTTCAGCACTGGCTGAATTTATAAAAGCTTTTTTCAATCAAAACGGTCTAAAATGGAATAACTCACCAATTGCTTCTGAACTGGAACAATTGGTTATCAAGTGGATTGCAGAGTTTGTTAAGCTGCCGGAATTTAGCAAGGGAATCCTTACCTCCGGAGGCTCAATGTCCAATTTGATGGGTATGCACTTCGCACTTGCCAAGCGGTTTCCTGAGCGAGAAATGGTAGGCTTCTACGATCAGCAACCATTTACGGTCTATTGTTCAAATCAAACACACTCAAGTGTGGATCGTGCGATGGTTTTTCTAGGCTTAGGTAGAAATCACCTCAGAAAGATCGATGTTAATGATCGGTTCGAAATAGACGTTTCTCAACTTAAAAAATCAATTGAAACTGATCTTTCCAATGGCTTCAAACCTTTAATGGTTATCGGAAACGCTGGGACAACAAATACAGGAAGTATTGATGACCTAAAGGCGTTGGCTGATGTTGCTAAGGAATTTGACCTATGGTATCACGTGGACGGAGCGTATGGACTTCCGGCAAGTAGACTTGCACGATTGAAGGAAAAATTCGAAGGGATTGAACAAGCAGATTCAGTTATTATTAATCCACACAAATGGATGTATGTCACCTTTGAAGCAAGCTGTGTCCTGTTGAAAGAGATTCCTCATGCCATCAATTTTTCTCCGGACTACTTGTTCACTGAAGACCCGGGATTGAGATGGGAATCTTCAGAACACACCATTGAACTTTCAAAGGAATTTCGTGCATTGAAAATTTGGTTTACCATGAAATACTATGGCGCTGAACAACTAACAAGTTTTGTTAGTCAGGATATCGATATGATCGATTATCTAGCCCGCTTGCTAGCAGACTATCCAAAAGTGGAAATAGAACCTGAACATCCACTTTCCATCCTGTGTTTTCGCTGGAATGATCCGAACCTAACCAGTGAAGAAAACGAGACCATCAACATTGAAGCGGTAAGGTCGATTGAGTCAAAGGGCAATATCTTTATTACAGGAACCAAGCTTAGGGGAAGCACCTACTTAAGGGTGTACTATGGAAATCCGGAAAGGACCAGGGAAAATGTTGAAGAAATGGTTCTCGAAATCAAGAATGTTTTTAACGAGCTTACGGAAGCTGTTGCATAAAGGACGCTTCCTTATACTTTTCAACAAACTCTACCGATTTATCTAGCAGTTGCCTGTGCCGACCCTGAATGCTCTCCCACTGCCTCCGGTAATGTCTGGCCAACGAATATTGGCTCATATCAGGGTCATAGGATAGCTTAAATTGATAATTATAGTTCCAGAGGTTCTGTAGACGATCAAATTCCAAATAAACTCTGGCGATGTCTTTATACAACTCACGTCCAAATCCCGAGGCAACACCACTTTCTTTGGCCATTTGCCATGCCAATGAACTTATTTCCGGGCGTCCAATACCAAAAGAAAAATCCACATTTTCACCAGATTCGAATCGTTCAATTCTTGCCGTTAATGAGTCTAACAGCCGTTGATTATTATCGTAAACAGGTTCTAAGCTTGCATAAATTCGTATATCAAACCCTATATCTGCAAGAGTATTCTCTATCAGCCTTTTCTCCTTCAGATTATCATACCAGGCATCTAATGCAAGTGCCAGAAGCACCGCAAAAACGATTGGTAAATGGTAATTGCAAGTTTTTTAATCATACTGAAAATTCGTCTTGATGGTATAAAAAAGCAATATTTTGAATTTTTTTAACAAAATGATGAACCTAGACAATCTTTTCATCGTAATATTGCGATATGGGAATAACAAAGTCCAGCCTGTTTACGGAAGAGCAGAATGAATTAGCACTGCTCGCTAAGGCTTTTGCTCACCCTGCCCGTATTGCAATTTTGGAATACTTGCTAAAGTCAAATCAATGCATCAACAGCGATTTGGTAAATGAGCTGGGGTTGGCACAAGCGACCATCTCACAGCATCTAAAGGAACTAAAACAAATTGGACTGATCCAGGGGACTGTAGAAGGAACTTCGATGTGCTATTGCATCAATACAGAAGTATGGAATGTTGTAAAGGAGAGAATGGAAAAGCTATTTGACCGACATGACCCAGCAGCGAATTGTTGTTGACTTTTTTTGCTTTCTATCATCGTAATATAGCAATGAATGAATGAACATGTTCTGCATACGAAAGACCTTAATAGCAGCTTGGTATTTTACCGATCGCTTTTCGATCGGATGCCAGATTCTCTAAACGCATTTGAGATTGTTTTTCAATTGGAAAATTTGAGACTTAGAATATTGGAATCCGGCACTTTGGCTAAGAAACGGGTTGATCCTTTTCACCTGAAGATGGGAAAAATAAAAATGAAAAAAGTTCTTAACAAAATGAGACGATTTACCAGGTTAAATCAAATGAAAGAAGATTGTGAAAAACCTGAAGATGCGTTTGGCTTGATGGATCCGGATGGATACAAGTGGATCATCGGCGAATATCGTGAGAATGTCTCTTTCGAAAAATGCTATATAAATCTTTGAACAACTAAATTTTAGAAATAATGGAACAGAAAACTATTTTCCCGCGAACACATATTTCGCTTTATGTCAAATCGATACAGGATACTGTCGATTTTTACACCAAATTTTTTAACGCCTCAGCTGCCAAGGTAGAGGCTGGCTATGCAAAATTTGAACTGGATGCACCCGCATTGACGATTTCATTCGTTGAGACGGAAAAGGTTCCCAAACCACCTCATTTTGGGCATCTGGGAATCCAGGTTGAGACGAAGGAAGAGCTAAATGAGAAACTAAACCTTGCAAGGGGTCAGAAGATTGTGGAACTGGAGGAAATTGAAACTGCCTGCTGTTATGCTATCCAGGATAAGTTCTGGGTTGCCGATCCTGACGGATATGAATGGGAAGTGTATCATTTCATCTCGGACGATTCGAGAATGGGAAGCAAGGGCGATACCGAGGGAGAAGCTTGCTGTGCTCCTTCAGAGAAAAAAGAAGAAGCCGCTTGCTGTTAAAATGAAAAGGGGGATTTTTCTCCCTTTTTTTATTCTCTTTGAAGCATGGAAAAGCCTGTTCTTCCATTGCTTAAGTCGTATCTCAGTACAATACTTCCTGAGGTCAGCGAAATTGATCTTCTCCGCAAGATTAAGCTCAATGCAATCATCGATTACATAAGGCATGCTGACAATCCGAGGTTAAACTTTATCTGCACACACAATTCTCGGAGAAGTCAAATGGGCCAAGTGTGGGCACACGTTGCAGCCAACTATTTTAATATTCATTGTGAAGCTTTCTCAGGGGGAACCGAAGCAACCGCTTTTCACACCAACGCAATTGGAGCTTTAGCCAGGGCTGGGTTTGAAATACAAGCATCTTCAAACAACAATCCGAAAGTGACGCTTAGATTTTCTAAAGAGGTTGATCCTATCGTCTGCTTTTCGAAGACGTACGATGATGACGCCAATCCAAAAGAGAATTTTGCTGCAATTATGACTTGTTCAGAAGCAGACCAGGAATGCCCGGTTGTCTTTGGAGCTGCTGAGCGCATAAAACTTCTTTATGAAGATCCCAAGGAGGCAGATGGAACCTCCACCGAAGAGGCAAAATATGATGAACGATGCAGGCAAATAGCCATCGAAATGTTTTATGTTTTTTCGAACGTGAAATAGTCAGGTAAAAGAGAATTTTATCCCTTCAAGTTTTGTTTTTATAGCATGGCAATACCTGAACATCTGTCCCTCACTATCGCTAAGTCTGAACTACCTAGAATCGTAATTATTGGTGGCGGCTTTGGAGGACTCAAACTGGCAAAAGGCCTGAAAAAGACCAAAGCGCAAGTCGTCCTTTTGGATCGAAATAACTTTCACACCTTTCAACCGCTACTGTACCAGGTGGCAACAGCTGGGCTTGAACCGGACTCCATCGCCGGACCACTGCGAAAATCATTTGAAGGCAATCCAAACTACTTCTTTCGGATGGTGAAAGTGACTGGAATCGATACGGACAAGAACGAAATTGAAACTACCGTTGGTAATTTGAGCTATGATTATCTAGTCATCGCAAGTGGGTCGGTCACAAATTATTTTGGAAATGAAAAGATCAAAAAGGTTCTCCCGCTGAAAAGACTTGTCCATGCGCTTGACTTAAGAAGTCATATTCTTCAAAATTTCGAGCAAGCGGTACTTACCAAAGATGAGAAGAAATTGGAGCAGATGATGAATATCGTTGTGGTAGGTGGAGGTCCAACCGGAGTTGAGGTCTGCGGGGCACTATCAGAACTAAAAAAACATATACTCCCGAGAGACTATCCGGATCTTGATTTTTCGAAGATGAATATTCACCTTATTGAGGGAACAGATAGGCTGCTCAATGGCATGAGTGAGGCCTCGGGGCAGAATTCTTTGCGCTACATGGAGAAACTTGGCATCAATGTTCAGTTGAACACGATGGTTGAGGAATATGAAGATGATGTGGTTAAGTTGAGCAGTGGATCGATTGAAAGTGCCACAGTAGTGTGGTCTGCTGGAGTTAGAGGTAATGTGCTTAGTGGGATCAATTCAACCTCTGTAGAACGAAGCAGGCTCGTGGTTGATGAGTTCAATCGTGTTAAGGGATTCGATAATGTTTTTGCAGTTGGGGACGTTGCATTGATGAAAAGTGAAGAATTCCCGAATGGTCATCCCATGCTCGCACCTGTGGCTATGCAACAGGGCAGTCACCTGTCAAAAAATATCAAGAGGCATTTTCAAGGAAAGAAAATGATGCCATTCAAGTACTTCGACAAAGGCTCAATGGCCACCGTGGGAAGAAACAAGGCTGTGGTAGATATGCCAGGTGGTGTCCATGTAAAAGGCTTACTTGCTTGGGTCATTTGGATGTTCATTCACATACTTTACCTGATCGGTTTCCGAAACAAGTTGATAGCACTTAACAATTGGGTCTGGAGTTATCTCACATATGATAAAGGTACCCGCTTGATTATTAGGACTTTTTCCAGGAAAAATCGGAAGGATTAACAGGTTGGTTATGCCCTGTGCGGTGCTGGGATCGTCGAGTTGACGAATAACTAATTAACAATTCTTAACGCCGTAGATCATTACTTTTTTCCATACTTCAAATCATTCTTCGCAAATTGCGGGCTTCGCATATTTTTGCACCGTTAAAAATTCAAGTGAATGGAAGCGCAACCGATAGATAAAGACCTTCAGAAAGAGCATCAGGAAAAAATTGGCCAAGTGGTGAACGAAGTAGGGAAAGTGGTAATTGGTCAGGATTTCATGGTTACCAGGCTATTGGTCGGACTTTTTACCCAAGGCCATATCCTGCTGGAGGGAGTACCTGGAATTGCAAAAACATTAACCGTAAATACGCTTGCGGATGTCCTTCATCTGGATTTTCAGCGACTTCAGTTCACACCCGACCTCTTACCCTCGGATCTTGTAGGAACCATGATTTACAATCAGCAGAAGGCGGAATTTGAGGTGAAGAAGGGACCAATTTTCGCAAACCTCATTCTTGCGGATGAGATCAACCGGTCACCTGCCAAGGTACAATCCGCGTTGCTGGAAGCCATGCAGGAAAAAACCGTTTCTATAGGTGAAACTACCTACCAGCTAGACCGACCATTCCTGGTAATGGCTACACAAAACCCAATTGATCAAGAGGGTACGTATCCGTTACCAGAAGCCCAGGTAGATAGATTCATGCTGAAAGTTCATGTAGGCTATCTAGACAAGGAAGGTGAATTAGAAGTAATGCGAAGGATTGCAGATCTTTCATTTGCTCCCGACCCCAAACCTGTTCTTTCAAAAGAGGATATTTTTTCTATTCGAAATGAAATAAACCAGGTCGCCGTATCTGAATCCATTGAGAAGTACATCATAGAGCTAGTATTTGCTACCCGAAATCCAAAAGAATACAAGCTTGAACACGAAGCGCAGTACATTCAGTTTGGAGCATCTCCAAGGGCATCCATCAACCTGAATCTGGCCTCCAAAGCCATCGCATTTTTCAATCAACGTGATTATGTTCTACCCGAGGATGTGAAGGAAATAGCAATGGACGTGCTAAATCACCGAATTCTCCTTAACTATGAAGCCGAAGCGGACGGAGTTTCCACTCAGGACATTATTCAGTCCATCCTTTCTAAGGTTCAGATAGGGAAATAGACCATTTAAATTGGAGACAATTTTTTGTATCCAACCTCATGGTAAAAGTTCTGGAGGTAAAAAATGGCGATAAAGCCACCCAGTATACTTACCCATGCATAAACCTTGAACAGACCCCCAACCATTGTCAAAATCAAAGTGCATGCGATGAGAAAGCCGACTATTCCTGCTTTCTTTAAGTGTGGTCGCTCCGCCGCCTTAGAAAATATTAAACTCACGTAGAACGCACCTGCCGTCGCAAAATGCAGGTACACTGTAGCGCTGATTAAAGATTGCGATACTCCTGCGATTTCCACAGCATAATTGCCAAGAAAGGTAGTCAAGCTGATGAGCAGCCATTTAAAAGCAACCGAATACCTCTTGTAGTGGAGATATTTAAGCATAATGATGTTACCTGGAACAAGTATCGCTACAGCAACAGCTTGCCAAATTTGAAAAGAAGGGCTCTGGAATAGCTGAAAGCCACGTGTCAGGAAGGCCATAGCTAAGAGAAAACTAAAGGCCATAAATATCCAACCAATGTAAATTCCTGTGGAGTATAAATTTCGAGTCATGACATTAAAATTTAGTTTCCTGTTTCCCAGTTCTTCTGCTGGTAAACGAACAACTTACTAAAAAGATACCAAACCAGGTCTACAGGCATTCCTGAGGCACTTCACATTCTCTTAACACACGTAACAAGCACATTACATACTGATCAACAGTTTAACAGTATAGTAACCAGCTTTTCCATGCTGGTTAACACTACAAATTCTTCTTTGCATTAGAAATTAATCTAAATCACAAAAAGAAAAATGAAAAAGCTTACCTCAGGTGCATTATATGTTTTAATAGCACTTTTCATTGTGTCATGTGGAAGTGATGATTCGTTCGTTGTTCTTCCGGATCCCGATGGTGGTTCTGAAACGGAAATCGTTCACTCAGGCATTCTTGCATCGGATGAAACATGGTCTTCAGATGAGATGCATATCCTTGGAGATAAGGTAGTTGTCAATGCAGGAGTTACATTGACAATTGAGCCAGGTACAATCATAAAAGGTGTTGAGGGTGAAGGTTCGCTTGCGTCAGCTCTGATCGTAGCAAGAGGTGGAAGGTTGATTGCTGAAGGCACCTCATCAAACCCGATAATATTCACTTCTATTCTTGATGACATTGAGCTGGGAGAGATGTCGGGTTCAAATCTATCAGAAACTGACAATGGCCTTTGGGGCGGCTTAATCATCTTAGGAAACGCACCAATATCCGCTGATGCCAGCGAGGTACAGATCGAAGGTATACCTGCTGACGAAACATATGGTCTCTATGGCGGTAACGACAATAACGACAACTCCGGAATTATCCGCTATGTATCTGTCAGGCATGGAGGAACCCTAATTGGGGAAGGAAACGAGATCAATGGAATCACGCTTGGAGGCGTAGGAAGTGGAACAATCATAGAATATATTGAAGTAGCGGGGAATAAAGACGATGGTGTGGAATGGTTTGGTGGGACCGTGAACGTTTCCAATGTGCTCGTATGGGCTGCGGATGACGATGCTATTGATATTGATCAGGCATACTCAGGTACTATAAATAACGCGCTTGTTATTGCTTTTAGTGGTACTGATCATGCACTTGAGATAGATGGCCCGGAAGGAAGCACCGACGGAAGCTTCACACTTTCTAATGCTACACTAATGGGTGTTGATGATGAGATTGCTGACTTCAGAGACGGAGCGCTCGGTACATTGACCAACGTTTATGTTACCGGCTTTGTTAGCCCGTCTGCCGATCTGGATTCTAACAATGAAGCTGATGGAGAAGGTGATGTCGAGTTAGATGATGATGAGAGCTCCGCTAACTATGCAGCGGGAAATCTTGACTTGGTTAGCTGGCAGATCAATCTTCCTTCTAACACAACTCTTCAGGATATTTTCAGAGACAAGGCAGACATCCCAACTTCAGGAATCCAAAATGACATCCCCAACTTCGCCACCGCGGTGACACCGGGACTGAGATCCGTAGGAGTGGACATGTCGCTTTTTTCCGGATGGACCTTTGCCGATCAAAAAGGAAAACTAATTGATATTCAATAAAACCATAAATAGTGATCATATCAACACTCGCAGAATACTGCGGGTGTTTTTTAGTATAAGAACATCAACAAATCAATGAAAAAAAATAGCCTATTATCTTTCTTGATTCTTCTAATTGCAGGATCTGCTTTTGCTCAAAATGGGACAATTAGAGGGATAATCATCGATGATGCAAATGGAGAAGCTTTGATTGGAGTGACGGTACTTGTTAAAGGGACCTCCAACGGAGCAATCACCGATCTTGACGGAGCATTTGCCATTTCAGTGGAGGCAGGGACCCATGACCTTCAGGTGTCTTATGTTTCTTTTGAAACCATTTCGATCACAGGTGTTCACGTAACGGCGGGTAAGGTGACAAACATTGATCAAGTCCGACTTAAGGAAGAAGTTTCCCAATTGGAGGAAGTAGTTGTCACGGCGCAAATCATAAAGCAATCAGAGGCAGCAATACTAACAGTTAAAAGAAAGTCCGCCAATCTCCTTGATGGTATTTCTTCTCAGAGCTTTCGAAGGATTGGAGATAGTGATGCAGCTGCGGCAGTTAAAAGAGTTACAGGTGTTTCTGTGCAAGATGGAAAGTATGTTTATGTCAGAGGATTGGGCGATCGATACACAAAATCGATGCTGAATAACATGGACATTCCTGGTTTGGATCCGGACAGAAACAACCTCCAGATGGATATTTTTCCGACTAATGTTCTTAACAACATCCTTGTTTACAAATCTTTTACACCCGACATTCCGGCAGACTTTACCGGAGGAGTGGTGAATATTGAAACCAAAGACTTTCCCGCCGAAAAAACCTTTAACATTTCGGCTGGTGTTGGTTTCAACCCTGATATGCACTTTAATAGGGACTATTTAACGTACAATGGAAGTGGGACGGATTGGCTTGGCTATGATGATGGAACCAGAAGTCTAAAAGTGCACCCGTTAGTCGAGGTGCCAAATCCCGTTTTAGATGACCCCTTAACCACAGAAGTAGCAAGAGCCTTTAACAAGACGTTGGCTGCTGAGAAAAAAACCAGTACTCCGAATTTCTCAATCAGTAGCGGATTGGGAAATCAATTTGATTTTAAGGGGTTGACTGTTGGTTACAATGCTGCATTTTCCTATCGAAAGAATACTACTTTTTATGACAGGGCCGAGAACAATTCATTTTTGAAGCCTGATCAATTTAACGAATTCGAACTTCTCCTCAATAGGCCTCAGAATGGGAGCCAGTCCGCAGATAACAGACTAATAAGTGGGATGTTTGGGGGAGCGGTTAAAACAGCTGGTTCGAAGTTCAAAATCAATTTGTTGAGGATACAAAACGGTGAGTCCAGATCGGGCATATTTAATGTCGGATCCAGGATTTCGGGATCCTGGGATGGTGTAAAACACAACCTGGAGTACACAGAAAGATCATTGACGAATTTGTTAGTAGGTGGTGAACATTCAATCAATGAAAACGAGTGGAACATCAAGTGGAGTGCGTCACCAACCTGGTCGAAAATTGAAGATAAAGATGTGAGAAATACACCTTTTCGAACTGATGGTGGAGGTTTTGAAATTGAGCCAAGCGAATCGGGCGATCCTACCAGGATCTGGAGAAATCTAGACGAAAGGAATCTGGTAGGTAGATTGGACTTCACTAGAAAAATGCGGATGCTCCACGGTGAAGGGAAAATAAAATTTGGCACATATATAACTGCTAAAGAGAGGGACTACCAAATATTCAATTACCGGTTAGTGCTGAGAGATCCTTTCGGAAACGTCCAACTAACCGGAGACCCAAATCAATTACTCTTGGACGAGAACATTTGGACAGTTGATTCCGACGAGGGATCATATCTTTTTGGAAATTTTGAGATATCCAACACATTCAATTCCAGGCTAACCAATGTTGCTGCCTATGTCCAATCGGAGATCCAGGTTTCTGCAAGATCAAAGGCGATCGTTGGCGCAAGACTGGAAGATTATAAGCAGTTCTATACTGGAGTTGATCAGTCCGGGACATCCTATGACGATCGAGAAATCATAAGCTCTACTAAGCTATTTCCGAGTGTAAACTGGACGTACAGTCTAAAGGAACAAACCAACCTTAGGGCTTCATACTCAAGAACAATTGCAAGACCTTCTTTCAAAGAGGCATCCATCGCTCAAATTTTTGATCCGTTGACAGGCCGAACCTTCATTGGGGGGCTAAGGCCATTTGTCGTTTCCGGTGATACCATTTGGAATGGCGGACTTAGGGAAACGGACATAGACAACTTTGACATTCGTTATGAAGCGTTTCAAAGTGGTGGCCAAACGATCTCGTTGAGTTTCTTCTACAAGAAATTCAGAAACCCTTTGGAGCTAGTCGTTTTTAGCGAATCAGCGCCGGATAACTTTCAACCTAGGAACTTAGGTGATGCACGAGTGTACGGAATCGAATTTGAAATTCGGAAAAGATTGGGAATCATCGCTCCAAGCTTGGAGAATTTCATGTTTAGTTTGAATACATCTTTGATCAAATCAGAGTTGGAAATGGATAAAAGTGCTGGTGGAGAGTATGAATCGCGGTTCAATAATTTGCGCGATGGTGAGACCTTGGATGATACCAGGCCGATGCAAGGCCAGGCGCCTTACTTAATCAATGCAGGAATTAATTATTCACCACTGGATTCTGACTGGGAAGGTGGATTGTACTACAATGTCCAGGGACGTAGAATATCAATCGTAGGAATAGGTGCAGCCGCAGATGTCTACGATGTTCCGTTTCATAGCTTGAATCTTAGTGTTCAACGCCAGTTTGGCAAGTCAAAGAATCAGCAAATAAGTTTTCAGGTTTCGAACATCCTTGATTCGGAAAGAAGAAGAGAGTACGAGTCGTTTGGTTCTTCAAATGCAACATTCTCCCTCCTGAATCCAGGTAGAACCTTCAGCTTTAAATATAGAATGAGCTTGTTTGCGAATTGATTTGGAGGCCCTCAAAGACCTGTCGCTTTCAAGGAGATAGGTCTTTGATTGGTTTTGAAAGACTCTCGGAGCAGACACGTGCCCAGAATCTAGTTCTCAATTTTCCTCGACTTTGCGAATCTCTTTTTTCAATAGTTCAATCTCTTCTCTTTTTGTATTAAGAAGGTTAAGTGCTTCACTCTTCCCCTCTTCTTCGAGGGCCGATTCGTATTGACGGGAATATTTCTCAGCTTCAAGTTCGACGAGTTTGAGCTCGGCAAGATAGTATTGGATGTAAAAATCCTTCTTGAAAACCTTTAATAGTTCCTCAACCTGAACCTTATACTTTTCTTCTTCCAAACCGAGACTGAAAGAAGTACCTGCTTCAGCTTCCAATGCTTGTGCGTAAATCGTCAAGTCTACATTTCCATCCGTTGTTTCCGAAGGAACTCTAACCATATAGTATTCCCGCATATCCAAAGGGCTTCCAAATTGTCTCGCATATCTCCACCACCCTTTTCTGACCTGCTCTCTTGGGAAGTCAAATTCACTGCCATATCCAACAAGATTTTTTTCTTCGAGGTTAAGAGTTACAGGTTTGATAGTCAAATCGAACTTTTTCTGCGCATTTACGAACGTGATTCCAAACAATATGAAAGCGAGCAGTGTATTTTTATAAACCTTTATTCTCATGACTAATTCTCCATCAAAGCTACGTGCGCAAATGCAAAGAGTTCTAATTACCGGAGGCACTGGCCTTGTTGGCCAACGGCTTAGTGAACTGCTGACTGAAAACAATTACGAAGTGGCTCATTTATCAAGAAATCCAACGAAAGGTAAGTACGAAACATTTTACTGGAATGTAAAGAAAAATGAGATTGATAAGGAGGCTATCAAAAATTCTGATGTTGTTATTCATTTAGCTGGAGCCAGTGTTGTAGGAAAGCGGTGGACGAAAAAATGGAAACGAGAGATTTATGACAGTAGGATAAACAGCACCAGGTTGCTAGTGGATTCCATAAGAAATCACAACTCAAGACTTAACTATTTTATCTCTGCCTCAGCAATTGGATTCTATGGCTGGGATACCGGTGACCAACCGGTTGACGAAGGTACTGAAAAGGGAGAGGGTTTCCTGGCCGACGTGGTCGCTGACTGGGAGAATGAGGTTTCCAAGCTTGATGAGTTTGGAGTAAAAAATGCAAAAGCGAGAATTGGTATTGTTTTAAGTGACAATGGCGCTGCACTAGTGGAAATGATGCGTCCTATTAAAATGGGTTTTGGAGCAGCCTTAGGTTCCGGAAAACAATACATGAGTTGGATACATGTCGATGATTTGTGTCAACTTTTTATCCATCTCTTAAAGAACGAGGAAACAGGGATATTCAACGCTGTGGCTCCCGAACCTACCACTAACCGGGACTTCACTGAGCAGCTTGCGAAGAAATTGAAAAAACCTTTGTTTCTGCCAAACGTTCCTTCCTTGGCCCTACGATTGATGCTCGGTGAAATGCAGGTCATGCTCACCGGCGGCAATAAGGTTTCAAGTAAAAAAATCGAGCAGACGGGATTTAATTTTCAATATCCTTCGTTACATTCTGCCCTCAAAAATTTAGTAAAGTAGTAAATGGAAGAAAAAGAAATTTCAGAAGAGCAGCGAGCAAAAATTATTAAAGCATTCGAAGAACGAAACTGGAACGAAATCAAAACCTCAGATTCCTGGGTGATTTTTAAGGTGATGGCCGAGTTTGTTGATGGATTTGAGAAAATGGCCAAGATTGGTCCATGTGTCTCTATTTTTGGTTCAGCCAGAACACGTCCCGACAATAAGTATTACAAAATAGCCGAGGAGATTGCTGCAAAGATTGTGAGGCATGGGTATGGAGTGATTACAGGTGGAGGACCAGGAATCATGGAAGCGGGAAACAAGGGAGCTCACTCTCAAAATGGAAAGTCTGTTGGACTTAATATAGAACTGCCCTTCGAACAGAACCACAACATTTATATCGATAGGGATAAAAGTATTGACTTTGACTACTTCTTCGTGAGGAAGGTGATGTTCGTGAAATATTCACAAGGCTTTATCGGACTGCCAGGAGGCCTTGGCACAATGGACGAGTTGTTCGAAGCTCTCACATTAATTCAGACTGAGAAGATAGGAAAATTCCCAATTGTCTTGGTTGGTATAGATTACTGGACCGGGCTGGTTGACTGGATGAAAGAAGTAATGTTGGGGCAGGAAAACAACATAAATGTTGAGGATCTTAATCTTTTCTCTCTTGTTGACAATGCGACTGATGCAGTAAAAGTGATTGACGACTTTTACAGTCAATATAATCTCTCACCAAACTTTTAAATTCGCACTATCAATACTATTCACCACGAATCACTTTGGAAAAGAGAGAAGAGGTTATAGAAATAATTGGAGCTCGCGAGCACAATCTTAAAAACATAGATTTAAAGCTGCCGAGAAACAAGTTAATTGTCATTACTGGCATTAGTGGAAGTGGGAAATCTTCCCTGGCCTTCGATACCATTTACGCAGAAGGTCAACGCCGCTATATGGAGAGCTTTAGCGCATATGCTAGATCATTCATTGGCGATATGGAGCGTCCGGATGTAGATAAGATTGAGGGTTTAAGCCCAGTAATTTCCATAGAGCAAAAAACCACCTCTCGCAATCCCAGATCGACAGTAGGAACGGTTACGGAAATCTACGATTTTCTTCGCCTACTATATGCCCGGGCGGGAGAAGCTTATTCCTACCTATCCGGGAAAAAGATGACCCGGCAATCCGAAGATCAGATCATTGACCTGATTCTTGATAGTTATAACGGACAAAAATTGGTTTTACTTGCTCCAGTGGTGAAAGGCCGAAAAGGTCACTACAGGGAGCTGTTTGTTCAGATCAGGAAAATGGGCTTTACAAAAGTTAGGGTGAATGGTGATGTTCAGGATTTGGTGCCCAAAATGCAGCTCGACAGATACAAAACCCATGATATTGAGATTGTCGTAGATCGGATTGTTGTCTCAGAAAAGGATAAGAAACGGATCCGACAATCCGTTAATGACACACTCAAACGAGGCGCCGGAGTGATGATGATCCTAAGAGAGGATGAATCTGTGGCTCATTTTTCGAAAAACCTGATGGACGCTGAGACCGGTCTCGCTTACGATGATCCGGCTCCAAACACGTTCTCATTTAATTCCCCATATGGAGCATGTCCTGAATGCAATGGGCTTGGAATAATTGAAGAAATTTCCCGTGATTCGATCATACCTGATGATGATCTCAGCATTAGCAGAGGAGGGATCCTGCCATTGGGAGAGTACCGTGACATCTGGATCTTCAAAAAGATCGAAGCAATTCTTAAAAGAAACAAGGTCAATTTGTCCACCCCAATAAAAAACATCCCTGAGGAGGTAATTCATGTTCTCTTGTACGGTGATAATGTCCCAGTGGCAGTTAGTTCGGTTAAGTACCCGGGCACTGACTGGAACACAAAATTCGAAGGCATTATTAATTTTTTGGAGAAACAAAAAGACGCCGGATCTGAAAAAATCCAGGCGTGGGTTAAGGAATTCACAGATTCAAAAACTTGTGAGAGTTGTGATGGAATGCGTCTAAAAAAAGAAGCACTGCACTACCGGATTGGAGACAAGAACATCGGGGAGTTGGCAGAGATGGACATCACGTCATTGGGCGAATGGATGGAGAAGATCGAAGAGAAAATGAATGATCGCCAGCTTATCATCGCCACTGAGATTTTAAAAGAACTTAGAAAGAGAATAGGATTCTTGATTGATGTCGGCCTGACATATTTGAATTTGAATCGGCCGCTCAAGACACTGTCTGGTGGTGAAGCACAGCGGATTCGTTTGGCGACCCAAATTGGAACGCAACTCGTGAATGTGCTTTACATTTTAGATGAACCTAGCATTGGACTACATCAACGAGACAATGTCAAGCTGATACAAGCGCTAAAAGATCTACGTGACTTGGGAAATACCGTCATCGTGGTTGAGCACGACAAAGAAATGATGCTAGAGTCCGACGAGGTAGTTGATATTGGCCCGGGTGCTGGACGTCATGGTGGACAAATTGTAGCAGCCGGTAGTCCAAAAGGATTCATCAAAAAGAAAAGTGCTACAGCTGATTACCTGAATGGAAAAAGAAAGATCGAAATTCCAGCAGAGCGTCGTGGCACGAATGGAAAGTGGCTGGAGTTAAATGGTGCCTCCGGGCATAACCTTAAATCAGTAGATTTGAAATTGCCATTGGGTAATCTGATATTGGTCACAGGGGTTTCTGGCAGTGGAAAGTCAACTCTCGTACATGAGACCTTATACCCACTATTAAAAAAGAAGCTTTACAAAAGCAGGAAGGAACCACTTCCTTACAAAAAGATAAAGGGGGCTGATCATTTCGATAAAATAATTGAGGTTGATCAGTCGCCGATTGGCCGCACACCAAGGTCCAATCCGGCAACGTATACAGGTGTCTTTTCGGAGATAAGAAGTCTTTTTTCTGAGCTGCCTGAGGCCAAGATCCGCGGCTATAAACCTGGCAGATTCTCATTCAACGTGAAGGGTGGACGATGCGAAACCTGCGGCGGTGGGGGAATGCGGTTAATAGAAATGGACTTTTTACCAGATGTACATGTACCATGTGAAACTTGTAAGGGGAAAAGATACAATCGGGAAACTCTGGAGATCAGGTTTAAAGGAAAATCCATTTCGGATGTGCTAGATATGACAGTTTCTCAATCCGTTGAATTTTTCGAATTTCAGCCTAGAATTGTTAGAAAGCTTAAAACACTAGATGAAGTGGGTCTTGGCTATATTTCCTTAGGTCAGCACGCCACAACACTCTCCGGAGGTGAAGCACAACGTGTGAAGTTGGCAACAGAACTGTCTAAAAAAGATACGGGCAAGACCTTTTACATCCTGGACGAACCGACAACTGGGCTTCACTTTCAAGATATTGAGCATTTGCTTGATGTGTTGCAGCGCTTAGTCAACAAGGGCAACACGGTTCTAATTATCGAGCACAATATGGATGTAATCAAAGTAGCAGATTACATCATAGATCTTGGACCCGAGGGTGGATCCGGAGGCGGCGAGATTGTGGTCCAGGGACCTCCAGAGGAGATCATAGAAGATAAAAGAAGTTATACGGCTAAATTTTTAAGGGAGGAGCTTTCAAGCAACTAGTTGCGCTACATTTTTCCTAACCACTCAGCTCTTTTTTTCGTCGCTTTCTTGTCCCCTTTAGCGATTTTGGTTGAATAGCTTGGACTACCTTGAAAAGTGATCGATGTCTTCATTTCTTGCCCAAAACGCTCGAAGACAATCTCTGCCTGGTCTCCAGCCTTGTAGTTGTCATCGAGAAAATCGCCCAATCGCTCAACTCCTTCAATTGACTTCCCACCGATCGAAAGAATAATATCTCCTGAGGCAAGACCTGCTAAGTACGAAGGAGATCCTTCAGAAGAATTGGACGTCAATGTCGCTTTTCCTTCTTTTACATTGGTTCGTGCTCCAAAATAGGGACGCTGAGCATCTGCCCGCTCAAAACTGACTCCAACCTCGGTGAAAAGCGAAGCATAATCAGGCATTTGGCTATTATATATATACTTGGAAAAAAACTCAGTAGCAAAACCTTCACCGGCATAGTCCTTAAGGACATTCATAACATCTCGCACCGTATAGGGTATCTCATCTTTGCCATACTTTTCCCAAACAGACTTCATATATCCGTCCATGGTCAGTCCGTTATCTAGCTTTCTCAGAGAAAGATCCAATGCCAATCCAAGTACACTTCCATAGGTGTAGTAGGAGATGAAGTAGTTCTCCCGATTGACCGGATCAACTGATCGAGCAGCATCAACAAAGGGCGCCTGATAACTCATCTCAATAGGATTTCTGTATTTTCTAGCTGGTGAATTCCAAACATAATTCAACTCTCCGCTAAGACCTTCGATGTATTGATCTTCTGTGATAATCCCCGCCCGACATAAAATAAGTCTGGTATAGTAGCTGGTAAACCCTTCGGCAAACCAAAGCTCACCAGACATGTTGGCTTCTTCATAATCAAATGGTTCCAAAGAAAGAGGCCGGATTCGCTCAACGTTCCAGGCGTGAAAGAACTCATGGGAAACAGTGCCTATGTTTCCAAGCATCCCCCCATCTGCCAAAGATCTCCTGCTGGTGAGGATCGTGGAATTTCTGTGCTCCATTCCATCTCCAGAGGCATTGGGGACATAGCATCCAAGGAAGGTGTATTCTCCAAAATCAAAGTCTGGCATTTCACCATATACAGCCATCTGCTGCAACACGATCTTCTTTGTATTATCCCAGTATTGGTCAAATTCTTCTTCTGTACCGTTGTGATGAAGCGCAAACCGAATGGTGTAAGTTTTTCCGTTTGATTCGACCGAGAATTCACGAACAGAATGATTGCTGACCTCTGTTGGACTATCCATGAAGTAGTGGAGGTTGGGTGCATAATAGGTGGTCCCCGAAAGTTTCTTTAACTGTGTAGCAATTTTCCAGTTAAGGTCTTCCCTAACATTGAAAGTGACTTTGACCGGACGTTGTGAGAGAGCAGGCGCAAACATGAAGGTCGCCGGGATATTCAAATGCGCATGTGTTTCGTCAACTTGCGCATAAGTTCCACCGCCTCTGTTTGCAAAAAGGGTATAAGTGATCTTGACCACGCCATCATGCCCAGCCACATCCCACTGTTGGGGGTTTGGCCTAGAAATAGACAATTCATTCCCTTCGCTGTCTACCGCTTTCACATTGTACACGTTCTTGGCGAAATCGTGTATGGCATAGCGTCCTGGCGAAGTTCGGCTCACTCGCAATGAAAGAACCTTGTTTTCAAGATTAGAGAAAGTAGCTTCAATGTCAGCTTCGTGGTGTACAGCCCGATCAAATGAGATAGTGTACTCGTTGTGAGTTTGCGCCATAGAACATGCTAAAAATGAGACTAGCAATATCAAGGTGAACAATGATTTCTTCATGTACTTGCTTTTTCTTCGAAATTAGAAAACTATTCTGAACCAAAGATCCGGCAACTCGAAGATTTTAAATATGACAATTTCAATAGCTGGTAGTTCCTACTTTTCTCTGAGATAGTAGTAATCACCGAGATGTTTAAAAGCAAAACCGCTACTTTCTAAGATAAAATAATCTGATACAGTTATCTCGTTGTTGGCTACATCATCTGCATCCATTTCCTTGAGCAGATTGCCGTCATAATCGTAGACTTTTACTTTGCTTTTAAGTACATCCTCGGAGAGGACTTGCATTTCAACTTGTTCTTGACTGTCTTGAAAAGGAATTGGAATTCCAAGCAGCACGGCGACCACAATGAGGACGCCAGTAGTTATTGTTTTCATTTCAACCTAGTTTTATTTTGAGTATTAGACCTATAATGTCCTACGGAGATTAAATTAGAGGGTTTTGTTAAATATCATTAACAATAATCCAACAACCATTTAATGTTGATCGTCTTATTAGCTTTATCATTCTATGACCAGGTACAAAATCTATTGGCTTTGCCAGATTGTTGGGTGGGGATCTTGGGGGTTCTTTCAAATCTTCCTTTACACGTTCGCTGAGAGATTTGACATCGACCAGGCACTCGGAATTCTGCTCCAGGTGATATACAATATTTTGACGACCCATCTGTTCAGAGGATTGATCATAAAACTTAGATGGCTTGACCTAAGATTTTACAACCTAATCCCACGACTACTAGGGTTCGCTCTACTTTTAAGTGGGTTGAACTACATGGTCTATCTTCTTGCGATTGAATTGTTTGCCGGAGGCATAGGTAAACTTGATTTGCTTGGAGTCACGATTGCTGTGACCATTATTGGCTACTGGGCGGTTTACTTCATTTGGGCGATTTTTTACTTCACCTTTCATTATGTGGATCGCTACAATAAGTCCATAAAGGTTGAATCTGAAGCCATGGAAGCCGAACTAAATAATCTTAAGGCACAACTAAATCCACATTTTATTTTCAATGCCCTAAATAGTATCAGAGCTTTGGTAGATGAGAACCCATCAAAATCAAAGGAATCCATAACTCAGCTTTCGCATATACTGAGAAACTCATTGACAAGCGACCGGAAAAAGCTGATTACGTTTAGTGAAGAACTGAAGACAGTAATGGACTATCTGGCGCTTGAGTCCATTCGATATGAAGAGAGACTTGCCATTACCTTCGACATTGATACAAAATCCGGTGAATTTCTGGTACCACCACTGATGCTACAGACCTTGGCAGAAAACGGTATTAAGCATGGAATTTCAAACCGAAAAGATGGCGGAACCATCAACATTAAAACCACTGTTAGAAAAAAACATCTTACATTAGAAATCCGTAATACCGGTCAGCTATCCACAGAGAAAAAAAGTGGCATTGGACTAGGATTGGAGAACACGATGAAGAGGTTGGAATTATTATATCATGGAGAAGCCACTTTTGCCATCATAAATGAAGATTCTGATACGGTTTTAACCAAAATATCTATACCTAAAATATGAAAGCAATAATTATTGATGATGAACGGCTCGCCAGAAAGGAATTGTTGAGTTTATTGGAAAATCATCCAACCATTGATGTAGTGGATGAAGCGGTTAACGCGGATGAAGCGCTAGAAAAAATTGATCAACACGATCCGGACGTGATTTTCCTAGATGTCCAAATGCCGGGCAAGACCGGATTCGAATTGCTTGAGACGATGGAGAGGGTTCCCCAGGTCATCTTTACTACTGCCTATGATGAGTTTGCCTTGAAGGCTTTTGAATTCAATGCGCTTGATTATCTACTCAAGCCTATTCAGGCAGAACGTCTTTCCGAAAGCGTGCAGAAGATCCAGTCACGATCATCCAAAAAAACCGGAAACAGGGACCACAAATTGGGAGGAGATGATCAAGTGTTCGTTAAGGATGGCGACAAGTGTTGGTTTGTAAGGCTTTCTGACGTAAGACTTTTTGAATCGGATGGGAATTATATTAAGGTATATTTTGAAAACTTCAAGCCGATGATTCACAAATCACTTAACGCATTGGATGAGCGTCTGGATGATCGCACCTTTTTCAGGGCAAGTAGAAAACATATTATAAATCTCGGCTGGGTGGAATCTATAGACACTTGGTTCAATGGAGGACTGTTGGTTCAGCTTAAGGGTGGCGAAAAAATTGAAGTGAGTAGAAGACAGTCAGCCCGATTTAGAGAGATGATGAGTCTTTAATGATTGACTTTTTCTAGAAAGGATTTTTCCACCTGCCAATCCTTTGACAAGGTCAGGATGGCCGTTGTCTCCATCTCCGTTAAGTAGCCTTTCGAGTTATTTGCATCCCAGACTTCGATTAGATGCTCCACTCGATCTTTTTCACCCATCTTGAGAAACACCTTTTGAAGAAATTCTCTCGAGCGTTCGAAAGCAGAAATATAATCTTCGGCAATAAACTTGTTGGCCCAATCAAGCTCTTTTGAGGCGCTCAGTTTGCGCGCTGATTCCTCAAGAATACCTCGCTCTTCATCGTCCAATCCATGATAATGAAAGATCAGGGACTTCAGAAGCATAATTGCTTTTTTGGTCAATTCATCCATTGAGATTCAAAAGTAGCAGTTATTCATCAAAAAATAATTTAAGAGCAACTTCATCAGCGATCAGGAAACCTCTTGGTGTTAGGCAAAGTTTTTTTCTGTCGGTATTCAGTAATCCTTCACTAGCTAGAACATCAATTGTGTTTTTGTGAAGGTCTTGAAGGCTAATGCTAAAATCCGATTGAAATTTGTCAAGATCTATGCCAATACTCGTCCTTAGGTTAGTTAAGATCCGCTCATTCATCTGTTGATTTAACGAGAGCTTTTCTATTTCAAAAAAGGAGTCCCCTTGGTTGATTGCCTTTAAGTATTTTGAATTGTTCCTCACATTAAATTGTCTGCTTGTGCCATCAAACGAATGTGCACCCGGCCCCACTCCAAGGTATTTTTCACCAGCCCAATAAGAAGAATTGTGATTCGATCGGAAGCCCGGCTTTGAGAAATTTGATACCTCGTAGTGATCATACCCACGCGATTTTAGAAATTCCACGGTGGCCAGATACTGACTTGCAGCTTCTTCCTCAGATACCTCCTGCAATTCCCCGGCTTTCTTCCTATGACCAAAGACCGTTGGCTCTTCAATGGTCAGGCCATAAATTGAAATGTGTTCAGAATCCAAGGCGATTGCTCTCTCTAGTTCCTCTGACCAAATAGTGAGGTCATTACCAGGAAGTGCATAAATGAGGTCAATTGAAATATTTTTGAATCCAACCCTTCGAGCATCTCTGAAAGATTCCATTGCCTGGTCAGACGAGTGAACACGATTCATCCACCTCAGCTTCTGGTCTGAAAATGTTTGAAACCCAATGCTCAATCGGTTCACACCATTCTTCCTGATTTGTTCGAGATTACTCAAATTGAGATCCTCAGGATTGGCCTCGAGAGTAACTTCACTTGATGGATTTACTTCAAACAGATCATTTATGGTGGAAAGGATCTGAGCGAGTTCGAATGAATGAAGGACAGATGGAGTACCTCCACCAAAATAGATAGTTTCAATCTGCTCATTTACGTAGTCTGATCTCAATCTCAACTCATCGCAAATTGCATTTGTAATTTGTGATTGTTTGGTGAGGTTGGTGCTAAAGTGGAAATCACAGTAATGACATGCTTGTCGGCAAAATGGAATATGTATGTAAATACCCGCCATGATTTTACTAAGAGCTAAATTGCAAAGTCCGATGCAAAGAAGCCTTTTTCTACTCTTTTTTTTGATTGCATTTTGCTCCCGTTCACAGATCAGCACCTCCTTTTTTATTGATGGGGTATTAGATGGGAAAGAAACATTTGATGACACACTCCAAGTGATAGACTACATAGAATCTTACAAGTTAAATGCCATATCTAATGGATTTTATTTTGCTGGAATTGATTCAATGAAATCAGACGGTGAGCTGCTGATAGTTTATCTGCATCAGGGAGAGAAAAGAAAGTTTGAGTTGCAAGGTTATGGAGGAAAGAACGTTCGAAAATCATTGGGCAGGCGGATCGACTACTTATCAAATCGTGGATATCCATTTGCTAATGTTCGGATCGATTCCACCTGGATTTCCGGTGAAAATATAAAGGGAATAGCAGTAGAAGAGAAGGGTCCTTACATTGTTAATGATTCGGCTTTTTTCTTTCAGGATATCAAAACCGAACCTGGCTACATTTATCATTTGATTGAACACATCGTTGGAGAGCCATTCAAAGAAACTGCTTACAGAAAAGTAAACGCACGAATCAATAGATCATCCTTTCTTGGGCTGAGACGACCGGTGGATGTCTCATTTCAAGACGAGAAGGCAAAACTGTACCTTGATATCGAGGAAAACGAATCGAGTTCGTTTGAAGGCGTACTAGGTCTTCAGCAAGAAGGGTCAGGTAGTAGTACCGTAATTGGAAATCTTAACTTAAACGTCCAAAATTTGTTTCGTTCTGGAAAAGAGTTAGGAATCAACTGGGAAAGCTTTGCTGGAGGATCTCAGGAACTTGATCTTTCGTACAGTCATCCATTTATTCTAGGATCAAGACTAACACCATATTTTGCATTCGATTTACTTAAGCAGGATTCTATTTTTCTTAAGCGATCCAGTAGAATTGATATTGGTACCTACATATCTTCTGATCTTGAGCTAAGGTTAGGGTATAGGCGAAGTACTGGTTCACTTCTTTCCACGAATGCTACTACTTTGGCAAATGAGGACATTGCTGACTACACCTCGGAATTATATAGCATAAAATTAAGTACGGGAAGATTCAATCAGCTGAACAATAGAAACTCTAGCCAAGCATTTAGTACGAGTGTGGGTCTTGGTTCAAAACGAATAGACAACAACCTGAGTGTGGCTGACTCCTTTTACGACACCCTACAGTTAAGTACTGACCTTTTCCGATTTGATCTCAGGGCAGTTATCAACCGAGAGTTTTTCAGAAGACAGCAATTTTCTCAAGAGCTGGAGATTGGAATAATTGAAAATGATGAACTTCTCAACAATGAAAGATATAGGCTTGGTGGTCTGGGATCGCTACGTGGATTTAATGAAAAATTCCTTTTTGCAGATAAGTTTGTACTGAGTCGAACAGAGTTTAGGTCTTTCTTTGAAAAGGGTAGTTACATCTACCTTTTTTATGACCAACTTCTTTATCGCAACGATCACTTTAGTGATGCACCATTTGGTACTGGCCTTGGATTTTTACTTTCAACTTTGTCAGGGCAGTTTAATTTTGCATTGGCGGTAGGACGGTCAAAAAGCCAACCGCTGGACTTTTCGAATATGAAAGCTCACTTCGGATATACTACAACTTTTTAAAATTGCGTGGAGTCAAATTTATTGTTTTAGCAATCCTCTCTCACTACTTAATGGGACAGGCTGACACCATCGTGGTAAGAGACTATACTAGTATTTTCATCACCACTGATCAAAACGGAAGCACCCGACCGGTTACGGACTATTCCAAGATTAATAAGGCAGGGTTTTTTTTGAATGAGGTTCCGAACGGAACACTAAAAATTTGTAATGACCAGGAGCTATTTGCATGGGTGGATGGAAGGCTAATTCTGAATACCAGTGGATGTGTTTTTATTGACCCTGAGGAACTCTTTAAACACTCTGATTCGGATTCTATTTTTTTCTCATTTAATGCTTCCCCGAGATTTGAAAATTTTCGGTGTGAGCTAGTCATTTTCGAGAACCTCAAGGTTGTCACAGAAGAAGTTTCAAAGTCAAGGCAAGTAAGGAATTCATTCCATGAGTTTTGCATCATTGTAATCCTGGTTCTACTGCTAGGATTGGGATTATTTGCTGGAGCATTTCAGAGCAGACTAAATTTTTTTATTAGCAGGACATTTTCACTGAAAGCGAGTGCTTACCAGTTTACAAACACCAATTTTTTTGGTCGTGCTAATGTGGCTATGATCGTATTGATTTGTCTGACCGCTTCATTTGAAATAATTTATGTAGATCAAAAAATTAACTCGGAATTCCTAAAGCCCCTTAGCCTGGCGGGCTATACCCGCTGGTGGCTGACAATTTCCACTTGGCTCTGTGCCTTTTTTCTTGGAAAGAGACTACTTACACAGATGATTTCAAGGCTTTTTCAAATGGCCAAGCTGAGAGACTGGCAATTGTTCGATCTAGTCAACTTTTCAGGATACTTCGTCCTGATTCTTTTTATTATTATTCTTTGGGATTTTATTCTCAAGACACAGGGCTCTTCTTGGATAAACTCATATTTCTCCTACTATTTCATAAGTGTATTATTGCTTTTTGCGATCTGGTTCATAATAAAATTTGTTATTAATTCAACCTATCAAAAACTCCTTATTATTTCCTACCTTTGTGCCACCGAAATAATACCATCCGTTTTGTTGATGGTTTGGTTCTTAAAATAGTCATAAACTGATTCTCCTAAGATGAGTGCGAATGAAGACCTGTTAGTGTTGGATAAAAAGCGAGCTAGGGCGGTAAAGAGCATATTAGTTTCACAGCCCGAACCAACAGACCAGAATTCTCCATATTTGAAATTAGCGGAAAAGTACAATTTGAAAATTGACTTTCGGAAGTTTATTGAAATAGATCCTGTTGACATAAAGGAGTTCAGAAAGCAAAAGATTTCGATCCTTGATCACACCGCAGTAATCTTCACTAGCAGAAATGCAGTCGATCATTTCTTCCGATTAGCTACGGAAAGCAAGATCGAAATACCGTCAGATATGAAATATTTTTGTATTTCTGAACAGACGGCCAATTACCTTCAGAAGTATATAGTTATTCGTAAGAGAAAGATCTTCACAGGAGAGCGTACAGCCAGTGATCTTCTAAATGTGATAAAGAAGCACAAGGATGAGAAATTCATTTTTCCTTGCTCAAACATTAGGACGGATGATATCCCGAACTTTCTTACTGAGAACGAGTACGACTGGTCCGAAGCGATCATTTACCGAACTGTAGCTGCGAATTTGTCTGATCTTGATGATGTAACATATGATATCATTGCATTCTTTTCTCCTTCGGGAATTGAGTCCTTGTTTCACAACTTCCCGGATTTCAAACAAAACAATACAAGGATTGCAGCATTTGGGCCAACAACTTCCAAAGCAGTAAAGGACGCAGGTCTAATACTTGATATACAGGCGCCTCTGCCTAATGCACCATCAATGACCGGTGCCATCGAAATTTATATTAAGGAAGCTAACAATTTATAAAGTAGGGGTTATTACTTTGTAAGCGTTATACTTACACTATGAATTTGCGAGTAAGGAGTGGGCTAATTCTTTTTGCGTTGGTATTTACGTTCTCAGCTTTTGGACAGAATGATTTTTTCTTTAATCATTATATGTTCAACCCATCTTATTATAATCCAGCGTGGGTCGGTGTGGAAAATGAAGCTTTTGTTACAGGACATCACAGAAGTCAGTGGCTCGGATATGAATCTTCTTTTGATGGTAGTGGTGGAGCCCCTTCAAGTCAGCTTGTTTCTTTGGTTATCCCTGTTCAGGGAAAGGTAGCTGGAGTGGGTATGGCGCTATCCAATGATCGCGTAGCTAATTTGACCAATTTACAAGCCAGGCTGTCCATCTCTGTCAAGAGAGAATTTCGATTTGGAGACATTTATTTCGGGCTGATGCCAGCGCTCTTTTCTCAATCTTTGGACTTTAGTCAATTCAGGCCAGTGGAGCCGGAACCTGGACTTTCACAAGGTAGAGAATCCCAGCTTACCTTCGATCTCAACGCGGGATTGTACCTGGAGTCTAATCGCAATTACTTTGTTGGGTTTTCTGCAGTCAATATCTTGGAACCAACCTTTGATTATGGGACACAATTAGCAAACGGAAGTCTCAACAATTCTATATCTACCAACTACTTGATCAGCGCCGGAACAGCGTTAGGAATTTCAAGAGATCTTGTTTTTCGACCGACCACGCTTATTCGAACAGATTTTAAATCATATACATTCGAGCTAAGCGGAATTGCTTACTACCAGGATAAACTCTGGGGAGGACTGTCATTTAGAAGGTCTGAGTCGGTCAGCCTGCTAATGGGCTATGCTTTTCTAGAGAATAAATTGAAGTTTGGTTATGCGTTCGACTATGTGGTTAAGGACCGGGAGGCGAAGCAACCAACCTCACATGAAATTTACATTCGGTACAATCTACCAAACCTGGTATTTGGTGGGAGAAAGGCAGTGAAGACCCCGAGGTTTAACTTTTAATCAGGCCTATTCTTTCATTTGTCCAAAAAAGGAATAAATCTTTCCTAGATTTCACTTTATGATTTTATATTTAGGCGGAATAACGTACAATAATTCTTGTTAAAGTTTGTTTATTTTACATACTTGCATGTTCAATTAAGGTGTTATGAATAAAAAGAGTGTTTTTACAATATCAAATTGTA
>JANQOR010000020.1 GCA_028285685.1 Cyclobacteriaceae bacterium | reverse complement strand
CATACGGTCTACTTTCGGGTTCAGGATGCTGCTGGGCAGTGGAGCGCGACTGAGCATCGACCTTTTTTCATCAGTGAATCGACGACCGAAGTCCGAACGGACATAACTGCTGTCGAGTATTTTCTGGATGTAGATCCAGGTCACGGGAATGGAGTCTCCGTTGCTACCACACCAAACACAGATTTGGACCTGGTTGAACAAATTCCTACTAGTTCTCTCAGTTCCGGTTTTCATACGGTGTATTTTCGGGTTCAAGACGCTGCTGGTCAATGGAGTGCAACCGAGCATCGACCCTTTTTTATTTCGAAGTCCTCCACCACGGTTACAAGCAATCTAAGTCAACTCGAATACTATTTTGATGTGGATCCTGGTTTTGGGAATGGGACGCCTATTTCATTTCCGACTTCCAATAGCGTGGATGTTGGAGAAAGTATTTCCGTAGTAAGCCTTCCAGCGGGTTTTCATTCCGTTACCGTACGAGCACAGAGTGAAAACGGGGTGTGGGGACAGATGGAGACAGCACCTTTTTATATTGATGAGCGTCGTAAAATCAACTTAATTGAGTATGCATTTGACATTGATCCTGGTACGGGAAATGGTACGACTGTGACCATCAACCCGGAACTGGATTCGATAGATCAGGTACTTTCTATACCATCTGCCGGCCTAACCCTGGGTGATCATGATTTGCTAGTAAGGGTCAAAGACAATATTGATTCGTGGAGTCTTACTGACACGGTGACAGTCAATATTTGTGAGGGTGCGATCGCAGATTTTACAATTTCAAGTTCCAACTGTATTGGGTTGGCGGTGGATTTCACGGACGTTTCTAGTTCAAGTGAAGCAGGTGACGTTTATAGTTGGGACTTTGACGGGGATGGATTCGAAGATGATAATACGGTGGGGGATGCGAGTTTCACCTATTCAGTATCAGGAACTTACACTGTTACGCTCACTATTGATCGACTCGGGTGCACTTCTTCCCAGACTAAAACAGTCACCGTAAATGATCTGCCGACGGTCGTCGCAAACACCAGCGCTACCACGATTTGCATTGGAGAACAGGTGACATTATTCGGAGGTGGAGCAACATCTTACGTTTGGGACAATGGAGTTGTAAACAATATCCCCTTCAGTCCCACTTCAACTTCAACGTATACAGTGGTAGGTACCGATAGTAATGGGTGCGAGGCATCGGATTTCGTAACTGTAACCGTTGACTTTCCTGAGATCGATGTGTTCGAGGGGAGCGACAATACTGGTGTCGCTATTGTGAACAACCAAATGAATGTAATTGATTTTGGGACAACGGTTGAAGGTAACGACATTGCACGAACCTTTGCAATTGAGAACACGGGTGGGTGTGTTTTAGGTGTCAGTGATATGACCGCCAGCAGTTCAGCTTACCTGGTGACCTCAACGATGGATATTGCAGCTGGCCTGATAGAGACTTTTACAGTTACCCTTTCCAGTGCGACTGTGGGCACCTTTGATGCCAATATCACAATAACGAACGACGATCCTGACGAAAGCTCTTTTACTTTCATGGTCACAGGAGAAGTGATTGCAGCTAACCAACCACCTGAACTTTCATACATTTTTTTCCTAGATGAAAACAGTGAGGTGGGTAAGTTGATCGGCACAGTTGTAGCAACCGATCCTGAAAATGATCCGCTGACCTACTCAATCCTCTCCGGAAATGTTGGTGGAGCTTTTGCCATTGGGAGCATCTCGGGCGATATCACCGTTGCTTCACAAGTAGCGCTGGATTTTGAAACAACTCCCGTTTTTGATCTGGTGGTGGAGGCCAATGATGGAAAAGGAGGCGTATCGCTGGTTTCAATTTCTATTCAATTACGAGATATCGTTGACGAAAACCCATTGGGAACCGATTTCTCCGAGAGTGGTTTTGAAGTGTATCCAAATCCAGCGCATAAGTCGCTATTCATTGCTAGGGACGGACAATTGTTGGACAATGTTAAAATTCAGTTGCTCACCATTTCCGGGAAGGAGCTAATGACACCCAAGCAATTACTTCGTGAGGAGGGTGTCATTGAGCTTAACGTGGAAGCTCTGAATTCAGGTGTATATCTTTTGAGAATTCTGAATGGGGAGGAAGTCTTTTCGAAAACTATTTTGGTGCAATGATTGGAAGGTCAAAGGAGAAGACTGGTTTGATCATCTGGTTGTTGTATTCGGTCTTAGTTAAAGGAAATATCTAAGGCGAACCGACTTAGTAGTTGGTGACCAGTTCCCAAGGGGAACTGGTTTTTTTGATTTTAAATTACGTGGTTGTTGAAATATGCCTTGTGTTAATCTACAAGTCTTTGCAGTATTCCACGAAGGTGAAGGGGAGGCTGAGTAGATCGCTGTAATCTTCACCAGCCTCAAGCATATCTTCGTCAAACTCTTCGTAGTACCACTGAATGCTTACATCGGTGCCGCTCTTTTGTCTGACCCTAATTTCCTTGAAGATATCGTAAAGGCATTTCGAAGAACTTGTATTGAAGTACTCTAATGAAATTCTAACTGTGAGCTTCTTTAGATCTGCCTCAGAGGAGATGGCCGATTTGATTGGTCGGTAAAAAGCAGGTGTATTTTCAGGGCTGGATCTTCCTTTGATAGCCAAAATGCCTTTTGAGAGGTTACAATATACGGCTGGAGTATGGGTTGTTGAAGAAACTGAAAAGGTGGTCATATCTACTCTTTTGGTACAAATCAATTGCACAGCGAAAAGAATAGCGTGGATTTTAGTTAAACGTATCGAATATCCAGTCTAACGACCTGCAGTTTCCGTTGACCCTTTACTGTAAGAACAACCGATCAAATACTTCCTCATTCATAGCACCTGAGGGAAATATGTTCTGATCTGTCTGATAGTTGATCAATGCAGACTGAGTTGCGGTTCCAAACAGACCATCTAATTGATGCGGATACCCCTTCGAAATGAGCCTCTCCTGCAACTTCCATACGAAGCGACTATTGTCACCAATTGACAGGGTAACCATTGAGCCTCGGTCGATTTTAGCTTTTACAAGTTCTTGGGGTACACCTGATTCGATGAGTTGAATCTCATCATTTGAAAACCCATTGTCCTTCAGATCTCTAGAAACCAAAAGCCTGGCTTCAAGCTCTTTAGTTCGTGCCAGCAGTTGGTTATAATATCTCGCGGCATTCATTTCGTTCGCAGAATTTTGATCGGGAAAGCGTACGTCAATCAATTCGCTCCTCCATTTGGTTCGTGCAAAAGATCCGATCTCAATTGCTTTTGCAAAGTACTCGGTCACAAGTTGTGAGTCATGATAGTTTGAATCAACACGATCGTTTATCATGTACTCGTAGCTAGAAGAAGGACTGAACCTTGAATATTTCTTATACTGGAAGTATGTGATCGTTGGAAGCGTTATGATAAGTACTATGAATAAGATCTTTTTCATTTCTCTTAAATTTTCTGAAAGTGATGTTCGATTTTTCGCGACAGTTTTTTCTCATCTAAATCCGTCAATTTTGCAGTGGTATCCTTTATGAATTTAAGTATAGCATCATCCAGTTTTTGCTTGAATTCAGCGGTTATCACACCAGACAGTGCGACCGCCACATAGAACTTGTTGAAGCTCTGGACATATACCGAAAATGCATCGTAGGTGATCGTTTCGAGATCTTGGTTTTTACCTTCGAAAGAGTCTTTTACAAAGGATTTTATCGCGGTGAGCATTCCTGCAATCATATCTTGGTCTAGCGTTTTATTACGGGAATAGCTTGCCATCAAAATGCCCGAATGCTCTTCTATAATAAATATTTCTTGTATCTGCGCTTCACTCGCTTTTTGAATTAGCAATTCTCCGTAGCTCTGACCGGTGAAAGTGGCTTTTAGCCTCAAAGCAAGGTTTTCCAGTGAGAAAAGGGACTCTATTTGTCGGTCTATTTTCTCGGAAAGAACGGCTATTTCCTGGGCTATGTACTTTTTGATCATTTGGCCAATGATCGGAAACAAAGCCTGCACCACCTCGTCCTTTGACTCTCTGATTTGAACCTTTAATGTTTCGGTGATGGTAGGACCGAGCTTCTCAGGCATTACCTGAACCATTTTTCCAACAATTTGATCGATTTCTTTATCAGGAACAGTTCTGTTATTAAGGGAGTCGTCAATGCGTACGTTTACTTCCTTCAGCTTATCATTAAGCTCAGTGTATTTCTTTTTTTCTTCTTCAAAAAGAAGATCCTTTAGTGCTGATAACCCGCCCTTGGAGCTCATTTTGTACTAGTCAGATTCTAACTGCGTAGCAATAACCCTTAGCAGACCTGCAAGGCTAGATTTATCAACTTTGGACATGAGCAGTGCTTCCAATTTCTCCTCCATCTGGTCACTGCGTTTCTCAAATTGTTTGTTTAGCTCGTCAATTTTTTTGAGTACCTCTTTCTGGGCGCCATCGATGGACTGATCAATTTCTGAGCGGTTTTGCTTGACGTGATCTTTCAGGTCCTTGATTTCCTCTCGGTATTCTTTGACGTTCTGACCGAAAAGCAAATCCCTTACCGCATCCAGTTTGTCTTGTTCCTGCGACGAAATTGCAGACCGACCTGATGATTCGGAATCATTAAGCTTTTCTTTTTTATCTGTTGGGTTTCCCATGATTGGTGAAAGTTAGTTAGGATGATTTTATAGCTAATATTTCTAATTCAGAGTTGATTCATTTGATTGAGAAGCTCAGCCTTGAATTGCTTTCCAATAGGTAGAATCTTCTCTGAGACATTCAGACTCATTTGTTCAATGTTCTTGATTTTGTTGATTTGAACGATGAATGAGCGGTGTATTCTTACAAACATACCCTTGGGCAGTTGACCTTCAATGTTCTTCATTCGATTGTGAATGATGTACATTTTAGCTTCCGTGTGGACTTTAATATAGTCTCCGTAAGCTTCAAAATAGTCAATGGTATTCAAGTCAATATTGACCAGCAGATTGTCAGATTTTAGTAGGACATATTCTGATGAACCAGATTGAGTCATCTGATCGTACAGTCGGTTTATCACTTCATTTTCTTCTGAAATTCGACGGTTCTCACGTTCAAGTTTTTTCGACTCGATATCCCTTACATTACGCTCCTGTTGCAGTTCAAGTACCCGTTGGTATTGTTCGGCAAAGTCATAGATGAGGAGACAAAAAAATTTTTTCCCTTCATCGTCAACTCTTTGGATAATGAAGTCGAAGTGAGACTCACGGCCCATTATAGAAATCGAGATGCAATTGAATTTCAATTCCTCGGCGTTTTTCAAGCTGGTAGTGATTTCTTCCATTCCCTGAAATAGGTCGATTTCCTCGAACACATTGGACTGACTAGGCTCGAAATCAAATATTGTATTGTCCGATTCAAGCACTGTTCCTTTGTCGTCAAAGACTATGGCTTGAGCGCGGGTTTCGAATCTGGCAAATTTTAGCTCTTTCAGGTTCATATCATATTTGTTGCCAGTGTTTTAAATGCTTCTTCCACATTGTCGCCTGTCATTGCGCTGGTGTTCCTGAAACTTATTGGAATCTCCGTTTTGAGCTCCTCGATAAGAACCTTGTCTACAAGGTCAGATTTGTTTCCGAGTACTGAGGTATGAATGTCCGGATTGCCCTTTGTGATTTCAAAAATCTGGTCATTTAGATCCTTGTATGTTTCTTCCCTCGAAAGGTCAAAAACATATAAAAGACCATGAGCTCCAATGAAGTAGTTTTTTGGAATCTTAGAGGCCGATTGCTCACCAGCAATATCCCACAAGATCATATTTACAGAGGTTCCATTTACGTCCACTTGTTTCTTATCGATTTTGACCCCAATTGTAGTGAGGTACTGATCAGAAAACTTTTCATGCACGAAACGCTTGATCAGCGAGGTTTTGCCAACACCAAAATGTCCTGCAACAACTACTTTCTTTGATATTTCCACTTGTTCCTCTTTTTAAACAAATAGTCGACAGACGAAGGTAGCTGTGATATGCGGTAAGAGAAGGTTTTATTCGGCAAAAAAATTAATCATTTAGGTGAACAGTCAATTTTGACAGTTGAATGATTACAAAAGTGCTCATAGCTGCATTTCTGCTTTCAAAATAGGGTCAAATAGGCCCACCGATGCACCAGTCCTTCTAACTGGAATAAGCGAACGTTTACCGAATATTTCCACTGTCCGAATTCGCGTATGTAGAAATTCACTGGCGTAAACATCAATGTCCCACTGTTTGAAGAAGACGACATGAAACTCAGACGATTCTTAATTCCCTCACTACTAGTTGCAGCTTGGTTTTCATCTGTAGCCCAGGAAGTAAAACCCCAAAACAAGGCACTATACCTGATCAATTTCACCAAGTACTTTGACTGGACGCACGAAAACATTTCGATTGGCTTTGTGGGCGATTCTCCCATTTTCGATGAAATGAGGAAGTTACTGACCCGTGATTCCTATATAAGACTCTTGGATAATCTGCAAGACGACCAGGTTAGTGGTTGTGACATGATTTTTCTACCCAAAGCTCACAATGAGAGGTTTGCCGTCCTACAAGAAGTTATCGGCTCCAGGCCAGTGATTTTGGTGACCGATAGTGAAGAGTTAATATCAGAGGGGGCTGAAATTTCCTTCTATGTCGCTTCAGGAAACAAGCTACGGTTCATCGTCAATCGGGAGGAGCTTGAGAATACCGGGATAAGAATGAGCACCAAGCTTTTATCTTATGCCAAAGTTTTAAGTGAGAATTAGATCACATTATATCTCGAATCTAAATGTATAGAAAAATGATCCTAAGTATTAAAAACATGGAGATTGCCAAACTTAAGGTCTCGCAAATCTCAACTAGGGGAGTGATCTTCAGTGTCTTACTCACATTCCTAACGCTTATTATTTCTATAGTTTCCGGATATTTTGTGGAATCGTTTTCTGCTGCTTCCTTCTTCTATTTCTTCAAGTACCTCTTAGTAGTGTTTGCCGTTTTCCCATTTCACTACTTCAGTGCAAGAGAAAGCAACTCACTATTTGTTGGACTGCTTTTCAATTTCGTCTTCATTCTGTCGTACGACAAACTTCATGAAACATTTGGGGCTGGACTTTATAATTACAGTGCGCTGACAGGCACTTTTTATCAGTATTTGGATTCCGTCGCACTACCTTTTTATTTCTTATTGCTTGGAACACTTCTTATTGCCAAGTATTCAATTCTATCTCGAAAATCCGTAGAGGAAGATCTAGTTAGCGATTTGAGGGCAAGGATCCGTGAATTAGAAAAAGAGCGCGAGGAACTGAAAGCAAACAGTATCAAACTACGAGGCTCAGAGTCCGAATTGTCTGCTCAAAAGGAGGAAATTCAGTCAGTGAATGATGATTTACGCAATAAACTCATCACCAAGAATAACTTGTTGAAGCACATGAATGAGGAACTAATGAAGCATGCTGGCGAGTTGAGACAATTTTCATTCACCGTGTCTCATCATTTACGAGCTCCTGTCGCAGCACTAAAAGGCCTTTTTAACCTAATCAAGGAGCCCGGTAGCGAAAGTAATGATGTTATCGGAAAGATGGGCGAGGTACTTATAAACCTTGACAATCTGATGTCTGACATGAATAAGATCACCCACATAAGAAATGAAGTGTATCGGACCAATGAGAAGGTTGACTTCATGGTTGAGTTGGAAAATGTGAAGCAGCTGTTGAGTTCAGATATTGAGTCCAACGATGTTCAAATAGAAACCGACTTTTCTCCAGGGCGCTTTGTCTACTCTGTAAGATCGATTGTTAACAGCATCATGTACAACCTTGTCAGTAATGGTATAAAGTTTCACTCACCGAACGAAGGAGCCAGAATTAAGCTGTGGAGCGAAGTAAGTGATGACTATACCATATTAAAGGTTAGAGACTATGGGGTTGGAATGGATATTGCAAAAAACCGGAAAAACCTCTTCAGACTGTATTCACGATTTAATCCTGAGGTGGAAGGAAAGGGTATGGGTTTGTACCTATGTAAGATGCAGATAGAATCATTGGGCGGAGAAATTGAAGTAGATAGTGTGGTTGGTAAGTGGACGGAATTTACCGTCAAGTTTAGGAATTCCGCTAATCTGGCTAGAAAAGTACTTTTCGAAAACAGGTCGGCCTTAATATATCAGGACAAGGATACTGGATTGAATACGGTAAAATGGAAAAACGATATTGATTTTGGTTGCTACAAAGAAGTTTATCTCCATATGGTTGCCCTTCAAGCCCAGTATTCGCCAGGTAGTTGGATACTAGACTATACGGATCAGGGCCATGTGCCGGTCGAGTTTCATATGTGGTTGCACAAAAATATTCTGCCAGCAATTGAAAAGACCTTAAAAAGGATCCTGTATGTCAAAAAGGCCAACCAAGACACGCAGATGGAAGGGGAAGTGAAGGAGACTGTTAAATCCCTTGAGAAGCTGGGAATAGAAGTAAGTGCTTTTGACTCCATCGAATCCCTCATTCTCGAATTGACGAATAGGAACTAGCGTTACACACATTTTAATTAATGTTAAAACAATAATCTAAAAACCAGCCTGGTCACCCAACTAACCCCACTTTACTTTCACCGAAGAAAATAGTTCGCTTGACCAAAATCGAGGATTTGAACGTGACAAAGCGGATATCTTGGATCCCCTAAACATCATTTACATATGACAAACAATAGCCACAAAGAAGTGAAATTCGTTAAAATCCGAAATTTTGAATTGATAAAAGAAATCAATGGTGGTTGCGTTTCGGCTGACTACGAAAGTAAAATTGTGAAGATCGATTGGGATGGGAAAGTAGAAGTTGAGACGGCTAGAGAAATTCTATCAAAAGCGGCAGATATGATTGAGGCAGGACACTGTGACAAGCTCCTGCTGAACAGAAAGGAGTTGAAAGAATTCTCGACCGAAGCGCGACTTTGGATAAAGGAAGACTTGCTTAAAAATCGAGCGAGAAAATTGGTGAAGTATGTTCATAAAGTTGCAACCGTAAGTTCCAAAACAGTAATGGGTGGTATTTTCGCGAATTTCATCAGTGCGGGAATTCAACTTGTTTTCCCAAAGTTGAAAATGCACAAATTCGATACAGAAAGTGAGGCTATGGACTGGCTTTTGGAATCAGAAGAACTGATAGGATAAACTTGAGCGTTAAAAGATTCAACCACATCTTGTCTATCTTTATCAGATACCCGTTTGAATAAGCATGATTAGTTCAGTTCAAGTTCCTTTTTCTGCAAAAAGGACAAATCAAGATTTTCACTTCATAATTGGTTCTTTCTTCTTTCTCACCATCCTAGCTCTTTTCTACGGTGTAAGAAGCAGCGTATATTACTCTTTTGAAGGGATTTCAACCTACTGGTTCCACCTCTCATACCACTACCTGGCATCCGGCTGGACCTGGGTATTGATGCTACCGATGCTGATAGGATTGCGAAAACTGGTGAAATCAAACGTGAGGTTTACTTTATGGACCATTTTATTGGCTTTACCTATTTCTGCCTTCCATCGTTTTTTTGCTTTCTTTTTTGATGCGACATTCCGGTGGGGAATGGGTTACACAAAGTCAAACCCAATCGAAATTTGGTCTGACTTTGAAGGAAGACTCCTCACAGGCGTATTTGATAGCTTTCTAACCTATGTTCTCGTCATGGTTGCTATTTTCCTCTATTACGCACGCCGTGAGCATTTATCACTAGAAACTGAGATAATGAAACCCGAATTAGCATCAAGTAAACCGAAGCGGATCGTTGCAAAGAAAAACGGACGTTTTGTGCTATTGGATTTGGCTGATATCAGCGCCTTCAAAACGGAGGGCAACTATCTCAAAGTGTTCAATGAAGGTGGCTGGGTAATCATTAGAGAAACAGCGAAAAATATGGAGGAAAAGCTTGATCCATCTACTTTTTTCCGGGTTAGTAGATCGAGCATCATAAATGTGAATTTTGTCCAAGACCTGGAACCGTATTTTAACGGTGAATACTCGATCACTATGAAAGATGGGTCCGTATTTAGAACCGGAAAATCATTTAGGAAGAACATTGATCGACTGTTTGGCAGTTGAATAGATAAATTCATCCCGATGGAACAATGAATCATCCCGGGTTTTACTATTGTTATCACAAAGGGCTTGATTGGGTATTGGCAGCCGTCCATATTGCTGAGTAAATCACAAAAATTAGGTCAAGATGAAAAAGTCAATCGTTCTTTTAACTGCTTTGTTGTTCAGCTCATTTGGTTACACTCAGCCAAACACATTACCCATTGATGCCTCACATTCAGTCGTTACATTTAGTGTAGGTTTTGCAGGTGATCTTACCAACATTGAGGGCAGATTCAATGAATTTGAAGGAGAGGTGGGATATCGCGACCCTGCTGATCGTTCCAGCTACTTTGCGAACATCACGATTAATGCCGGCAGTATCAACACGGGCGACAAGGAACGTGACGAAGACCTGAAAGGTGAAGAATTTTTCAATACCGATACATATCCTGAAATCACTTTTAAAAGTTCTTCTACAACCAAGGCGTCAAGTGGATTTCTCTTAAAAGGAACCTTTGAAATGGTAGGCGTGTCAAAGGAGATTGAGATTCCTTTTGAATTTACGCATGAGGCATCGTTTGCATGGGTATTTGGCGAACCGAGGATCGCTGCTAAAGGAAAAATAACGCTGAGCAGAGCTGAGTTCGGAATTCCAAAGCGAGGATGGAACTCTGTTATTTCTTCACTGGGCTCCATGATGCTGAATGATAATGTTGAGATACGGTTGGTTATCCAGGGAGTGGGCCAGGGGTTGTCGACAATCGTAATGGAAGAGATCGATAAAAACGGAGTAAGCGCAGCAATCAAGAAATATAAGCAGATGCGCAAGGAAAATGATGGGAAAGAGACTTACAGCTTTGGTGCAGGGACACTTGCGCGTGTAGGCATGTCTCTGAGCCGGGAAGGGAAGAACGAAGATGGAATTGAGGTAGCCGAATTCGCTATCAAAGAGGAACCTAAGAGTTTTTTGGGTTATTACGCATTGGGAACCATTTATAAAGCGGATGGACAGAAAGACAAGGCAATCAAGAACTTTGAAAGAGTGCTCGAGTTAAATCCCAGTTTTGATAGGGCCAAGAAGCAGCTGCAGGAGTTGAGATAGTCGGAATGTAACGAGTCCGTGTTTCAAATGGTGTGCAAGATAACCTTGCTACAATGGTGCTTCACGCAAAGAGGACATGCAGACCACAGGTTAGCGTATTTTTTGATCCAATCTTATGAAGTAGATTGCCGTGGATGCCTACATACAATGTCAATCTGGTTCAACTTATCAACTTCGCCGCGGTAATCAATGGTTTGATGTTTGGCATGTTTGTTCTCCGGAAAAAGGAAAATCGAATGGCCAATCGATTTCTCTCGGTCATGCTTTTGTCCGTGAGCTTTACGCTGGCAATCGGCTTGATTCTTGAGTTCAACCTCTACAATGCCTACCCCTGGCTACATTGGCTCCCTTTTACTTTGACTTACTGGATTGGGCCAGCTTTTTACTTCTATATCAAACACCTGATTGATCCCACGTTTGAATTTAATAAATCACATTGGTGGCACTTCTCATTTGTAATACTCAACTATACACATAGTGTATATCACCTTGTTTTCGGTCGAACTTTTCCATATCCGAAGTTCCACAATTTCACAGAAGCTGTGGGGTCATATGCTTTGATACCACTGCTGATTTATCTGATTTATGCCCATAGAGGTGTGCTTATCTATCAAAGGTCCATTCAACATCAATTGTCAACGACCGATGATTTGGAACTGAACTGGATAAAGTGGTTTGTACGCATTTTTGCTGGGTTTTTTGCTGTTCTCGCTCTTTTTAAGTTGGTCGATTTCAGGGAACTCATCGACTATACAGTCGAATCCTCCGAGGGCATGTTATATCAATATCGTGACCTGATGTATCTCGTAATGGGAGTCTCGATTTTCTGGATGGCATTTGCAGGCTTCAGTCAAGCACAAACCATCAATGAGAGCAACCAATATGCTGAAAGTCATCAAGTGGATCATGGTAGGGTTGTTGAAAAATTGACTGAGGCTATGGACGAGAGAAAACTCTACCTTGATTCTTCCCTGGACTTAAGAACACTTAGTGCTAAAACGCATCTAAGTGAAAAAGAAATCTCCTCTGCACTGAACCAACATTTAATGAAGAACTTTTATTATTTTATCAACGAATATCGTGTGGAGGAAGTGAAGCAAAGGCTTGAGGATTCAAGATACGATCACCTTAAAATTTTGAGTATCGCATTCGATTCAGGATTTAACTCAAAAGCTACCTTCAACAGGTTCTTTAAAAAGTTAACGGGTAAGTCCCCAAGAGAATTTCGACCCAACAGCTAGTGCCGTACGTCTCATCAAGCGTTATTCTTAAATGAGACGTCTCATTTCCGTCAGTGAGACCTCAAAGTCCGCGATCCGCCGTTAATTGGCTGAAAACTCAAAATATGAAACACGCTATTTTTTTATTCACGATGCTATTGCTGTGTTCATGCAGCAAGAGTCACTTTTACTCCAAATCTGATCAAAATGTCATAGTCGTTAAATGTGATGATATTGAGACAAGAAATAGACTCAGGCATAAAGACAGGAACCTAAAATTAGAGAGATGGAGAGAACGTGATGCGGCGCGAACTAAGGCGAGACTCGAACGGCTATGGTATAGAATTGCACTAAGGTAAGAAGAGCTCTTTGGTCTACTTATCTAACTTGATTACTTCGACACGGCGATTCTTTCTTCTTCCCTTTTCGCTGTCGTTGTGAGCGAGTGGCTCTCTCGTACCTCGACCTTCATACGTTAAATTGGAGGGACGAAGACCTTTGTCAACAAAGTAGTTGTAAACACTCTTGGCCCGCTTTTTCGACAACGCTTCATTGAACTCTTCGGTGCCGATATTATCCGTATGACCAACTATTTTAAGCTTTAATTCTGGGTATGCCAAGAGCACTTTAATGAGGTCATCCAGATAAACTATTCCTTCCGGATTGAGGTCATAGCTGTCAAAGTCGAATTCAATAGGGGACAGGTGTATTCTACGTTGAAGCGAATTAGGATCTTCTAGATAATCGATCATTTCATCCTCTGATACATACCTGTCAATGTTGGCGATAGGAAGGCCATACACCCTTGCAACATCAAAACCAGGTGAAGAGCCGTTCAGGTCTAGCCCAATGATTTTTACATAATTCACGATTCCTTTAAAGTTGATATCTGCCAAATCCAAGGCGTTGGTGATACCACCACTCGCGATCCCTAGCTTTTCATAAGTAATTCCATCTGTGCTGATATAAATAGCGGCTCGATCACCTGTTCTGCCGATCTCCTCAATAAAAAGGTCGGCTTGCCCCGGCACATCAACAACGAAGTTATCTGTGAATCGAACGATGAGATAGCTGTCCCTCGGTAGCGTCACGTAATAGTAGTTGTTTCCAAGTACCTTCTTCGGATCAATGGTCTTGAGAACGGTATCCAGAGCAAATAGAAAATTTGTGCCGTAAAAGGTGTCATGCTTATCGTTCCACTTGACATACCTTGCATCTACGAGCAGGTCTGCATATTTGGACTGTTCAAGTTTGAGGGAACTTTTGAGCTCCCTGATGGAATATTCGAGCGAGTGGATCAAGGAGGGATCGGTCGAAGTTGCTTTGAATTTTTCAAGGGCTTTAACATGCGCTACTAACAATGCCTCTTCCTCAGCTACTTTGATATCGGGCACTACACCGGTTCCTTCCCAGTTCGTCTTTGTGATGGGGTTGATGGCTCGACCTTGTGGGACCCATACACTAAACTTGTCTGTAGCCGCTACGATTCCGCCCGGATGTGCGCCGCCAGCAGTTGTCTCTCCCACAAGCGTTGCCCGGCTTAAGTTTTGCATATTGTAAGCAAATTCTTCTGCGGCAGAAAAAGTACGGTTGCTGGTCAGAATATACAGATCAATGTCTGGTCTGCGCTTTCCGGGAACATTAAGTAGTGTCCATGTCTCCGTGATTTCCTCAGAGGGTCGCCAGTAAAAACTATTCAGGTGTACAGGTTCACGATCAAAGAAATAGCTGGAGAGGAGTTGAATCATGCTTGGCGATCCGCCTGAGTTCTCACGAAGATCAATGATCATGGCGTCCGTGTTTGTGAGGCGCCTCATCGCCCGATGGGCTGCTTCTGCCGCAAATTCCGTTTCCATGAACGCTCTCAAATCCAGATAACCCACCCGGCCTTCCAGCATCTTGACCGTCTCAAATCCAAATTTTTGCTGCTCCATTTCTTCAAATAATCGCTTCCGTTGCTGGATGCGTTCCTGCTCAGAATCGTTTTGTTGTTCTTCAATTTGATCCGGGTTAAATAGTACCCTGAGATGTTTGTCATGACTTACGGATTGTAGGTCAGCGGTTAGCTGCTCTGCGAATGCGTGAGGATTGGATAATGATTCGTAGTTGCTCGCTTTCAATCTTTCGTTGAGGTATGCTGCCATTTCTGCTGCAACCTTCGGGAAAACGTAAAAAGCATCAAGCTTCCGATTGATCGAATCAATGGTGATGGCTATTTCAGTATTGGTCAATTTGAAGCCTCCTTCTTGTGCTTGAACCTTCTGATGGTAGGAGGTGAGTAGAGAAAAGGTGAGTAGTGAGGCTTTTGAAAAAAAGGACATGGTGAGTTGGTCGAATACAGAACGAAGAAAATCTCAATTTAATATTTCATCTGAAAACTGATTGCACAAGGAGTTCTTTCTAGTCATTTTGGAGATGGGAGAGGAGGCTCTCTCGGAAGCTGGACGATTCGTGAATCCAAACCTAATCGTAAGTGAGAATTTTCTTGCTCGGAAAATTGCCCGTGAGGGTAAGTCTCCGAGCCACTACTGATAATAGTCAATGATGTATTGAATCTTATTTTCACCCTCCGGGATTGGATTGTCGGGGAGAATTCCTGTTTTGTTGAAACCATTTTCCATCACCTCCTGATGAAGCGTTCCGGTCGGATACCGAAAGTAAATGTTTTGATTACCGGAGTTTTTTAGTAACAATGAATTCACGCTAGTGAAATCAATCATGCCCCGGGAGGCAGAACCAAAGGTTGCGACCTTAAAGCTGGCTCCCTTGGCATGAAGAACAAAGGACTCAGCGGCACTGGCACTACCATCGTCCATTAAGATGGATACCCGAAATATGCTGTTCATGGCCATACTAAACTTCCTATTTGGATATTTAGGGCCATCCACTACTTCTCCGTTCTTCTTCATCCGTTTTAGCAATGGAGAGTAACTTTTCGAGTAACCAAAGCCTATTCTCTTTTTAAAGTAAGTTCGATTGTCATCTGAAGCCAATACATATCCCTGCTTCGACCTGATATCATGAGTAGCAAAGTACCTGATCAAGGGAAAATAGATGCTATTACCACCTGCGTTCCCGCGAATGTCGATGATTAGATGACTTGTACTTTTCAATAGTTTGTCGTTTTCCTTTAAAAAAGCACGAAAATCCCGCCGGTCAACACTAAAGGATGGGAGCGTCAAGAGCGTATTCTCCTCATCGATTTTTTTAATTCGTGGCGTCCTAATGTTCCTCAATGTGTCTGTTTCCGAGTGAACCCGATCCCACTTCAGAGACGTCATCCTCAAGGCCCGGTTTTCTTTATAGATGCCACCTCTCAGGTACCTCGCGTTAAAGTTGTAAGGATAGTAGTTACCTCGGTATTCATTACCCGTTTTAGTCAGTCGGAGTTTGAGACTGCCAATGATCGCATCGGAGCTCTTGCTTTTGACAACATATGCATCGAAATAGGATTGATTTTTTACTATTCGGAAAATCGATGCTCCATCTGACCATAAACCAACAATTGCATCTGACGAGTCTTTGGCCAGTTCAGCAATGTCGGCCAATTCCCTGGCTTCATCCTGTAAGAATCGATGTGTTCTGGCTAGTGTTAAAGAATCCGCTTTCGGAAACTCAAAAACAGAAAGGTGTCCATCCTCAAAGAAGGATAAAAAGTCGTCTAAATGCTGTGTGCATGTATCCGCACTAATGTTCTTCGAGCTCGACAAGTACGTGCGCTTGAGTGAATCGTACTTTGCTAACCTTACAGTGTCAGTGATGAGGGCCAGGCCCACGTAGTTTGATTCTAGTTTGCCAATCAGCTCTTCAAAAGTCTTCGAACAATCGCAGGACTGAGTGCGAAGGTTGTTCATTGCAGAAGTGGCGTTGTCAAAAGAGAAGGCACCTAGCAGGAGTAAGGCTATAGAGATATTTTTGAAAATACGTGGGATCATATTCAATGTTTTCGTTTAGACGAAACTATTGGCCCACTTTTAGGCATCATTGTATAAAATGGACAAAATTGAAAGTTGTAGAAGTCGAACCCACAGATAAGGTTTTAAAAAAATACATTGAGCGTTACCAATTTTTTGAGGCCGCTGAACCCCTTTTGGTGAAGGCAGTGCCTACTGGTACACTTGAGTGTTGGATTAAGCTGGACGGGCACTTTGAGATTTTTGATCCTAGAAAAGAAGTATTCAAGCCTTCGGGGAGATCAGGAATCTTTCCCATGGGAAGTGAGTTGTGTGTCTATTTTGTTCCTAAAGAGATAAAGTGTGTGAACATAAAAATGAAGCCCCAGGTACTGGCTTTACCAAGTTTTAAGCATTTGTTCCCTGACTGGGAGCGCTTTTCTGCCAATCAATTTTTTGGAGATCAGGGATTAGAAGTGATCAAGACATTTGATCTTTCATCGTTCAACAACTCTGCTGTAATTATTGATTCAATCATTAGAGAGAATAACGATTTTGAAAGTGTTGACGCTAAAGTAGAGTCGATATTGATGTCAATGACCTCAGCCAAAGATCAGCGCATGAAAATTTCAGATATTGCTAATGAAAATAACCTAACTGTCAAGAGTTTGGAGCGACTCATCAAAAAGACATTTGGAATGACTCCAAAGAAACTGGTGAGTATCCTTCGGTTCGGAAACTCTATCAAATACCTGAACAAAAGTGAAGGCCATCGATTTATTGATGCATTGCAGTTTGGATATTACGACCAATCACATTTCATCAGGGAGTGCAGGAGATTGACAGGCATGAACCCAAAGGAGTTTCTTTCCAAGCTATTGTTGACCACAAATGATCTTGTGTCCGCAGAATTCTCTGAGTAGCTAAGCCATGAGAAAAGGTGAAATTGTTCCTTTCATTTCCGAGGACATCTCTACAGGCAGCCAGCACCCCTGCATACATTCTAAGGTATACCTATGGTAAGCCACAAGTAGTCATTTGGGATGCCTAAAATGGAATATAGGTGTACAACTACAGCATCTTCGCCGCTTCTGCTATCTTTAGCTAATCATCAATTACCTAGGACCATGAAAGGAATAAGCTGCCTCCTGTTGTTACTGACCTTCCCTGCTGTCGATGCTCAGCGGACCAGGGAAGACCAATCGTTAATTGATAGCCTTGAAAATGTACTTTTAGGAGAGTTGTCACCGGAAGATAGGGCTTCCACACTGTATGAAAAGGGTCTATACTATCTAGTCCTGGATAGCACAAAGGCATTGAAGGTTTTTGCGGAATTGATCCCAATGGCGGAAGAATTAGGGGACAATAGACTACTTGCCAATATACATCAATCTAAAGGCCGGATATTTAAGTATAGGGGCACACATGAGCTCTCGTTGAAGCATTACACGAAGGCAATGAAGTTATATGAGCAACTTGATGATTCTTTAAAACAAGCATTGACGTCCGCTTTGATCGCCACATTGTATACCCATTACTTCAATAATACGGATACCTCTACCCAATTGGTAAAAAGGTCGCTGGAGTACTTTGTCCGGGCGAACGATCAACCTCGGATCGCGTGGTGCTATTACTACATTGCCACAAACTACCGAGCAGAAAGCAACTATTACCAGGCCCTGGACTACTACCAAAGAACGTACGAGATCAGGAAAATCATGGGAGATTCCATGCAAATGGCCAAGATACATTCATCAATGGCCAACGTGTATTTTGTCATGGATGAATTGCCTAAGGCTATTGATATGTATAAACAGTCCATCCAAATCTTTATCTCCCTGGAGCCTGATGCCAGCACCACCTTGTGGTTGAAAAGCAATAACCTGAACATCGGCATGGCCCTCCTGGCTCTGGAGCAGTATGAGGACGCCTACCCCTATTTGAAATTGGCCGACTCATTGAAGAATCATGCCAGGGGGAAGACAAATGGCAACCTGATCCACACCATAGGACGCTATTTTTTCCATACCGGGCAGATTGATTCGGCCATGAGCAGGTACCAGGAAGCCTTGGCCATGGCACGGAGAAATGATAACTACGTGGCGCTTCCCAAATTGATAAGAGGAGTAGCCAGTGTGCACCAACTTCGGAAGGAGTACCATTTAGCGTTGCCTTTGGTGCTTGAAAGCATTGACCTGGCCAAAGAGAAGAATCAACCGGAGCAACATTCCTTTGGGTTGAAAACGCTTGCGGAGCTCTACGCAGACATGGGACGATATCAAGAAGCCTATACTTATAACAAGCAGCACCACAGCCTTAAGGACAGCTTGCTCAATGAAGACAAAATCAAAAGCATCACCACCTTAGAAAATCGGTATGCTTTCGAGAATGAAAAAAAGGAACTTGAGCAAGCACAACGGGAGAAAGAATTGGTACTGGAGGCGGAGATTGATCGGAATGAATTGATCCGGAATGGATTGATCGGTGGACTAGCTATGTTCGGGCTCGTCTCATTTGTGCTGTTCCGTTTCAACCGGGCTCGGAAGCGGGCCAATGAGAAAATCCAGGGACAGGCAGATGAACTGCGGGAGAAGAACGAACAAATGCTACAGCTTTCCAACTACAAACAAGGGCTTGCCCAGATGATCGCCCATGACATGAAAAACCCTCTCAACGTCATCATCGCCCTATCGGAACGGCCTGAGGAAACTGAAAGCTGGCAGGAAGTAGGACAATCGGGCAAGCTGATGTTGCAAATGGTGAACAACATGTTGGACGTGCAACGATTTGAAGAGACGAAGATGCACCTGAAAAAAGGGGTACATCACCTTTTTGAATTAGCAACCCAGGCGAAATACCAGGTAGAACTGTTGATGATGGCCAAGAGCATCAAGTTTGAAAATTTCATTGAGACAGAACATGTGATACAGGCCGACGCAGATATTCTTGTCAGGATCTTTGTCAACCTGTATACCAATGCGATCAAGTACATGCCTGTGGGAGGTACACTCACCATCACTTCAAAAGAGGAGGAGGAACGAATTCAAATTTCCGTGAAGGATACCGGAAAAGGAATACCTGAGGATCTCCAGGAACATATTTTTGAGAAATTCTGGCAGTCTGACCCGAAAAAATTTGGAATGTCCACCTCCAATGGGCTTGGCCTTACCTTTTGCAAAATGGCTGTAATGGCTCATGGAGGGAAAATAGGTGTGCAGTCCAAACCTGGAAATGGAGCAACCTTTTTCTTTGACCTAGAGGCAAGTGCCAGTAAAGCGGCGGATGTAAAGCCGGCTACGCATAATGACCATAACTCAAACCTGACTCGTGAAGAATTGGATATTCTGAAAGATTTGTCCAGACAGCTCCGCAAGATCCCTATCTATAAATCTTCTAAAATAGAGGATGTATTGAAAGAGGGGGGCACTGAGCATTCGCCTGCGATCAAGCAGTGGAAGCAAAAATTGAGGGAAGCATCCTTTAGCTTCGATAACGAAGCGTTCGAGGAGTTAACTGATTTTTCAGGGTAATGGAATTTGACAGAACCTTCAAAATTCTGGTTGTGGACGATGATACCAAAAACCTTGGGGTCGTCGTCAAGCATTTTCAGGAAACTCCCTACGAACTCATCCATGCTCCTAATGGCAAGCAGGGGTGCAAGGTGGCGTTGGAGGAGCTACCTGACCTGATATTGATGGACTGGGCCATGCCGATGATGAACGGCATTGATGCGACACTCTGGCTGAAAGCCAAGACGGTTACCAAAGACATCCCTGTCCTGATGACCACCGGTGTGATGACCACTTCAGAAGATCTGAAGGAAGCGCTCGAAGCAGGGGCAATGGACTTTATGCGAAAGCCCTACGACCCGTTGGAGCTCACCTCCAGGGTAGAAGCCGCTTTGCGCCTGAGCCAGTCGTACAAAGAGCTCAAGCAAAAGAATTTCGAAATCAGTGAGCTCCTGGAGCGGGAAAAGGAATACCTCGAACGGGAGCTGGCACACAAGGATCGAGAACTCTCCTTGCAGGCGGTAGGCTCGCACGAGAAGAACGAATTTCTACGGACGGTGGAAGGCAGGATTGATGCGATACTTCATGGGAAAGACGAGGTGTATGACCACTTGAGGAAACTGCAAAAAGAAATTCACGAGCATTTGAACACAGAGGAAAGCTGGGAAAAGTTTATGCTTCATTTTGAAAAGGTGCATCCTGATTTCTTTTCCAAATTGAATGCTCGTTTTTCCAAGCTAACAACCAATGAGCTCCGGATGTTGGCCTACATCAAAATCGGAATGGGCAACAAAGAAATCGCCCAGCTTACTGGGGTAGAGCCTACTTCTGTCAAAACCTTTATTTACCGGCTCAAGAAAAAAATGCGGCTACCCGCCGAAATTAACCTTCGAGAGCAGATCAAACAGCTCTGATTCATGTATACCATGCAAGGGCAAATCTTGACGAAGAAATAATCATTTTCGTCCATTGTAATGCCAAAAAGTGCCAAAAAGTGCCAAAATGTAGCCAAAGACGCCTACTAGATGTATACCATCATGTCCTGAAAGTGCTGGGTTGACCCCTTTCCTTTGTCCTCAGAAATCACCCGTGTTCAGATTGACTAAAACTTAATTTGCTATGACAGGACAAACGTCTATACTCATTCTTGCCTTGCTGTTCGGGGTGCTTCTCTATCAACCGCTATTTGGCCAGAACCTGAGCGGGATCTATACCATTGGAAACGTGATGGGGTCTGAAGATTACCCGACCCTCACGGCAGCAATCGCCGATTTGAAAGCGGGGACCATTGTTGGAAATGTAGAATACCACATTGGGACCGGAACTTACAACGAGCCGATGGATCTGAGTTCTATTAACAGTGGAGCATTCAGCATCACGTTTTCCGGGGTAAACAGGGACTTGAGCATTGTTCATCCACCTCACAGTATTGCTTCGGACCAATCAGGTATTTCAATTACCAATACCAACAATGTGGTCTTGAAGAACTTCACCCTTGAAATGGAGGATATTTCTGATACACAGGTAGCTTTTGCATTGAACGCGACAAAAGGAATTAGTGTATCGGGGGCTACTGACATTACACTGGAAAACCTAGCGTTGACCAATTCGAAGTATGTATATAGTGAGAGCTCCACAGACTACATCGCTTCTGCGGTTTCGTTGGTGGACGTAGGCAATATCTCTATTTCCTCCAGTGAGTTGGGTGGCGCAGGTATTTTGATCTATCTATATGACTTTACGAATGTTTCAATAACCGATAGTGATTTTAGTGAAGGGAAATCTCATATCGATCACTTCAAGGAAGGGAATGTATTATCGGAGGAACTGACCATTAGTAGAAATACCTTCACCGGCCCTTTTCCTAAAGACGGTGATTATGGGGCTATTTTCTTAGATGCTAGTTGGGAAGGTTTTATCAGCGGTAGCGGTATTGTTTCAAGTAGAGGATCTACCCTTCTCATCGAAGATAATGTCATCGATACAAAGATCGCTGGTTCTGATGATGCCATACATGGGATAAATGTTAACGGGTGGGATGGAATAGTCATTAAGGGTAACAGGATAGAGGACGGGAGCCGTGGTATCCGTGTATTAGGAGGTAATACATGTCAAATAAACTCCAATGAAATATATAGGACCACTAATCACGGTCTTTATCTTCAAGGAAGCGACAATATAGATGTAATTAACAATGTCATCACCTCTAGTCACCATAATGTTTCCATCAGAAATCTTTCCAATGTAAGGTTTATACACAACACCTTTTCTGCCAACGGAACACTGTCAACCTTGACTACCGCGAACATCACTAATCTTGATCTGCTCAATAACATTTTCCATGTAGAAAATACAGTTAATTATGAAGTATATATTGGAGAGGTGGATAACCTGACCATGGACTATAACCTCTTTTCAGGTAACGCCAATACATATACCATGATCGTTTGGAGACTGGATGGTGGTTATAATCCGTTTAATGGTTTCGCTTCCTTCAGCGACTGGCAAACCCATCAGGCGTTGTATGATCAGAACTCCCAAAGCTTTAATCCGGTCTTTGTTGGGGCAGGTGACTATCACATCACCGATGGGACCAACTACCGTTTTGGAACAGCCATAGCAGATGTCACAACTGACCTTGATCGAGATTACAGGGATCCATCACTTGGAATAGATGTAGGTGCAGATCAGTATTGTAACCCTGCATGCGTAGCTCCGGTGAATCCTCCAACCATCACCAGTTTTTCGCCGGCCAGTGGCCCTGTCGGAACCCAAGTAACCGTGTTTGGATCGAATTTCGATGAGGATCCAACCAATAATGTCGTGTACTTTGGGGCTACCCAAGCCACAGTGGTTTCCGCTTCTGTAAATGAATTAGCCGTCACCGTTCCGTATGGAGCCACCTACGAACCCATTACAGTCTTTACCAATCAGCTTGCGGTCCAATCGCTTACTCCTTTCCATGTTACGTTTGAAAGCAATGGAGCTCTAGAAGACACTTCTTTTGATGATCCCATCATTTTTGATGCCGGAGACGTTCCCAGAAGAGTCGGTACAGGAGATTTAGATAATGATGGACGAGCTGATATGGTGGCAATCAATTCTGTCAGTCAGACGTTATCCATATTTAAAAATGTAAGTTCAGGTATTGGAGATATCAATTTTGACACGAAGGTAGACCATACACTAGCGGGAACGCCGAGCGAGATTTTGCTGAAAGATTTTAATGGTGATGGATATTTGGATATTGCGATAGGCTATACGGATGTAGCCTCCTTCTCCATTTTTGAGAATACCACTGCGAGTAGTCCTTTCGGCGGCATGACTTTTGGCACCGGTCAAAATATCGGCACCTCGACGGATTCCCGTTCGATTGCATCCTCAGACATCAACGCCGATGGGCAACTGGATATCATTGTGGCTGAGCATGGTATGGATCAAGCGATCATTTTTGAAAACACCAGCAGCCTTGGATCAGACATAAATTTTGCTAACCATAGTTCGCTTGTCACAGGAGATGAGCCGAGATCTGTGGTTTTTGAGGACATCGATCAGGATGGCAAGTTAGATGTCATTGTAGGAAATGGTCCGGATGCTACGATTTCCATTTTCGTAAAAGATGGAACTTCTTTTGGTTATGCTCCTAAACAAGACTTTCCTGTAGGTAATGACCCTATCAATGTAGTGACTGGCGATATTGATGAAGATGATATCGCAGATATCGTGGTATCTATTGATTCAGATCCTTTTATTGGATATAATGAGCGAATATGGATCCTGAGAAATAACAGCACTCCTGGCAATCTTAGTTTCACTTCATCCGAGGTATTAACGGCTTTAGACTGGATAGATCTAGACGATCTGAATGGCGATGGAAAATTGGATCCGGTATATATGGAATTAAATAATGGTGTAGAAATGAGGAGGAACCTGAGCGTGGCAGGAAATTTTAGTTTGGACGAAGTGACTGGGTTCTATCCGGAGGGATTTTCAACGTTTCTTGTGACCGGAGACCTCGATAACGATGGTGAACCAGATATTATCATGCCTAGTTTGATGGGTGGTGGAGACATAATTGAAATAGCAAGAAACCTGAGCGCCCGAAATGATTTCACCAGCTTCAGCCTGGATGAGCAATCTGCGCTTGCGACCATTGATACTGAAAATCATACTATTTCGATTGGAGTAGTCGATTGTACCGTCCCGACCAACCTGATTCCGGACTTTACCCTATCACCTCGAGCATCAGTCCATGTGGCCGCGGTTCTTCAGCAGAGTGGTGTGACAGCCAATGATTATTCAGCCCCTGTGCTGTATGTGGTGACCGCAGAAGATGGTTCTACACAAAACTGGACGGTAACCGTAAACGCTCTCGGATTGCCAGACAATGTAGCAGAAAATGTCACTACCTGTGATAGTTACGAGTTTGATGGGGCTACGTTGACCACCACGGGCCAATACAACGCGCTGTTCGCCAACATTCAAGGATGTGATAGTTTGGTGACCTTGAACTTGACGATTAATGAGTCTGACAATGTAGTCGAGAATGTCACCACCTGTGATAGTTACGAGTTTGATGGGGCTACGTTGACCACCACGGGCAAATACAACGCGATGTTCACCAATCTTCAAGGATGCGACAGTTTGGTTAACCTGAACCTAACCATCAATGGTTCGGACAATGTGGTGGAGAATATCACTGCCTGCGATAGTTATGAGTTTGATGGAGCTACCTTGACCACTTCAGGTCAGTATGACGCACTTTTTACCAACCTTGTTGGATGTGACAGTTTGGTCACGCTGAACCTGACGATCAATAAATCGGACAATGTGATTGAGAACGTAACTGCCTGCGGCAGTTATGAGTTTGATGGGACTACTTTGACCACATCAGGTCAATACAACGGCCTTTTCACTAATCTTCAAGGATGTGATAGTCTGGTTACATTGAATCTGACGATCAATGACTTGGTTGAGGTGGTGGAGAATGTTGAGGCCTGTGGTAGCTATGAATTCGATGGAACGACGCTTACTTCTTCAGGGCAATATCAGGGCATGTTCACGAACCTTCAGGGTTGTGATAGCCTGGTGACCTTAAACCTTTCAATTCTGGATAGTTACGATGTGGAAGAAGATGTACAAGCATGTGGTTTTTATGTTTTCAACAGCAAGGACTTCTTTGAAAGCGGGGTATACGTGGAAACCTTTGAAGCAAGCAATGGCTGTGACAGTTTGGTGACCATCAATCTTACTGTACTTGATGAGCCGCTTGCTGAAGTTGAGGTAAATGGAGTAGTTCTGTTTGCAAGCGAAATTGACGATGCTGCCTACCAATGGTATGATTGTGATAGCGACCAACCCCTTGAAGGCGAAGACAAGCGTCAGTTGACACCACCGAGAACAGGAGAATATTATGTAGAGGTAACATCAGGCGAGTGTTCTACTACTTCAGCGTGTGTATTCTTTGATTGGGTACTTAGTGTTGATCATCCTGAAGTCGAAGCGAAAGTGTTCCCTACGATCACCAGCGGAAGAATCACGATTCAACTTCAAGAGGTATTAGAAGGCGTAGACCTTTGGGTATCGTCTGTGAGTGGAAAGATCGTACATCAGCAATATTTTCCAAGTCTTCACAGCAAAGAATTAGTTCTCAATGCCGCAGCGGGAGTTTACATTGTTCAACTGCGAAGTGCACAGTTTACTCCCTGGTCACAGCAAATCTTTATCACGAAATAATAGTAGCTATGAAAAAATTAAATAGTATCCTAGCAGTCTTGATATTCTTATTGATCCTGATGATTTTCATGATTTCCTGCACTACTGAAGAGCTTTCCGATCGAGATCTTTTTGTTGAGCGAATTGTCGGTACTTGGGTAGTTGATGAAAACAGCTATGTTATCTTAGATGATCAAGATATCACGGAGTTGTTCTTGGGTTTTGAGATCACCATCGACAGTGATTTGACTTACACTTCGAACAGTGATCAACTCATACTTGAAGAGTTCCCGTGGGGAACCTCAGGATCATTTACACTAAATGATGAATTGACTCAGTTCACAAGAGATGATGGTCTGGTAATCATACTTGACCTGAGCGATGATGAGTTATCTCTCGACCTGGAGTTTACGCCAGATGAAAATACCCACGGTGGTAGGATAGAAGGAGTGCGTGGAGGTTGGAAATGTGGTTTTAGGAAGAGGTAACAAGCCAAATGAGAAAGTTTTAGCTAAGGTGGTTAAATACCTAAAGAGTACTTTCGAAAACGACAGTACCGCTCAAGAGGACAGTTTCTTATTATTTTTTTGTAAGAACTGGCTTTGGTATGTAGGGAATTGTACTCGTTGCTGACACGGCAATGGAGCCTAGAAAATATGTATCAGCGAGGATCTAACAATTTTCCAGAAAACAGGATAGTACCACTATTTCTCTCCCGAATCAGGAAAACGAAAGGTTGATTGATCCTGGTTGAAGGTGGAGCTGAAGTAGGCACTATTCCAACAACAGTTGCTGCCGCTGCTTCTGACCCTTCTTCGTTGACTTCCAGGAAAGATTGATGAATAACATTATCAATTTCCAGTGGAACTGTTTCCTCAAACAAATTATCCAATCCCCTCAAGGGCATCCCCATGCTTACAAGAAGTTCTTTAAGGTCCGTTTTGAAGTCAAGCTGAAACTTGGGAAGGTACAAATCTCCCACAAATGTCGTTGAATCCGACAGCACGTCATTAAGGCTTGTTACATCGATACGAGAAAGAATATTATCAATTTCCGAAACATCGTCCGGCATGATTATAGTAAAAGCATAGTTCTCGTTTCCATATGGAATCTCGATGATCCGGGCACTTAAATTGTTATCGTAAGCCAACCAATGTTTCACTTCGGACACCATTGTTGGAACATCGATGGATTGATTATTTGCCAAAAGAAATGGCAAATCGGTAGTCTTGTCCGGGTCGAATTTATTCGTCCAGTTGGCTTTGAAGTAAATAGCGTTTATTAAGAACATCACATGGTCAGGATTGATAGCGTCGAGGATATTCTTAACCTTCCCGTTGGTTTCATTTTCAACCCACCCATTTACGTCTCCTAATGTGGCTGAATTGTCAAAATCTCTAGCAAAAACTTCAGCCTTGTAATAAGTCTCCAGAATGTTGACAAATTCATTTTGAATCATGAACTCATCCGAGTACCAATTGGAATTGGCAACATTTAATGTGACTGAAGGGTCTAGTCCAAAAATGTATTCTGCCAGAGACAAATAGGATTCATTGATGACTTCAGGCGACATCCCACTTAAACCTAACGTCTTAATGAATTCCTCCTGAACCGGTTCAGTGGCTCCATTCATGACCATTGATAGAACAGTGCTTACACTAAATGAAGAGATAAAGAAATTTTCATTTGGAAACTCACTTTCTATCTTGGTCATCAGATCAAAAGTGAAATTGTTTGCTGAATTGGCTATTTCAGCTTCATTTACCGAGAGCGCCCTGACAGTGGGGTCGGGTAATGCCCCGCTTTCATCGCTGCATGATGATGCAAATACCACCATCAATATCAAAAAAATCAAGAAGCTATTCTTATTCATTACTTATGGACTATAATTCAATATTATGTTGATTCCTTTACAAGTAAATCAAAAAAGACCCTACGGGGAATTTCAACTTTATAACCCAACTCTTAAGAAGAGCCCAAAAACATGACAGATATGTTTACTAGAGATAAACTATTGCCGAGTGTATTGATAATCCTCTTTTTGATACCCTCTTTGGTCTTTAGTCAAAACACGTCAAGTGATTCTTTCGATAATAAATTGATTGGTGTAGCTAGAGAAATAATGGCTTCTGTTCGTACCTGTGCCCTAATCACTTTAGATCAAACAGGCCGCCCCAGAGTTAGAACAATGGATCCGTTTCCGCCAGATAACAATTTGGTAGTATGGCTAGGAACGAATACTAAGAGTAGAAAAGTGGATCAGATAAAAAACGATCCTAGAGTGACTTTGTATTACTTAGATAACGACAATTCAGGGTATGTAATAATTTATGGTATTGCAGAACTTGTTAACCCTCAAGATGAAAAGGAGGAGCGATGGAAAGATGAATGGGCAGCGTTCTATCCAAACAAAGCTGATGATTATCTTTTAATCAAGGTTTCTCCGGAATGGCTGGAAGTAATCAGCGAATCTCGGGGTATTATTGGTGATTCTGTAACATGGAAGCCACCGATGGTATTTTTTAAGACAACCGAAAATCGATAAACAGGTCTAATTAATAAGCTTACTTTGATTATAGAAGACACCTTTACGCTATTCAATTTTTCTTTCTATCAAATCGCAGGTCTTGCTCTTACGATTCGGGCAAATTTGGTCATGGACAAATAGCGACAGGTAATCCACCTTTCCGTCTTGGTTTAAGGAAAAGCTGATAGAACCTGGGGAACCGTCCTCTAAATGGAAAACAAGTACCCGGATGGGATATTCGGACTGTTTCAGACTCACCGGTTCACTCAGTATATGCAATCCTGCTATTCTACCTTTTATCGGCAAAGCTTCCTCAATCATGAAATTGAACATGGACTCATTTGAAGCTTTAGTTACAATATCGAGGTTTGCGAAGAAACCATTGAAGGAATCAATGTCTTTCGTTTTTATTGAGTTAATAATTCCAATAGAAGTTTGGCTATACTTGGTGAAGTCTGAATCAGTAGATTTGTCAGCTAGCACATCCACAACAAACTCCTCGTTTTCGGGCTTTTCAACTAGCCGGACTTCAAATTTCGATTCTTGTCCACTAGCTGGAATTTCGTAGTTTAATTCTGTTTTGGGATCAGTCAGGTACTCATTGATCTTATTGAATAGGACATCGGGTGACCCAGCCTCTGAATTCGAAAACATAATCAAGGTGCAGTCGGTGCTTGGATAATGGTAATACTCGAAAAATACCCCGGCAGCATTCCCTCCGTGACCGATTTGTCGAATTCCATTCGTCTCTTTTACTATGAACCCATAGCCGTACTGCCATGAATTCTCTGAGTTGACTGTGGCTTTGTCGGTTGTCACCAAGGACAGCGATCGTGATGATATCAGCTTGTGATCGTATAGCGCTCTGCTAAAATTTAAGACATCTAGGGAGGTTGAAAAACCACCTCCCGCTGAAGTTCCCATTAGCCCATACTGTGCCTCATACCATTCGTTTTGGTATCCTTGATAGGGGATGGCAAGGTTTTTTACACTACCATCTCTCCTGTATGAGTCTGACGATTTCATGTCTGCTGGCGAGTAGATATTCTGTCTTATGTATTCAAAATAGTTTTCACCAGTTACCGACTCAATGATCAGTCCAAGCAATAAAAATCCCGAATTGCTATATGAATGACCTTTTCCTGGTTCAAATAATAAAGGCTTGCTTGTGACATAAGGAAGTGTTTCAGACAAGGTCTCAAGGTTTGCCCAGTCAGCCTTGTATGCTGAGTCTCTAAAATCACCTAGACCGGAACTATGAGTCAACAGATGATCAATGGTGGCCTTAGCTGCAAAATCCTGATCGGGATAGTTTGGCAGGTAGTTGATAATAGGGGCGAAATAATCAATCTTTCCCCGTTCGGCTAGTTGAGCGATCGCAACAGCTGTAAACATTTTATTCCCCGATCCCATGTTAAACCTGGTCTCTTCGGAAATAGGGACGCTATTCTTGATATTCTGCCACCCAGATGTTTTTTGCAAGACGACATTATTACCCTTCGCAATCAAAATAGAACCTGAAAAACCGTTAGCTCTATGGTATGCTTCAATGTATCCATCTAACTGCGACCATTCCCGGTTATTCTTCTCTTTTGTATTCCAGTTTTGACCACAACCGGCCATTGGTAAAAAGAAGGTACATGCTAGCAGGTATTTTGAGAGTCTCCTAAATGCGAATTGTTCCATCATTTCCGAGTATTTTAAAAAAGCAGTTTTTGGAATTCAACAGCTCCAAATTATCAGACCTGATTGATTTACCTTGAGCATTGATCTAGACAAAAAGAACATTTGGGACATACCACCCATAATTTGTGTTGAACCGGAGTTTTTACGTATAGCTTGGAACTAATTTTGACCCAATGACAAGATTTTCATTCGCTCAATTTGATTGGTTTAGTACAACTGGTCAGGCTATTCTGGTAGGTATCATATGGTCGATTATTTCGTTCATTATTTCACTTAAGGTTAGCATCATTAGCCCGGTAACGTACCGTGGGGCCTTCTCTGTAATTGATCATTTGATTGGATGGGGAGCATCCTTGCTCTTCATTCCTCTAGCTGTTTATACCATAGGGAAGGGGCTCTTGAAAGGGTATTGGGTGGTCTCATTAATTGTAACTATTTCCATAGCTGTTGCCATGTCTTATGGTTGGAATGTTGCCACTACCAATGAGGTGGTGTTACCAGCAGATCAATCAAAGGAAATGGCAATTCTGGGGTCAGAATCTCATCAATGGCAGAATAAAAAGGCACACTTCGTTCAGAGCAATACATTTGACCTTTTTACCAGTTTGCTCCTGATAATCGGAATCTCTTTTGTTGTGGGGGCACTGCAACTAGTGCAACTACGTGAGAGGAGTGAAGCGAAGATAAAGGAGCGGTTGTACGAGCTCAAGAGCAGATTGTCAAAAAATCAAAAAATTGATGAAGTAACACAGAATGAGCCTTTAGGGAAAATATCAATCAAAATGGGCAGTAAAACCTATTTCGTAAGCATAAAAGAAATTGCATACATTTCTGCGGCCGGTAACTACCTGGAGCTTTATGATCTGGAAAATAAACACGTATTGCGAGAAACAATGTCAGGCATGCTTACAAGGCTTCCTAATCAGTTCATCAGAATTCACAAGTCGAGTATCATAAACACAGAATTCATTGAAGCTTTGGTGTCCATCGGTTATGGAGATTACGAATTGAAAATGAGAAATGGCAGGCAAATGAGAATCAGTGACAGTTATAAGCAAGCCGTTCTACAACAACTTAAACAGGGACATGCAAACTAACGGCTATAAAACCATGGCAAAGAAGATTCCACTGACTATCAAATTATGTCTGGTCTTAATCATTGATTTGAGTGGCCAGGATCTTCCTCGTAAAGGTTCTTTCGGAGCAGTCATTGCCAATCTAAGTCAAACTGATGTCTCGGCTTGGAGGCTTCCAAATAACAACGGTGTTGTAGTAAAGAGAGTATTTCCAGGTAGTGGAGCTGATTTGGCTGGTTTGGCAAAAAATGATGTTTTGGTCACTCTGGATAGTGGTGGGATTACCAATACCCCACATTTCCTGGAACTTCTTAGTAGCTACAGTGGAGGAGACCAATTGACTGTTGGTTTATTCAGGGATTCGAGGAGGATTTCTTTGAAAGTGACGCTTCAGCCAAAACCCAAAGAGAGCAGCTCAGAATTTGAAGTGATTTATTCTTCCGTAAGATCAGGAGAGAACTTGCTAAGAACAATAGTCACCAAGCCAAAAGGAGAGGCAAGATATCCCGGGGTTTTAATTATTGGCGGTGTTGGATGTTACAGTATCGATAATCCAACGCATAAGCGAATAATGTCCAATAAGATGTGGATTGATTCTCTCACGAGGAATGGTTTTGTTACCATGCGAGTTGAGAAGACAGGAATGGGAGATAGTAGAGGTCTACCGTGTGATCAAAGCGACTTCCTCACGGAAAAAAAGGGGTTCCATAATGGTCTCCTAAAATTGAAATCCCTTTCGTTTGTCGATGAAGATCAAATCTACCTGGTTGGGTTTAGCATGGGCGGTGTGATAGCTCCAATGATTCACGCAGAAGAACAAGTAAAGGGAATAATTGTCTACGGAACGATTGGTGCCAAATGGATCGATTATGAACGTGAAAACACCAGAAGGCAGAGGCTGTTGGAGGGATATGGCGGTGCTGCATTGAAGAAATGGATGAGCGCAGAAGAAATCCGTCTTCGAGGATTATTTGAGGAAAAGAAGTCGCAAGAACAAATCATTTTGGACAACCCAAAGACTAAAAGTGTCTTCTTTGATTATCCCATGGATATTAAATATTTTCAGCAGGTGGCTGATATTGACATACTTGATCTTTGGAACAAGTCCAATGTGAAGGTTTTGGCTATTCATGGATCCTCTGATTTCGTCTCATCCGCTAAGGAGCACCAAAAGATAGCGGAAATGGTAAATGTGAGTAACCCGTCCAACGGAACTTACATCGAAATCGAGAATGCAGATCATTGGGGGCTCTATACCATGAATCAGAAAGCAAGCAAGCAGGGGAGCTCCATGGAATTGAACAGAGAGGTTGTTTCGAAGGCCCTGGACTGGCTTAAGAAGCAGTAGGTGTTTGCATAAGCTAGTATTACTGAGCTATCGCAAGTCTTCCAGAACTGGTTGTAGCGATGGCAGGACTTGTGGGTAGTCTACGTTTGACATTCTTTGAGTAGGACTGCAGATACAAGTTTGCAGCTTGCAGGGTATTGTGTAATTCTTGAATATCGAATTGCTTGAGCGACAGCCACACGTTGCAAACTTGCGGCAGCTAGAGGTCTGGGAGCGATATCCGCCTACTACTTAACTATCGACAGTTCCACAAAACCAAGCTTACCATATACTAAGATCTTGAACTTTTGGATTGACTTCCGGGCTTAATGTAAACCAAACACTAAGAGTGTCATTTTCACCAATCATTTCAAAGTATCCTCGCAATTGATTTAAGGGTTCAATCTCAGTGACCTCTTGAATATCGCCGACAATAGCCAGCAATGAATCAGCTTCTTTCTTTCTCAGCGTTCTGTTTTGATCCAGGTAGAAATTTTCTGCCAGCAGGCCTTCTTCCAATTCTGGATTCCACGTTTTAATCAATTCTACCACTTCCGTTTGTCGTTGTATCAGAATGTCGGAGGGAGGCAACACTCGTGGCTTCAAGTCGATCTCTTCAAAAAGTAGCTTCCTGATCTCAGTAAATGGCCAGGGGGTCGTGTAGGTGAGATTGCAAAATGCCATTAAGCCAATTCCCAGGTCCGGGTAGAACACATAGTTGCTGCCGAAACCAGGTAAAGCTCCGCCATGTCCTATTCGTCTGGTTCCCTTGCAATCTGTTCTAATCCCGAGACCATATCCATATCCTGACATCACGGCACAAGGTTCATTATTCCAGTCTCTAGCTCTGCTAAAAAGGCGTACAAATTTTGGCTGATGCATCTTTCGCAGTGAGCTTCTTTTTATAGGTCCATTCTCAGGGCCATTTCGCACTGGCCAAGCTGACAAGTGAAAATTCACATACTTAGTAAAATCCTGGATAGAAGTGATTAATCCGCCCATGGATCCATAAGATCCATCATGTAGCATTGGAGCAATAGTCAGACTATCAGGATCATATCCTATCACCAGTTGGTCTTCAGGGACATCTTCGAATTCCCAATACGTTTCGTTCATTCCCAGTGGCTTCAGTATTTCATCCTTGATATATTGTTGATAAGGAATGCCCGTTACATTCGAAATTACCTTTCCCAAAAGTGCATACCCGGTGTTGCTGTATTCATATGAATAAGAAGGAATATTTGACATGGATGTGCCAGACTTCATCAGGTTAAGTAGCATGCTATCAGGTTCATGCAGTTGCCGATCTCCCCATGGGTTGTCCTCTGGAAAACCAGCAGTCATGGTGAGCAGATTTTCGACGGTCATAGCGGTAGCATCACTAGTGAGATATTTGATGTTGACCATTTCAGGGATGTATGTTGAAGCTGGATTATTCAATAGTACCTTCCCATCTTCCACTAGCTTCATGATCGCCATTGCTGTGAAGCTTTTGGTCATAGAAGCGATGCGAAAGGAAGATCGGGTAGTGGATGGTAATTGCTTCTCAATATTAATAAACCCAAAAGCCGAGTCCATCAGCACCTGACCATCAACAACGATTGCATAAGCCACTGCCGGGATGCCTCTTTCCTTCGCATGTAATTCCATTTTTTTATGGAACTGGGGAATAATTGAACGAAGTTGTTCAACCCGATTGTCATCCTTGAATGCCTTCGGTTTGAACCCGACAGCCACATTGGATACGTTGTTACTGGTTGTATTTTGACCGTCAAAACTGCAGGAGACGACAATTAAGAGTAGGAAGGAGATGATGGCCAGTTTCATAATGCTTTTTTCTAAAGTTATGAATTAAGATTCAATTCATATCTTCGATGGAAGGCAATTGTTTTGCCTCATAAGCAATCTATTTGAATGATCTTCCCAAAAATCATGCTCTTTATCTTCTCGGCCATTCAACCAGCTATTCATGGTACTTGGATTTTAACGTCTGAACTATCCTTTCACGAATGTCCGGATGCTCTCATGATTGGTGATAGGAAAATCTCCGTTATGAACGAATGCTATGGATTTGATTTTGACATAGTAGGCACTGCCTCATTTACAAGCAATGGGAAGATCATCGAATTTTCTGATATCAGCCTTACCTCGAATTATGAAACCTTTTTGAACAAGAAAGATTCTGCGTTTGAGTTTAATGTTAAGAACGATACACTCGTATTAATATCGCTAAAAACCGGAGTTATAGAAAAGTGGGCGAGGATGGATAAATAGTCACTGAGAATTAAATGAAATTTCAAATTAACAAACCTGAAATATCAGATCAAGAACTAATTGACTTGATGATCACGCAGTTTCCCGAGATAAAAGCTGATGCTGTAGAAGATGATGATTTGATTTATCTCCAAATTGGTGCTCTAGCCAGATACGCAAATGAATCGATTGAGAGAGCTAGATTTGATGAGGTTGAAAGAGTATTTCAATTTTTCCACCTAGCAATTGATAAGGTTAGCAGCAACATGCGTAATGCCTTCTTTGTTTCATTCCTTGAGCACATAAACATGGATGGTGATTCAGAAAAGGAAAAGTATGCATTGAAGTTGCTTCCGACCCAATATCTTGAAGACTATCTAACTTTGAGAGGTATCTAGTCTCACAAAAATGAACGATGAAAAATTCGCTGATCCATTTCGATTTTATCAAAAAACTGTTTTTAGTGAAATAAGCTAAAAGAGAAATTATACATTTATTGAGACTTTGCTGTAACCTTTTTACTAGAATGTAGTATTTAATCCGATTGTATCCTTACATTTATACTATTATATAGTATTAATAACTATGTCAGACTACAAAATCGGAGAATTCGAAGAGATCGTGATGTACACAGTTGGCATCTTGCATGGGAACGCGTACGGTGTAACTATCAAAGACGAAATCGAATCACGCCTCAAGCGGAAGGTAAGCGTCGGAGCACTACAAGTCACCTTGCGTCGACTGGAGCACAAAGGACTACTCAGCAGCGACCATGGAGACACGGAAGATTCAAGACGGGGGAGACCCAAGCTGTTCTTTTCGCTCACTGCCTATGGTAAAAATGTGCTCGTCAGCATTCGGGACAATCGCAATCAGCTATGGGATGCATTACCTCAAGTTATAATAGATCTTAAATGATGCAACCAACAAACCCACCAAAGCTGCCATGGACCTTTTTGAAATGGTTCTGTAAGTCAGAGTACCTGCCCGATGTGGAAGGGGACTTACTGCAATATTACGATCGAAGGGTGGGTGTGCTGGGAAGTAGAAAGGCGAACTGGCTGTTCGTGAAGGACGTGCTGCTTTTGTTTCGTCCAGGAATGATCCGATCAATTATTGAATATCAAAAACTCAGAATCATGGACCTACTCTTACACAGTTTTAAAGTATCGTTTCGGAATTTCAAGAAATATCGAAGCTCATTTCTCATCAATTTACTAGGACTGTCCACCGGGCTCGCCTGTGTGCTTTTCATCTTCTTATGGGTACAGGATGAATTGGCGGTGGATCAATTCCATACCAAAGGTGATCGTTTGTACCAGCTACTCGAAAATGTAGATCAGGATGGAGGCGTAATCACCCGAGCGACCACTGCCGGGCCAACCTCTCTGGGGCTGATGGAAGACTTTCCGGAAATAGAAAGGGCTGTATCCACGACATGGAACAGCAGCAATGCACTATTTATAGGAGACAAAAGTATAACTGCTGATGGCTTGTATGCACACGATGGATTTTTCCATCTTTTCGACTGGGGAGAAGTTCAGGGAAACCTGGATCAATTGCTTTCCGAACCGAACAACATTGTGATTTCAGATCAACTGGCCAAGAGCCTATTTGGAGAAGAGAATCCCATTGGTCAGACTGTGGAGCTAGAAGGGGAAGAGTCGTTTCAAGTCTCAGGTGTTTTCAACGGGCTTCCGGAAGCCTCAACTATCCAGTTTGAATTTGTTATTCCCTTTTCCAAATTCTGGAATGATAATGAATGGTCACAAAATTGGTACAATACGGCATTCAGTACCTACATCTTATTCAAAGAAGGAGCGGATGTTGTCGCCTTTAATAAAAAGGTCTACGAATACATTCGTGAAAAAACCGAGGGCAGAGCGAACCATCGTTCCCCTTTTGCGACTTCATTTGGTGATCGTTACCTCAATGGAAAGTATGAGAACGGAGTGCAGGCCGGTGGTCGCATTGAGTACGTTCAGTTATTTAGTGCCATTGCCGTGTTCATCTTGCTCATTGCATGTATCAACTTCATGAACCTCTCCACAGCCAGGGCTTCCAGAAGATTGAAGGAAATAGGCGTGAAGAAAACGGTGGGAGCCGCTCGTCGCTCATTGATCATTCAGTTTTTAAGTGAGTCACTGTTATTGATGGGCATCTCTATGCTGGTAGCGTTGCTTCTAGTGTGGTTGCTCTTACCGCAATTCAATTTGATTACGGAAAAGACACTGGCATTAGCATTCACTACAGAATTGGTGGCTGGTGTCCTGATCATCTTGCTGGGGGCTGGCTTGCTAGCGGGTAGTTACCCGGCATTCTATTTGTCTAAATTCAAACCTGTCGCTGTGCTAAAGGGCACGCTGAGTACCTCCACAGGTGAGACCTGGGCACGAGCAGGTTTGGTGACCCTACAGTTTACGTTGTCCATTGTGCTGATCGTATCGGTAATTGTAGTCTTTCAGCAGATACAGTTTACTCAAAACAAAAATCTTGGATATGAAAAGGACAACATTCTGATCATGGATGTAAAAGGCGGATTAGCCGATAGCTTGAAATATTCAACGTTCTTAAGTGAGGTTTCACAGGTTCCAAATGTAGTGGCCGCATCGGGAGCGAATCATGATATGACGGGCCACAATGGAGGCAGCTCTGGAATTTCCTGGCCAGGAAAAGACCCGAATGATCGTACGGAGTTTGAACGGATGTTTTGCAAGCAGGGCTTTATCGAAATGATGGAAATGGAATTAGTAGATGGACGATCGTTCAAGGAGGACTTTATGGCGACAGATTGGGATAAAATCATTTTCAATGAAGCAGCAATTGCTTTTATAGGAATGGAAGATCCGATTGGTAAGAAGGTAATCTTGTTTGGGAATGAAGTGGAAATCATTGGAGTGGTGAAAGACTTCCATTTCGACTCATTCCACGAAGAAGTAAAGCCTGCTTTTCTCTACCTGGAAGATGATTATACCTGGTACATCATGGCCAAGCTGGCGGCAGGACGGGAAAAGGAAACCATCATAGCTATTGAAGAGCTACATCAGCAAATGAATCCGGGATTCGAGCTTGATTACCGTTTTCTTGACGAAGACTATCAGGAATTGTATGAGGCCGAAAATCGAGTTTCAGTATTGTCTGGCTACTTTGCAACCATCGCTGTGATCATCTCTTGTTTGGGTTTATTTGGACTAGCATCATTCAGTTTGGAAAGAAGAAGCAAAGAGATTGGCATACGTAAAGTGTTGGGATCCTCTGAGTTGAGCTTATCCAAGAAATTGATATTTGACTTGACGAAAATGGTGTTTATTGCGGTGCTTATTGGTCTGCCTGTTAGCTATCTGATAGCAGATAGCTGGTTGCAGAGTTTTGTATTCCGAATAAGCTTAGAGATATGGTTCTTCGCCGCGGCAGGATTGATCACATTGGCGATTGCGCTTATCACTGTTGGCTTTCAGGCAATTAAGGCTGCTCGTCTCAATCCTGTTCAGTTTTTGAAGGATGAGTGATTCTGGAAGAGCAATGTCCTGTTCAGGCATTTGATGTCAGGTATTGAGGGACCAGATCAATCAACTTTTAGTCTATTTGATTTTTTAAGCTAAGATGTCACAGGGTCTTCTTCATATATTATACTAATTGAAGTAAATATAGTGGAAAGATCTATATTATACTAATTGAAGTAATTATAGTTCTATCAAGGACGTAGATTGTTTCTGACAGAGTATTTCTATAATCTCAAATCAAAGCTGAACTTGACAGCAAAATTGTTGACGTCTCCTGAGGTATAGGTAAGCCGATGAAATGCCTGAATGGACAGGACTCGTAGAATGTTGCTTACACCATAGCCGACCTCAATGTATGGAGTGGAGGTCCATTCTCTAAATGGCAACATAGGATTTCCTTCGATGTCTAATTCAAATTGTGAGATCGCAACGTTCTTGTTTCCAAGGCCGCCCCACAAGATATTGGCACTGATGATTGATCTTAATTTGAGCTTTCTCATTAGAGGGATTCTATTCAGAAAGAAGCCTTCAAAAGAGTGATTATATCTCAGCTCGGCGAAGCGATCACTCGAGAATTCGAAAAAGTCCATGAGGTTATAGGCGAATCCCACGTAGAAGGGATTTTCGTTTCCAATGGGATTGAATAGTAGGGAGTAGGGTGCTTCACCAAAGAAATATCCGCCACCGACTTTAAAATTGGAAATACCGAAGATTCCCATCTTTTGTCTTTTCTCAATGGAGAATTGCAACTTATGATAGTCAAAGTCACTGCCTGCGATGTCCCTCAAACCACGTGAATACCTAAACTTGAATAAGGGAGATCGGATGGTGCCAAGACTCAGTCGCTCGTTGTCGTTCATTACGAAGACTTCGTCTTTTCCATACCGTACTTCCACAGCAGCTTCCGTAACCTCGTAGCTAGAACTGGTGGAGGAGCGAGCCTCATTAGTGTAATAATTGAAGGGAAACAAGGCTTCATGTGTTTCATGTCGCACGGAGAGATCTGTGTGAAAGCCTTTTCCCATCTGCCTTAGAAAGCTAAGCTTGTATTTGTGTTTGAGAAAGGGTTGTGTCAAAGTGCCAAAGCGACTGAACGTATAGAAAAGACTATTTGGCTGTATGTCCTGGTTTAACAGCCACACTTGCTCCACTTCTCGCTGTTGTTCATATTTCAGCGTTGTCCATGGACGCCTGTTTAAGATCAGCGTAGTGTAAGCGTTGTATTTGTAGCGCTCGTCATCAAATCCATAACCGACATAGCCTCCGAAAACAAATTTTTTGCTAAAGGCATAGTTGGTTCTCGCTCCCATTCCAATTCTTAATCCTTCTATGTCATTATTTCCGATAAAAGTGGAATAGGGACCAAGATCTACAGGACCTGTCTTGAGATACCCGGTGGCACCAAACTTCATTCCCTCTGTCATTGCTTTGATTTGAGGAATGCTCTTCAAAGAGTCAATCATTTTAAAAACATTCACCTCGGTGTTGGAGAGTGAATCGTGACGCGCCTCTTCCCAATACAAGTCATCCGTTTGGCGAACCAGTGGATCCATGGAAATAGGTTCGAGGTAAAAATCTCCCTCCTTGGGCTGATTGATGACAAAATCTTTATTCGATACGTAGAACTTTGTCAGCAGACCTGCTGTATTTGGTGTGAGTTGTTTTACATCGATTACCACCCTTGTTTTAGATGGCAGCCATGGTCCGGCTTCCGTTGACACCAGCTCCTGTTGGATCTTTATTTTTTCAATGAAATTGAGGTTGGCTTTCTTTGAAACTTGTGCGTCCATTCGTTTCAGCGCATACTCGTCTTTCGTGATCCACATGGTTCCACCAAAGGCCAGGTCTTGCTCCTGTTTTGGAAAAAAATCAAGCTGATAGCAGAATTTGCCTTCTATATATAGACTGTCGGTCAAATCATACTCGTAGATCAAATTCCACCCGTCCGCTATCGGACTAGCAAATTCCTTGCTGACGATGTTCATCCAATTCTGATAGAAATTGTATTCCTGGAAGCTGCTGCCGATGACCTGTGAGGTAAGTGTGCCGTCAGTGATTCCGACACCCGTCAGCCGAGTCCGAATCATCTTTTCGTGACGTGCCACAGGGTTTTTTCTATAATGAAACCGTGAGATAGCTTCTGAGATCAATACAGGTAGCATTGGCTTCCCGTCCTCACCAGCAATGATCTCGATACTGTCCAGGACGTGTCTAATCTTGGACATAATCTTCCGTCTTTTCAATTTGTCAGAGATGTTGTCTACATCAAATTCCGTGCGTGTGTAGCTTTCGTACTCGTATGCGTCTAACTCTCGCTTATCGTTCTTCTTTTTATTTCTAACAACGCCTTCGAGTATCGCAAAAGCTGGATTTTCTCCAGGCACGATAACCACCTCACTTAGGGTAACCACATCTTCATCCAATTGAAAGTTTATGGTTTGATCGTAACCTCTTGACAAAGCTTTGACACGCTTGATATACCCGATGTAGCTGACTTCAAGAGAGTCCACAGGAAGGTTGGTTTCTGCTTTGAAGTTTCCGTCAAAATCGGTAATTGCTCCCTCTGTAGTTCCGGTGAAAACGACGGTGGCAAAGGGTACAGGAGATCCTGTCGTAGTTTCTGTTACTTTTCCGGATACGACGGTCCGCTGACCAAAGCCCGTAATCGAGAGTGAAAGAAGAAGGAAGAAACTTATTAGTCGCATTTGCTTAATCGCGTGCAAAAAGAAAAGGTTGTAATTGAATTTTGTGTGCAGATAACTCGCTATTTCTGCTGATTGTAATGCAGCACTCAAACGCTACTAGTACGTTCGGACTAAAGAAATATTTTGTGGCTTTGCAGATTAATTATCAAATCTCTTTAAGCTGGCCCAGCCACCCCCGTTCCTGACCTCCCGGAATCCTCTGGATTTGAGGATGTTCTTGGCAGTCGCACTTCTTATTCCGGATGCGCAACAGGTAATAATCGGTTTTGATTGATCTAATTGATCAAGGCTACTCTTTAACACATCAAGAGGAATGTTGACAGAGTTATTGAGATGTCCACCATCGAATTCGGCTTTGGAGCGTACGTCTACTATTACTGCCCCCTGTGCCACTAGCTCATCAAGGCTTGGCCCTTTATTTCCGGAAAAAATGCGCTTTAGAAAATTGATCATTTACGTTTTTTTGCGCCGCAAATATACAGACTCACAAACCATGAATCGGACAAGGAATGCAAAGTTCTGATCCTTTTTGACCGTTATGAATCGACAACTATTATTCGGTTGTTTCAAGTTTCTCCCGAGGCATCATTTCATCTCGCTGGGCGGTGTTGTAAACGAAAGAAGCTACGATCACAGCTATTTGTTGAAGGTCGTCAATGACCAACCGCTCATAGGTATCCATGTTCGTGTGATGCGTACGAGAACGGTATTCTACAGGATCCTGGATGAACTGAAAGCCCGGAATTCCGATCCTGTCAAAGGATAGGTGGTCTGTTCCTCCTGTATCTCGAATGGTGATAGTGGTGTTCTCCATGATATCCTCGAAAGGTTTGAACCAATCAGTAAAAATGGGAGCTACGTCTTCGTTTCCTTGCAGATAGATCCCACGAATTCTTCCGGTACCGTTGTCGATATTGTAGTAGGCCGATATCTGCTGTTGCTCTTCTTTTAAAACCATCGTTTCCGAATCACCAAAATGATTTTTTGCATAACCACGGGATCCATGGAGGCCCTGTTCTTCACCGCCCCACAGGGCGATACGTATTGTACGTTTAGGCTTTAATCCCGTCGCCTGGAGAATACGAACAGCTTCCATCATTACAATGCATCCGGCAGCATTGTCTGTCGCACCTGTGGCACCGTGCCACGAGTCTAAATGACCACCCAACATGACTACTTCTGATTTCAACTTCCGGTCACTTCCCGGAATTTCGGCAATTACATTGTAGCCCTGCAGGTCTTCGTCATTAAAAGTAGTCTTGACTTCCGCTTCGATTTCCACTTCCACATCATTTTCAACCAAACGTGACATCAGGTTCACATGCTCTGGAGCCATTTCCAATTCCGCCACGCCAACCGGTGTATCTTTCAGATAGCCACGTGGACTACTTGTAAAAAGCGTTCCATGTCTTCCGTTTACTCCTTTTATCACCAGAGCAGCGCCTTCTTCCGTTAGGAAAGTGTTCAATGTCTGACTAAATGCTCTTCGCTTTCTGAATGCAGCGATTTCTTCGGGAGTAAATCGACTGCCAGATCGAGGCTCTTCCATTTCTTTCAGTCTTTCCTCTGTGAAGCGAACAGCATCTGCTTCAAAGGTAGGAGCTTGGTCACCTCTTGGTACAAATGCCACAATTGCATCCTTCAATTTTCCCCTATACTGATCGAAATCTTCTTCATCATAGATCTCGGCAAAAACGACCTTTCCTGACACCGGACCATCAGTGCTTTCCGTCCATGCTTTTGGAACGGCAATAAAAGGCATGTAGTAGGGTTTCGTCATTGCCACGTAGCTCTTATTTACTTCCCAACCTCTGCCAAATTCTCCCCAAGGCTCTTTTTCCGCGTTTTCCAATCCCCATTCGGTCAGCTGGCTGACAGCATAATTTGCCGCACGTTCATATCCTTTGGAATTCGACAGCCTGGGACCTGCTTTATCAATGAGTTCAAATGCGATTTGTTCTACCTGGGAGTTGTTAAGTCCCTCATTTCTTATTTTTTCGATGGCCTCAGTATCGATGTTTTCTTGGCCCTTAGCTGAAAAGACGAAGAGCAGGGTTGAGATGAACAATAGTTGAGCTTTCATGTGGTTTCAAGTTAAAAGGTTAGCATTGGATCGTGAATGGACAGCAGTAGTGCCTTCAATACCAAATATAACTTTTGATTACGGGACTACTTCCTTCTTTTTGATAGAAGGTCTATTCTTCGAAAAGCTGAATCCGGTTTCCATCTGGATCCAGAACGATGATCATTCGCTTCCCGGTGTTAGGGTCTTCAACGACTGATCCATTAAAGTCCACTTCTCCCTTTTCAAGAAAATCAATCCATGAATCAAGATCGGCTACTGTGAATCCAAACTTGAAAAAACCCTGGATCCTGGAACGAGCCGGCTGATTGGCCAGAAGCTCTTTTTGAGGAAGCGCACTAGACAGTTCAATTAATTCTATCAATGCACTGCCTCGAGTAAGGTTTGCTTGTCTAAATCCCCGGTCTGACATATCAACGTTGCTTAATACTTCAAAGCCAAAATTCTTTGTATACCAGTCGAGAGAGGTATCCATATCTGCGACAATGATTGCGGAGAAATAAGGCTGAGGATCAGAAAGTTCTTTTGATTGGGCTAAGCTGGTAAAAACCAGCGGGCAAAGGATAAGGACCATGTAAATCTTCTTCATACAAGATGGCTTTGAGTACCAATACGTCCCAAAGGTCACATGGTTCGAAAAGTGTAGTGCCCGATGATCTTGTAATTAAAAAGACAGTCTTCGAGAACTTGGCCATTTCCAACGTTATGAACTACCAAAAAGCGCTTCTTGTCGTCAGACTTTTTGTTCACGACAATTCCAATATGCGTGATCGCTCCGCCAAGGTTCCAGCAGACAATATCGCCAGGTACATAATCTTTCGGATTGTCGGTGATTGGCTTCACTATCCCATATCGTTCAAAGTATTTCATTAGGTTGGGCACCCGACGGTGATCAATGTTTGGGTCCGGCTTGGCTAATCCCCAAATTTTTGGATAATGATCAAAGTTGGTCTTCATGTCTTCGTGTACCTCCTTTTGAAGGTCCAATCCAAGCTGTCGATACGCACGAATGATCACATCTGTACAAACACCTCTCCCTGAGGGAACATCTCCATTTGGATAGTCGATGGAAAAATAGGAGGGATCGTAGACCACCTCCTGACTTGTAAGTTTGAGAGCTGCTTCACTAAGTTGCTCTTCAAAAGATTGGGCAAATCCAAAAACACCAATATGAAAAAGCAGAGCAAAGGTTGTTGTTTTCATGTAACTCTAACGGTGGAATTTGGTTGGTATGATATAGATTGGAATCTCGAATGGATGAATTCATACTGGAAGGTCACGATTTTATTGAATTGAACAAGCTCTTGAAATTCATTAGCTGGGTCAATTCCGGTGGTGAAGCAAAGCAAGTAATTGACGAAGGTTTAGTCATGGTCAATGGTGAGAAGGAGTCCCGACGGAGAAGAAAATTATATGCTAACGACTCTGTGTCGTTTAACTCGAAGACGGTAACCGTGAAGAGCCCCTAGAAGGACAGCTTAATTCCTGGTGAAACAAAAAAGTTAGGCCCGCTAATAAAAGACCTTTTGTAAATCCGGTTACCATTTTCATCCGTACGGTCCGCATTCCACGAGTAGTTTCGCTTGTTTACTCGATTGTACAGGTTCAGAATGCTCAGGTAAAAGTTAAAGGATGATTTCTTTGAAATTATGGTCTTTTCAATTTTGATATCCAGTGAGTGATATGCTGGCATTCGTGCCGAGTTCTTGGTTCCAAAATCGTAATATAGAATGGCGTCTGAATTGAATTTGGGTTCACCAACGAACGATATTTGGTTTGGCGTGTACGGGCCACCCGAATAGTAATTCCAGGTCGCACTGAAGGAGAAATTCCTTTTGAAGTTAAAAATGGAATTGAGACTAAGACTATGAAGCCGATCGAAATCTCTAGCTGTTTCTTCGCCCGCGGCATTTACAATGGTATTTTCCGAAAGAGCATAAGCCAGACTGATCAGATGATTTGAGAGGTTCAGCCTGGAGAAGACTTCAAATCCCATAGATTTTCCACTTACTGTATTGAAAGGCGTTTCGATGAAGGAAGCCAGACTTGCTCGATTGTAGAAATCATATCGGTAGTCATCAAACAAACGTGTGTTGTTCTTGTAATAGAAATTGAATTTGGTAAGGAGTTTAGTGTTCTGATGGGTAAGATTCACATTGTAATGTTCACTTCTTGCAACGCGTTTGAACGGAGATGACTGACCAATGTAACTCCTAAGTTTTTGAATGTTGTCTGGCTGGAAATACAACCCGTAGGACACACTCGTTGAAAGTCTGTTAGACAACACGTAAGTGAGAATGCTTCTGGGAGCCAATTGCCAATTGTCCGTAAAACTTTGAGCACTCAGCCGAGCTCCGTAGAGTAGTGTGAGCTTTGGAATGAGTGACCAACTACTTTGCAGATAGGCAGAGCCCGTTGTGCCGTTTGGCTTACTATTTAGGTCAATTATATCTGTCGAGATAAATGATTCATTGGGCACCGAGGGATTTATCCTGACTTCATCAAATATGTAGTGCGCATTGAAATGCTTTACCTCTATTCCAAATTCTATTTTTTGCGAGTCCCAACCTTCCCAATAGGTCCTATTCACAAGGCTATATATGTCCACATCAACAAAATCCCGGTTATCTTGTTTCAAACTGGATTCAAATGCAAAGGTCGCGTCTTTGTTAAGAGATTGGAATCCAAAGGTTGTGTGTGTAAAGAAGCGTTTGTTCAAGAGCCATTTCCAATTCGCCCAGATATACAAATTCTTTCTGTGACTATTAAAATATTCAGACCTGATAAGTCCGTCCTCTCTGTCAAAAAGAATGTCGTCTTGAGCATACAATAGATCAAAGGTGAGCGTGTTGTTCTTGTCAAGCCTCGTCGTGTACTTACCAAATAGGTCAAAATAGGTTGGCTTAATTCCTTCGTTTTCAGTGTCTAAGATAAGATCCAGATAGCCTCGCCTCGCCGAGAAAATAAGATTTGAATTTTTGCCTGTTCGTTGCTGAAGGATGGCTTTTGCAGCCAGGAAATCGACTGAAATGGAAGCTTCATTTTTTTCAAGATATTCGGATGTTTCCATTTCGATAATGCCTGAAAGTTTGTCAGTATATCTTGGTGTAAATCCCCCCGTTTGAACTTTGACATTACGGATAAGATCTGTTTCAAAAATACCAGCAAGGCCTTCGACCTCTTCAAGATGGAACGGCTCATAGATCTCCAATCCATCCAGAAAAACTGCGGTTTCATCCCAGTGACCACCCCTAATACGAGCTTTAGCACTTATGTCGTCATTGGAAAAGCCTGGCAGTATTTTTAATGTTCGGAAAATTCCCCTGAACGGAGCGGGTGAGTACAAAATCTCCTTGCGTGAAATGGTATGAGTACTTGTTTCACCTTTGCTTATCTCAAACGAGTTGGCCACAACCTCTACTGTCTTTAGCACTTGCTGATCCTCTTTCATGGTAATTTCCATCTTGGTCCCTTCAGCAACTTCCACCTTATCTAGCCTGGACTGAAATCCGACAAATGATGTTTGAACTTCCTGGACCCCTTCTTCGATCAGGAGCTCAAAGTAGCCATCAAGATCAGTAACGGCTCCAGTCAATTGGTTTGAGACCCAAACTGTGGCCCCCGGAATACCTTCCTTTGTTTCTTCATCTCTTACATACCCGTTGATGGTATAGAGATGTTTTTTCCTTTTGGACAACACAACGGTGTTATTCAAATCATGAAAAACTAGTCCAGTATCATCGAGTACTTTTTCCAAAGCCTCATTCCAGGTATTTGCCTGCACTTTCTTGTTAATGGTGATCCCGCTAACGATATCTTCCACGTACGAGAGATTTATTTCAAAATACTCTTCAACTTCTCGTAGCGCGATAGCCAGATCTTGACCATTATAAGATTTGCTAAAAATAGTATCCTGTGCGCTGGAATAAGCTGCCGTGAAAATTGTCAGAGCAACACAAGCCAATTTCTTAACTATGCTCATTCAGCCTGATGTTTGATGGCAAGATCAATTAGTTGTGTAGAGATGTCCACTCGCACATTTTCGTCCAACGTTTGATTTACATGAAACGCTATGTCAATCTCGTCTTGTGGCACATGGATGAACATGGAGCCATATCCGAAGAAGTCTCCGCTGTGGCCCCAATATTCTCTGATTGTTAAGAACTGCATAAGTCCTAATCCATACCCACCAACGTGAGGGAAAACCTGAGAGTTAATTGGAATGAATTCTTTCATTTCAGCCAGAGAATTTGAATCAACTAAGGTGCCATTGAAAATGCTGCGTCCAAATTTGGCGATGTCGGCACTTGAGGAGTGAATTGCCCCTGCAACCCAAGCACCGGTATAAAAGGAGTTCCTGGGCTCTCCGGATGCATCTGCAAGCTGACCTGAACTGTCTTCCATCCACGGATGCGCCAACGTAGCGTCGGGTAAATTGTCATGAGGTGGGAAAAAAGTATTTTCAAGGCTGATTGATTCGGTGATGGTCTGCCTTAGGAATTCGTGTGCGCTATCTCTAGTAACAGCCTCAATAATTAGTCCTAAAAGCGTGTAGTTGGAATTGGAATAAGACCAACCTTCGTCTTTTTGAAAGAGTGGCGGCTCAACAAAAGACAAAATTTCTTCAGGTGACCAGTTTCTGGTTCCATCAGCAATTAGCTCATCAATGATTGGACTTTCCGTGTAATTGTAAATACCTGATGTGTGATTCAGTAAGTTCCTAATAGTTATCTGTGGATCAATATTTTCATAATTTGGCAGCCATTTGCTGATAGGATCATCAAGATCAAGCTGGTGAGATTGTGCCAGGCGCAAAATCATTACAGCGGTAAAGGTCTTTGAAATGCTGCCAGAGGCAAAGATCATATCGGGCTCAAGGCTTATCGCTACCGATGACTGACCCGCAGCCCCTGCGATCAATGTTCCATCCTTCAGAATGATGGCCGCAGATATTCCAACAAGATTTTTGTTCTTCACTATGTCCTCCAGTGTTTCATGGAGCGATCCGTCAAATGTTTGAGATGGATCGGTCTCTCCACTGCAGGATAAACCAAGCAGTAGGATTATGTACAGAAATTGACCTTTCATACATACTATACCCGAAACTCAAAGATCACCCTGAAAAAGGTCAATTGCCTGAGATGATCACCTGATTTTTTTCCAGGCGGTAGGTCGTATTGGAACTCAGACAAACAATATCGAGAGATTTTGCAAGGTCACCCACGGGTAACAAGCCCGTAAACCGCATAGATTCAACTTCTTGTGGTACATCTACTTTCACTGAATGAATAGCAGCGATTTCGTCAAGAACTGTTTCTAGAAGCTCGCCTTCGAAATAGATATTGCCGTCCATCCAGGATTTGAATGCCTCAGGATTTTTCACAATGACAGGTGTCCCAAAGGCGGAAATGCTGGTTCTGGAGGTCTTAGTGCCCTTTGTTAGCACTTGTGTAGGTGTACCTTGATTTCCCGGATCGCTGACCTCAACTCTTCCGGTTAAACAGACGACTGTCATTCTAGCCATATTTTCCTTCACATTGAAAGAAGTTCCCAACACTTTTACTTGACCAAGTGTGGTAGACACTACGAAGGGAGATTTTGACTTTCTGACTTCGAAAAAGCCTTCGCCTCCCAACTTCACATGTCTTTGTTTACTAAACCTATTGCTGTAGGTAAGGCTCGAGCCTACCTTCAGGAACACTTTTGAGCTATCAGGTAAAAAGTAAATCCCTGTGTCATCTGTGGCAGAAAGGGTTGTGACACTCTGATTTTGTGAGAAGTAAATGATCAAAGAGGCAGCCAATAGGAGTGAGGCCGCTATTCCTGAAATCAAAGCCCTTTTGTTAGATCTACGGTCAGATATTCGAGAATTCAGACTTTTCCATCGCTCTTCGCCCGAACGGCCGGTTTTTGGCTGCAATGATCCAGCAGTTTCCCAGGTGGCCTTTAGCTGAAGATACCTTTCTTTCTGGGCTGGGTTTTGGTCCAACCATTTTTCAAAGCCTTCGAGCTCCTCAATGGATAATTCGGAGCTGATGGCCTTGATGAAAAACTCTTCAGAATAATTTGTCATTTTTTGCCTTACTTATAGTTATACACCTAACTCATCAATCACCCTTGGTTTTGTAATTCGCTAGTTGAATCCTTAGTTCTTTAAGTGCTTGTGTCATTCTTGTCTCAATTGTTTTCACACTTACGTCCAGCCTCTCAGCAATTTCTTTGTACGAGTATCCTTCGTATCGACTCATCATGAAGGTGACCCTGTTCTTTTCAGAAAGCGAGGAAATGGCTTGGGCAATTGCCTTGGAGAGCTCAGTATTCTCAAATATGGCTTGAGGCGAAGACCGTTCAATCGATTCAGTGTCTATACTTTGATGCTTACTGATCTTTAATGTATGGTCTCTGATATGGTTAAGTGCTAAATTGTTAGCGATGGTGTACAAGTAGGATCGGATGGATTTTTCCGGATCAAGTTCCTTTCGTTTGTTCCATAATTTCAGAAAAACTTCTTGCAATAGATCTTCGGACACCGTCGTATCCTTAGTCAAAAAGAGGATGAAATTGAATAGGCTCTGCTGCATCTCATCGAATAGAGCTTTGAATGCAGGTTCATCTGATTGTTTGATCAGTTTCGCCAACCGATGAAGATCTGTACCTCTCTTTTCGTCCATTTACGGCAACAACATAGTCAGTTTTTCTAATCCAGTGAAAAAATGTTGGATATTCAGATTTTATCAAGGGTCAACTGATGGTAATTTAAGACCCTTCATCCACGGAATGGAGGTTGTTCCTGAGTCGAGATGCTACTCCGAAAGACGTTTGTTAAAAGTGTAGTTTACTCGCATAAAATCTTCTTTGCCTTTTTCATCAGGACGTTGCCAAAGTTCTGACAGTCTATTTCCATCGGCGTCCACTTCCAAAAGATACCGGATATTCTCCCGCCACTGATCATCCACCCAATTGAATCTGATGGTCTGAACGTGATGCCCTGCTTTGTTGTACGTCAAGCTCATTTTTCTTGCATGTACCCAGGTTTCACCAGACCACCTGGGAAATTCTTTTTGGATAGGAAGATCTCGATCATTATAAGTGTAGGCAACCATAGACTGATTCACTGTATCCTGCTCGATGATTTTTCTTCCCAGCTCCGAGGAAAGCCTGCCAAGGGAGTCATAATTGTATGAAACTAGCGTCACAGCCGCATTTAGTCCGCCGACAGAGTCAATACGTTGAGTGACCTTGTTGGAATCTAGGCTAAAAGTCGACTTTGTGGCGAAGATCCACTCTCCATTGACCCACTGTTCTCTGACAATTTTATTCATTTGGCCATTCTCATTGTATTCTCTTAGCAGTCGGAATTCGGACACGAGCGAATCACCTTGAATCTTGTTGGCTGCTTCCTCAGTAAGTAACTTATCCTCATTGTAAGTGTATTTAACTTGTCTGATATCCTTCCAACCATTTTCCGTACTTGTCTGCCAATTTTGTGTGTATTTAAGCAGTTTCTTTGATCCTGGTGATTCTGCTTGCGAACCACAATTGAGGAGTGCGATGGAAATTATTAGGATGGGGACAATGTTGAACGGAATTGATCTTTGCATAACTTCTTATTGCTTTTCGTTTTAGGTTAACACTAACAGTTCACCTTACCCTGCCACTAAATCACCAATTCTATTCGAAAACCTGATTGCAAAGCGATCAACATAGTTTGTAAACCAGTGCGACAAAAAAAGCGATACTATGGTTGAAAGAAAGAAAACAATCGGGATCCTACTGGTATGTTCGAAAGGCAGTATCAGGTACAGCCAGCTTGAGAAGGAACAAATAAGGGGAAAGTGAATGAGATAGAGGCCGAAGGATATTCTACCCAGCCAAACGAAGATTTTATTTTGAAAAAAAGCCCGAAGAATCCAAGTCTTAAGGATGACGAAAACGATCAACCCGCTAATACCTACATAGAAAAACCCATAGTAGTTGGGGAAACCGCCAAGAATGGTTAGGCCAACAAAGATCAGTACATTGAACTTTTGATTGATTAGCAATCGGTCATATAGAGAATGAACCACTGTCTTGTGATCATGGTAGTTGAGATCGCACAGTGCGAAACCGAGGATAAAAGTCAGCATCCAATACTTACTCAGTGCAAATGTTCCGATGGCTACTATGATGTAGATAACAAAGCGAAACTTATTGTGGCCTAAAACTCCGAAAATCAGGAAGATAAACAGGCTGCCGTACAATTCGGGGTTCATTGTCCAAAGGACCGGATTGTATGTCACACTTCCTCCCAGATCAAAGAAAGTATTCCAAAGCCCAGATTTGATCGCCAAGAAAATGTTGGGTTCGAAAGTGTAATATCTGGCTATCCATGCTCCGGCATCCGGGTGATAAATTTTCTGATTGAACATGAGCCCCAAGGACAGAAGCAGGTAGGCAAAAATCACTGAAGCAACGACCGGAATAGCTAACCTGAAATACCGCTTTGTAAAAGCTCTCGCTAGATAAGATCTTTCCTCGCTGGCGAATAATTTGATCGAAATAACATAGGCGCTCAAAAACCAGAAAATATAGATAGCAAATTCACCATTGAAAAAGAGGTTCACGATCCCGTGAACTATGTGAGAAACTAGATATGAGTCTATATTTTCTTCCAGAAATCTAAGCAGGTCATGTAGTGCATGCTGGGCAAGCATGAGCTGTAAATGATTAAACATTACCAGCAGTGCAGCGATACCCCTTAAACCCTCAAGGTGAGTTAGTCTTGATGTCTGTGAATTCAATTGCCTTTCATAATCACTGCTGGCAAATTCAACGATTTGTACATATCGTTAAACGCCTTCATCTCGACCTCAATCAATTGATCACGTTCAGATGAAAATGCATTCCACTGATCGGAGAGATCCGCAAACCGATCTCTGGCTCCTTGTGTGACACGCGGGTCTGCCACGTCCACGTATCCTTTCAAATGCATCAACTGGGCGTTGAGTTGATTTTGAAAGTTGATCACATCCTGGAAGGTCTTCTGTTTGGGTTGAATAAGATTTTCTTCCCAAGTTGTGATCTTCTTGGTCAACGCCTTTGCTGTATCCAGAAGCGCCTCCACACCTTCCTTGCCCTTCAACAGTTTTTGATAAGAACTCAGCTGTGATTTGGCTGAACGCATATCATTTACCTTTTCATGAATATCGGCAATCATATCGGTGATAGATTTTAGAAATTCCTGTTGATCGCTAAAATCTGATTCAATCACACCGAGATTTGGATTTGTAAGTATGGTGACCGCAGTTTCCAAAGTATCACCATCTTGAACACTAAGTTTTATTGTGTACTCTCCAGGTGCCACCGTGGTTCCATTGTAGTTGCCAAAGACAAACACCTTCTCAATCGCAGGAAGTGTTTCCCTTCGGAAGTTCCAGGTAAATCGGTTGATTCCCTTTTTGGAAGGTAAAACGGCTGGTTTTGGTGGTCCCCCGGGCCAGGATTTGAAGGACTCATCCTCCTTGTTAGAGTAGGTTCGAATGATCTGATCTCCCTGTCTAATCTCAATACTCATTGAGACACTATCTGGCAGTTCTTCAGGCAAATAGTAGTCAAAAGTTACTCCCGATTTGGGATTTTTACCTAACGTTGGATTGTTTGAACTGCCGCCAACAAATAAGTAGGTGTCTTTCGGCTTAAAGAGTTTTGCAGATTTATCAAAGTTTCCTTTAGCCTGCTGGATCGCTCCTAAGTCGTCCAGGATCCAAAAGCCGCGTCCGGCGGTAGCCGCCACCAGATCATTATCCTGGATCGTAAGATCATTGATTGGGACCACAGGCAGGTTTAATTGTAGTTTTTGCCAGTTTGCACCGTCGTTAAACGAAACATAGAGGCCGGTTTCAGTGCCAGCGTATAGCAAACCTCTGACCTCCCGATCTTCCCGGACAGTTCGTACGAAACCATTTGGATCATCAAATCCGGTGGTTATCCTGGTCCAGGTAGAGCCGTAGTTGTTTGTTTTGTAAGCAACAGGAGTGAGGTCATTGAACTTGTATCGCATCACCGCTATGTAAGCCGTGGCAGGGTCGTGAGGTGATATCTCAATACTGTTGATAATACCCTCCTGAAGTCCAGACGGAGTGACATTGGACCAATTCGCTCCGCCATCTTTTGTCACATGAACCAGGCCATCGTCAGAGCCCGCCCACAAAACTCCTTCCTCATGAGGTGATTCTGTCAGGTACATGATTGTGTTGTAGTTCTCGCCACCCGCTGCCTCATTCGTATACGGTCGGCCACCAGGTCCTTGTTTGGTCGTATCATTTCGTGTCAGGTCCGGACTGACAACGTCCCAGGAAATTCCGCCATCAGTTGTTTTGAAAACAACGTTTCCGGCATGATAGATCGTACTTCTGTCATGAGGTGAAGATATGATAGGTGCATTCCAGTTGTATCTGTACTTGAAATTCTTTGGAATACTGCTCAAGCCTAACTCAGGATATTCTTTGATTGGCTTCCCTTCATTGGTTGCCTTAACCCATTGTTCGATTATGCCCTGATAACAGCCCCCAAATACGATTTCAGGATTGTCCGGATCAAAAGCCAGGTATGCACTTTCGCAGCCAGCCACCGAATACCAATCCTTCCATCCAATTCCGCCTGAATTTGTTCGGCTAGCGATCGCAATAGCCGAATTATCTTGTTGTCCACCATACACATTGTAGGGAACCAGGTTATCTGTGATGACTCGATAGAACTGCGGTGTAGGTTGGTTTTGCTGAGTGGACCAACTTTTTCCTGCATTATAGGAAACGTTCGCACCGCCATCATTTGAATTGATCATGATTTTGTTATTCGCAGGGTTGATCCAGAGATCATGATTGTCTCCATGAGGCGTTGGCAGATTACTGAAACTTCGACCACCATCGATGGATTTCATCACAGGAGCGTTGATCACGTACACCACATTGGGATCAACAGGATCGGCCTCAACTTCCATGTAATACCAGGAGCGAGCAATTAGTACCCTGTTTTTATTTATTTGCTTCCATTTTTTACCGCCATCGTCAGATCTGTACAATCCACCTTTTTCTCCTTCTGCCTCGATTATGGCAAATACCAGGTCGGGATTGGCGCGTGAAACTGATATGCCTGCTTTACCAAATTCTTCGGGCAAGCCTTCTTCCAGTTTTTCCCAATTTTCCCCGCCATCCATTGATTTATATAGACCTGAATTTGGCCCACCCGAATCCACCGTCCACGGATAACGTTGATGCTGCCACATCGCTGCATACAAAATCCTAGGGTTGGTCATGTCCATGGTTAGGGAGGAAGCTCCTGAGTTTGAAGCCACGTAAAGCACTTTTCTCCAGGTCTGTCCGCCATCGGTGGTTTTATAGATTCCTCGTTCCTGAGAGGGCCCATATAGTGCACCTTGCACGGAAACAAAAACAACATCCGGGTCCCTGGGATCAATGATTACGTCGGAAATATGCATCGATTTGTCTAGTCCAACGTGATTCCATGTTTTGCCAGCATCTGTGGATTTATAAATCCCATCCCCGCTTGAAGTCATGACCCCGCGAACAGCATGTTCTCCCATCCCTACAAAGACTACATTAGGATCAGATTCTGAAACTCCGATCGCTCCGACACTTCCTGTTGCAAGCTGCCCATCGGAAATGTTCTTCCACGAAATACCACCATCCACCGTTTTCCAAATACCTCCTCCGGTTCCGCCCATATAGTAGGTCATAGGATCGGTCACCACGCCACTACAAGCCACACTTCTTCCACCGCGAAACGGTCCAATGTTCCGCCACTTTAACCCTTGATAAAGCGTGGTGTCGACAGGAGTGTAGGTAGAGGCCTTGTTCCTTCTCCTTTGGGCGTCTGAGGTAATGGTGATGAGACATGCAAGGACTAGAAAGGTACAGATACGTTTCATGATTGTTAGGTTTTTGCGATCGTTGGATTTGGGTCAACAAATTAACAATTAAAGAACTGTCGTGAAAACGATCTTACTTGGACGGATGTGAAGCCAGCTTTTCGCTTCTCGGACCTAACTCAACTACCTCCAGGTTTTTTATTTCACTATCAACTAGCTCAAACCTTAGAAGAGTTCGTACTTTGTGAAAACCATGACGCCCGGCAGCTCCTGGATTCATGAAAAGCAAATCGTTCTCTTTGTCTGGCATGACCTTCAGAATGTGAGAGTGACCGCAGACGAGTAATTTGGGCTGGTATTTCTTGACCAGTGAGAGCACTTCTCTGTTATATCTTGGAGGCTTGCCCGCGATGTGTGTAATCAACACTCGGACACCACCACGCTCAAAAATCTCACCCTCTTTGCATGACACTCTCAGTTTACCGCCATCTATGTTTCCCCAAACAGCTATAGTTGGCTTGAACTCAAGCAGTTTTGATAAGATATCCTCCGTACCGATATCCCCGGCATGCCAAATCTCATCAACCTCCTTGAAGTAGTGAAAAACCTTCTTGTCTAAGAATCCATGTGTATCTGAAATGAGGCCAACCTTCATCTATGTAGCGAATATAAAGCTGGCAATGAAGAGTTGGGTCGGGGAAAGGCCATTAACAAAAATTAACGAAAATAAATCTTGAACTTCTTTAGTGGAGATTTTATAATTGCAGCGTTTTATTGAAAGCTGGGAAAATATGTCGGTTGTTGTTGAAAACCTCACAAAAAAATACGGAGTTCAGAAGGCGGTAAATGACATTTCTTTTGAAATAAATACTGGCGAGGTAGTCGGGTTTTTGGGACCCAATGGTGCTGGTAAAAGTACTACCATGAAGATGATCACATGCTTCATGGCACCTACATCAGGTAATGTCAATGTTGAAGGCTCTTCGATCCATTCAGACTCTGAGACAGTAAGAAAAAAGATTGGCTATCTGCCGGAAAATAATCCACTCTACCTGGATATGCCGATTGTTGATTACTTGCGATTTAGTGCAGAAATTCAGGGCGTAAGTAAGGGCGAAATATCGACCCGAATCTCGGATATGATTGAAAGGTGCGGTTTGAGCGCTGAAAAGCACAAGAACATCGGAGAGCTGTCGAAAGGTTATCGGCAGAGAGTTGGCTTGGCACAGGCCATGATCCATGACCCAGAGGTCTTGATTTTAGATGAACCTACCACCGGTCTTGACCCCAACCAGATCGTTGAAATTCGCAAGCTGATAAAAGATCTCGGAAAGGAGAAAACAGTGATTCTTAGTTCACACATTCTTTCGGAGGTGGAAGCGACATGCGACAGAATTCTCATTATAAACAAAGGAAGGATAGTGGCTGATGGATCTGCGGAAACATTGAGACAACAGTCGCAGGGACAAGAACTATTGACTATCCATATCGAAGCTGGGAAAGGAGATGTCCAGAAAGAACTGCTTGGTTTGAAGTCGGTGGAAACGGTAAAAGAAGTAGATGGGAAAAGTGAATGGTTCACTGTTCAAAGCAAGCCGGATGCAAGTTCCAGAAAGGAGATTTTTGATTTGTGTGTCAAACAAAAATGGTATTTGATGGAAATGACGGGCATCGAGACACGATTGGAGGATGTATTTAGAAACTTAACGAACTAGGAGATGAGCAAGGTTTGGATAATAACGAAGCGTGAACTTTCCGCATTTTTTGATTCGCTTATTGCGTACGTGATGATCATCCTGTTCCTCGGGTTAAGTGGATCTTTCACGTGGCTATTTGGGACGAATATTTTCGTCTTGGGACAGGCGAACTTGGACGTTTTCTATAGTGTGGCTTTTTGGTCCTTGTTTTTCTTTATTCCGGCGATCACCATGCGAATGATCGCGGAGGAAAACAAGGCCGGCACGATCGAACTCTTGATTACGAAGGCTGTGAGTGACGGACAAATAGTTGCTGGAAAATTTTTGGCGTGCCTGATATTGGTATTAATAGCTTTGGTATGCACCATACCTTACTATATCACTGTTAGTCAGTTGGGAAATGTTGATGATGGGTCTGTGATAGGGGGTTATCTGGGAATGTTGTTTCTTTCAGCTAGCTACATAAGCATCGGCTTGTTCGCGAGCAGCCTTACTCAGAATCAGATTGTAGCCTTCTTAGTAGCGCTATTTATTGGCATTTTCTTTCACATGCTATTTGATGTGATTGGTGCTGGATTGACTGGTTTCGTTGGAGAAGTATTTAGCTTTCTAAGTATAAGGACCCATGTTGATTCACTTAGTAGAGGAGTCATTGATAGTCGAGACATTCTCTATTTTCTGTCAATAATTATTGTGGGGCTGGTCGCCACTCAAATTATGTTGTCAAAAAGAAACTGGAAGTAGAATGAAAAAGCAGACAATTGTAATACAGGTTTTGGTGATTCTGGCAATCATCGTAGTAGCCAACCTTCTTTCTAACCAATTATACTTCAGGTTGGATTTCACTGAAGACAAACGATACACGCTGAGCAATGCTACTGAAGATATTCTTGAGGAACTTGACGATGTGATCACAGTCGCAGCCTACTTTTCTGAAGACCTTCCACCGCAGCTTTTGAATAATCGTAAAGATTTTGAAGACATGCTCATCGAGTACGAGAAAAGGTCTGGAGGGAATGTGGTATACGAGTTTATCAACCCGAACGAAGATCAGGCAAAGGAACAAGAAGTCCAGCAAAAGGGAATTGGTCCTGTAATGATCAATGTGACGGAAAATGACCGAGTGGAACAGATGCGCGCGTACATGGGAGCGACTTTGCAGATGGGGGATCGAGTCGAGATCATTCCATTGGTTCAGCCTGGTGCAGCGATGGAGTATGAGCTGTCAACATCGATTAAGAAACTCTCTGTTATTGATAAGCCGAAAATCGGACTTATTCAAGGGCATGGTGAAGCTACGATCAGCTCTATGGTACAGCTAGCTCAGCAACTTAGTGTTTTGTATGATTTTGAAGCTGTTACGATCACCGACACTGCTGAAATTCCTGGCTTTTACCGAGCGCTGGTATGGACTGCTCCTAAGGATACAATTCCACCATCACATTTTAACAAACTGGACAATTATTTGAGTGGTGGCGGAAAGCTGTTTATTGCATACTCTTCTGTTCAGGGTGATTTACAGCAAGGATTGCTATCCCAGGCCAATGATATTGGAATGATCAGCTGGCTTTCAGGCAAAGGAATTCGACTAGGAACTGACTTTGTAATAGATACACAATGCGCCACTGTTACCGTATCCCAGCAACAAGGGTACTTTAGGATCAACAGTCAAAAGGAATTTCCCTACTTCCCACGAATTAGCAATTTTGAAGATCACCCGCTGACAAGAGGCCTGGATGAAATGACCTTGACATTTGTATCCAGTGTAGTGCCTACATACCAGGACAGTACCGTGACCTCAACAATTCTCGCCTTTACTTCGCCAAGCTCCGGATCTGTAAGGCCTCCTTCCTATGTGGATATACAAAAGAGGTGGCGCGAAACTGATTTTAGCGCTGGCGTACAATCGCTAGCTGCTGCCGTAGAAGGTGTTAACAACGGGCTTGGAAAGATCGTAGCGATAGGAAATGGCGATTTCTTTATTAACGGGGAAGGTCAGGGGGCCAGACAGGTTGCGCCCGATCATGTCAATTTTGCATCCAATACGATTGACTGGTTAGCCGACGACACCGGCTTAATAGAGTTACGCACAAAAGGAATTACCTCAAGACCATTGGATGCTGTCGAAGACGGAACGAAAAACCTACTTAAATACAGCAATGTTTTTGCACCCATTGTCCTGTTGTTGTTGTACGCTTTTGGCAGGAGACTCCAGAATCAGCGGAAGAGGCAACGGTGGATGCAAGGAAACTTTGAATAAAGAACGATAGCCAAGAAAAATGAAACTATCATTAAAAAACCTATTGATCATTTTGGGAGTACTCCTGGTCGTCTTTTTTATAGTCCAGTTCACCAAGAGTGACGGAAGGAGTAAGTCACTAAGAAGCGAACTGGTTTCGATCGATACGACCAAAACGACAAAAGTTGAGATTTCAAGCCCCAAGGGCGCAGTAACCCTAACCAAAGCGGGGGATGATTGGACTGTGACCTTAGCTAACGGAGCGAAGAAAGCCAAGGAGAGCACGGTAAAATCCCTCTTTCAAACATTGAACATGATCGAACCCAGCAGACTCGCATCCCGGAAGAAGGAGAACTGGAAAGATTACGAAGTTGATTCAATGGGAACCAGGGTCAAAGTATTCGCTGGGGATAAAGTCACAACCGATATCGTCCTGGGAAGATTTGGTGTGGAGGGGCAGCGAAGTTTCTATTCGTTCGTTCGTCTTTTTGAAGATGAGAATGTGTACGTGGCGAATGGTTTCATGAAAATGTCAGTCTATGAAAATGCAGATGACTATCGGGACAATAATGTCTTAAGGCTAAAGAAGGACTCACTAACACAAGTGGTGTTTGACTATCCGGAAGGCTCTTTTACACTTGAAAAAAATACGGACTGGACCATTGGTGGAGCAAAAGCCGACAGTGCTACTGTTGCTGAGTTTTTTCAAGGCTTGAGTTATGCAAACAGCAAGAACTTCTATGAAGAGACAGCTACAGTGAACTATACACATGCTGTGACCTTTTCATTTTCCAACAGCTCAGATATCAAGCTTGAAGGTTTGAGAGAAAACGATGATGTGATAGTTAAATCTTCGGAGAACGCTGTCGAGATATTTAATGACGCTGACCTTTGGGATAAGATTTTCAAGGATCCGGTTGTTTTTGCGGCGACACTACAATAAGATCTGTTTTAATTAACTTAGTACTTGCGAACAGAAAATGCCTTTTCTAACGTTAACTAGGTTATGAAAGCGTCAAAGTACATTTTAGGCCTCATTTTGGTTGTGTCACTGTCCTCGTGGAGTATTCCCGAAGAGGATGGTGTGAATTGGTTGACATTCGAGGAGGCAATTGAATTGCACAAGGAGAATCCCAAAAAGCTCCTGATCGATCTTTATACAGATTGGTGCGGATGGTGCAAGGTGATGGATCGAGAGACGTATAGCAATGCCAAACTTTCTGCTTATATAAATGAGAATTTCTATCCTGTAAAATTCAATGCTGAGCAAAAAGAATCTGTTGTTTTTGACGGACATACATTTAAGTTTATTCCACAAGGCAGGAGAGGTGTACATGAACTAGCCGCAGCACTTACCAGAAATCAATTGAGTTATCCAACGACCGTCTTTATGGATGAAGAGCTAAGGATTATCCAACCGATTGCCGGATATCTCAAGCCGAAGCAGATGGAACCAATACTGAACTTCATAGGCGATGATCACTATAAATCTGTTGCGTGGGCGGAGTATAAAAAAGGGCACATTAGTTCGTTATAAATGCAACCTTTACTTCTTTTCTTGATCTCTTAAAGAAAAGAAACTCAAAAAGCCATGAAGAAATCATACTTGATTACGCTGCTGGGCGTACTAATTGCAAGTTTTACGTTCGCACAATCGGAGGAAACCAGAAGCCTGTCATCTTTTTCGCGAATTTCAGCCAATGAAGGAATTGATGTTTATCTAAAAGAGGGAGACAAGGAAGAGGCTCGTGTTATTGCACGAAACATCGACCTGGATGATGTCCTGACGGACGTCAGTGGAGGTCGTCTCAAGATACATCTGGATGGAAACAATCACCGAAATATTGATGTGGAAGTATATGTCACTTACAAATCGATCAACGCTATCTCGGTCTCATCTGCAGCATCTGTCAGAGCTGAAGACAAGTTAGAAACAAGTGGAGATTTTGACGTTGATGTTAGCAGTGCTGGAGATCTGGAAGCAACGATAAAAGCGGATGAGTTGTCAATTGATGTTTCAAGTGCTGGTGATGCAGAATTAGAAGTTGAAGTTGATGAGATCGAAGCAAATGTTTCCAGCGCAGGAGACATTGAGGTTTCAGGATCAGCACGAATGCAGGATATAGAGGCTCATAGCTCTGGCGGTTACGATGCCTATGATGTGGAAAGTGAGGAAGTGGATGTTAGCGCAAGTAGTGGCGGTTCTATTAAAGTGAATGTCTCTCAGAAGGTAGATGCCAGAGCTAGCAGTGGTGGTACCGTCAGATATAGAGGCTCGCCTCGATATGTAGATGTTAGTTCCAGTAGTGGTGGAACCATCAGAAGATCTTAATTTTACGTTGCTATGAAGAAATCAACGTTTGTCCTATCGCTATCCACGCTTCTGTCAGCGACGGCAGTTGCACAATCAGAAGAGACAAGGTCGCTCTCCTCCTTTTCAGAAGTCAGGGCACAGGAAAGTATTGATGTATACTTAAAAAAAGGCTCGAAAGAGGAAGCTCGAGTTGTCGCGAGAGGTATAGATATCGAACAAGTGGTAACGGAAGTGAGCCTCGGTAGGCTAAAAATTCACATCGATGACAATTTACGATGGAACAGGGATCGGGACGTGGAGGTGTACGTCACCTATGTTTCCATTGATGCACTGACTGCTTCATCTTCCGCATCGATCAATGCTGACGAACGAATCGAAACGGACGGGGATTTTGATGTGGACGTTTCCAGTTCAGGATTCATTCGAGCTAGTATCAAAGCCGATGATTTGTCTTTAGAGGCTTCAAGCTCTGGAGATGTGGAACTGGATGTCGAAGTGGACGAAATAGAGGCTGAAGTTTCCAGTTCAGGCGAAATAGAAATTGAAGGATCAGCAAGGACGCAAGATATTCAGGCAAGCAGTAGCGGCGAATACGACGCATACGACGTTGAAAGTGAGGAAGTTGATGCCAGTGCTAGTAGTGGCGGTTCTGTGAAGGTGAGCGCTTCGGAAAGGATTGATGCCCGAGCAAGTAGTGGCGGATCCATTCGCTACAAAGGCTCACCAAGATACGTGGACGTAAGTTCCAGCAGTGGTGGTTCGGTGAAAAGATATTGAGAATAAAACAGCTTTAACTCAAAGCCTGCATAGTTTTGTGCAGGCTTTTTTATTGTATATGACCGACTACCTAAAACCTCTGGGATTTGCTCTTATTCTAACCTTTTTGTTCAGTTGCGAGTCCGATCAAGATCGACGAGATCGTTTCTTTCAGATGGGAAATCTTGCACTTGAGGATGGTGATTACATCAAGGCAGTTGACTTGTTTAATGAATCATTGAAAATAGATCCAAATTTTGCGTTTGCTCTAAACAATCGTGGAGTAGCCAAGATGGAAGTAAACCACCCTTATGAAGCAATTCTCGACTATAATCAAGCCATTCAGCGGCAACCTGATTACCTGGATGCGCTGTTTAACAGGGCCTATGCTTATGAGTCCATAGGCAATTTTGATAATTCCTTAGAGGACATTGAGACCATAAAGGAACTGAAACCGGATTCTGCTTTTGTTTACTTCTATAAGGGATTGGTGCAAACAAAGGTTAGATCCTATGATTTGGCACTAAAAAGCTTCATAATCGCTGATTCGCTGAATCCTTTGAACCCTGAGACCATTGTAAACATTGCAACCATTCACTACCTCAAGGGAGATTTGGTGAAAGCCTCTGAAGTAGTAGCCGAAGGGCTTGAGTTGAATTCCAGCGACGCAAACGCTGCTAATCTTTTGAGTCAAATCCATTTGAAAAATGGAAATTACCTCGCCTCCCTGGTAGAAATAAATCGAGCGCTTGATGTAGTTCCTGATGAACCCTACTTTCTCAATAACCGCGGATTCATTTACCTCCAAATGGATTCTTTAAATCTCGCTTTGGAGGATATTGATCGCAGCATCTTACTTAATCCAAAGAACGGATGGGCTTATAGGAATAAAGGAATTTACTTTTTGCTGAAGGATGACCATGCCCAGGCTATCAGACTGTTAACCAGAGCGATCGAAGAACCAGAGTTCATAGATGAAGTATATAGTTACCTGGGATTGGCCTACCAGAAAAGTGGTGATTTGAAAAGGGCTTGTGAATCATGGGTAGAAGGTGATGCCCGAAAAGAACTGACGAGTACCAATCTTTTAAATCAGAATTGCGACGGCTCTTTTACAAACAGCAACTGATTGAGCGACACAATATGGGAGAAAAATACGATCGGTACTACCAAAGTTGGTAACAAGACAAAAGGAAAATAAAAAACAGCAATATTTGGAGGCTGTCCACCCATCGTGTATTCGTAAAAATAAGGGGTATAGGATACCGCCCTTGCGACGATATTGATCAAAAGAGCCAGTGCTGCAACATTCCAAATGATGGCTCCAATTCTGTTTTTACTTCGACTTCCTATCATGAATACCCCGACAAAAGGAGCGGTGATACCAGAAATGATGTCAAAGTTTGAACCCTCGAATGTGAGCTCCATGCCAATCGCTCCACTTATGCCTAACCAAAGAAGGACCATTTCTACAGGTACCCGGATAATATGAATATAGGTAAGTGTTGTGATAGGCATTTTATTGAGGAAGGTCCTTGTCTTTCTGAAAAGAAAAAGTCCTATGATGATCAAGACAGTTATTCCAACGAAGATCATTAACCGTGGAGGGGATGAAAAATCTTGAAAAAAACCATTGTACGTCAGAATAGACACAAGAAAGATCCATACGCAAAAAAGCGTAAGAATAATGGTAGGAGTAAAGTTCCGTCTTCCGGCGGCAACGAAGTTTACTGCGTAAAATATAAATCCTACTGCCGCTGCAACAATTGCCAGGAAAGTGCCACTTATGTAGGCGGGTATATTCTCCATATTATGGCGTGGATTAGGTTGATATACCAATATATAGAATGTTCAATACTGAGTGGATTATTGTACACCGATAGTTTGCTGTTTTTCGACTAACTAAAAGTTATATTGGTCGAAAAATGGTTGCTAATTTGCAGAACCATGAAATTAGCGTCCCTCGCAAGGTTTTTTGAAAGTCGTCTGAAGGAGCCGATGCCAGGTAAATCAGCTCATGATCTTATGTTGCCCACGTTGGTAAACGGCTCCAACATTAGATTCAAGCACGAGAAGAAACCGCGGCAGGGTGGTGTTTTGATTTTGTTTTACGAGGAGGAAGGGATCGTGCGGTTTCCGTTGATTGAACGCCCTGAATATGACGGTATTCATAGTGGACAGATTGCATTGCCGGGTGGAAGAAAGGAGGAGACCGATAGCAGCCTTATACGAACAGCACTTAGAGAAGCTGAAGAAGAGATCGGAGTAGATGACAAGGAGATTGAGGTACTGGGAGGCTTGTCTCCATTTTTTGTTGGAGCAAGCAACCACGACATTTTGCCAGTGATTGGCATCACGCAAAGAGTCCCAATATTCAGGCCAGACCCAAGAGAGGTCAAAGAAATTATTACGCCAGCTACGATTGACCTTTTGGATGCAAACAAGCGAAAAAAGAAGGACATGGTTGTGAGAAATGGTCACGTTCTTTCATCACCCTATTTTGATCTTGAAGGTAAAGTTGTTTGGGGAGCTACTGCCATGATGTTGAGTGAGTTGAGCTTTTTGTTAAGTGAGTTCGAAGTTTCTTGAGCCATTTTAACATAATGGTAATTTGTTGCACATATTAAGAGTTTACAGCCATCCTATCTTGCACGCATGGAACCAGAAGATAACGTGCTCGAAGATTTGCCTGACCCTGAAGAACTGATCGATTACGAGGAAATCAGTTACGACGGAGACCAGTTTGATGAGCACATGAATCCTTATGATGAAGATGCCTACTATCTCACGATCGATGAATACTAACAAAGTTTGACTTTACAGGAAATCCTTCTCTTGTATTTACTAACTTTGCGGTCGGCAAACGGGTACGACCAGCTCCTGCTGAATCCCCCAGGACCTGACGGTAGCAAGGGTAGGTGGTTGTAGCGGTGCGATGCTTCGTTTGCCTTTTTT
>JANQOR010000016.1 GCA_028285685.1 Cyclobacteriaceae bacterium | reverse complement strand
GCTTTTGCTGATCAGTCACTCGGAATATCTTCGGTAGGCATGATTTCTCTGACCTCAACTTTTCCTCCATTAGCCAGACCAGGGCATCCTTTGACCAGTCCCATGGCTTCATCAATATGCTCTGCAGAGACGATCATAAAACCACCTACGATTTCTTTTACTTCGGCATAAGGACCGTCGGTGATAGACCCGTCTGCGTGCATAGTCTTACCTTCAAAGCCCAACGCTTCTCCCGGGTTTTTCAACTTTCCTTGTGCGCCAATTCCACCCATCCAGTCCCCCCATTCCTTGATTTCTGCTTCGATTTCGGCAGGAGTTGGTTCCATGTTGGGATTAGGTTCACTGTGGAAGAGCATCATAAAATCTTTCATGTCTTTTTTGTTTTAATTTATAAAATCTTATTTCTACTTCCTTAATGATCGACATCTTCTAAATCGGACAAGATGAGAAGATTTTTTTTAAATAAATTAAAAATTCTCTTTTGTTGTATAGTACTCCTCATGTCTTTTCTTTAACACCTTGGACAGGTAGTATCCACTTAGAAATATTCTTGCGCCGTGCGTCAATAAGCAGATCGGCCGTTGCGTTACCCACACCTTTTAGTCGAGTAAGTTGTTTTTGATTAGCAGTATTCAAATCTATTTCATTCGATAAGGCTTCCCCCTTCACTGCATAGTGATCAATGCGTTCTTCCTGAATCGGATTTTCCACAAATGGGGGAACATTGATCTTCTTACTTTTAAGCCTATCATCCTTGTCCATAGTCTCTGCAGTTATAAATAATCCCGTCGGTACACTTCGTTCGGCTTCAAGCACTTTGATCTTGTTTTCTTTTAAGGGATCAAATTCATCAATCTCATTGATTCTGCGATCAGTATGGGTTCTTCCAAACTCCGCTACTACTTTGTATTTGACAATTTCACCGTCATCGACTAAGTTCTTGATGGGTTCTTCCACTTTGTTCGAATGATTCTTGTTGCCCTGCACCGAAAGTGGGGTTAAATTGGCCCATGTAGTTCCAGGTCCATGTAGATTGTGATTAAGCAAATGCCCCTTTACATAGAAAAATGATGAAGAGAATTTGCTGAACCTCCTGAGATTCAGGTGGTCATAAGTTTCTGTGTTGGCAACTTTAGGCACTGATCCTTCAGGACCTTTTTTGGTCAAGACATCAATTCGCATTGAAGTACCAAATCCGTTTCGTAGTCCGCCATATACCGGTGGTGTTGACTCAGGTAATTTCTCACCTTCTATCAGTTTGGCAATAAATGGTGCCATGAGATCCATTTGTTTTTCAATCGTTTTCTGCTGCTTCTTTCTATCCTTATCCGTTGAAACCTTCTGCGCCTTGATGCTGTCGATTTTGGCGGCTATCGCCTGTGCTTTTTTCAAGGCAGCCTGTTTCGAAGGAGTGACTTTGAGTTTACTCAAATAGCTTGAAACCGACTGGGGAGTGCTGGCAACCATAAGTGTTGCTTTCAAAGATTTGCCCTTAAAAAACAACACATGATCCTGGCCATCGCTGGTTTTGAATTTTTTCCTAAGATTCCACCAGGAAGCGATCTTGGACGCGACTGCTTTCGCTTTCCTCTTCACTTTTTCCTTCGTGCTCGCTAACTTCCTCCGACCCTTCTCTGCCAATCCAATAAGCCCGGTGCGATGTGCAAAGGCCACAGCCTTGCCCAACAGCCAGTTGATCGCTCGCTTAACCGGTCTCCTGATTGATTCAAATATTTTTCTTACGCGACGGCTGATCTTATCCAAATTAATACCAACAAGGGCTGCAAGGAACCTCAGGCCAGTTACTAGTATATCAGCTAGTGCCCGCTCTACTTTGTTGGCGGCTGCCGTCAAGTTGCCTCGTGCAATATCAATGAACGAATCCAAAATGGAGTCTAATAACTGTAGCAGATTACGAAGGTTCTTAATGAAGAAAGTGGCTATGCTGATGATCGTTTGACATGCCTTAATGAAGCCTGACGCAGGTGTCAGGGCTGCTAGTAAAAACTTGATCGCAGCTCGAATAATGGCATTCTTAAAGTAATCTTTGACTTGATCAATGACTTGTTCCTTTAAATCCCCGATGCGATCCTTGACATGACTCCAAAGTCCAGCCAAGCCCTCACGCTTGAATATGATCAAAAGATCAAAGGCGCTTTCCAGTTTGCTGACTACCGGTTCGCCCAACCTTTTAACCATTTGAGTTCTGATGTTTTGCTTTGAAAGACCTATGACGTCCAGTGCAAAAGAAAACAGTGGTTTTGGATCCAGCGACCTAGGCAATGAAACACCTGGCGGTAATGTGCCCAGGATCAGTTTCAACATGATCTGCTCCAGGTGATGTCCGATCCGGTCCCTGAAATTTACCATTCCCTGACCAACTGCTGAAATGAGATTTCCAACAAACCGGATTGGATGAGCCAGAATATCACCAATCACGCTTGCGGCTTTGGATAATACTCTTACTAGTAATTTGCCCAGGTCAAAAATGATGGTAGCCACCTTCTTGATAGCTCTCCAAGCTCGCTCCCAAAATGATAGAGCAGCCTCCGCCCGAATTTCCTCAAATTTGGTTTTCAGCTTTTTGAGATTTTCGACATAGCTCCGAACCAATGTTTCCTTAAGTTCATTTTGCTTATCCTGGACCCGAGATTCCAGATTATTAAATCGTTCTAGGAAAATTGTTGTTTTTTCCTGTGCTTTTTCTTGCAAATGACCTGGTAAGCGACAGGATGCAGCCTTAACGCAGTCTTTTCCATTTTTAATGATTTTTCGAGCCTTGCGCAGTCCTTCATCTATTTTGTCTGCTATCTTGTTCACTGCCTGACTAATAATCGCGGTGAACTTGTTTCTTTCCTCCTTGAATATTTTATCTACAATGGTTTCTTTTCTAGTACTTGCTAGTGTTTCAATCTGTTTGTCAATTTCCGCTCTACGTCTGGGGTCCTGCGTTTGTTTTTTCATTTGGCCAAGCCAATAGATGCTGTTCTTAACGCGCTGATTATGGGACCTTTCCTCCCAGTCTTCATCTTCATCACTTAGGTTGAACACACCAACACCATAGTAATCTTCTAATCGATCGGTCACATTGTTTTTAAACCTTCTGTGGGCCTCATGCATGGCCTGTTCTAAGATGCAGGACACGCAATTGTCCAATGCCTGGAGTGTTTGCGTCACACCTTTAGTTGTGTTCTTGAAGATGAGATCAATCTCCTTGTAATACTTATTCAGAAGCTTCTCATCCTCAGACTTCAGGCTACTCTTGTTTTTGTGTACTACATCAAAAACAGCAGATCTTTTGCTATGCATGTCTTTCAACGCTCCTTTTAATTGGGTCTGTGCATCCTCAGTGGCTTTCTGATGAGTCTCAGATTCATGTTTTCTCAGCTTGTCGGGTGTTTTGCACAACTCCTTTTGGGACTCCCACTTAGTACTCAGAGTCGCCTGGAACTCTCCTTCATTCGAGTCTTTGAGTTGCTGTTCTGTCAATTCAGTCCCAATTCCTCTCAACTTCTCGTCTTTCATGGCTCGATCCAAGGATTCCGCATTATGCTCTTCGTCCATCGCTAATTCCTCACCAGGCATAGGCTTTGGAATGGCTCTTTGCGTATTCCCAACAGAGGGCCTTCTGCCAGGAATTTCGGGCTTCAGGGGTACCACTTCTTTGTCATGCACCAAATTTTTCGAAACCTCAGTTTGGGAAGGTGACCCATTCTTCAGCAAGGATCTTGGCTCATGTGCTTCCTTGTTGGATGAAATTTTTTGAAGCGCTTTTTGAGCATGTTTTGAAGGTTCCTCCTTTTTGAAACTCTTATATCTACCTTCATCAGCTGGCACCTCCTTTGCTACCATGGCTAGTACTTCAGCTATAAAAGCTTCCTTATTAAAGGTTTTTTCCGCAGCAGATTCTGTTTCCAATTGCCCTGCCTTAGCAGTGGTTGTTTCCTTAAGTGATTCGTTTGGTGTGGCCGCTAGTTGTCCCTCCATCGCTTTTTCAGCACCGAGTTTGTGCCTCTGCTGACTGAATTTTGCCTGGTTTGTTTCACTGATCAGCTCCTGGAATTCTGGATCTTCCTTCGCACTCTTAGGATGTGAGGTTTTTGTTCTTTCCGAGACTGGAGTTTTTGGTTCGTCGGTCTTCTCGGTTGCCTCAGGGGTATTTGTAGCAGGATAAGTCTCTTTAGCAGTTGAGGAGTCGCGTTCCTGCATATTTTCAGGAATATCCGTCGTTTCGCCGTTGTTGCTTTCTGGCTTTGGCTCATTTGCAGATACACTGTGAACCCCACAGACCGTACCACTTTTAACTGTTGATGTACCATCCTCTTTGTTTTGAATCAAACCTTTCTGTATCTCGCCCCCCTGCTGCAATACATGGACCAGTTCATGAGCGAGGAGCCACTTACCTCTTGTGTTATATGGCTGGTAGTGCCCTTGTGCAAAGACAATTTGGTTACCGTGCGTATAAGCTTTAGCGTGTATGGCTTTCGCGGATTGTGCAGCTCGGTAGTCCGTATGAATACGAACGTTTCCAAAATCCCCACCCAAACGAGATTCCATAAATTGGCGTGTTACAGGGTCCATGGGTTGACCTCCTCCATTTTTCAATACAGCATTTAACATGGTCTGCGACCTGTTAGTTGGTTCGTGAACTCCCAAATCTGACTTAGCCTGAATTTGATCCATTTGATCGCAAGGCTCGCAACCTAAAAGGTTTGTCGGTAGCAAAAACTCCTCTTTTCGTTGCACTTTTTCCTCCTGTTCACAGGTTTCGCATTTTCGTTGAATGTCCGAATCAGGTGACGGTTCAGGCTGATCTCCAGGATCGGTGTCATTTTCATCGTTTAACTCCTCTCCCATGTTTTTAATGGGCGTGGTCTTCCTTCGGGCATCTCCAGTTTGTACCATTTCCCCATACGCTTCCAAACCAGCTTTTTTAGCCATTAAATAGAGACGCTGATAGGTATATTGTATTAAAAGGGTTTTCAATGCGCCTAAATCTTCTTGCAAGATGATTCCTTCTTCTCCCTCCCCTTGCGTTTTCCTAAGCAATAAATTCTTCAACTCCCTAAGTGGAGCAATATCTAAAATGTAATTCCTGAGGTTGGTGTTTGCTTTCCCTGTACTTAAGTAACTGCTAAACTCAACGTTGGCAATGTCCACTATTTCATCATTTATTGCCATTTCATCACTTTTTGCAGCGGAGTAGGGATTCATCAACCAAGCAAGTCCGCGATACATTCGCAACAAAAGGTTAAATATTGCTTGTCGGAATTCTACCGTAAATCCATCAGCGGCCTTTTGCAAAAAATTGATTTCTATCATTCCACCGCCATTCAGTTCTTCTGTATGCTGCCGCTGAATAATATCGTCCGCTTCTATTTCTGGTTCTTCAGATTCAATTTGTCGCTGAATCAACGGAGTAATTTTGGGTACTGCTGATTTCGTCTGAATATCTTCCTCGTCCGGATTGTCATTCCTTTGCAGTGAGTTCGTACCAGCAGGTGTTCGCATCACCTGATCAGCTATGTTGTCTGCTTCTACCTCGAATTTATCTCCTGCAGGATTTACGCGAAGCTTAGTCTGGACAATTTGCTGCAATGAGGTGTTATGCTTCGTTTTACTAGCTCGTGTCTTTTCGGTGGCTGATTTAGTGAAACTCATTTATGCTACCATTTTACCTTCTTTACGGAGTTCCTTTCTAATGCCACCTTCGATATCCGCGAGCATAATTTGATCGCTGTTACGACTCAATGCTTTTAATGAGGAATAGTGCACGACATTTTTGATGATAGCCCCTGTCACTTCATATTTTTCCGCAATTGATTCAAAATCAATCTTCTCGTCTAGGCTCTTAGCTTTTGTGAATGCCTTCTCCCAGATTTTTTGTCGCTCTGCAGCTTTCGGTAGAGGAAAGTGAATAATGGACTCAAATCGACGAGTGAAAGCATCATCGATATTTCCTTTCATGTTGGAAGCCAGTATCACTAAACCATTGAAGTTTTCTATTCGCTGCAACAAATAGGATACTTCTTGGTTAGCAAAACGGTCATGAGCACTATTGATTTCGGTCCTACGCCCGAAGAGAGCATCAGACTCATCAAAAAATAGAATCCATCGTCGATGTTCTGCTCTATCGAAAATATTCGAAAGGTTTTTTTCGGTTTCACCAATGTATTTGGAGATGACCATGGACAAGTCCACCCTGTAGACATCTCTATCTGTCACCTTCCCTAGTAATGCCGCGGTAGCGGTTTTACCTGTACCTGATGGGCCATGAAACAACGTCCGGTATCCTCGATGAAGTTTATCTCCGAGCTCCCACTCATGAAGAAGAACGTGACCATACTTTATCCAATTTCGAATTTCATCAATCTGGTCCCAAGTCCTTTGATTCAAAACAAGATCATCCCATTCAAGCGGTGAGGTGATCAACTTGGCAGGAAAGTTCATATTAAAATCTGGCTTGCGAATGTAACCTGATGTGAAGTAGTCCAGATATTCGTCTGACAAATTAATGGTACCGCTCATGGCAGGTTCACCATCCGGACTCGGTTCAAGTTGAATAATGCCGTGTTTTGCAAAAAAATGATCAGGATCAAAGAGGTCCATCAACTGAAATCTTGCGTCTAGATTTTTACCAGCAACGATAAAAATGAGAGTCTCTCCTGTTGGCAAGAATAAGCCAGACCGCTGCCCAATTACTCCTCCAAATTCTGAAAACCCCATATTCCTTCCCTCCTCCAGGAAGATATCTAACAATTGAGGACGTATATGAGGCACGAGACTTAGCAAAATGGCTATCTGCTCAGCGAAAGAAAGCTGGTAATGATCTACAAAGCTGGCGTAGAGCGACTTCTTTGCATCTAATGCTGGAGCAGGAATGTCATGCAGAGACTTGTATTTTGAATCCCTTCCGTAGAAAAGATCCATCCGGCTTGTTAACAATTCTTCGAACCAAGCAAGTTCTAATTCGAGGTGAGATGCATTATGTTTTGCTTTTTCTGTTACCATTCTACGCATATTGGTTTTTGCATCCATGGCAATTTCACTGTATGATAGGGCCATGGAATATGGTCCATTAAAATGTCATAAGGCATTTGTTCGACTTGAAGCAGCCAGTCATCACTCCTGCTTGTCAGTTTGCCGCTTCTTGATAAAAAAGCGCTAACAAATCCTTCATTTGAAGTATTTCCTAAAGCCCTCCACTGATTGATTACACTCGCGATCAGTTTTTTAGATGCTTGCGTCTCAACCAATCCAATGTCAATACCATGGTCCAATGGATAAGATGTTGGACAATCACATAGGACCTTGTTCAGAACCAATTTATATTCTGGATTTTGGCTCTGACCTGTTATAAGAAACTGCAACAGGTGAATCGCTTTTTTCCTGGATTCTTCGGATGTGAACCCCTCTTCTTTAACTATTTCAATCTCCGCGAAATATGCGGGCAGAAAAGGCCATAGAAGTATGAGACCCGCATTCTCAACATAAAAGTCCACTGGACGCAGATCGGTGAATTGCATACTATCATCGGGGCCTTGGACTCTCAGATCATCCATGGCAGATCTTACTTGATCGTCCTCACCCGGATTCTCATAACCTAACAACCATTTTTTGATAGGTTCTGATGGTGTACTACTTTGAAGTTCCTGCAGTAGATGGATTATTTCTTTTCTGTAGTCACTCCATTGCTTTAGAGGAGATTCATCCAATACTTTAATGAATTCGGTAGTAAGTAATTTTTTATCGATTTCCTGATGATTGCACAATTCTCGCAATACTGTTTTTATGTACATTAAAGAACTCGATCCGAAATCACCTTGAAAGGTTTGGAGTAGACTCTTGAGCTCTATCAGCTTGACATCGAAAGATGAGATGCCAACTCGGTGAACCATTGCATGGATGATTCGATACGTGCCAACAAATTGACTGGATGAAATCTCTGCAGCTAGAGACTCCGTGAACGTATTTAGCAACTCTTTAGAGAATTGATATAGGAAGCGAATCATTGCTTCCTCCGATTTAAGTGATAAGGAAATTTGACGGACGAACGCTTTGTTCTCCACAACTTCCTTAAAAAGCTTTTTAACGGAACCAGAATCTTGGTAAACAAAATTCCATGGAAGGACTCCACTTGTCAGATAAAAGATAAGGATTTCAAGTGCAGGTCCGTGATCGTCCGAAGAAAAAAATGAATCTTTTGTTCCAGATTTATGATGTCTTAAGGAAAACAACTTTTCGAGTAATTGTTTTTCTATGGCCAAACCAATCTCTTCAACATCCCATTTGTCAAATACACCAAGATCCAGTTCCCATCTGTCAACTCTGAAGGTTTCATTCGTGTCATTTTCTTTAAAAATTGTTTCCAGCTTCGGTTGTATTTGAGTTTCGAAGGCCTCATGCATTTTGTCCATTACTTCCAATTCTGTCTGGTGACCCTGATATTGGAAGTCCAGGAATAGTTCCTTAATTATGGACGTTTTATGCTTCATTCCTCATAAAGTGGGTTTATTTCAGAAACCAGTTGATTTAATGCAACACTCAATTCACTCGGGCTACTAGAATTATCAGCAATCAATCTGCGCCATTCCAAGAGCTTATTTCTAACACGCCCAAATTTTACAACAGATACCCAAAATGGATTAAGTTTCAAGTGTGCAGGTGATTCAGTTCGTATGATTTCCTCGCTATATTTCTGGAATTGATCATCTTGAAAACGTCCAATAAGAGGAAATAGAATCGTGACCTGAAAGGAGTATGGGTCTGATACTATGTCATTATTTTCTGGATTCGGAATAGATAGGAATCGATCTTCGTTTGTGGCGGTCCGAACCCTTGGTCGCAACAGTACGTGCTCAATTACCAGGAATTGAACTTTCGATGATTCGATGAAGAGGGCAATAATCTGATCTCTCACCGCAAGCGCCTCATCCTGAGTATCGAAAGACTGATCTTCTTTTGCTATAACCTCACCTCCCTCATCAACAAGATTTGTTTTGAATTTTCCTTCTTCAGTAGATAGGAATATATTGAATCTGGAGGCAGTTTTAGCATTTAACATTACTTTGTTTTTCACTGCACTCATTTCAGAAATTCCATTAAAGCTGGAATGGCTCTTCAGCAGTATTTGATTGTTCTGATCCAAAACCCTGAAGCGATAGTTGATTTTTCCATCACTTCCCATCTCGGCGTAGATTTCGAAGTAATCCTCTGGTCGACGTAGCCCCAATAATCCCGAAATCCTCTTCTCAAATCCTGAAAATGCTTCTCCACTATGATCAGTTATGTCGAATGAATTACTTCGATTGGCACTGATATATGGATAGTCTTGTAGGAAAGTAACTTTCTCAGTTATTAAATGATCATTGCTGTAGTTTCGAAATGCATATTCCCTAAACCCTTCCCCCACGCGAGCTAATAGATGATCAAGGAATCGGTTCCTTCTTTTACGGAACAACTGCGGGCTTTCTAACTCGCTCAAGGTCTGATAATATTCATTGGATTGATCCTGAATAAATTCTTCCCAGTCTATCCCAAGACCTTGGAATGGCTTTATCAATGATTTAATGTCCGGCAGTTGGTGAGGTATTTGATTGAAATATGTCTTGTCCGTCAATCTATTCAGCGAAAAAAGTGATCTGACACTAGATAATTGACTGAGGTAATTGGCAAACAGTTGATCATAAGTGAGTAGATAGGCCTTTAGTTGCTTGGCTTGTGCTTTTCTTTTATCGTCTACTGATTTGGAAAGTCCCCTTGTGCCAATCCCATAATGCTGTGGGAAATGATGTTGGATAGAGTGGTAATTTTCAAGCTGAAGATCCCGCCCCGACGGAATCTTTAATTGATCTTTGCGTTCGACTCTTACTCTGACCGCAGCAATTCTTTTTTCATCCAACAGACCTTGAAAATCTACCTCTCCAACAGGAATACCATTCTTAGTGAAACGTATCCTCGACCTTTCGACGCTTAGTTTTGGCTGGTTGCTATCTTCATTGACCAACACCAGGCAGTTGACCACTGGCTTAGTAACCAGGTCATTGTTGACATAATTCGAAATGCTCAGATCTTTAACGGCGATAACACCTCTTGGCCTTAGATCCATCACAATCTTGATAAGATCGGACACGTAAATAACATTGCTTCGCTGTACCGCATTCAATTCATCATCACGAATAAAACCATGCTTTAGTAGTGGTCCTTCAAAGAGCTGGTCCGGTCCAATTTCATTGCTCTTCATCATTTCTTCCAAGGAATGAAAATAGATCCATGGGCTAAAGAAATTTTCTAAATCGAAGAATAGATCCGCCATCACTTCATCAGGGTTGGCATCTGGCGAGAGTTCAATTTCTGCGTCGACAGCAATTTCCTGAATACGAATCGCCTTCACCTTAAAATAATCTTCACCCAGGTTTCTGAACTTGTGCATGTGATGGTAAAAGCCTGAGACGTGCTCTTTGATAAGAAGCAGGTTGGATACGTACAAATTGGAAATGGGACCATCTACCTTGACAAGCTCTTTTCTAAGTTTGGTTTCCAACGAATCCCGATCTGTGTAGTCCGATCTAAGCTTGATTCGCACTAAAAAATTCTTGAGTGATGTGGGATTGCTCGTGAATTTTATCTCCAAATAAGCCGAGTAGTGATTATAGTCTTTGTCACTTAGTTCTTTCTCAATTCTTGTGAAATCCTCAGTGACATTTCCCTCCTCATCCAGATGTTCCTGAATTTTTATTTCCTCGATGTCATGATCATAGTCCCACTCACGAATGAATTCATCCCAGTACGGAAAGGCGATTTGGATGAGCAGTTCCTGGGTGCCGCCGTCTACATCCACTTCAATGGGCCAATCCCGGATATTTTGATTCCAGTCCTGTTTTTCAAATTCTATTTGGGGATTAAGTATTCCTTTGATAAAGCCTGGAGGAGCTGGTGCAGGTTTCGGCGTCTGGTAGGTGAGCTGACTCTGATCTTCAGTGAATCCAATCGTCTGTTCAGCCTGATCCGAAGTATGATCTGCTTCATGGGCTCTTTCTATCCACACGTTCTTTATTTCCTCAATATCTATCGCTACTTTTCGAAGGTCGTTGATGGTCAAAGGGTGACATGGTAGGATGGCACGCTCCCGAAAGAAATCCTTCCTGAAGTCGTCATGGATCGATGGATCGCTCGAAAGAATATCCTCAATTGGTTGACAGGACCGGTAACCCAAATCAGTTAAAGCGTAAGCAAGTGCCTCCAGAATCGTTATGCCCGGATCATGTGGATTGTGATCCGTCCACTGATCTCCAGTATTGCCACGTAGATAGGCTAATCCCTGTTCAAGTAGATATTGATAATCAAGGCTCTTGTCTAGTGCTGCATTTTTCGATATGGTAGGTTTTTCGATCAATTTAGGATTCAACTGTGGCCATTTCCTGTTCATTCGCGCCATTCTGGGCTGTCTCCAATTGCGGCGTAGCTTGAAGCTGAATCTTTGCTACCAGCTCATGAACCTGGAGGTAAGGCATGTTACCCAGAGCAGTGAGCACCTTGTTAATCTCGCCGACCTGTAATTTTAGAGTTATATTTTTCATGTTGATAATGGTTTGCTGTTTAGTTAACGATTAGGCCCGATGTCGTGTAGAATAACACCTGGCCTCTCTCGTGAAACTCGAATGGGGTCACCGAGGTAGGTAGAACCTATTACCGTCAGGACGAAATCAACAGCATTCCGACTTGCACCAGTCCCGCTCATTCTTGCAGATCCCGAATTAGCAGATCCTGTAAAATATAAGGTGTGAATTTTAACATGCACCGAATCGGCCGACTGCGTCCTGGCGACTGCACTTTCAGATGACAGTTTTGCAGTTCCTATGCTGACTTCTTTATCCTGTGAATTTGATATGACGTTGACATGACCCGACGAAAATTTATTGATACGCTGGTCCAAAATAACCTTATAATGACCGTGGTCCACACGAGTTACTTCCTTTACGTTCCAGACCGGCCCCTCAATTCTGACATTTGTACCATTTACTTTGACACAGCATCTAGCCACTACAACGTTATGTTTTGTGATGGAAGATACTGGCAGCACATTATTAGGATGTTGCTGATTTGAAGTAAACCAAGCTTGGGAAATACCTTCTCCAAAACTTACATCTTTTCTAAAACTTACATTTCCATGCTGATGCTGAGTAAAACCAGTATTAAAAGGGATGGGGTTATCTGCCGTTCCACTGGGAGCGGTTCGAATCGATAGTATGCCGCTGCTCATTAATAACCAGGCCGCCCCCTCGCCAGATTTGTCATATTGATGAACCTGGTTGCCATCTACGTCTACTCCATCGTATGCATTCCAAAGATGATGTACCCTGCCATGCCCATCCTGTATGGTAATCCGGTAAGCCCCATTGGGACCATTTGCTTGAAAAACTGCTCTCTGCCTACCACTGTTATTGATGAGTAAGGCAGTATCTGAATTTTCAAACCGATTGCCCGGAGTTTTTAAGTGGAGCGTCGCCCTGGGATCCGCTACCCCAATCCCGACGTTTCCTCCCATAAGTACCAGGGTGTTTGTCAATGACTTCCCCATACCAATCCAAGTACTAAATTCAGGATTATCCTCTGTTTGGCTTCCAATTTGCTGAAATTGGATCCTAGGTGTATCATCCTTATCACTTAAGAATAGCCTTGGAGCAAAGTCAAGATAATCAGCCCAGATCCTTCCGCTATCTTGGCCACGTCCAAATCTGAAGAATTTACCAGTTGCATTTGCTACATCCAGGCTAAATTCTGGGTCAGGTGTTCCAATTCCAATCTCATTGTGGGGTCCAATGGTCACACCATCTTCCTTCTTGTTGAGACAGGAATCAATAAGCTGACTAAACTGATCCTCAGTGGGTCGGTCACCTGTTTCGAAATACCGTTTTAAGGTTGTCCTGTTTTGTTCATTCAAAGGCATCTTCTAAAATTTTTCATACTATCTAACAATAAAATCCACATCAACTACCATGAATCCAATTCCCAGATTCTCGGCGCCCAGACAGACATATTCGCCGGAGCTTAGTGGCCGGATGATATGATTCCGCGTGGTAACCAAGATCGCCCTGGAATTCGATGGACTGGCGATTCTTACTTGTTTCATAACCTCGTCTTCTCTGAAAACCCTGGTGATATTCAGTGCTCTGACATCCAATACATCATCTACCCTTTCAATGACAGACTGAATGAAATCATCGCCAAAATCATCAAGATCTATCGAGTTCCTAAATGCTCCTCTCAACGTTTCTCCAAGATTATCCGCTTTGGGCTGGCTAGGGTCTCCAAATTGAACCTCAAAATCCAAGTGCAATCGATTCGCACCGGTCTCGTCAGCAACAGAAAAACTTAATCGTTTGTGATCTGATGGTGGGTCTGGGTCAACTACCAGATTTTCTCGTGTTGGAAGTGACGCAGATCTAACCCGAAATAATCTAAAGTCATTTACAAAATCGACGTATTCCTGACTTTCAACGAAAGCTAGTAGCTCAGACTGGTATATCTCTCCTCCAAAGTCAATATCATGGTCCTCATTAAATGCCCAGGGTGAAAGGTACTTTTGAATGGCAGTATTCAATTCGGAGCTATAGAAATTTGGATCGTATTCAGTGTGGTATCCCACTTTGCAGTCCACCAACAACTGTTCATAGATTGGATTTTGAACGGTTAAATGCACAAACGAACCAGAAAGAGATGCCAGGTAATCTCTAATTGAAAGCAATGTTTTTACATTGGCTTTTGGTTCAAATGGATCGATGGCATTTTGGTTCCTAGGGTCGGGTATGACCACAGCAGTGACTGAGCCAGGAGCATTCTCTGACGATTGGTTTGTATGTGGTAAAATCCTTGTTTTATAAATAGAAGGAAAGTTCTCCAATATCAACCTTTCATAGTCCCAGATACTTACGGCTCTCTTTTTGTGGCGTAGTCGCTCACTTACCCGCACATAATAATCATGATCTTGTTCCGCAACCTTGCCCCCAAAGCTGGCAGACGGCTGGTAGACCGACTTGATTTCAACGACCTTTTGCTTCATTCTTCGAATCGATCCTTCTTTTAAAGGACTTTTCAAGTGATTTAGGTCGTTTTCGTCCCTGGGTTGATAGCGTGCAATTGTGGCTTGAGTATAGATCTTTATTAGTTTCGGAATACCTGCAGAGTGACTTTTTGCGGCTACCTTGATCCAATGAAGACCAGAGGGAAGAATGGTATTGTCATTTGTTGCGCTTATGGGTAGTATTAATCGAACAATTCCGGAAGTAATGAATTCACTGGTCGTGTCAAGGACGATTTCATTCGACTGGAACAGTACCCACTGATTGTTGCTTAGGTAGCTCCAGTTGATCTTTGTCTCATCTTGTTGGGATTCGGCGCTTCCTTCGGCAAACTGAAAGAGGAATGAAATCAGTTGGCCTGCTTCAAGATCTTTAACTCCAACTAGCAATGTGCCTTCGTCATCAAATTGAGGCAAAAGCGATCGTTCGCTGGTTTCGCCCAATTCTGCGTTTCCAAAAGGATGAATATGGAAGAACTGATCTACTTCATTCGAAGATGCCACGTCGATCTCTAGCTTGGAGGTGTAATCAAGTGCTAGTGAACTGATGGTGGGTGTGTAAGGAGGATTGGGCAGTTCCGGTGGCGGATTGGTATCGTCATACGGGCCACCAGTTGCAATTTTAACGGCTTGTGAAGTATTCAACTGCGGATAATTCTTATGGCCAAATGCAATGACGGGATCCGACAACTTGAGTCTCAGGAATCCATGGATAACCCCTCCGGAATACTGATCTGTCTTTTGGACCAAAGGATTCCTGTCCAAAGCAAGATTTGCATCCATTACATAACCTTTCTCAGGGGTGTTGTCTAAGAAAGGGGATGTGGCTGATCTTTCATTAACGGAAAAGTGTAGAAGTTTTTCATCCGACGCGATATCTTCAAATAATGTAACCTTGCCCATTGTGTTGACGTCCCACCTGCCCCCATTCAATAAGGCCACCTCTGCCTTGAAATCGTCGTTCCTGCCCTCAACTTCAGTAGCACTTGTCCCGGTGTAGGCCTTGTAGTAATCTCTTAGGTTTTGTGGAGCATCATGCCATTTAATATGCAATCTCAGGTTATCTAGTTGTTTACTGAATATCTCCGTGCTCCCGATGTAAAAAGAAGATTCAACAGCGGGTGTCGTCCCGAATGGTTGGAAGTTTTTCGTAGAATCCAGTACAGCGTTGTCACTTTGCACTACCAGGTCATTTATTCCTTCCACGATTACTTCCACATGTATTTTTTTCAGATGCAGTTCTCTAAGTTGTCCATAGGTGCTGTTGATCACCGCTTTTAGTACCGGCCAACTGGAATTGAACTCCTTTTTTAGATCTTCATTCGAAAAAGAGTCGATGCGAGGAGCACCCGCATCAAGCTTTATCTCGGGCCTATCAGTCGACGGTGAGTTTGTAAGGACGAATGCTCTAGGGTTCTGAACTGATCGATAGGCGTGTACTAGAAGCGGATCTGTCCACTGATCTTCGGTACTGAACTGAATATGGAAAGCATCTTCCAGAAAAGCAAAGGGTATTAACTCATGGAATTCAAACTCAACCTTAATCCTTCTATTGCCTTCCTTCAGAAGTAAGATGGGTGACGCAATTGCAAAACCGACTTGTGCATTGGGCATTGTTCTGTTTTCCGAAGCAAGGTCCATTTGATTCTCACCCATGCTGCTCCATTTAGGTAAATCGCCGGCAAGTTTCTTACCTAGCCCATCACCAGAGTCTGCAATGGGTGATGCATAGATGTGATAGCTCCCTTCTTTATCAAGATAAATAGTCCTGACTTCCTCTATTTGTGCCTTGTTTACAACCAACTCCTTCTCCACTTCATAGAGTAATTCCTTTCCATTTGCATCCTTACCTGCCACTAACAATGTGGCTTCATCTTTTTCTTTGATCCGGTAGGACGAATGACTATCAGCGAGTTCAAAAACAACATGAACAGTGTCCGAAACAGCCTTTCTTCTTGAAAGTTGCAATACTTTTTCATAGTAAAACTGAAGGTGCTTGCCGGTTATCGAGTTGAGGTCGGTAGTAACTGAGGAGAGCATTTCCAGGAAGGACAGGAACAAGGCGAAATGCGGGGAATTCCTATCTTGAAAATAGTATTCCCAGTTGACATCACCGTCTTCTTCCGTATAATGGGAATCCCAATCGATGGACATACCGCGCTTAAGAAAGAAAGACTGCCAAATATCATCCAATATCGCCTGATCCTGCAGATCATAGTACTGGAGGAGTCTTGTGAATTTCACGAGATAATTCAGGAAGTCATTCAACTTCCTATTATCAATTGGCACATTTTCTGGCTTCAATAATTCCGGCAGACGTTCTCTTTGACTGGTCCCCTTCCTGAATGGCCTTATGGTTGTTCGACCCTGCAAAGTCATTTTGGTGATGCGTAGAATGGAAGTACAAGATTGAATCTGGAATCAGTTGACCTGATGCTGTAATCGATGTGGATGTATGCCATTTCCGCATTGTCGGAATCAACGTCTATACGTATGTTATGGAGCTCAATTCTTGGTTCGTACTTAATGATCGCGGTTTCAATGCTATCCTTTACTTTGGTTAGGTAAGTGGTGGTGAGTTGCTCGAAAACCATGGAACCAAGATCACAGCCGAAATCAGGTCTCATTTCACGCTCTTCTGTTTCAGTCCAAAGCAATATCTCAAGGCTTTGCTCTATTTCCTTCTCCTCAACCACCATCGTGACACCCTTTTCTTCGACAGTGAATGTGGGCGGATATGCCCATCCCCTGCCAATGTGTGTTGTGTACGGATACTTTTCACTCATATCAACCTCCAATTAATACTGTCGGGCAACCAACAGATATGGTACCTCCGTGTGCGGTGGAATCTCCGACTCTTACTGCTGGAGCACCTTCGATAAACACTGTAGCAGAGCCTGAGATAATACTGTCCGGTGGACCTGCACAAGTAGCTATCTTACCAAGATTAGCAGCGCCAATTCCTCCAATCAGTACGGTTGCGGCTCCGCTCATTACCGGCCCTCCAATATGCGGCGCTCCTCCCGGATTGACCATTGGGCATGTATGTAGATCTCCTATTCTCGCAGCTTGTGACATTTCTAATTGATTTGCACTATACCACCTTTGATTGTTGTTGTTCCGGTTGCCGAGAGTTCGGCAGTGCCACAGTCAACTTTAAATCCGCTTTGGATATTTTGTTGGATGTTTACTCCATCCATAAGTATGTCGCCTTTGGCTTTTAGGTTTATCTTGTCTGTGCTCTGAAGGGCAATACCATCCGCATCGAGAATCAACTTGTTGCCATGCTCATCTTCCAGCGATAGAGATCCTGAGTCATCATCGAGTGTTACCACTTTCCCACTAGGGGTCTCTAATCGTATCCATTTTTTATCGTCATCAAAAAGGAATCTGAGCTTGCCCCGAGTTACTAAACCTTTTTCATGATTTTCGTCGGTTGCCTCCAATGCCGGAGGGTTAGCACTGCTATTTAGTGATCCGAGAATCACGGGGTTTCTGGGATCATCATCCAGAAAGCCAACTACAGTCTCCATACCGATTTCTGGCAAGAAGTAAGATCCATAACCATTTCCGGCATCCAAAGAAGCTACTTTTGCCCAGATCCCATCGCTCTCCATATCAGCAGAAGGGAATTTCACCTTGACTCTGTGCTCACCTTCTGGATCCTCACTTAGTTTGGTTACAATACCTATTTGCAGACCATTGATACCGGGTACCAATCCATGTGCCGGGACATTCATGACATCTCGCCTTTGGTAAAACCAATCACCGGAAAGGCCTAATTGAGCAATTGTATACCACTTCCCTTCGTAAATCTCATGTCGCACTCCTGAAATGAAAGCATCGCCCTGAAATCGATCTCCCAAACCTGATAAGTCCAGAAAAAGCCCGGGTTTTGCATCAAACTGACCCTGGAATTTCACATATCCCATCATCCTGGAAAGCCTGCTTTTGAGTAAATTCGCATGGGCCCAAGCCCTCAATTCCTGATCGGGAATAGGACCTGCATATCGCCTTACCTCGTCTCTGTATCCAAGGCTCAAATCCCCTGAAGTAAGATTACCTGGGACCTTCACATCAGGTTCATCCGAATCTTCTGAGATATTTTCTTGTTCAGCAGAATTCCAACCCTCCACACGGATTGCCTCATATTGTCGTGTTGCATCGATTTCGCCTTCAAACTCATGAATTGTGGCGCCAAATTGTAACGTGTATAATGAATCTTCATGATGCTCCGGTGAATGCATTGAAATTGCATCCTGGGTTGCTATTACCACCATACCGTTTGCTTCAGCTCGTGAAATAATGAAGTCCCAGTCAGTCACCTGGTATTGCACCATCTGCTTGTGAGTCACTACCGTTTCCGAAATATCAATATCTCCGAAACCATGAACGCGCAGGATTTCTTCTACAATATCACTATCCTTCGAATCCGAAAAATACCTGCTTTGACGGCTTCTTGTCAGTTTTGTTACCACATGTTTGCACTCAATGTCAAGGATCGTGGGCTTCTCTTCTCTGACCCTGATCCCGTGCTTCATTATAATTCCCTCAAACAGGATCCTTTCATCAGAGTGATAGCCTGCATTAATCACGATCGTGTTCCCTGGCACAAAATCCTGAGAGTTGCTGATTGTGAAGTCCTCGCTCGCGGCATCCCCATCTAGTATTTGTACCCTCGCCGTTGGAATTTTATTGACCTCATTGGATATGGAAATGGAGTAAACGTTGTATGCAGGATCGATTTCGCTACCATTGACAATGACTGTAAATGAGACTATACTTGCCGTTTGAGGGTTTGGTATGACTCGTTCTTCGCTCATCCCAGTGATTTTTCAAATGGAGGGAAAACTACTTTTTGACCTGCTTTAAGGTTTCGAAAATCTTTCAATTGATTTTCCTGAGCTACCTGGACATAGTACTTGGGATCACCATAGATTCTGTATGTCATCATCGGAAGTGTATCTCCTTCTTTCACCACGCGAACATGGGACATGTCGGGAGACTGAGCGTTTTGCTGGTTCTCTCTGAACGTATCATCCATCGAACCGGAAAAAGTGGCTTTTGCTTTTGCTCTAAGTGGAGTTCCATCAGGTCTAAATAATGTGTATGTCAGGTCCAGGTTGGTCATCCTGCCCTTGAAGCACATTGTTCCCCAGGTTAATTTTACGTATGATGGTTCATGAGTATCACCATGGTACTGAATGACTACCTTCTTAAATCGTCTGATTTGCTCAGGCACGGGTTCTGCCTCAAGTCCCATTTCATCCGTCCCGATGGTATTGGTTCCATCGAAGACCAAGTCTAAGTTCAGTACTTCTGGCTCAGTGCTGTTGTATTTTAAGTTGGCTGAAGAGTTACCTTTTGCCTGCGTTTTTTCATAGTTAACTTTGTAGCTTTTCGTGTACTCTGTCGGGTTAATCAACACCTGGTACTTATCCCTCTTGCCGCCTTCTTCATATGTGGCATCCTTATAAGACTGTATCTCAAGTTTTGATAAATTACCGGTCATCTTGCTTTTTGCATTTTAAGTAACTCCATCACTTTGTCCACACAGTCTTTGACAACCAATTCACGCTGTTCATTGATATCATTCGGTGAATTATCATTTCGAACCATCTTAGAGTCATGGATAGTAGCTTTAATCACGAGCTCTCTAATTTCTAGCATATCAAATCATTAAATGCTGCGGAAGAATTGATAATTCAACTTTAAGGTTTCAACAACCACTGAACTGGCTTCTGCATTAAAGTCTGAAACAGACCATTGAATTGGATATGCATGTACCAAATGCCACGCAGTTAGTGGCGTATGTTGTTCATTCAGCAGCGTCAGCGTGAGATTGGTAGGATGAAAATCGAAGTTTTCGATGGCCCGCTTCACCCATTGAATCAGTGCTGATCCGGTCATCAGACCCCGTTTGAGTGTCACATCGGAATAGTTGGTTCTGATCGGCAATTTGTGTGTAAACCGGTTTTCTCCTCCCTCTACGAAATCCTCTGTTTGGAGATCGACGGTCAACCCCGAAACTTCCTGGAAGGAGATATCCTGATCACTAGGGAATGATTCAAAGTTGACGTTAAAGTGAAAGCCGACTGAGGGTCTATAGATCTCCATCTAAGATGTCAGGATGGTTAAACCCTCATGTGCGACTTCTACTGTCTCAAGGGCAGTTTCGCTACCGGTTGAGTTCAGACCCGGCCCTTCTACCTTGACTGGCCAGGCATTTTTTGCTTTCCAGGTCATCACAGGTTCGTGCGCTTCATTTAGCAGACTTATTGTTATGTCGCGCCTTTGCGGCTTATTCATCTTTGTCTGACTCAACCATTCGTAGAATTCGTTATCGTCGGGTAAAATTCCTTTTTTGAGGGAAATATTGGCATGTTTTCTCAATCCCGGCATCTTGATACTTGTAAATTCCGGACTATCCCCCGAACGATACTCAATTACGTCGCTTTCAATTGACAAACCGGAGGCTTCAGTGAAGCTCATCGTTGTTCCACCCCAATCTATTTGGAAGTGAAAAACTGGCAATGGGTACATTTCATTCATCGCTTTATCTATTGTTGTTCCGTTTTATGTGAAAATTTCAGGAATACGAACTCCGCAGGACGCGAGACCCGGAGTCCGACCTCAATATTCAAAATGCCGTTAAGAAGATCGTCTTCGCTCATAGTGACATTCAGACCTACTCCGACTACGAATGCCTCTTCGGGTACATCCCCGACGAGGGCTCCTTGACGCCATAGACCAGTCAGCATATTTTCAATTTGTGCCTTTATCCTGATCCAGGTGTTCGCATTGTTAGGTTCAAAGACTACCCAGGATGTAGCTTTCTTCAGGGATTCCTCTGCCATGTTAAAAAACCTTCTTACAGAAATGTATTTCCATTCTTTGTCATTTCCAGCTAAGGTCCTGGCACCCCAAATCAACACACCATTGCCTGAAAAGGACCTGATGGCATTGATTGATTTGCCAGCATCAACGTTAACATTCAAATCATCCTGCTGAACGTTCTGGATCTTTATCGAAGGAGCTGTTACAGAAGTCAGGCTTACGTTTGCTGGTGCTTTCCACACCCCCCTGGTTCGATCTATTGCTGCGTAGACACCTGCCACCGCTCCACTCGGAGGTATGATTGAATTGGTCGAATTCAGCTGTGCAAACAGATCTTTTACTATAGGGATTTGTTCCCTGAAACTAGTTTCCTTTTGATCTTCCACGATAGCCATTTCTTCAAAAATGGCGTTTACGCCATTGTCTAAGTGCCCGAAAATATCCGTAATCATCCGTTCTACCGTGGCCATATTCTCAATTTTCTCGGCCGCATCTGCGCCAGCTTTAGGATATACACCATCGTTATCTGTGGTATCGATAAAACTGCCTGTCCATCCAGCATACTCCCAGGTACGTCCTCCTTTATTCCAACGTGGAAAGTAGGTGCCATTGACTTTGTCCTTTGCAGAATTATCCAGGGCCACTAGCTTTTCAATTTCTATTTTCATGTATCCGTCAATGATGTCAGTCATTATTGTCCGAAGCGGATTTGAAGCACCGCCGGCCTTAACAACTTGATCCAGGATTGTGTGGACCGCATCATAAACGTAATCCATGAGGCCAATGAAGCGACCACGAACTGTTGCTTCACCCTCTTCATCAGTTATAGCCGTTTTGAAGGCTATCACCTTCGATTCATACCCGTCCTTGAGATTATCAACGCCCTGGCCATTGATGAAAGTCTCACGCGTATTTTCCAAACTAGTGGAGTCCGTCACAAGACTGTTCAATTCATCGATGATTGCTTTTACCGTAATATCGTCCGTATAATCCTTCCAGTTAATGGGTGTTGCAAATTTGTTAACCCTTCCCCTTATGTATCGATATTTAATATCTCGTGGCAGATTAGATTTCAAATAAGGATAGTAAGCCGCTCCATATTTAAGGTTTTTGGAGCCGATTGAATCTCTGAACGCCTGACTATCGGTCACAGCATTTCTGGTGTCTTTCACGTCACAAATCACAAATCGATCTTTCAACTCCTCGCACTGCGAGAGTGCACTGCTTTGCAAGGATCCTAATTCTGCAGGATTCAGTTTGACAGCATCAGGGAACAAGATCAGCGTAGGTTCATCTTCCTCCTTGAGTTTCTCTAGCCCCTTTTCTATTAAAGGTTGTGCAACGTTATCTTTATAATTTCCCACTGATACGATGTAGCATTTTCCACCCCCGTTATTGAAAAAGAGGCGCAAACTATCGTATAGATAGTAAGCTGGTTCCACGGTTGTTGGGACCAGGTTGTTTTGCGCATCAAGTTCGATAGGATCTAACCCGATCGGGGGTTCACCACCAAATCGTTCTTCATATTCAAGCAAAGAGGTAATCGGTGTAGGTTCATTGAGTAATGATCCTCCCTTGAACCGTGCCCTTTCTGTATGACCAATAAAAGCTGGAATAGCAGTTCCCACTAAAGGAACAGATGGGGGAAGCTTTTTTATCTCCCTAACATAGACTCCGGGTGTTTTTTCTAACATAGCATTGAATTTTATGATCTTGGCTCTACTATTTCTGTATGTTCAACTTTATCATAATGTTTGACATCAGGGTATACATCTGTGATTCGATTTTCAGACCCAAGGATGAAATCTTCTTGGACGATGATCATTTTTGCTTTGTACATCACTGAAGGGAGATATTTTGCTCCTAGTGCACTCCAGATGTTATTGGTTTGCTCAAAAGTTGGAGTGTGCAACTCCAGGATCAACTTTGATATGGACGGATCCAGATCAGTATGGATGTTGCTGTTGAATACATTTTGAGCCTGAAAAAACCTCAAGATCTCCGATAAATAAGTGATATCTACTCTATAATTGTTCGTGCCGGAATATGCACTGAAGAGCAGAAACAGGTTTAGTTTGATTTCGGGATTGACTTTGATGAAATCACCAGAAGCCAGTTTTCTAAATGCGTTTTGTTGCTTCAAAACGCGCTCTTCCTCTATTCCGACCAGTGTTAGCCCTAGCTTTTCGATCTGGTAATGTCCTTTGTCATCCACAATATTGCGAATGTCAACCGGACTGTCCTCCATGGTCTCTTCAAAGTGGCCGTTTAGTCGATCCTTAAGAAAAACAAGTGCATGCTCAATCATAAATATTAAAGAGTGCACGGAATTTAGTCTGGTAAACTATTCTAAGGAAGGAAAGATAAATCCGGAAATGACAGGGTTTCTACATGTTGTGGACTACCAAGAAATTGATATTCAATGATTTAATCAGTCAATTGGTTTGGAAATTTGACACCCTTTTGGAATTCAACCACTCATCGAATCGAATTATTTCAAGCCCGACAGGATTCCACTTGAAAGTTTGAAAATCACTGCGCAAGTTTTCAAAGCTGTTTCGCTCCACATACAATGTTTTTGTATAGTCAAATCTGGACTTTAAGAGAGTCTTAAGTAACTGATAGAATTCCTTGTATCTATCGAGTTGTTTGTTATTCCTTCTTTGAATCAATTTCCTGAATGACTCAAGTCTGAATTCAAAAAGTTCATATTCTTGTAACTCTGACAAACACATTAGTTCCAATGATTTAACAGCAGAAACAAATCCAGGTTCCTCCTGTTTACCCAATTTGATTACTCCCAATCGACGCAATGCACTTCTCATGTCCCCCCTAATAAAGTCTAGGCAAATCTCGAAATATGTCCATTTACGTGCTATCAAAGGATATTTATCGAATTTCAGCTGCACTGCTACTTCGGATGTCATTTGAAGTGCATTTTTAATGTCCCCAAGTCTCAAGAATGAAAAAAATGCCTGTTCTTTAGCTAAGAACTCTAATGGATGAAGGCCTCTTGCACATGTAACTGCTGAAGACGCATATTCTGAGGATTCTTTTAGTTTGTTTAAGTAGAGTGCAGCAATTGCCATTTCTATGTATGCGAGCGCCTTATGTTCAGTCGGGTTGATTGTTTTGTTTTCGGATATTTTGTAAAGCAACTGCTTCCCCAACTGCTGTGCTTGGAAGTATTGTCCATTTCGAATGAACAATTTCATTTTGAGCAGGTCGTGCCAATTCCTAAGCCGTTTTGATCTGATAGCGCTCTCCTTCTTCTTGGCAACTAATGACACTACGGGGTCGCCGGTCAATTTGCCAAATGTTAGTCGAAGTTCCTGCGATTCAAGGTATTCAGACAGCATGACGATATCGTCGTGAATTAAACGATCGAAAGTGATTCGGGATTTTCCGTTATTTGAAATTCCGATTGACCGAAGGCTTTCGTGAATTGAAACACATAGATCAGCGTATTCATATTTTTCAGCGAGATTGGCCGCCTTTTTCAATAGTTCGTAGGCTTCTCTATTTAGATTTTTTTCAATCAATATCTTGCTTTGGTACAACAGTCTGAAACAATATAATTCGATGTTTTTCTTCGCTCCTTCCATATTTGGAAACACCAACATCATGTCGTAGATATCGTTTTTGAGACGGCTTTTCAAATGGGAATAATTGGAATCTGGTGGCTTATGAAATAGATAATGGGCAATTTCTGTATCCACCATCACCTTTTTATTGTAAATAACCTCAAACATCTTGAGTCGTTTAGACTCTCCATTTCCTTTGGTCTTAAGCCGGTACAAATTCTTAATGATGTAGGCTTCCTTTGGGGAGAGTGAACGGATCAATTTGACTAAATCGATCATTTTTATAGCCGTGTTTTCTTAATTTGACCTGATGAGAAGACCGATAAGTTTTGCGTATTAAGCTGGTTGAGAAATCTTACACTAATCTTACGTCGAAAAAATCACTCTTCCTATACCCAACTTCTGGTATTTCACACCAACAGATATGAGGTATTCGTTATTTTATTGGATAAGTTAGACCTCCTATGCAGAAAGTTATTCGTATAGTGCAATACTCTTTGAAGACAAGCACATTCACAACTCTTCTTTTCCCTACCAACAATCCCTAGTGACGGCATTGTAATTCCTCGGATAAGCTGTCTCGCACCGGAGGAATGGTGAAAGAGGGCCCACTCCTACACTAAATTATGACTACTTCCTAGAACGAAACCCTGCGCTAAGTATTAATCCTCTCCTTCGCTTAACCCCGAAACAAGTTCGGCGCAGGCTGTAACGCTTGTCCAGCTGAATATCGGGATTATATAACAAAATAGAATATTGAGCTTTTGTGGCTGAACGCCTATAAATAGTTTCCAGGCGCCGTTCAGCTCTGGCGGAATTTCCGACCAAGGGCAGAAGTTTTCCAGCTAGCAAACTATTCGGCGTATATTTTTTTGTGGACTTCTGAACTGCTGACCCGTCCTTCTCCTGCTGACCGCAACAATGAGCTACTGTTGTATTATTTTATGTTTTTTCAGGAAGTTAAATTGATCAATCCAAAATGTTTCCCCGAAAACTACGGCATGACCAACATTCTCATAAACATGATATTCAATGTCAAGATTATACTTTGGCTTTATGTCGTTAAGAATTTTTACACTTTCCGGAACAGGGACACTGATATCTTTTGCTCCATAAAGCCATAAACTTGGTTGCTTCATTTTTATTAGGTAAGGCATCGGATCAAATCCAATATGATCTTTTTCACGTAATTTTTTAGAAATTTCAGCTTGTGACATTTCTGTCAAAGCACCTGAATTTTCACCTGCGAGCTGGCTATAATAATTTTCTTCACCAAAGGAAACAGTTGGTCCTCCTTGTATTATGATGAAAGCAATATCACTTCTTAGTGAGTTAGTGATGGGAATTATCCAACCTCCCTGACTAATACCGATAAGTCCAATTCTCGAGGGGTCAATTTTATCAAATGATTTTAATTTGCTTACCGCATTTGAGACATCTTTTGCCAATAAAATAAACCTATCATCATTATATAGACTGATACTTTGAAATGTCCCGCCTGATTCGCCAACACCTCTTTTATCAAACGACAATATTGCAATTCCTTTACTTAAGTACGGCTCATAAAGAATTGAGTATTCATCCCTTCCCACTTTGCCTGATCCATGGACGATAACAGCACTAGGAAAAGGCCCTTCTCCTTCAGGAATTTGAATCTTTCCTTTTAAGGTAATTCCTTCACTCTCAAATTCAACCTGAGTTACTTTAACCTTGTTTAAATTTTTCTTTACCCCTCTTAGTCCAATCAATTTCATACCATCGGGCGCAGTAAAGACACATTTCGTAACCTGATTTTGTCTGTCTCTGCTGAATTCAAAATGATTTTTACCACCACCAGGTTGATAATGCACAAACGTCAATTTTTTTGCGTCAAGAATTTGTAGTTGAATTCGCGTTTCTTCAGTCCCCTGGCTGCCATACAACAATCCATTTTCAGTATAAACTTTTAAAAATAGTTTCCCACCATTGGCAAACTCAAAATTGTAACCACCTTCAATCTCCTTAAATAATTTAATCTGATCTACTTGTGAATTTTGAGCACAAGATTGGGTTGTCAAAAAAGTAATAACAGAAAGTATCCCTATTATTGATTCGAGTAATCTTCTTGTTTTAATTATCATACTTTTTTTATTTAAAAGGAATACTAGTAGAACTGAGTACGCGCATTCTCATTCATCGAATTCAGGCTTTGCAGCATCGCCTAAAACTCGATAATTCGATTTTCAAATAAAGGACTTGAGTCTGTTCTTTATGTGAAGGTTTTGTGATTGAAGTCTGATACTCCATCCCACAGTTTTATCTGGATGTATTTGATTTCAGCTTTGCTAAGAGGCTATCGTCCTCAAATCATTGATTGCTTTTTGCTTTGTAGTTTGTGTTAGGGTGTGAGTCAATTCTTCGTAAATAGTGGAGCTGAAGGCGATGACTCGCTACCAGGCAGTCTTTATTTTTATCACCTCTAATCACGCGCACATTTGTCTTTCCCTAACCCCTGCCCTGCTGCCTAATCCCAATACAAGTTCAGGACAGGCTCCATGCAGAGAGATTTTTTAAGAAAATAAGATAGTGGGCTCTTGATTAGTTGCTTGCCTTGATTTCCGATCTACACATTGATCAAAACCTCAACTGGGGCATGATCACTATCCCTTTGCTTACCATCATTATCCAGAGGTACCAGATCGCTTCTAACTTTGCCACTATTATTAACGACTCCAGCATTTCCCCGGGCAGTAATCATACTTTGTGTATAAATGATGTGATCAAGTTGAACGCCCCCTCCGAACGGTGTTGTAGGTATTCCTTTCCCATCACTCAAATTAATTGCGCTATATAGTATTCTCTCAGGGTCAAGGACCGTTCCTATGAAGGATTCTATTCCACTGCGCAAAACAATCTTTTCGTAATAGTCAAAACTTACATGATCATTGAAATCCCCCATTATCAAAAACTTATCAAATCCTGAATTGCCTGCCTGGGCTTTTTTCCACATGATTTCTCTTAATCGATCTCCTGCTGCTATTATCCTCTTACGGTTGTCAATGCTCTTTACATATTTTTCCTCCCTGGACAAATCGGAATCCACTCTTTTAGATTTTGTATGGACAACCGCCACTACAAATTCACTTCCTGTAGATTTATAGGTGATCTTGACCATCAGGGGTTTTCTTGCAAACCGATAAGTTCTTCTGTTTTCATCCCCCACTTTAGCCCGCCAGGGAGTTGCATCGAAGTTTACCTTTGATGCCTTGATTTTGTCAGATCGATAAAGCAACCCCAGGTTATAGGTAGTATTATCATCATTTAGTAGAACGTCGTATTCCAGATCGTGCTGTTTTAGAAAAAACTTTAATGATGATGGACTCATGCATTCTTGAATTCCGATTATGTCTGCGTCCATCTTTCTAATTACTTCAGCGATATTTTCGCCCCTTGCCTTCTGCTGGAGTTTGAAACGAGAACCTTCCTTTTTAACCAACTTCCACGAGAAGTAAATATTCCACGTAGTTATTTTGATCTTAGACATACTTATTTGTTCTTTTAAAATTTCTAACAAGAAAGTTAGTTGCACAAAGCTTGGCGATCAATACCTAGAATTGGGTATTTGCTGATGATGAGCGTCTATAAGAGTGAATCCACGTATGTTTACCACTCCTCCGTTCACGTCTTTCAATCCTCAACAGAAGAGAAGATATGTACCAGAAATATTCACTTCAAGGAGACAGCATACAACTATAGGAGGTGAATTCTCCTCTTCTTCAATTTGAGGGTTTTCAGCAGAAACGTTCCCACAGGTAGATTCAAGAATTGATCGCATCAGGCTCTACGAGAGACGTAATGTCTGCCTCGATAAATGCATTTCTATACTTCCATGTCGCGATCCAGTACCTCTTTCTCTTGAACCTCGTCCTCATCAAGCAAGGAGACATTGATCACACCCTTTCCGATCATGAATTTCAGCATACCCCGTACGGTTTCCTTTAATGTTGGATCAGAAACTCCAAACGGAGAACTGGCCTTGGCCTTCTTATAATTGTCGTTGTTATAAAGCTTGAATTCCATTGCTGAGATGTTATCTACGGAGCGAACGAGGAAATCAAGTAGCGGAAAAAGCAGATCTTCTTTTTGACATTTGCCAACGATCTCCGGAACAAAATCCGGCAGGTCAAATCCTTTGAATTCCTTTCCTGTTAGCTCGGTGATCAGATCGGTAATATCACGCATCCTGGCGTATTCATCCCGAGTGACATGACACGTTTTGTTGAGCGTTTCAGGTAGTGAAGAACATGCCACAAAGTTATTCGCAACAATATCCACAGGTGTGAAACTCACCTGATTGAAAGAATTAACGGTAATTCCATGGTTGATCATAAAAGCGATCAATCGTATGGAGATGTCAAAATTATTACCTCCCCCATCAACTGCTGGTGTGATCAGCGCAGGTCGGAAGATTCTGGCCTGCAGGCCATGAGTCATAGCGTCCAGCAGGATCTGTTCTGAAACCCATTTCGTTTGACTGTAACCGAAATCAAGTAAATCCAGGGAATCACAGGTATCTGTTTCGAAAAGCGTGTCTTTGACGGCCCATCCAAAAATAAACGTGGTTGAAACATGATTGAATATCTTGGGTTTGCCATCCAGCGCGAAACGTATGATCTCATTGGTCCCAGATACATTGGTGTCCCGCATCTTTTCATAGTTGAAAAGGTAGTTGACGAGGGCTCCATTGTTATAAATCGTGTGAACTTCATTAGCCAATTGTTTCCACATGTCATCGCGAAGTCCAAGGTTGGGCTCCGCCAGGTCACCACATATGGCAATTACTCGCTTCTCAAATTGTTCCTTCAAAGGTTCCATAGGAATGTTGGATAATTCAAGTGCCTCCAGCAGTCTTTCCCTTCCTTTAACTTCGTCACTGGCCCTTACCAAAACATATATGGTTTCCCTGGTTTGTTCAAGCAGGCTCTTTAGAATAAAAGGTCCTAAGAAACCAGTTCCACCTGTCAATAGAATCTTCCCACTTTTAAGGTGCTCCGGATCATAGACGGGTCTTTCAGGAATGAACGTAAGTTTGATATCCTCGATCATCCTCTTTTGTTCGAAGGCGTTGTGTTCCCTCTGCAGTTTCAGGATGGTCTTCTTTAACTTATTGATAGCGAGATAGGAAGATGTCCTGAATTGCTCCATGAGGTTAAAGAATTCGGAAACGCTGATTTCCTGAAGTAGTCGAGCATCTATTTCAGATGACATTTTTGCAGCGCCATTGTCCTTGAGAAGCTCTTTAACATCATGGATCAGTACCGCAAGGTCCAGTGAATCAAGTAAATGAACCAGCGAATAGGTTTCATCACCCCGGAGGTTATATTTTGCAAACAACTCATTAAATGGTGTATCTGCATATTTGACCGGAGTACTTTCCGGATCTACATTAACCAGTGCATGACTTTCAATTACTTCAAGATCACCTGCAAGCCAAAGTTGTTTTGCTTTGCTCCGCATGATCTTTCCGGAAGAAGTTCTCGGAATACAGCGAGTAGTTGTAAAAGTGATGGTTGAGGGTAGAATGTTAAGTTTTTCACGGATTTGATCTGCAATGAAGTCATGATCTGGCACCTTGTTCTTATTTTTTATGCCCGCTACCACCACAAGTTTCTCTTCTCCATCTTCATCATTGGCAAACGCCGCAACGTAACCGGCTCGAATTGTTTTGTTCGAGTTTTCAACGATTTGCTCAATATCGTGGGGATAATAGTTTGCTCCACGAATGATGATCATATCCTTGACCCGACCACACACATAGAGTTCATCTTTGTATAAGAACCCCAGATCACCAGTTCGGAGAAAATTTCCCGGGATACTACCATTTTGTTGGGCCAACCTGGCTTCAAAAACTTCTTTATTAAGTTCCGGTTTACGCCAATAGCCCATGCCCTTACTCGGTCCATCGAGCCATATTTCACCAATCTTTTCTTGTCCCAGATCAATACCCTCGGGGTCTACGATCTTGACCACTTGCTCTGCCAGCGGTTTTCCACAGCTCATAATTTCGGTTACTTGCCCCTCCTGCCCATTGGCAATCTCGAATTCATGTTTCTTCAGGGATTCCGTCAACAGTTTAATACTGGAGGTACCACATTGGGAGACAGCAAGTGTATTTTCCGCCAGTCCGTACGCAGCGTAATAGGCATCTTTCGGTAAACCACGACTCTCGAATTTTTCGTAGAATTTCTCATAGGTACCGACGCGAACAGGCTCTGCTGCTGTCATCATCATCTCTATCGAACTTAAATCCAGTTGCTCGAATGTTTCATCCGGGATTTTGCCCGGTTGCAGAACATAGTCATAAGCAAAATTCGGGGCGGAGGTGTGAGTGGCCTTATACTTGGTGATTAGTTCGAGCCATAAAGAAGGCCTGCGAATAAAATCCAGGGTAGAAAACCCATGATTAGTTCCTCCCATGACGATCATAAACAGGTGATAACCGATCAATCCCATGTCATGATACTGAGGAAGCCATGAAACACCAATAGGGGGTCCAGGAAGAACCGCATGTGCATTGCTGATCAGGTTTTCATGGGTAACCATGACACCTTTTGGATCTGTGGTCGATCCTGAGGTGTATTGAAGAAACAGGAACGAACTCTCTCGTTCGTAGTCAACAACTTCGGACTCTTTGGTGTATTGGGAAGTGTTAATCCAAGGTATTTTTGAGAGCTTTGTTTTCTCAGCAATGTTGTTTCTATCCAAATTGAGCTTAAGAGACCAATAGTAATCACCATTGGTAAGAACCGCCGCTGCTCCACAGTCATTGGCAATATATTCCATCTTGTAATAGGCCGCCTGAAAACCTGACGAAGTGGGTGGGTATGTTGGTACTGGAATCAACCCAAGGCGAACACAAGCAAAAAAGGAACATATCATTTCTATCCCAGGGGGATAAGTGATCAATATTCGATCATCTTTTTTGAAATTATAGTTTTCTGCGAGGTTGGATGCTATAATGCGGCTTGCCCGGTCAAACTCAGCATATGTATATCTTTCCTGACTGACTCCATTTAGATCTAGAAATTCAAAAAGTACTTTATCGGGAGAATGCTTTACCCAATAATCTAAACATTCATTTATTCTGGTCATTCAATAGGATTAGGTTACAGTTTCAAAAGTATTCACATCACACTAATTGGGGAAATATTAAGTAACATTCCCACTGCAGTTAGGCTGTTTTCAGTCCAAGTGCACGAAGATGCAAATAATGTTCCCTTAGGGCATCAAAAAATGTCTCGTTAGTGCGATAGGAAATATTGTGTTTTTTGGCTATTGGTTCAATTACAGTGGCGGTCAGGGCTCTGTAATGCGTGTGGCAAATTCGAGGAACAAGGTGGTGTATCACATGAAGGTGCAAGCCTCCAAAGAACCAATCTGCAATAAAGCTATTGTAAGAATGATCGGCTGTGGTAGCAAAAACATGATAGACAAAATCTTCATAATCATTTGTTGATGCCGGATATTGATTGGATCTTGATTGATGGGATACCTGAATGATGGTTGCTCCAATCATACCCACGATTAGCTGCCAGCAAAAGAAAGAAAGCAGCACTAACCCCGTTGAAAATCCAAGGACATAAATTGGAATGATCAACGTGTATGTTAGATAGAAGATCTTAAAGCTGATTATCTTCAAAATTTCGATTTTAGGATGTTTTTTCCCTTTTAGGCCATCCAAAAACGGGAAAAAAAGGCTTTCGAAATCCTTGAATAGAATGTAGTCTATCGAGAACAAGGCATAGGCAAGAAATACATATAGGTGCTGTGCTCGATGTACTTTCAACCTTTTGGCAAAAGGGGTGTATCTAAGAATCCCACGAGTGGCTAGTCCGTCATCCTCTTTGATTATGTTGATATTATTATGATGCTGTAGATTGTGCAGCTGCCGCCAAACATAAGAGCTGATCCCACACAAGTCGAAAGAATAGCGAAGAGCTCTTTTTAGAAAGTTGTTTTCAACAATGGCAAAATGGTTAGCATCATGGGCAATGTTTAAAAGAATGAAAGCGTGCGACAGGAGGTGCAATCCATAAAAAAGTACAAAACTCAACGTTCCGCTGCTTGTATAGACCAATGCAAGACTACCGGCCCACCATATTGCTGCGATGGCAAGTTTTGCACGCATTTGGCCATTCGCTAACCTGGATATGTCATTAGCTTCAAAATAGTCCCGTACCCTCTCATGGAGTTCTTTCTTGAACAGGTCGGGACCCGTGCCTGAAGTTACGGTTTGACTTGCCATTTCATTTGTTTCATCGAATATAGGTAAGTAGAACAATAAAATGAACTTACACATTTGCCGTTCCTTCCCTCCTGCCAACGTTCCTCACTGCGCATGGTAATTATATAGCAAAGCTATGGAAGGTAATCTGGGTATACTTACATAAAAGTGATAGATTAACCTAGTGTCTGGTTCGTTAATCTCTGAAGCCGCCCTTACCCATTGGGTTGAGAATTTTTATGGGTATGGATCCTGGAAAGCTCCCATCTGGTTTATCAATCATGAGGAGCCCAGCGGTGATATGCCTGAAGAAGTTGCTGATAAACAAAACTACTTCATGGACACCCACACCGATGTAAACAGTCCGACCCTCTGTGATCTACGGGCGCTTTATAAACAAGTACGATTTACTCCTCAGCGTTCCAGAGCTGATGTTTTCTCCACGCTGCACGATTATCGCTTTGGCCCTAATGCAGTACAGCGAGGTGAATGGAAAGGTATAATCTCATTTGTTCATGGATACAATAATCAACCAATAAGCGATTCTGAAACTTATTTGGAGTATCAGCGATATTCGTTAGCTACAGGGGTAAATAATGAGGCCTTACTCCGACTATACCCCTTGCCAGCACATAGTCATGCCTGGTACTATAGCTGGCTAGACCTGAAGGATATGGATTTCCTTAAAAGCCGTGCCGCATACCAGGAACGTGTATATGAGGCTCGTATGAAGACAATTCTTAAGCAGATGCATGTATATCATCCAAAACTGGTCGTGATGCATGACATGACGGGTATAAATACATTAAAAGGGACCATTCAAGGTCATTTTCCAGGTGTTAAATTCACATCCATGAACGCAATTCCTCGCAAAATACCCCAGCATCATATTGCCAAGCTGCCAGAAATAGATACAACCATTGTCATCACCACCCAAGACACCGGTTTGCGGCATAATCGTCCAGAAACCGGCTTTGATTGGCAGGCTTTTGGTAAAGAGCTTAGGGGAAAATTGTAATCAGATCTCTCAATGTGTGCCCCATACAAGAAACCTTCACCAAATCAAAGGCTAAATAGGTGCCGATATGTACTAGCGACACCGCGGTAAAGGATGATTCACAGAATTTTACATCACCTGCAGATCAGGCTTTGTAGAAACACCCTTAGTTACTCTACTATAATTTTATCACTCTTTTAAAAGAGATCACCTCATCCTTCCTGGTAGTTTCTATTCTTAGAAAGTAAACTCCGGATGTCAACATGGAGACATCGACTTTAGAGGTAGAATTATTAAACTGTTGCTCGAATATTATAGTCCCTACCCGATTGTAAATCAATACTTTAACAGGATCATAATCTTCCCCCAATCTAACGTGCAAATGTTTAGATGTTGGGTTGGGGTAAAGCTCAAACTCTGTTGGATTTTGATTAGGAACTTCCAATAACGGTGAAACATGTATGCTAAAGACATCTTGCGCAGTTCCTCCAAAACCATCATCTGCTATAAGTGTTACGTCCACCATCCCTACTCCAACTTCCTCAATATTTAACTGGTTACCCGAGACAAAAACTTCAACTACACCTGAGTCACTCGTAATTGACTCAATATTCAATACATCTTCGTCTGCATCAGTAAATACATTACCTATATCGATTTGAGTGGATTCAAACCCTGAATTCAAATAGATATCTTCCACGGGGTTAACTATTTCGGGAACTTGATTTACATTGTTAACTGTGAGAATGAATGAACTAACATTTGTGTGTCCATCCGAATCCAAGGCAATAATTGAGATTGATAATTTTCCGTGCTGATTATCATTGGGAGTAACTTGCACAGTCCTGTTTTCACTAGATCCTCCAAACACAATTTGATCATTTGAGACAATCGATGGATTACTTGATCCGCCGCTTAAGGTTATCTGTGTGGCCTCATCTTCATTATCACTGACATTAAAGCTTAATATGGACGTACTGCTGTTCTCATCAATTGTCTGATCATTTATGTCGCTTATATCCGGTGCAAGATTCCTAGGTTCTTCGCTTAAATTCCAGCTCAAATCACCATCAAACCATCTAATGTACACCCTTTCTCCGGCCGCCAATCCTTTTAAGCTCATGCCTGAAGAACCCGTTTCGAGTTCCTGTAGATTTTCGCAGGTATTGTTGTAAACTGTTACAGGCACTCCGGATGAATTAGAGGTCAAAGTCAACCAATGATTATCATTCTGCATGACATACGTATACCAATAACTATCTGCGGTTGGGACAACATTTTCCCCAAGCACAGCTTGCTCAGCTAATTCACAATTATCACCAGTTTGAGGACCAGTTATAGGGCCATCGGTCAATGTCCAGCTAAAATTATCTTTAAACCACCTCACGTAGATGGTCTCTCCGGGAGAAAGCTCTGAAATGGTAAGATTCTCAAATCCTTGTCCCAATTGAACCAGGTTCTCACAGTTGCCGGAGTAAACAGCAACCGTCGACCCTGATGATGAATTCAAGGTCAGCTGTACATCATTCATAGTATATGTGTACCAATAGTCATGATTGTTTAGCTCCGGAACGAAGTTCGCTCCTGAAATAGCATTTTTAGCGGTCTCACAGCTATTGTCTTCATTATTGGGAGGAGTTACTGGTTGCTCATCCAATTTCCATGATATATTTCCGCTTGTCCATTTGATGAAGACAGTTTCTCCAGGGGAGAATCCGGAGACGGTAATGTTTTCGTAATTAGTTCCCAACCAAACCAGGTGTTCGCAGGTATTGGTATAAATACTTACTGATTTTTCAGCTTCGGAGGTTATGGATAGCTCGTCATAATTCATGGTATAAGTATACCAATAATCATCATTCATATCTGGCACCGTATTCCATCCTAACGAAGCAGTTTCCGCTACCTCACAGATATCTCCGAAATCTGAATTAATCGAAAGTTCGGACAAATTCCAGGTGAAATTACCGCCGTACCATTGAATGATAACCTCATCTCCTGCCTTTAATCCAATGACTGATTCATATTGGTAACCACGCCCTATTTCAACAAGGTTTCCACAGCTGTTCGTGTAGACTACTACAACTCGCTCAGAATCATAAGCGGTCAGTTTCAGCAGACTGTGGTCATTTTGCATGGTATAGGAATACCAATATATATCGTTGCTGGTTTCAAGGACGTTATCTCCATTTTCTGCTGGCTTAGCCATTTCACACACATCTCCGGAGCTAAGTGGTTGTTCACTCAATGTCCAGGTTCCTGACTGCCCGAACAGTTCAATGTAGACATAGACGGTTTCTCCAGCAGAAAGTAAAACATCGCTATTAAATCCTAAAGAGCCAAGATGTTCACACGTATTCGTATAGACCCTGGTGTTCCCTCCTGTCGGATTGTCTATGACAAGTTTGTGATTATCATTTACCATGGTGTAGGTATACCAATAATATGGGCCATTGCCATTCTCATTAAACTCATTTTCTCCCAATACGGCAGTGATAGGCACATAACAAAAATGTCCCTCATATACTGGCTGTTCGGTTAAATTCCAGGTAAAATTTCCTCCTGTCCATTTGATATACACTACCTCCCCGGCTTCCAGCTCCCCAATAACTAAATTTGAAAGATTGCTACCTAGTAAATTCAGATTGTCGCAGCTGTTGTTGTAAACAGAAACAGGAACCTCAAATGAACTGGTAGTCAGGACCAGTTTATGGTCCTCATTGATCATGGTGTACGTATACCAGTAGTCCTTGGCAGGTAGAGACACCGTATTATCCCCCGTAACAGCTACTTGTAGAGAACTACAATCTTCCTGAGAATAGACAAATGAAAAATAGAGAAGAAAAACAACCGCTTGGAACAACTTCAATGGAATGTCCATTTTTATCCAAATATATAAGCTTTAACCAATTTTCGTTTCTTGCCTGGCGTAGAGGTCGAGGGAATAATCTGCCTAAGATTTTTTCTCCCGAAATCAGCTGATTTGCCAACTTAGTCCAGGTAGCAATTGGAATGAGAATCTGTATCGGAATTACCAGCCCTAACCAAAAGTTTTCAGCCAAGCATCATATTTTGAAGTAATTGGCACCATTTGGTCAGAATTCTCAGCTAATCTTGCTCATCTCCGTTTACGTCTCCGTCACTATTCTCATCTTCTTCCTTCTCTCCGAAAATGATGCGAATAACAGTCTCTTGTTCTTCTTCGGAAGACTCTTCTTCACTTGTATCCTTCTTAGCTTCTTTGAATGCTTTAATTTGCTCCTTCAGAGAGAATAGCGAATCAATAGCCGCATAAGATTGATCTAGTGAAGAGGTTCCAATGGCATCTTTTTTAAATTTAAGTTCCTTGATCGCTCCGATATCTTCATAAAAAATGACGGACATTTCTTTATACTTGTTAGGTAGGATTCCCACATCTCCATTTTGAGGAAAATAGACTTTATATAAATCTAATCCTTTTTTATCCTCACTGTCTTTAAAGGTTTTAAGCGGCTTTCCATCCTTAAGTAGTTGGAGCGAATACTGCGCTGGCATGTTATACCTAAGGAAGTTGTTTTGCTGAATCTTACTGCTTCCCGGAGTTCTGGTTCTAAACGATGTCGCTTCTTCGGTTTTTTGTGAAGATAGAAGAGTAGATACCACTTCCAACTTTTTGCCTTTTGGCGGATTCTTTTGCCAAGTTCTAAACTTATCTTCTTCTGTTGGAGCTGTCTCAACCCCATTATCTGTTATCACAAGAAGAACTGTTTTTTGTCCTTTAACATTCTTATCTGGTACATAAAGGAATGAATACCATTTTGTGGATTTCTTTTCCTTACCCAGCAATTCTTCTTTAACCAATTTGGTTCGTTTGTCAATTTGTTCTAGGTGCCAACTCAGGGCGTCTTTGCTAACCGAAGCACTCTTTTGGTTTATTATGGCTACTCTGGCAGTTACGAGGTAATCCAATTCCTTGAGCAACACTTTGGCTCGCTGAAATTCAATTGAGGTGTCGGCCCTGAAACTTTCAGTCTCTGTAACACCTAAAGGAAAGAATTTGCCCGCTACAGTTGCCGCCAGCTCAATCCCTTTTGTAACATATTGAAACGTCTGGTCTTTTTGTGCAAATTCACCGGAACTAATGATCCCTTGTTCATTAAACGTCAGGTTCATAGTTTGTGCAAGGGTTTTTCGCTTCTTATAGGCAATGGTGTAGTATTTGCTTGAGTCCTGTACTGTTGTTGGCACAAATTGAATTTTTTCACCAAGATCTACACTCTTCTTTTCGGTGTTTACCATATCCCAACCAAACTTTTTCTTTACCATTTTCGTGAGTTGCGTCCTTGAAATTTCATCCTCTATTTTATGAAATAGGCCTGAATCATATGAGGTAGTTACTATGGGTATTTTGATCTTTAGCTCAGTTTTTGGTAGATAGTAATTAGTTAACTCATGGTATTTATGGGATGCTTCTTCATGGGCCGGATAAACAATGATCTTTTGAGCTCTTACCGAGATAAAGCATAGAATGAAAACCATGATTAATGTGAGATTTTTCATAATTGGTCTTAAGTGTTAAGTAAATAAATTCTTGTTCAAATATTCGTCAGTTACCTGATCATTCAGTTTGGAAAAAAAAGGATAGCCGATCAGACTCATTGAATGTTTCAAACCTTCAACAAACGATTGATAAGTGTGATTGGTGTAAGCCCATTGAAAAACAATATTGACTATTTGATTGGTCATAAAACCACCACTGGGAGATGCATAAGCATATCCGTGATCATTAGCTGAAGCCAGGTGAATGATTTGAGGGTACGATGCCTCAGAGTTTTTCCATTCTACAAGTGTATTCGAGGAACAACAATCTGCAATAGTCAATATTCTGCAAGACGAGTCAAACCTTTGAAGCAATCGGTCAATTTCATCGTCCCTGAGGTAATCATCATAGCATATGAATACTTGATCTTCAGTCTCATTTTCTTGAGGGTCATTTTGCCTAATAGAGTCACCATGACCATGAAGGTAGATAAGGCAAAAACCACCAGGACTTAAGTTATCTGCAGCTTCTTCAAGCGATTCGATTACTCGCTGTTTGGTGACCTTGTTTTGAACCATGCGCGCATTGGGAAAAGCATTAATCAGTGCATACTGAAGATTATTTGTCATGTTGTCGACGCCCGAAGTAGCTTCGTCGCTATAATTAAGGTTCGTTTCTTTTACGCTAACCAAAAGGGCTATTTTCTCGCTCATTTACGATGTGGTACTTTCAATCCTACTTCTAAAATTACACCCTAAAAACACTCATTTATATACCTACTTAGAGGTATTCTTCAAATGACGGCAGAACATTTCATGGATGTACTTGAATTTTCCTTGGAATTCTCACACCTTGTCCTCTCCCTCCCACTGTCCTTGACAATTCCTGGGACAAGGTGTCTAGTATCGGTGGAGTGACAAAGAATACTACTTTCCCAGTAATATGATGACATCCTGGTCGAAACCCTGTCTGTCCAACTGAGGTCATCCAGGATTGGCGCTGACTTTTAACCCCTCCTTCGCTATACTCCGAAAAAGATCTTTGGTTAAGCCTAGAAGCGCCTCAGTTAGTGTTCATCCAATTCGATCGACAATGACATTGGAGTACCGTCGTAATAAAATCGTGCCTTTTCGTATTTAGGAGGTCCAAACCTTTCTTTTGCATTGTTGGAAACTCCATAAGGCTCTTTCGGAATACCAATGAAATTTTTATCCAATTCATCATTGTCATTCAAATCATGGAAAACTCTAACAGCATAATTGCCTGGCTTTAAGTCATCATGCCGATATCGCACTTCTGTACCCTTAACAGCAATTGCGGTTTTGATGGCTGTTTCTTTTGAAAGAAAACTATCTTCCGATTCATGAATGGATAAGACAAGTTTACCCTCCGTTGAATTAATATTCGTAAATGTTAGTTCAAGCTGAGCAAAGCTTGAAAAAGCAACAAAAAAAATGCAGCTGAAGCAGTGAATGACTTTCATATATGGTAGTTTATTTCGTTGATCTAAGATTTAAATGAGAATTAAGACCATTGTGTTATAGAGACAATGACCGACAGCAACTGCGACTAAGTTTTCTTTCCTAATTAGGAAGACAAGGAAAAAGAGTATGCCGAACGGAATTATTAATGCTGCCGTGAGAACACCCAATCCCCAGTGAAGTGTCCCAAACAAAATGCTAGATACAATAATTGTAAAACCAGCGCCGTGCTTTCTTTTTAATCCCTTGTTAGCATATCCACGATAGATCATTTCTTCGACTATTGGCAGGGTTGCTGCGGTCACTAAAAAGGGCCAGCTAATTTGCTCTCTTATTGCAAATTGAATACTGAAATCTGAGGAATTCCCGCTGTAGTATGCTTGGATTGGCTCAACAACAAGTTCATTGTATAAGTAAAGGACAAACATCAAAGCAAGCCCAACTAGAATTTCGATGTGCAGTTTTTCTTTATCAAAAGACCATCCAATATCCTTTAATGAAAGGTCATCCTTCTTCAGAAAGGATCTAAGAATGAAAAATAGGCTCAGGTGGTTGACAGCCAATATAAAAGGCATATAGGATTGGAAATAGTTAGGAATTGCTGAGCTATCTCCAGATGTGAAAATGAAGAAGGCCACGCCGAAGATTACACTTACCAACGCCAACATAAAAGGTGGAAGTACTAACATGATCCAAGCTCTCTTATGCACTGATTTTTCTTTATTCATGTTTAAGTTTTTAACTGGTTTTGCTATTGCTTCATTTTAGTTCTAATTAAGGATTCCATTTCATCGCACCATTTTATTCTGGCCTCTCGAACTAGGATTCCCAGCCTACTCCCGGTTACCCAATAAGCTTTATGGGGTACCACATCTGGCACCTCTTTCTCCATCCTATTAATTGCCTGTTGCAGTCTGGCTAGCTGTTCTTTTTGCTGTTCTTTATGGGTAAGAATATGTTGCAGGGATACTTCCAATGGGATTAAAGGGCCTACGAAGAACTTTAACGAAAGCTCATCTCTGGGCACTTGCGTAGAAATAGGTTCACATAACCATTCTCCAAGTACCTGACTTCCCTGACTAGTAATCTCATAAACCGTTTTATAAGGCTTTTTACCCTCTTCTACTTCTCTCGCTGTGGCTAAGCCTTCTTCAATAAGCATTTTAAGGTTGGTGTATATCTGACCATAACTCTCACTCCAGAAATTAGAGATAACCTCTTTCGTGAATTGCTTCATATCATAACCTGACATTGGCTTAATACTAAGCATGACAAGTATCGAATAACGTGTCTTACTTTTTCGACTCATTGGATCAATATACTATCAAATATATATATCTGATAGATATATACCTAATAGATATAATTTAAACTTTCAGAACCATGGTACATGGTTCTCCCATTTCACGGAATCATCTTCAAGCATATGAATAACAACATGGTTAGGTTTCAAGATGAATGAATATCATGTCTATTTTCAGATCCACTACACCCACTCTCTCCAAAGCTTCAAAAGGTGTACATACTTTCAACACTAAATTGGCATAGCTACGCCCTTGCTCTAAAGCCTGTGCTACTGCATGCACCTCTTCCAGGATTTTCTGTCTGAACGTCTTGTTATATAAATTTAGAACATGAATGAGTTAGAACAGCAGCAGGCTGCCTGGCCAAAATACCAGCTGGTCCTTTTCCGGTTTTTTGTGATCTACTTTCTTTTATCCACAGCTATTTGGTCCTGGTTTGGCTCTTTTGCTTGGCTGTCTTTCCTAGGAGCGTTCAGTACATGGTTCACCGAAGGATACACTAACTTGTTTAACGACTACATCTATCGGGTCAAAGATGAGTTGGTACCTACCAGAGGAAGCGGAGATACCTCCATGGGTTGGGCCGCACTCTATGCACAGTTATTCATGGCTTTTGTTGGTAGCATCATTTGGACCGCTCTGGACCGTAACCGAAAAAGCTATGTTTTGGGAAGCTTGGCTATTCGTAATGTGGTTCGATACTATATCATATTTTTCGCTTTCATTTATGGGATCATCAAGATTTTTGGCTTACAAATGCCGACTCCTTCCAATAGCTACTACGCTACTGATCTCGGGCACTTCAGTGCCATGCGATTCTCATGGAATTTTGTTGGGTACTCAAAGACATATGAGTTCTTCAGTGGACTTATGGAAGTGCTGGTTGGCGCTCTGCTCTTGTATAGAAGAACAATTGTGGTCGGTGCCCTTCTCGGTGTTGGTGTCTTTTCCTATGTGTTTTTGCTCAACATGACCTTTGACATTCCAGTCAAAATCTTTTCCTTTCAATTGCTGTTCGCTTGCGCATTCATAAGTCTTAACAACCTGAAACGAATCGCAAATTTTTTCGTCTTCAACAAATCGACTGTGCCTGATACTTCCTGGGATATACCTATACTCAAGCCGTGGTTTAAACCAACCAGACTGGCGCTAAAGATTATTTTCATTGGATGTTTTGTGCTATACCCCTTTTACAACTACTACAATGCCTATGTGTCCAGGAGTAGCACAACCACACCGCCCCCTTTCGAAAGTGGATATTACGCTGTGGCCAATTTCATACTGAATGGTGACACCATTCCACCGAACATCAACTCCGATTTACATTGGAGAGATTTGGCAATAGACAATGGTAGCAGAGGAAGCATAGGGCTGGTGGATTCTACCTTCCGTGTACGCTACGGCAGGTCCTATTTCTTCAATTACTCACTTGACAGCATGACGGATCAGTTAACTATCAAACGGTTCGGAAATGATTCTCTTTCAATCTTTAAAGGCTCCTACACACCCTTACCTAATCGAGGCTTACGTTTGAATGGAATCTACAAAAATCTTGACACGTTGCAAGTAGATTTACTTTGGGATGATCGCAACTATCAATTGGCTCGAAAAGAATTTAACTGGTTGCTGGAGAGCGTACCTTAGTGAGTACTAATCTACAACTCTCCTGCTTTCCAACATCTCACACCACCACGTGATTATATCCGACTTTGACGGGGAAGTTAAAACGATTGCTAACTTTCCTTTTAGGCGTTCTACTCCGATCGTAATTTTTTGGCGGGATTAATTATAGCTGCTTTTATTGATTCAAAACTGATGGTTCCTACGGCTATCACAATGGCGACAACGCCACCAAATGCGAAGACCTGCCAGGACAATTCTATCCGATTAACCATGTCGCTAAGAAAATAGTCCATGAAATACCACGCTACGGGAACAGCAAGAACGATAGCTATCAACACGAGCTTGACAAAGTCAAATGTTAGCAACTTGAAAATTCTTCCCATACTGGCGCCTAACACTTTTCTCACACTAATCTCTTTTCCGCGCTGTTCGACCATATATATGGATAAGGCAAATAAACCAAGACAGGCAACCAAAATTGAAAGCATAGCAAAAAGGAGAAAAATGGTTTTGGCCTGCTGCAATCCCTCATACATTTTCTCGAATCGCTGATCCATAAAGCTGTAGCGTATCGCTTGATGGGTATTAAACTTCTCCCATACCTCCCCAATGGAGGCCATCGTGGCCTGTATGTCTGGTGAATTGATCTTTACGGAAAGTGTAGTCCTTCCTTTACCGAGGACCATCGCCAAAGGCCGCACATTCTGATATAACGATTCAAAGTAAAAGTCTTTCACCACTCCTACGATATGATATTCCAAATCAAACATGTCGACAATCCGAGTGCCCACCGGCTCTTCAAGTCCCAATTCCCTTACCATGCTTTCGTTGATGATAATTGATGAATCATCCGCTGATCCTGAAATGAAGTTTCTGCCTTGACTAATTTTCATTTTCATAGTCGTAATATAATCCTCGTCTACAGCCCATCTTGCTGCTTCAAAGCCATTATCCAACTGTCTCCGATCCGCTATCCAAAAGCTGCGGTTTTGGACAAAGCTTCCTTCCACGGGCAAGTAGTCACTCAATGAGGCACTCTCCACCATCGACAACTTCAGCAATTCTTCCTTAAGAGCCTCTCGCATGCTTCCTTCCATCGTATTGATTCCAAGAATATTTATGACCTGATCTTTCTCATATCCAAGTGATTTGTTCATGAGGAATTGAAACTGCTGATGAGTAACCAATGCGCCGATGATCAGAATGACTGTAGCGGTGAACTGAAAGACGACCATACCACTGCGCAGCAAAGAGTTCCTAGCTCCGCCATCTGCCTGACCTTTCAAGGCTTCAATGGGTCGGAATCTAGAAAGGTAAAAGGCCGGGTAGATCCCCGAAAGTACTCCAATCAGAAGCGCAGAAATCAGAAGAAGCGGGATAAACCAAACGGATAGCCATGGTATGCTAAGTGATGCACCGGCAAGCTGATTAAAAAACGGCAAGGCAGACCATGCTAAAAAGACACCTAGTAAAATGGCTAGCAAACTGTAGACGCAGGACTCTGATAGATATTGGTATATTAAACTGGTTTGAGACGATCCAACAACTTTTCTCAATCCCACTTCCTTGGCTCTCTTGAGTGATTTGGATGTAGCCAGATTAACAAAATTGATGCAAGCAAGTAACAGTATGATCACAGCAATGAACCCGAAGATCCAAACAAGATCCACGGAACCATGTGATAGGTCATCTCCTACTTCCTCAGGATTAAGATGGATGTTCTCAACAGGTTGCAAGTAATATGACTGATATTTCTGAATGTCATCTAGTCCACTTTGTCCATCTTCCCTGAGTCGTTCGATAACAAAGCTATTTCTTAATTCCACCGTCTTCTGTTCTACAGCGATCCTATTTGCTTGTGCAACAAGTTTTACATACATGTTGTAATTGGTGCAGCACCAACCGCTGGTCCCTGGTCCATCTTTTCTACCATATAGAGTTAAGATAAAATCTCCCTGGAGATGAGACGTGGCAGGAAAATTCTCCATGACCCCACCTATTGTGTAGATAGTTTCGGGATTATCATTAAGTACTATTCGACGCCCAACGGGGTTTTCGTTTGGAAAATACTGGTCTGCTTTGCGTCGGGAAATCACCATGCTATTAGGATCCGAAAGAGCATGTTCTTGCATGCCATAGACCATGGGAATTTCCAGAATATTCAAGAGTTCGGGATCTGCGTAGAAAAAACCCTCCTCATAGCGGTTGTATTTTGACTCAATCTTACGGAGGTGATTTTCGCCCGCATCACCCCAACTCCATAGGACGATCCGTGCAACTTGCTCCATTTCGGGAATGTTGTCTTCCAAAACTTCCTTTAGCGGCCCATGAACATTGGACCAGTAACCAACTTCTCCTCGCTCAGACCATTGGTTCACCACTCGGAAGATCTGATCCTTGTGCTCATAATGTCGATCATAGTTAACCTGATGTCCTATGTATAAGGCAATCAGAATACAAGCAGCAATTCCAACGGCAAAACCGCCTATTTCAATCGAAGAGAATACTTTTTGTCTGAGGAGTGTCCTCCAGGATACTTTCACGTGGTGTCGTAGCATTGTAAATTGATTTATGGTTTTTGACTTTGACTTCTTAAGTGCGAAAGGTCTTAAGTAATTGAAGGTTTGATACCAATAAGTGAACCACGCAACGGAGGAAGACCTGTTCCTGAGAACGAAATAGAAGTTCTCTTCCAGGTCTCCAAGCACGTCTTCTAAGAAATCCGGCTTAAGAAATTGCCTGAGTAGTTTTTCTGCTAATTTGGGTGGTGTATGATTTTTTCTATCCAAAGCTTAGCTGATTTACTGAAAATTCTGGAAGTTGATTCCATAAGGAAATTCTGAACTCCTTTGAGACTTGCAAGGCTTTTTGACCATCCGCTGTGAGGAAATAGATGCGTTTTCGCCTACCCCCTCTTTCTGCGCTTGGTTTTCCCATTTCAGATGTCAGAAATCCCTTCTCGATGAGTCTTTCAAGCGTAGAATGGACGGAACCAATTGAAGATCCTCTACCTGTCTGTGTTTTGAATTCTTCCGTTATTCGAAAAGCATACGCCTTCTCTTTTAAGATACCGACCAATAGAAGAATTACCTCTTCAAACTCGCCCAATTTAGTCTCTTTCATATTACTTACTAGATTTCAGAACAAATGTACGTAATGAACATCATATATGTTCTGTTTTTTAGAAAGTAATGCGAGACTTTCTGCTTCGAGGTTGTCTTTTTATGGTCTGCGAAGGCTATCGAGAATGCAATTGAGTTCCTGAACTAAAGGGAAGATTCAGTTTATTTTCCGAACTTTTCCCGCACCTCTTGAATGTAGGCTAACTCTTTCCCTGGCAATTTCATTTCAGCCTCCATTAATGCAATTGACCTTGACTGGAATGAGCAAACTTTATCCAACACCTTGGAAAAATTCAGTTTGGTCAGATTTTCAATGATGTAAACCGAAGAGCTTAAGAGCGTCTGGAAACCGCTTGAATAATGTTTCATTCGATGGTATTCAAGATGCTGCCTATATTCATCCAATTGATGTAACAACTTCTCTCGTATCTCATAACTCTCAAGTTCCTTTGAAGCAATATCAATCATCCAATTTCTCAATGCTAAAAATTTCTTTCGTGTATCAGGATCTTCCTTATAATCAATAATTTTTTCGAAAGGCTCTTCTTCGTCGTCGATGTAGGGAAACTCACCTAAGACAACATCTAAAACTTTCGCTTCTCTATGCTTTTTATCTTTCGAATAGTTGTAAAAAGTATCGATATAGGCGCTGTCCATCACCGGAGCAGTTTGAATTTGATTTTTCTCGAGGTAAATCAGACTGAGCTTTTGAAAGAAAATCGAAAACTCTTCACTATCAATCAAATTCTTCAGCTTACTCTTTTCCTGTTCGTAATAACTTTTGATTTTATCAACTGGCAAAAATTTCATGATTCCCTTCTCAAAGAGTGCTGAGAAATTATGATCATGTTGCAGCAAATACGGCTCGTGTTCGGGATTAAAATAAATTGAATCGAAATACAGGTAGTACTTCTTTACTGAATCCAAAGGAGCATTGCCCAGCATTAAACCATTCCTATCAATATCAGTCATCATTGAATAATCTTTCCAGCTCTGCCAACTGGTTTCGTTGATACGTCCACTGCACAAAGGCCTCTCCTCCCAATTTTTGAGTCTCTGACAAATGATTAGTTGAATCACCGTCAATTTCTGCTCGATGATACCACACTACTCTTCGATTCCCATTCCCATATTTGTAAAAAGCAGCTATTTCCTGGGAAGCAAAGTCTTCCACTGCTTCATTGACTTCTTGCAAATTATCACTTAACAATTTTTGTTCGATATCACTCCAGTCCGGATCCGCAATAACTTCCAAACCTTCTCCGTATATTTCATAGTACTTAGTGATAATGTGAGAAACTTGCTTTTTCTTCTCACTAATCAGTGGAGTTAATGTGCGAACAATCTCCTCTTTTTCATCTTTCTTAAGTTCCATATTCAAACAAGTCAGAATCTAAATTTACTTTTCCACTTCGTTTCTATCCAACGTTTAACACCTTGGCAGTTAGATTCGCGTGAAATCGGTCAGTATTGCAAGCAGGGTCATTATTGTTAGAACAGCAAGTAATTGGAAGTTTCCAATTATTGATATTTCCACCTCTCCCTTTATCTCAAAATAGTGTATTACAGCTCTAATTGACCCAGCAAAAAAAGTAGCCATAGCAGCTCCAACCGCACCATATCCTGGGATCAGAACAATATTTAAAACTAAGTTAATTACTAAGTAAGTTATAACGTTTGCTAGCTCTAACCTATGCTTACCGCTCATTAGCAACAAGCTAGAGGATGGTCCAATAGACGAATATACGAACATGTTGAAGCACAGAAGAAGCAAAGTCCAGGCAAAGGATGCTTCATTCTCCAAATCAAAAAAATTGACTGCAAGTAAATCACTTAAGAGTGTCAGAGTAAGTAGCAAAAACCCATTAAATATCAGTACCCACAGTGTTATTGTTCTGTAGGTCTTCTGAAGTTTTACCTTATCATCAACTCTGACCAACGATGCAGCCAATGGTTTGAACAGTGTCGCAAATGAACCATGAATTAGGAGCATTGAACCAGCCAATGAACTGGCCAAAGTGTAGTAACCAACATCAGCCGCTTTAGAAAAAGCTCCCAACATTAATTTATCTAAGTTAAGAACCAAGAATACACCAATTGTTGAGATGAAAAAGGAGGCGCTGACTTTCACAATACTTTTTAATTCTCCCTTTACTAGGTTGAGCATTCGGGTTGGAATGTACCCCGAGACCAACAAAACCCCTAGCAACAACGAGAAAAAAGAGCTGATCGCTGTCAAGATTACAACAGATTGTATGTCTCCAAAATCCGTGACCCAAAAGACGGTAAGGCCTAGAAATCTTATCAATTGACCAATTGGCCGCAAAAGTATGGAGCTCTTTATTTTCCCAAGACTCACCAAGACGGCTATCAGAACATTGACAAGTGCTTTTGGAATTATAACTATGCCTAAGAATCTAAAAAGTCCGACTTGCTGGCTCTTAAAAAAGACCTGGTCCAGCCACGATGATCCAATATATAGGGATGCATAGCATGCGATTGAAATCAAGATGCTGAGAAACAATACATTGCCTAAAGTTGATCGGAGGTCCTGAGGTGAGGCAGATTTTTTGTAAACCAAGTTTGGTAGTGAAAATGTACCAATAACAACAGCAAAATTTACAACACTCAACATCAGTATGAAGATGCCAAATTTCTCTAATCCAAGAATGTGATATGATAGGAAAACGTTGAGAAGAGTCAGAATTCTCTCTCCAGCCCTTCCAATGACAACTTTGACACCATCTTTAATTAATCTGTTGTTTTCTTTTGAAAATCCAATGAATGCGATCATCTTAATTCCATGAAATTATAAAAATCCCACAATCGTTGAATGGAACAGGAACCTCTCATATCAATTATAATGGCGACCTACAATAGAAGTAATATAATTAGTTACTCTATCAAAACGGTAATTAGCCAAACCTACCAAAATTGGGAGCTTATCGTTGTTGGAGATCATTGCACTGATGATACGGAAGCTGTTGTCCTGTCCTTTAATGACACGAGAATTACGTTTATCAACCTATCGAAAAATTTTGGAGAACAATCCGGCCCCAATAATCACGGACTTAAACTAGCCAAAGGAGATTTAATTTCATTTTTGAATCACGACGACTTATGGTTCAATGATCATCTAGAGAATTCGGTTAGATTGTTGAGAAATGACAGCAGTATAAGTCTCGCATATTCATGGTGGCTTTCTGCCGGAGGACTTAATAACAAGAAGAATAAAATACCCTTTGACCCCGGCTTAGGATATCGACTAAAAGTCCCAATTCCTGCTTCAGCATGGCTATTTTATAAGAAAATAGTTGAAGATATCGGGTATTGGAAATCCTTCAGAGAATTGTATTTGGCCCCCTCTCAAGATTGGTTGATACGAGTATACAAATCAGGTCATAAAATCAAATCAACTGGTTTTCTTAGTCTAATTGCAATTCCGTCAGGTGGCAGAAAAAACTCCTACAAAGACAGACACTTCGATGAAAATAAATATTGGTTTGAGAAACTGAAAGAACCTGATAAAGTGCGTATTGAACTATTTAGTGAAGACGCAATTAATCTTAGAAGAGAGCTAGAAGGAACCTTAAGTCTTGTCTTTTTATCTGTAAAAAACTTGATTAAGCAATCTTTGGTGATGATCAATGTTAGTCCTTCAGACTTAAGAAAGATGCTTTTATACAGGAAAAAAGGTGCATTTTTGAACAAGCTGCGAAAAACAAGAGGACTAAAAGAAATAGAATGAATTGGAAGTTATCAGGACTTATCAAAGATAAACAGGGAATTACCAGTGATTGGGATTTCTTTGGTCAGGAACTTATTGAGGGAGTTCGAGTTAAGGAAGTCAAAAATGTGATAAAACAAGATGGGGTGTTGACAGAAGTATTTCGAAAAGATTGGAAGTTGGATGATATGGAAATAGATCAAGTGTTTCAGATCAAACTAAAACCCACAACCATTTCCGGATGGCATGCACATGAAACCACAACTGATAGAATTTTTATCAATGTAGGTTTAATGAAGGTTGTGTTGTACGATGGACGACAAGATTCACCTACCTATGGCTTGATCAACGAATTTAAATCTGGAGATTTTAGACCAATGCTTATCAGCGTTCCTCCCAAAGTTTATCATGCTATTCAGAATATTTATCATAAAGAAAGCTCTCTTTTAAACCTCGTAGATGAGGCTTATCGCTATGAGGACCCTGATCACTGGAGAGTCCCGCTTGATCACCCCGACATCCCTTACAAGTTTTCTTAGCCAATAGGCTGCGCTCCTTTTGTCTAAGACGGTCTTGAAATTTAAGGCTAAAGGAGGAGGACCGGAAAATGCCGATTTAGCCGTCTTATGGAACCTTACAGAACCCAATTAATTAATCCATCTGAACAATTAATTAATTAGGCATTCATTTTCGTTAGCAATCAGAATATTTAGTGTTTCAAATCATTGTGCAGTTAATACTTATTTTGATGAAAAATTTGACAATTCTAATTGTCTGCTTAACGATTATGGCATGTCAGAACCAAACCTACATCCAGGATCGTGATCCGTTGTTAGAGGCGTTCAAAAGAAACTCTGAGACCGTTCTTCAAGACCTTGAAAATTGGCAAAACGAAACACCTGATTATTCCATATTCATTGAAGACTACTACCACTATCCCACCAATTTTACCCTGGTGAAGGATTCAGTGACCTTGAAAGAAATGAAGGAAAAGGACAAATTGGCATTCGAGATGTATGACTTTGAGTTAGTGAGCGACATAGCTCTTCTGCCCGGGGTTAATCCCATCACAAAGGAAGTGGATGGATCGGTTCGATTCTACTCTACCTGGAGAATCACTAAAACAGCTACCGATTCTACAGAGGAGCGATCGGCAACACTTAGAATCTACTATTCCTATGACTTCAATGAACAAGGAAGAGTGACGTACCTGGATCGATTCGGTGATTACACAGGCCTCACTAGATACCTCAGTGGAATGGGTGAGTAGTAAGAAACCAGCTAGAAATAGAATGGGCTATTTGGTATTCGTATTACTTGAAAAGTATGCTCCAATTACCAGCAATGCGATAGTCTTGACAAATTCACTGGTAAAATCCCAGATCTTCTCGGAATGTGTTGTGACATTTAGTGAGTAGACCATCCCCGCAAGAATCAGAGCAACAGCCAATCCAGCTAGAATACGTTGAGCGAACCGGAGTATTTTGCTTTCCCTTGTTGTCCATTCTCCGGATCTAATTTTATGTGCTCCATCATCCGAGCTATCCGCTGAGTCGTCATCCGAACTCTCTTCCTCGCCCGTCTCAGATTCCCAGGTTTCAGTGTTTTCTTCTTGATCGTGTCCGGCAGTATCTGCCTCACCGGAAGGTTCAAGAGTAGAACCTTCTTCCAAATTTTCATCCTCTTCAGGATTATTGTTGTTATCCGCCAAAATTCAGAGTTTAACGCTATGAAATTTCAATCTCCCTTTCTGCACCATCAGGCCTTCTAATAATTATGGTATTGCCATTGGCCTGCTCCTGTAGAAATCTTTCGTACACCTTCACGCCATTAGCCATAATTCGTGTTCTATTTGTTTCTTCTGTTAAATTGCCGATAGATGCAACTGAATTGATCGTTTTAGGAGTCAGTTTCATGGTTACCTGCTTTAAATGATCTTTTTTCATGAGAAATATTTTTATAATGCAGAAATATATACTTTGTAATTATAAGATATATACGGAATATTTACAATAAATGTTTAAGTTATACGGGGAATTTTATAACTTAAAGATAGTTATGAATAAAATTATCGGCCTTTTTACACGTAGACGAACCGAGTCTGTTCAATTCTTCTTTCTCAGTGCCACCCTAATCATCGTCTGGATTTACTTAATCCTAAATAAAGCAAAAGGCATTCAAAATGATGATGTGGCGGATATTTTTATCGTGATGCCCGACACTACTCTATCATTCGTGAATGTCAACGCCGGGGATTTCTCCTTGCTGGAAAACGACTGTCAGAACGTTGAGATCAAGGTAAAAACCAGTGAACTCTATCTTGTGACCAGTATAGATGGATTCAAGGAAGTGAAGATTGATTATAAGGATGCTTCTAAATTTGACCTGATCCTAAATAGAAATTAGCTCATTGCCCAACGCTTTCTCAAGGACGGTCAAAACTTTCAAATGCAATACAAGGCTAACACTTGTTTTTTTACTAAATTCCGAGGCCTAATCATTGAAACATTTATCTGACAATATTTTGACATATGAAAATCTTTCTTTTCTCGGCAGCATTGCTTTTATCTATTGGAGCCTTTTCTCAGAACTACGGGATCGTCTGCGAAGTGACGATGCATGAAAGCAAGGTGGGTGATAATACTTCGTCGACCAGTGAGAAAGTACCTGTCAGAAATGAAAAGCTGTCCTTTTACGCAGCGAAAGATGAATTTACCGACGAAAGAACCTTGCGTTTTAACGACTACGAGCTCAAGGTAAAGTTGCGAACTCCAAGTGCAAGCAAGAACCCTCTACTCTACACCGATGTGTACAAAGGTGGAACTCTGCTCGTGAAATTCTACAGTAGAGCTCAAGGAACCGTGACACAGCTTGAGGCAGACGGTAGTTATCAAGATACTTTCAATTACAACTGCAAATGTAAAATTGATCAGGTGACCGTTAAAGATTAGCAGCACCCACTAATTCGAGATTCGGTTGATTTCATCATCAAGGCCTGTTCTCCTTCGACGTGCCGACTTCACCTTTTGGTTACCAAAATTGTAGGTTAAACCTGCGCCAAACCTCTGGTTGTCTCTAGATCGAACGCCATTCACTTCTAAGCCACCATAATTGCCACTGTATCGGTAGTCACTGCCTTTATTAAAAAGGTCTGAAAAGGTAAAGCGAAGTGTCAACTTCTTCTGTGCCAGGGTTTTACTCAGACCTCCATCAATTCTGGAAAAGGACCCGACGTTAATAGAACCTCTCCAGATAAAATCGCTATTGTAGAAGTAGGTCAGGTCTGCTTTGAAACCCTTGGGAAGGTTCAGACTGTTCGAAATACGGAAGTTATAGATGCGAGCGGAAAGGTCAATAACAGTACCTTCAAGATTCCCATCAAACGTCGAAAGTGTGAAATTGAACCCACCACGCATTTCCCACCAGTCTGTAACAGTAACCGGGTAACCAATATTAAAGGACAGATTGGTTATGCGCTGCAGGTTCTTTGGAATCAAGAAAGTGACTGTCGTTCTTGCAGTATCTAGTATTTGTGCAAAAAAGTCACGTGTTCGGCTGTATACGATAGATCCAGTCAATGCTTGCTTATGTGAAAAACTAGCCTGATAATTCATGGTGTATTGAGGGGTCAGGAATGGGTTTCCCTTGAAGAAGTTAATCTCATTCAGTTTAAATTCGAATGGATTTAAAGTCTGATAGTCAGGACGTTGTATTCTTCTACCTAAACCAAAGTTTATTGAAAGATCCTTGTTTGGTTTCAGTGAGATACCCAGGTTCGGGAATAGATCTGTATAACTTCTTTTTACATCGTTATTTGCGATTGCAACTTCGCTGGTTAGTAACCCTCTTGATTCTGTGTGCTCCATCCTCAGACCGACATTTGTATTGATCTTCTCTGAGATTTTGGATGAAAGTATTAAATAGACTGCAGTAACATCCTCTGTGTACTCAAAGACATTGGACTGGTCCAGGTTTAACACTCTGGCTCCATTGACCACATCGTAGAACTGAAAGCCATTATCAGTGGTGATTGAAGAATACTTTCCACCAAGCGACAAGTCCCAGGATCCAACCGTTTTTTCGAAATCAAGCTTGGCTGCAAAGAGAGCTATATCTGTAAATCTCGTGTCTTCGTTGTCCACGATTTGTCTTACTGTTTCAAGATCTGACTCATAGTAGGTATTGGGTTGATTCGTGGTTCCGTCCACCCGGTAATCACCATAGTTGAAATCTGTACTTATTGTGCCCCCTCCTGTCAATTTGTGCTCGTAGTTGAGGTTGTAGTTCAGGTTTTTGGAGTCAAATGCTTGGATATTTCTGGCAATCAGCACTTCTTGTACCACACCATCAGACACACGGGTAATGGGCGATTCCGAATTGGAACTCACGGTCCGGTCATTCCAAATACTCCTTGCTAAAATTCCCAGGGTATTTCTGTCATCAATGAAGTAGTCAAGCCCTAGCGTCCCATTAAGTCCATTATTATTACTTAGCCCGATGGACCGCTGACCAACAAAAAAACCATTTTGTTCAATTACATGGTCAAAGTCATCCTGTATGTTATTGTCGTACTTTGAGAGCGTTCCGTAGGCATTCACCTTGTCATTTCGATAATTCAAGGAGCCTCCATAGTTCATACGATCGTATGTTCCCGTAGTAAAAGAAGAATTCAAGGAGCCATTTAAACCTAAATTCGCATTCTTTTTCAGCACAATATTGATAATTCCGGAGTTCCCTTCTGCTTCGTATTTAGCTGAGGGATTTGTGATGATCTCCACCGACTCAATATTGTCTGATTGCATGCTTTGAAGCATAGCAGTCAAATCATCGCCGGACAGCCTTGACGGTCGTCCATTTATAAAAATCCGAACACCCGTCTTCCCAGCAAGAACAATGTTATTGTCAGGGTCAAGAATAACTCCAGGAGCTTTTCCAATCAAATTCAACCCGTCGTTACCGCTAGCATTGACGCTTTCTGCAACATTGAATACCATCTTGTCCGGATGTATCTCAATCAACGGTCTCTGACCTTCAACAACGACTTCTTCTAATTCTGTCGTTGCTTTGCGCATAACAAACGCAGGTACTTCAATTGAGGCGTTGTCAACTGTAATAAACTCGGAGGTAAAGGGGACATATTCAATGTTCCTAACCTGCATTCTGTAACTGCCCGGACGCACCTGTCGGAAGGTGTATCTGCCATCTTCATTTGTATATTCGGCTTTCACCATTATCGAGTCCTTGTCTAATAGAGCAACTGTGGCAAAGGATACGCGCTCCCCATCAACACCCTGTATCAATCCCGATATGGTGATTTGTGAAAGAGCATGTGTACTCAAAAAAAACAGTAAAAAACCCAAGTAGAGTTTAGGTGGGAAAACAATTTTCATCAGTGGTGATTTAGAGTTGGTGTTGTGTAAAGTTACGATAAGTTTAGATGGGTGTTCCGTTTCTCATTTGATAATTTGGAAGTTGTTATAGCAATTATACTAGGCAAAAATCCAACAACTGGGGAAGAGTTGGGGTAGAATTTTGTCTTTGACTAGCGGAAGCGGGTCTCTAAAGGAAATCAAACTTTTGGAACAGAGATGATCGGTAACTCTTTCCAATGGGGATAATTTGATCTTGAAAAATGAGGTTTTGTCCTTCAATCCCCATCAGATGATCAAGGTTAACAACATACGATTTATGCACACGACAAAATGAAGAAAAGCCACTAAGTTTCTGTTCTACCGACTTCAGTGTATGGCTCAATAGGTGCTCCTTACCATTGATGAACCGGACTTTTGTATAATTATCCTCTCCTTTAGCATAAGCAATTTCGGATGAATTCACCTTTTCAAGTACACTTCCATTTCTTATTAGTAAGCCAGTGGGTTTAGGTGCAATGATTTCCCTGCTATGAGATCTTGCCAGCGCTAGTTTTACATTTACCAGCAATTCTTCCTCAACGAAGGGTTTAAGTAGATATCCACCGGCATCCAATGTCGCGATCTCATCCCTTAGTTTAACATCCTTTAGGGAGGTAATGAATAGATAGGGAATTTGACCATTAATTGAATGAGCTACGTCCAGTCCCGTCATTTTTCCTCGTAATTTGATATCTAGCAGGACTAGATCCGGGTCTGTCGACCTTATAAGTTCCAAAGCCTCAACACCTCGAGCGGCGTGCCCAACTACGGTATACCCGGCTGTTCTTAAGATGGTAGAGAGGTCTTCTGCTACTACAATCTCATCCTCGATTATGAGAATTTTACTGTTCATGATCAATGGGTACACGAACATTTATTGTCGTTCCATCTCCATTTGAAAGCTCCATGTTCCCCTCTTTGGACTCAGCGAGGTTGCGCATCAATTTTAGTCCGTACGACTCGTCCATACCACTCTCAATACCTACGCCATTGTCCTTAATTTTTAAGAAAAGACTGTCGTCCGCGTTCCTCAATTCTATCGTGATTTCTGGTTTGGCAACATGCCCTTCTGGAAAGGCATACTTTACCGAGTTGGTAACTGCCTCGTTCACAATCAGTCCAATATGAATCGCCATATCTGTAGGAATTCTCTGTGTTTGGATTTCAAGCTTGAAATTAATCAAAAGGTGCTCGTTGCGGAATGTGGCCTGGATAGAATCAAGTAGGTCTTTAAGATACTCTTGGGCATTAATCGATTGTACTTCTTGTCCGCTCAAAAGATTTTCGTGCACCAAAGACATGGAAATTACTCTGGATTTCGTGTCTCTGATCACAGTCTTCGAAGACTCATCATTAATTAGCTTTTCCTGGATATTCAGCAGGCTGGAGACAATCTGAAGGTTGTTCTTGACTCGATGATGAATTTCTCCCATCATGATTTCTTTTTCCCTAAGTGATCTGGAGACGATTTCATTTTTTTCGGCAAGCAATTGATTGGATTTCCTTTTTAAATAGTAAGATCGGGCAAAGAATACGATTGCAAGAAAGGCCAATACCAAAATGATCACCCCTACCTGCTGGATTAATGATTTTTGCTCAAGTTCCCGATCTAACAGGCTTCGCTCACGTTCAAACTGATAAGATAGAGAGTCTTTTTCCCTGTTAAAATCATACTCCATTTCCAATCTTGTAATTTTCGAACTCAAGTCTTCGTTAAAGAGGGAGTCCCGATATTTAGCTTGTTTCTCTTTGTAATTGAGGGCACTTTCGATCTCACCTATATCCTTGTAAAGTTCGAAGAGGTGTCGGCTAGTCATTTCAAGAGTAGAGACCATTCCATTTTCTTCAGCTATCCTAAATACTTCCAAATATTGTTTTTCTGCGACCTTCACTTTTCCCTTGTCTTTGTTTATTAGACCAAGAGCAAGCAGGGCACCCGATATGATGGATGGATCTGAGCATTGTCTACCTGCTTCCAATGATTCTTGCGCATACACCTCAGATTGCTGAAAATCACCCAATCGTTGGTGTACCTCAGCAAGTCCATTTGCTGCGTACATTTTTGAACAGGGGCTGGCGTGGCGTCCCCAGATTTCGTATGCCCTACTATAGTAACTGAGTGCCGAATCGTAATCCTCCGTGTGGGTATAGACCAAGCCGATGTTCCCATACACTCGAGATAGTCCTGCTGTATCATCAGACAATGTTATTTTCATCGCCTCCCGATAGAAATCTAGTGCTTCACTATACTTCTCTTGATTATACTTGATAATCCCCAGGTTATTATAAGTGGTAGCAGCTCCTTGTTCATTTCCAAGTAGCAGTTTATATGATAGCGACTGCTGGTAAAACTCAAGAGCCTTGGGATAGTTGTCGAGGACGTTGTGCAGTGCTCCCAGATTATTCCAGATTCTGGACAGGAGCACGGAATCAACACCCATGTCTTGATGGAGAAGTGAGCTGTCATACTGCTCTTCAGCCAAGACAAATTCACCACGAACATGGAAGGAAAATGCTTTATTGAAATGTGACAATGCTGCTTGTTGACTTGAGCCACCGGCATCTGCGAATCCTTGTGCAATAGCCGCATAGTGAAACGCCGAATCGGGATTCTTAAAGCCAACTTGCCTGGATAATTGATTAAAATGCTGAGCAAGAGCGATCAGGGAATCCGTTGAAAGGTCCTGAGACTGAAGGGCGTTTACACTCGCCAAAAGAGAAATGACCAAATAGCGGACTCTCGATCGCATAAGTAAGATTATCCTAAATCAATTTAGTCATTTCCTCAACGAATGGGACGTTCCCTAAAATGTTATTTGAGTCATCGTGGCAAAAGTGTTCCTTGGTCAGAAAATTAGTACTACCATGACAAAATCAAAACTACTTTACAATCTTGCAGCGACGGTTATTTTATTACGGTCGCTTTCAGCCATGCCAGGTGCCACATCTCAGATCCTTGCCGACGGTAACGTGGTAACGGAGCTTGTACCTGGTGCAGCGTCTTTTGAGCTACGGTTTGCTATGACGGAGGAGGCAGCAAAAAATGGATACGGTTTCTCCGGTCCGATGAAAGCAATGCTAAAAGCACGTGGCGGAGCTGATTTTCAATTCGCAGTGATGTTCAACTTAAAGGACAACAATGGCTGTGGAGAAGCAAACAATCCTATGTACCAGCAAGACGGATCTGTTAAGGCGATGGGTTGGATCAACATTGCAAAGGCTGGAGAAACGGTCAACGTGATCGTGAAGGGAAAAGATGTCTACGACAATCTAAATAATATGCTTAATAAGTGTGGCTCCAGCCCAAGCAGCGCGGAATTAGAGATTAGGCTCCTGACAATTCACAGGTCCAAATTTGGAAAAGGCGGATCCTCCTATCCTGAACATGAGTTATCGAAAATGATGATTCCAATACCTGCCTCATCAATTAGTGCCATGATGGAAGGGGCGGATGACCAAACCTACAATGAATTTCTAACAGGGAACAAGGCACACAGAGTTAAGGATGAAGCTTTGTCCCAGGCTATTGAAGATGAGTTGAAGAGACTAAAGAAACCGAACGATGAAATTATAACCATTCACATTCAAGACATTGTCTACAAAAATTCGACCAACACGGTGTTTACTTGGTACGCTCACAATATTTATAAGAATACGGATGGACAATGTAAATACGGGTACATCTATGGAGAGGCTTCTAAAGCGGGAAGCAGCTACAGCTTCAGGTACTTCAATGGTGAAAAAGAAGAATTCATTGGTTGTACGTATGCGGAAAAGCTGAGAAATAGATAACACCCGAACTCTTGCTCATTCTTTGAGTACTTTTCCGTAGCTCCAAAGGCCCCTGATGGGGCCTTTTCTGCATCTATTCTACATCAAAAATTGGAAGCACTCTCCTTCTTTACCCAAAAACCTACTGGCTTTTGGTTGACTGACTCTTCTCCACTTTATCTTTTGTAATTCGAATCTTTACCTGATCCGTTAAGATTAAGAAACTAATTACTAAGCCAACAAACACAAGAGCAAGCAATGGCGCATAAGATCTAATCCACTTAACCGTACTCTTCCTTTGTCCAAAGCTGCGCTTTTGTAATTGGTAACCTTTTTTGGGAACGGTTATGACAGTTGCGGTGCTTGTTTGCGAGAGAATACCTCGAATACGCGACACAGCTTGAGTAAGCCCTTGATCGTTAGCATATTTCGCTCCCCATACATTCTCCAGCAGCTCCTCACGTGTCACGGTGGTTTCACTTCGATCGTTCAACAATTCCAAGACACCCATTTCCTTAGGTGTAAGTTTGATCTTTTTAGCTCCAACAATCACCTCATTGGTATCTGTTGAAAGTGTGAAATCTTTGAAACGTAGTTTAGAGAACATAATCCAGAATTTATGCGATTCCTATACTTCAAACGATGTTAGCTAACGAAAGCTAACGTAACAGTATAAAAAAAGTAGGTTTTTAGTACATAAGTCCCGAGGTAATGTCGAGTTCTTTGTCTTTTTTAACATATCCGGATACGGACTAACATATAGTTAACAATGAAACATCAGATTTTTAAACTAGCTCTTCTCAGCTCGATGATGTTGGGCCTAAGCAGCAAGGTATTAGCACAAGGAACTTTTTTTGATCGATTGATCGACAATTCCCTAGTTCTCCACAAAGATGGCTTAGCAAAGAGTAAGCAAGAAGTTAAAGGCTATGTATCCACTTTTGAGAATACCAATGGAAAAGTGAGCGATTACAGACAAGACTTTACTATTGAAGTCAACGCTAACCTAGCGTATGAAGTCGGAGAGATACAGGCTGGCGCCAAATCCTTTTCAGTTATGTTTCTTAATAGAAAAGACAGAGGCTTGGGGATTGAATTTCTAGTCATCTATGAGGTCACAGGGTCAGAAAATCAATCAGGTGGACTTGACAAAGCAAGGAATAAATGGATGAAACTCTGCAACGCTCACCAGGCAGGTAAATTGGTGGAGCAACTATATACGAAAGATGCATACTACTATAATCGAGGACGGTTGCTGAAGGGGACAAAATCGATAACCGCCGAATACGGCTATATGAATAGCTCATCCTACTCGCTGAAGTTGACTCCCAAGCATAACAAATTCGTCACGCCTGAGATTGCTTATGAAATAGGCCGATGCAGTGGTTCCTACCCTCTTCCTTATATGCTACTTTGGCAAAAGCAAACGGACGGCACTTGGAAAGTCATGATGGACTCAAACTACTGATTTCCGGTTGTCGCTAATTTTACTTACAAGTACATGACAGGAATTCCAGCCAAATACATCAGGCAAATTGCAGCTCTTGCCTTTTCCACATATGTGCTATCCGGGTGCGAAACGATTACCACAACTCGATTCTATTTTGCTAATAACTGGACAAACCACCGTTTCGAACAAGCGGAAATACCATTCAAGCGTGAACGAGTAGTCATTATTCCTATTTCAGTCAACGACGGAACGGTCCTGGATTTTGCTTTAGACACCGGCTCGCCTGCAATTGCGATCATCGGCCATGAAAAAACTGAAACATTAAACCTTACTCTTGGCGCAAATGTGCAGTTGGGAGGCTCTGGCAGTGGACAAACCCCGGTCGGACAAATTGTAAATGACATTCAAGTATCAACGGGGAATATGACCCTGCTTGATCAAACCGCTGTCTGGATCCCTTGGGATCAGGTGAGTTTTTTTGATACGGAACAACATGTTTTTATCGATGGAATTATTGGATATGATTTATTTAAAAGATTTGTCGTCGAGCTTGATTTTGACAGAATGATAATGAACTTATATCCCCCAGAGAACTTCGAATACGATGGTAAAGGTGAGTCATTTGAGCTGACTATGCACTCTCGGAAGCCATATATGATGGCAAAAGCGACCATGCTCGACGGAAGAACGACGGACGTCAAACTTCATGTCGACTTAGGTAGTTCCGGTAATATCACTCTCATTCCTGACTCAAAACCGGAAATAGAAATTCCAGCAAAAACTGTTAGCACACCATCCTGGGGAATGTCTGGGAAAGCTACCGCAGGACTGGGAAGGATCAAGAAACTAAAGCTCGGTTCTTACGAACTTGATAGTGTTCTTACAAGGTTTCCTTATAGTGGATACTCTATGACCGCAGATCGTCAGGGAGTGATAGGCATAGGTGTCTTAGGTCGCTTCAAGGTGATTATCGACTATGAGCGCAATCGAATGATTCTTGAGTCTACAGCAAAGACATTCGAAGGTTTCATTCCGAACAGGACTGGTTTGGGGCTTTCCCGGTATGGAGACGGGTATATTATCAATTACATATTACCGGAAACTGCTGCATCGGAAAAAGATCTTGCCAAAGGTGACATACTGGAATCACTGAATGGACGGCTGGCCTCAGAACTTTCAAGGCAAGAATTGGATAGCATGTTAAGGTTGGAAAGTGGAATGATACTCGATCTTTGCGTACTGCGAGACGGTGATCAACTTTGCCTGGCTTTGGAGCTGATGGATCCAGGGATTTAATTTAAGTCAAAGTCCTTCCCTATCACTTAAGTCTGTCCTCACAGATATTACACATGTTAGGCGAAAACGATGACTTGGCGTAGCATAAAAGTAAGGGCCGAAACATCATATGTTCCGGCCCTATGGGGTTTCGCGTATTATTGAGTACAGCTACGTCAATGGCCCACCTATCTGCTATCGCCAAACACATAAGTCAAGCCAACCCCAAAGACAGTCTTGAACTGAACTTTGGCGCTCTCCTCATCGATGATTCCATCATCGTTTGTGTCAGTCCCGATTTTTACATCCTTGTCATACAAAAGTTGAGTAATGAAATTGGCCGACAGATACTGATTCACTTTCATTAGCAGGACATTTTCCCAGTTCACATCAATCGTCCCAAAATCTTGCTTGTAGTTTGTGAATAATTCTAAACGTGTTTCATAGCTAACATTTGTCAGCACTTCATCGACGTACCTCATTCTAAAAAAAGCCCCTAGCTCTGAACGGGACTTTGATCCCGGATCTACTCCGTAAGCTCCCACTGCAGATAGTCCGTCATCTGTTACGAAAGTAAATTTTCCGGTCACAGGGGCTAAACTGGCTGAAAAGACCTCCCCAATCTTGTAGTCAATACCCGTTGCAAGAACCAAATACCCTGGAGCCAAGAACTTTGAAATAACACTATCCGCTTCATCCACCCCTTCAGCAAATTGTGATTTGAAATCCAGTAGGGCGCTGAAGTACCAATTGCTCAGATCTTTATCCAGCCGATAGCCATATTTGGTAGTCAAGCTTAATTTGTCATCAGACTTAATAAATCCAGCATCACCCTGTTTTAGTAATCCATAACCTAAGTCGAGCGTATTTTCCCAGGAATTTCGGTCTTTGTTGTAATTCGCGAATAATCCAAGGTACGAGTTTAGGGCAATGGAATTCTCGCCGCCAGCAGCCCAGTTACTGAGGCTTACACTGCTAAAAGTGATGGAACTTGTGCCACCTCTGGTCCAGTAGGTAGTGTCTGGTGGTGAGGTGGCCTGAGCCAAGACCTCAATTTCAAAAGAAAAAGCTAGTAGGAATAGGAAAACGTATTTGGCTGATCGCGTCATATTATGCGTTATTTAAGTGGACATCCATTTGTGGATATGGAATGTTAATCCCCTTCTCGTTGAAGGTTTTGAGAACCTTTTCATTCATATCGAAGAAAACGCCCCAATAGTCGGCGGCTTCAACCCAAGCTCGCACAGCAAAGTTTACAGAGCTATCTGCCAGCTCGGATACCGCAATGAAAACTTCAGGGTCTTTTAAAATCCGTTCATCATCATGGCACAGCTCCAGTATTACAGATCTAGCTCTATCAACATCATCATTGTAGCCAATGCCAATCGTCCAATCTACCCGTCTTCTTGGCTCAGTAGAATAGTTGGTCATTGAAGAGGTAGAAAGTCCTCCATTCGGAATTATGATTGTTTTATTGTCTGGGGTCTTGAGAATTGTGTTGAAAATTTGGATTTCGTTGACACTGCCGACATAACCAGTCGCATCGATGACATCTCCAACTTTAAAGGGCTTAAAGATCAGAATCATCACTCCACCTGCAAAGTTCTGCAACGTACCGGAAAGCGCCATTCCAATGGCTAATCCTGCTGCTCCTAAGATTGCTATGAAGGAGGTCATTTCAATTCCTAACATACCAAGCACGCTAATGACAAGCATGACTTTTAGTATAGTTCCAACAATTCCTGTCAGAAAGGGCGTGAGAGAGCTATCTGTTTTACCTCTTTCCAAAGTTCTCGAAAAACCTCTGGTAAGTGTCTTGACGACCCACCACCCTATTATCCAAACGACTATTGCTCCAAAAAGCTTTGGACCATAAGTAATCGCTACTTCTGTACCTTGATCAATGATTTCTTGAATTTCCATTTTGTTAAATGTTCATAGGTGATTCTTTGGCTGCAAAACTGGCTGGCCACGAATTGAAAAGAACTTATTATTAGTTGAACGTGTACAGGAGCTAGGTAGAAGGTCCGTTCCGAAAGGTGAAATGTGATCGATTCCTCCTTAAAAGCATAGAAATCTTCCGAAGACACTACCAGCAAGTCATCCACTCAGCCTTTTCTAAGCTCGCTCACACGTTAGTGAGCTATCGCGTTCCCAGGATAAATTCGTAACTTAAATTATGATTCGGTTGCTACCCGTGCTGGTGATCCTATGTATGATGAGCCAATGTTTATTTGGACAGTCAAAGATTGACAGCCTTGAGCAAAAGCTGACCACACTTGAAAATGACAGTCTAAGGATTGTAACACTCCTTCACCTACGCTTTGCTTACCAGCGAATAGATGTAAATCGGTCTCTACAGTATGCAGATAAAGCTGAAGATCTAGCTCGTAAGAGCAAATTTAAAGCGCTGTTTGCTGAGGCAAACTACCGTAAGGGAACTTCTCTCCTGAATGTCGGCAGGTTCGAACTCGCAGAAAGTGAATTTGATACAGCAATTCAAGTTTTTTCCGAACTGAACCTGTTGGAGAATGTGGCCAAGGTTAAGACAGATCTAGCCCGATTGATGCAAAATCAATCTAAGTTCAAAGAAGCCTCAACACTCTATTTTGAAGTTTTGCCTCTGCTTGGGAAAATGGGCAATAAAAATACCGAGGCACGAGTCCATAACTACCTGGGTGCTCTTTACAGAAATCAAAAGCAATTGAATAAAGCTATTGAGCACTACCAAATGGCACTCGAGCTAGTCAGAGAAATTAGTTTTAAGCCTGGTATATCTGCCTGTCTTGCCAACTTAGGAGACCTTTTCGGGTCACTCAAGAAATACGAGACTTCAATCAGCTACCTAGAAGAAGCTTTGTCTATAAAAATTGAAACAGGGGACAAACTGGGAGAAAGTAGGGTGTCAAATAATTTAGCAAACACATACACACGTATGGGACGATATGAGTTGGCCAGAAGTCACCTGGAACGTGCCAATTCAGTGGCAAATGAAGTGGGCGACCCTCGGCAGATCCTGATTACTGAATTTGGGATTGCGCAAAATGCCTTTTATCGAAATGACTACAAGACAAGTATACGACTCACACATGCTCTTTTGCCTGATCTTGAACATGCTCGTGACCTTGAGTTATCAGTCAAAACATATAGTCTACTATCTGAAGCTTATAGCAAAATCGGAGCCTTCGAAGAAGCATATCTACATGCGGTTACTCATAATATGTTGTCAGACAGTCTCTACAACGAGAACATCGCAGCAATAACAAATGACCTGGAAGCAAGGTATCAAAGCGAACAAGATGCTCAAGAAATCGCCCTTCTGGAGTCGGAAAACGAGCTACAAGAACTTCAACTTCAAAAGAGAGAAAATGAACGCAATCTATTTGTTGTCTTCACTCTCGTGATCTTAGGTATCATGGGTCTCCTTTATAATCAATACCTGCTGAAACGGAAAGCAAACATGAAATTGAAGGAACTAGACCACCTCAAATCTGATTTCTTCGCCAACATCTCTCATGAATTCAGGACTCCACTCAGTCTGATCATGGGGCCTCTAAAGGAGAGAATCTCGAAATCAACGGATGATAAAGAAAGAGGTCAATTCGAAATGATGTACCGCAACGCTGAACGTCTTTTAAATTTGATTGATCAGTTATTAGACCTTTCAAAGCTAGAATCAGGGAAGATCACACTGGAAAGATCCTCTGTTGAAGTCACCCATTTTTTCAAGATCATTGCTGCTTCTTTTAGCTCGCTGGCATTATATCAAGAGGTCAACTTTAAGTGTGAGCTGCCAAAAGAAAAGGCCTGGTTTGATTTCGATCCTGATATCATCCAAAAAGCATGCTATAACCTACTCTCGAATGCTTTCAAGTTCACACCACAGGGAGGTAACATCGGCTTGCATGTAGAGATAGCCGCAAATAAGTTGAAAGTTGCCGTTCGGGATTCGGGAATAGGCATACCAGACGAGGAACAAGAAAAGGTATTTGACCGGTTCTTTCAATCTTCAGGTAGCCCTCGATCAGGAAGTGGGGTTGGGCTGGCCTTAACAAAGGAACTTGTCGAGTTTCATGAGGGAAAGATTGCGATGGAAAGTAAAGAAGGCCTGGGGACATTATTCTCGATTGAGATACCTGTTGTTGAATCAAGAAACCGGGGCCCAGGCGATGTGCCTTCAGAGCCGCAAATTAGCGCGCCTATCCCTGATTTGCCAGTTGAATCACCACAGGAGGAAATTAAGACGAGTGGACCAACAATCTTAGTAATTGAAGATAACGATGATTTGAGGATGTACTTAGATGAAGTCCTGAGGGATCAGTATACCATCCATAAAAGCGAGGATGGCGTTGTTGGTATCAGAAAAGCTAAAGAGCTTATACCTGATCTCATTATCAGTGATGTAATGATGCCTGGTTTTGACGGAATGGAAGTCTGCAAGCAATTGAAGGAAGCAGAGGAAACCGATCATATTCCAATTATCCTACTAACTGCAAGGGCTGATCAGGAGAGTAAATTCACAGGGCTTGCAAGAGGAGCGGACGCCTACTTACTAAAACCTTTTGATCCAAAGGAATTGAAAATAAGAATATCTAATCTTTTGGATCAACGGAGTAAACTAAGGGAGAAATATACCAACCTATTGTTCTTGCAACCGGGAGAGATTGAGATCTCGAGTACGGAAGAATCTTTTTTGAGAAAAGCGATTGAGGTGGTCAGTAATTATCTCGACGACTCTTCCTTTACTGCAGATCAATTTGGCGTAGAAATGGGGATGAGTCGAATGCAATTGCATCGAAAACTAACTGCATTAACGGGTCATTCAGCAACAGCTTTTGTTAGACACCAACGTTTGGTTCGCGCTTCGCAATTGCTTGAGGCCGGCAACACCGTTTCGCAGGTGGCTTACGCTGTAGGATTTGGCAGCCCCTCTTACTTTACCAAGACATTTAAAGAAGAGTTTGGTCGATCTCCCTCCGAGTACGGCCAAAAAGTCAATTAAAAATTGGAATTGTTACATTTTAGCAAACATCTGATACATATGAGATAAGAAGTGGCGTGAATGTAATTCACCTTGCGTGGACATTTAATTACCAATGAATCCAAAATGCCACGTCATGGACAATTTCAAAAAGACATTTTCCTTTTCAACAACGCTAGCTTGCTTTTTATTGAGTATTTCTGGGGTAGCTCAGACCGTCAGAATCGTTGACAACAACTTCAATGCTCCAACCGGCGATGAAGTCTATTCCACTGTTCAGGCAGCTGCTAATGCAGCAGATCCGGGGGACTACATCTATATTCAGCCAAGTTCTACCACATACGGCAGTGTAACAGTTGAAAAAGAACTGCACTTTGTGGGAATTGGGTTCAACCTGGATAAAGAGAATCCCCTACCCTCCACCATGTTGGACATCACACTCCGCAACAATTCCGGCAATACGGATAATGCCTCCAACACGTCCATAACCGGACTAACATTTAGAGATCTTTACATTCTGGTATACCCCGGAGCGCCTTCATACACGCTTACCAATGTTACAGTTACAAACTGTGTCTTTCAGGAAATCCAGGATGCCTGCTGCCATAACTATGCGCCCACAGACGATTTGGAACTTGTGGTAAATCGAGTTACGGAAACCGTTGATTTTCCACAACGTGCCACTAACATTCTTCTTAGAAACAATGTATTTCAGAATTCGATTGATTTTAATTCAACCAGCACTAATTCTGGCCTGATTACCAACAATATTATTTATGGAACGATCTACAAAAATGCGGAAGGCGACAATATAATTATTCAGAACAACAATTTCATCTCAGCTTCAGGATCCTCTTCCGCTTTTGCAACTGAGATGAAGGATGCACTCATAGTAAATAACATCTTTTATGGACGCACTCCCAGTATTGTTTCAGGTGGTGGGAGTTCTTCTGCTAATTTTCAAGGCAATACCTTTACCAATAATCTCTCATTTAGTACCGGAAACGATGAACTTCCTCCCTCCGGTGGTGGCGCCGGAAATACTGGAAGTGGAAACCTTGAGGGCGTATCTCCAATGTTTGTTAATGTTGCTTTATCTAGCACATGGTCAAGCAGTTATGATTTCTCACTTCAAGCAGGATCACAAGCAATTGATGGTGGTAGTGATGGAACAGACATTGGTATCACCGGAGGGCCTTATCCATTTCCTGACGTAAACTTGGATCTAAAAACCACGGCAATTCCAACAATACAGATCTTCAACACTAGTACACTGATCAATCCGGGAGACGATCTGGATGTACGAGTGAAGGCCAAGGCCAACTGATACTGTGATGAAGAAGTTCTTCACAGCGATCAGTGCCTGCATATCAGCAGTGCTTCTCTACGCCCAATCGGATATCATGGCGTTGGAATACTACATTGATAATGACCCTGGAGTAGGGCTGGCTACATCAGTAACTGTCACGCAAGGACAAGAGGTAGACCTGAACTTTACTGTCCCTATCTCCAGTATGAGTTTGACCCAAGGGCCTCATTTAATGGTTGTTAGGGCGCAAAACCTGGCTGGTGAATGGAGTATGTTTGAACGGCGTGTTTTTTACATTCAGGATATAGCATCACCTATCCCACCCACTACGCATGATATCGCTACCCTGGAGTACTTTATCGGTGTGGATCCAGGAGTTGGAATGGCTAATTCGCTTACCATCGTTCCCGGACAAGAAATTGACATTAACGATCTATTCGACGCAAGTTCCCTGACCGCTGGTTTTCACACCGCCACCGTGCGAGCAAAAAATGCCAATGAGCAGTGGGGATTTGCAGAAACGCGTACATTCTATATTCAGGGCTCAGTGAGCAATCCAACACCCACTACGGAGGATATTACATCATTAGAGCATTTTTTCGATGATGATCCGGGTGTGGGACTAGGAACAGCTATCTCCATCAGCCAGGGTCAGATGCTGGATATCACGGAAATTATCAATTCGTCAGGACTTTCTGAGGGATATCATACGATTACAATCCGGAGTAAGAATTCAGCAGATATGTGGAGCATGGGCGAAACTCGTACAATCTATATCCAAAATATCAATCCGGTAACTCCAGGCGTAGCAGGTATAAATGCACTCGAATACTTCTATGACCAAGATCCTGGTGTAGGTGCAGGAGTTCAAATTCCTATTTCCCCTACGACAGACTCGATTGACACACTGAGCATGATGTTAGATACTGGTGATACACTCACCATTGGCCAACATTCTATAACCATCCGGGCACAAAATGAAAACGGTGAATGGGGTCATCGAGAGACTGTCACGTTCAATGTGGACGGAGACTGTCCAATCGCCGGGTTGGCAGCTTTAAGTGCCTGCGTCGGAGAACCCGTTCAACTAACAGACACTAGCTCAGGATTCGTGGGCGCGGTGGACTACCGATGGTATGCCGACGGACAACTGATAAGTACATTTGAAGGAGATACAGTTCACATATTCACAAATCCCGGAACCCATACCCTTTCGCTGGTAATAGAAAATGGTGCGGTCTGTACTGATAGCACTGGCATACAGGTCAACGTAAAACCTAAACCAATCGTGGTATTCAGTGCTGAGACAGTGCAACTTGGAATGGCGACATTCTACGAGGTAGATGAATTTAACGTTGACTCGACTTATCATTGGCTTTGGGATTTTGAAACTGACGGAACCATTGACGATACCACTGACGGTCCAACTAGTTACACTTTTTCGACAGACAGCACCTATCTCACAACTCTTCATGTCACAGATAGTCTGGGATGTGGTTCGACCTATTCGCGCATGATCACAGTAGATCCGAGCATTACTCCTCCTAATGCCAACGCACGCTTCAGTTCATCACCAGTCTGCCAGGGAACTGTCACTTCCTTCATTGACCTATCCACAGAAATTCCGGCTGGGTCCGTCTATTCATGGGACTTTGAAAATGATGGCGTTGAAGATGCTTCAACGAGTGGCGATGTTCAGTTTACCTATGCTATGTTTGGCACATATGATGCAACATTGTTGATCATCACTCCCGGTGAAGACTCGTTAACCTATTCAGAAAACGTAATCGTCACACAGCAACCTATCGCAGACTTTTTAGTAGGGACAGCCTGTGCAGGCCAGGTGACCAATTTCACAGACTTAAGCACTTCAAACGCTTTGAGCAGCTATTCCTGGGATTTTGACGGGGACGGTGTGACTGACAGCACCACTGTTGGTGATGTGACCTTCACCTACGCTAGTGCTGGCAATTATGCGCCTTCCCTCGCTGTAGATAATGGAAACGGATGCCTGGATTTCAAGGCAATAAGCATTGTGGTGGAAGACGGACCACAACCTGATTTTGATTATACGTACTCGAGCTCAGGAAATACGGCTACAGTGTTGTTCGACAATCAATCTGCGGGTGGAACAAGTTACACTTGGGATTTTGGTGACGGCTCGTCATCGATGGATATTGACCCTTCACACGATTTTATCGATTTCGAGGGCCAGACTTTTACCGTGTGCCTAACAGTAACTAACGACTGTTCACAAACTCAGTACTGCGAAGATCTCACCTTGACCGCTACCAACACCCCGAACTCTATTGCCCGTTTTAGTGCTTCGTCGGTATGTGAGGGAAGCAGCACGACGTTCGTTGATCTGTCTACCGAGATCCCAGCAGGCTCTACCTACTCATGGGATTTTGACAACGACGGCTTAGCAGATGATTCGGCGGTAGGAGGCACTCAATTTACATACGATAGTGATGGTACCTTCACTGCAATCCTGTCAATAGTTACGCCCGATGAAGATACGCTAACGCACACGGAGAGTGTGGTTGTTACTATGCAACCAACTGCTGACTTTACGGTGGCAAATACTTGTGTAGGAGATGTGATTACCTTCACTGATTTTAGCGATGTAAATGCCATGACAACCTACTCATGGGATTTTGATGGGGATGGAACAGTCGACAGTCACACAATAGGTGACGCAACTTTCGTGTACGACAACGCAGGCACCTATGCTCCGTCTCTGCTAGTGGATAATGGCAATGGGTGCTTCGACTTTGAGGTTGTGAGTGTTGTTGTAGTTGATCCGCCGGTAGCAGCTTTTGGTTTTACGCACTCAACCTCAGGCAACACAGCTTCCGTCGAATTTGAAAATCTATCGACTGACGGATCAAGCTTCTCCTGGGATTTCGGTGACGGAGAAATGTCCACGGAAGTTGATCCCATTCATGATTTCCAGGACTTTGATGGTCAAACGTTTACTATTTGTCTTATGGCGAGTAACGATTGTGATCAAAATCAGCATTGTGAGCAGATTACCTTTACAGTGACCGGTATTCGCGATCTATTGAATACAGGGATCAAGTTATTTCCTAATCCAAGTGATGGAATGATTCAATTAGATTTTGGTGACAATCTAGTTGAAGACTTTACCGTCGAGGTTTATGATCTAAGTGGAAAGCTGATTCGAGATCAACTAGTTGATGGCACAGGTCAAATAGATCTTCTTTCGTTAGCGACGGGCACCTACATGCTACATCTCATTAACCAAGAAACAAATGAACACTTTGTTCAAACACTAATTATTGAATAAATAGCCACATTTCAAATCAGCAATCTACAAGCAGATGATTGGCATCTGAAACTAAACGTTAGTTTTTTAGGAGCTTTCCAGAAATAACAAATTTATTCTTGGCTCCCTGCTCGACCGTGGCCTTTGTATTAGAGTACAACTCATCGTAGACATATTTCTCAATCAGATGGCCCTCGGTGTCGATATCAAACCAAGACTGCAGGTGGCTTCCAAACGGTTCCACGACTGGGAAAATTATATTTCCATTCCTTGTGTCAATGGTTATACCCTCGATAAAATCAAAATTCCCATCTGAAAGCCGATCATGCGTTTGATTGAGACGGTCTAAACCAAGTACTTCGACGAGTGGGACACCTGTTAGTAATAGACCTTCAGGTAGTGAGAAAAAATCTTGCCCCGAAACATCATCACGATAAAGGATGTCAAGCTCAAACTCCTCCCGCTGAACTTGGGTAGCATTAAAACTGTAGATATTCTTCATCATCAAATCCCAGGTATTTACTTCCGTTGATACCACATGAGGTTTTAGCATTTTGAGGTAAATGACTTCATCGTGTTCTCTGTCGAAATAATCAGAGATCATTTCGCCCACTTGATAAACATTCCCGTTGTGTGAATATTGATAAGATACGGCAAGAAATTCATCATCTGCTAGTCTTCTCAGCAGTGTCATGTATCCCAAATCCAGGTTCACGGTGAATTCTATATCGTCTAGTTTCCGAGCAGAACTGACCTTCAAATAATCGACACCACGTTGGAAGCTTGGAAATTTGAGCTGCAGGTCAACGTCTGCATGTTCGAAACCATATTCCGTAAGATGACTAAATAGGTTGTTTGCTCCATTCCAGGCCGGATTGCCGGTGGGTTGGTTTTGATTCGAAATGATTTCAGGAGCATGAATCCGTATGGCTTCTCCAAGATCCATAAGTGCCACGATGTTTCGGACATCTTCGGTTTCTCCAGCTCGATTAAGCGTATAGATATCCAAGTGACTAACCTTGACACCTGAAGTGATTTGAGGTGTCGTCTCCAACCACTTCTCGTAATTGTCCCTGAAGAAGTGTCCTAAGAAATAGTGTCGGTTTTCATCATATTGCGAACCTTGAATTTCAAATTGTCGATATGGATCCGGCTTTACGCTGCCACTATCACTATCACATGACAATGCAGAAAGGACTAGGCAGACCGATGGAAGCGATAATCTACTCACTTTGCTAAAAGTATGATTAATACGGTTTACAAGCAACGTTTTTAATTCTTAGCTGCGCAAAATCCACAATATTTCCGGTCTAGCTAAGATCGAGTATTTCTACTTTAAGGCATTTGTAGATTGTAATCTTCTGATCAGTTCTTCATATTCATTTGAATGCCTGGAATTATTTGACAACCTCGCTGACTCTTGCAACACGATTAAATCTCCCCTAGTCGGTATCTCCTCACGGTCTAGTCCACTGGCAATTCTTGAGTAAAAAAAGCGAAATGTGCGATCAATCAATCTAGGGACAACTGATCCTTGGCCAAGCCTGCTTAGGAAAACAGCAAACTGAATATCAGCGTACGAAGGCTCGAGGTGATCATGGTATATGTGATCATGAGCAAAGGCTGCTAATTCTTGAGCACGTTTGATGTTTCCTTCCTTTAAATAATTTTCAAGTAATGAATTGAAAGCAAACTTGATGGGTATGATCATTCTGGAATTGTAATCTTCATGGTTGAAATAAACTTGAGAATTGCTAAGGTTTGAATAATCCGAATTCACTACAAGGTTACGATAGGATCTTTCAGCGTTGAGTAACATTTCTCCCTCAGTATTTTTCTCAGGTACTAACTTGTACAGCAATCCCTCCTGGATCAGATAAGGTGCCAAATCAATCCCTAGGCTGTTTAAACCAGTGAAATTGAAGTAGATGGGCCTGTCCCAACCATTGGTTTGGACCAAATCAAGAATAGCTAATTCGCTTTTTTGAAGGTAGTTGCCTTCAGCTTTAATATCAACTGTACCCTTAGAGGTTGATAGAGTTATATGACGAGAGGGTAAAAAATAATAGTCACTTCCGGAAACACTTTTTAGTCTCAGTTTTGGATTTTCAGCATTCAATGCATCCATATACCTGGCCCAAGAAATTGGTGACTTTGTGGTCTCGTGAATGTATGGAGGATCATAAGGACCATATTGGTTTTCACCAGACTTGAGAGTCAATGCAAAGGCCGGAGAATCATAGTACTGCCGAGTAAGTTGATTGATATACCAATCCGCATTGAAATAACTTAGAACCTTAACGCGTACGTCCGTTCTGAAACCCTCTACCTCTTGCAAGTACCACAAGGGGAAGGTGTCATTATCTCCCCCTGTAAAAAGAACCGCGTTTTTCTCGCAGCCTCTCAGCAAATTTCTGGCATGATCGATCTGGAAGGTCCTGCCAGACCTATCATGATCGTCCAGGTTTTGGTAAAGCATCCAAGCAGGAAGACAAAAGATAATAAGTGCGGGCAATGCAACAGCCCTTCCACGAAAGATGTTCGCAATAGACATCATCCCCAGCCCAATCCAAATGGAAAAGGACGTATAAGCACCCACATAAATGTAGTCCCGTTCTCTGGGTTCATTTGGTGTGGCATTTAGATAGATAGCCAAGAGCAATCCCGTGATAAGGAAAAAAGAGAGGTTTGCTAAAAAACCTTTCCTGTCCTTTTTCAGCTGGATGATCAGTCCTATTAGTCCCAGCAACAGTGGCAACATGTAATATTGATTCTTGGCTCTTGAGTATTCTTCAGCAGATCGGTCAGCAGAACCTTGCCAGGGAGTCAGCCAATCTGCATGTTGGACATCACTAGCCCGGCCCGCAAAATTCCACATGAAATATCTTCCAAACATGTGTCCTAGCTGGTAACGGAACATGAATATTAGGTTATCAGTAAATCGGGGCCTCTCTCCCACTGACAGTCCAGTCCATTGCCGGTAAGTCGTGATATGTGCCTCATCGTTGCTGTAAATTCGTGGGAGAATGGTCATTCTTTCTTTGTCGTAGTGATACTCCGGCACCTGCCCTACCGAATGGTATTGATTGCCACCGACAACATAAGTAAGCGCCCTGTCAGATATGTCTACCATTTTAGTATCAAAATAGGGTCCATACACCAGTGGACGACTTGGGTAGGATTCCCTATTCATGTATGGTTTGATCTTTGCAAGATTCCCAGGGGAAAATTCATTGATGGGTGGCAATTTAGAGGATCTGATAAACAGCATAATGTATGGCGAGAAACCCATCATCGTCATGAGAGCAGCCGCCAGGATCAATCTGGATTTTTGGTATCGCTTCCAGACAATAACAATACCACCACCCAACACCAAAAGCAGAAGAAACACTCCGGAATAAAAAGGAAGAGATAGCTGATTGACAAGAAGTAGGTCTAGTTTGAAGGCCCATTCGAACAAATCCACCGCCAAGACTTTACTGATAAATAAAATGTAGCCAAATCCCAGTCCCATCGAGAGAGTTATTTGCTTCCAGCTATCGGAATGTGTACGATATCGCCATAACAGAATACAAACAGGCAGGATCAGGATGCACATTGGATGAATACAATATGCTAGCCCCGCTAAATACGACATCAGCAAAATCCACTGTTTTTGGTCTTTTTCCTTATAAATTCCTGTCGGGACAGAAAGCCATATCAGGAAAACCATAAAGAAAATGGATGGTCCATATGTTTCTGCTTCTACTGCCGAAAACCAGAATGAATCGGAAAAAGCCAGACACATGGCACCTCCCACACTTCCAATAAACAGGACCCAATTGTTCTTACAGATCTTGCTACCGAGGTGCCATGTGATCAAGAATATAAAGCCAACAGCCAGAGATGAGAAGCATGCCGACATTAAATTGATATACCATGCGACCTGGTATACTTCTCCCAGGGCTAACATGGAAAACAACCGTGCAATCAATAGAGTAAGCGGAGTTCCAGGTGTATGGGGTACCTGTAACTTATAAGCAGCAGCAATAGTTTCCGAACAGTCCCACAGCGAAGCAGTCGGCTCCAAAGTAAGTAGGTAAGTAGCGATGGAAATCGAAAATGATAGTAGAAAACCAACAAGTTTTACGGGTTCCGATTTCGCTTTTGTCAACCATCTGGGTAGAGAAAAGGATTTAGTAAGACCAATTGCTGGAAGCAGAATACCAGTCATCAACAGAATTGGTGCAACCCACAAAGTCAAGGGGCCAAACCCATGAGGAACCGGATCAACAGCCATCATCGTAAATGCCACAAATTGAAAAATGATTGCTAACAAAAAGTAGCGAGCCTGATTGTCCAACGCATGTAATTTCATCTGGCAATCTTATCCAGCCGACCACGCAACTATAGTTAACCCAGGTAAAGAAGTGTTAAATCAGTGTTAAAAAGCCAAACCACCTCCTATTTGATGCGTTTATGATTCTATTTTTATAAATAAAAGTCTCGTGAAAAAGCTAATTATAGGTGCAAGTATCCTTCTCGTCTTTTTGGTTTGCTTACAGAGTATATGGTTTTCGGAAGCCTTTGATGCCACTGCCGCTCAGTTTGATCATTCGGTTTCGGTAGCCCTATATACAGTGGCTGATACGATGAGCGAGCATGCCAGTGTTGAGAAAAAATCTGCTAACTATTTCTATGTAACTGCAAATAGTCCAGTCTCCAGCCAGAAAGTGGACACCATGATAAGAAAGGAATTCACTGCGAGAAATATTCAGCTGGACTATGAAATAGGCGTTTACAATGCCGAAGATGATTCTCTAGTGTACGGGAATTATGTCAAAACTGCTTCAATTAATGATACAAGAATCGGATCTGGCAAAACAGATGGGATCAACAAGAATTTTGCGATTCTCTTTCCATCGCGAAAAAGCTACTTGATGAGTCAGATCGACTTTTGGGTTTTTATTCCAATTGTGTTGATCATTGTTTCCTGGTCTTACTTCCACCTGATTCTTCGAGGATCTTCACCACTTTCACTAAGAAATCGTAATTTGATTCGTTTGGGAAACTCAAGCTTGGACTATCACAACCGCAGTCTTGTTGTAAACCGTCATTCTTACCAACTCACTTATAAAGAAAGTAAAATTTTAAAGCTTTTCTTTGAGAATCCTAATCAAGTGATTGATCGTGAGGTATTTCTCAAAACAGTATGGGAACAAGAAGGCTTTTTTGTAGCTCGCAGCATGGACGTTTTTATATCGAAGATTAGAAAGTATCTAAGCATGGATAATACGGTAAGAATCGAGAACCTACGCTCGATTGGATATAGGCTACATGTTTCCAGGTGATGATTCGGCAAAAACCCTCAGTTTTTTCTGGATTCGAATGAGTAAACGTCAAACCCACCGGGCAGATTGAAAGTCTTCACAGACGTGGGCCCAGAGATGCCCTGTCCCTTTCTTGGATAAGCGATAACGACTCCAGTTGCGCCTCTTGCTCCGAATGAAGCCGCAGCAGGTCCACTCAAAACATCCACTCTGCCGATTGAGTATGGATCCAATCGGTTAAAATCCTCGGCAGATATGGTAAGTCCATCAAATATGAAGATGGCAGACACGCCGCCCAAGAATGAATCGATACCTCTCAAGGTGAAGCCAACTGGATTAGCGTACTTATCCCTCAAGACTCGGCCATTCGGAACACGGCCTACAAGGTATTCAAGTACCCCAGCTTGCATCAGCTGTCTTTGATCAGCATTTTCATATAAGTTTACCGACCAATCCGGCTTACCATAGATCGCCTCCCTCTCTTCCACAGCATCTTCCCTACTACGTTTCGATGTAATCTCAACTGTCCTCAACGAGGTAGCTTCATTCAGAGTAATAAAGTCACTACCAGCCGAAACGTATTCTACTTTGTCCTTTATGCCGTTGCAGCCAGCAATCTGAGATGGATCATATACGTAGGCAGTTGTATCAAATTCAATCACCAATTCTCCGATCTCGGTGTCTTCGTAGTCAATAAGCAGATCTGTAGTATCGTCATAAATGACCTGATCGAACATAAAATATCCATCTTTTTCCACCGCTGTTTTGAAGATCTGCGGTAGGCTACTTCTCACGAGAAGCTGAAGGTTACCACCCATCTCCTTGCTTTTCGAATTGTCCTGTGGTCGTTTTACTTTTCCCGTTAGTTGGAATCCTTTCTCAAACACATACTTTGGTTCATGGAAGTTCTCCGCAAAAATGACTGAATAATCTAAAGTTCGTCTAGCCATGTTTTCAATAGGAAATTTCATCTCATCTGCCAGCACATATTGCTGAATTGACGTCTCTGAATCCAAGAATTCGGGCGAAAATCCATTAAGTGAATTCGGGCGATGAAATATTCTCTTTTGTCCTAAGGACACAAATTGCCTATCTAGTAGGCTTATGTCGTTGATCCCATGTCTAAGGTTTCTCTTCTCGATGAAGTAGGTGAATTTCTCCTTCTTGTCCAAGACAAAGTGCTCATGATGTGATAGTAGACCGTAGGACTCAACCAGAAGGAAAAATTCTGCATAGGCACCGTTGTTTGTTACAAGAACCTTGAGTCCGGTTTCTTCCTCTTTTACCTGAAAATCCACGGTAGCTTCGTTAGAAATCGGTAAATTCCATTTCCTCATAGAGCCATTCACTAGAACATGGTAGGATTCTTCACTCTTTGGCTTAAAGTCCTTCAAAAGATGAAACCCAAGTGAGTCTGTTGTAAAATCTACCATTAATTCCTCCTTCTCATTAAATAACCTGACATAGGCTGATGTCGGACTGTCTATTTCATCAAGGGTCCTAAAGTGTATGTTGTTTTTTATCTTATTGAAAATCTTTCCATATTCAGGAATGATTTCCACCTTACTTGCTTCCGGGTTGTGAGAACTGCGAGACAAGTTAAATCTGTAAGAAAAAGAACCCTCAAGCTCGAAATTTTTCATCCATCTGGTAAACGCCCTGATCTCATAGTTACCGCTGTATAAAGTAGCGGGAACCAGCAGTTTCCCTTTAGCTATTCCCTCAGAAATATTGACTTTGGTCTTACTAATCAATTCACAATCCGGGCTAATCAGTTCTACATATAGCACTCTACTTGGGGAACCAAGTTCGAAGTACTTACCTGAGAATAGATAGGCGTTAAAGGAAACAGGTTGACCTGGAGTAAGCTCAAGATCCTTTTTAAGATCCAGGAACACATATTCTTTTTGATAAAGGCTGTCGTACAACTTCAAATTAGTTCGAAAAACTTCTTTAGTATCTATAACAGACACCTCGTCATCGGGACTGTAGTTTATTGGTAGCTGCCGTGAAATTGCCTCAATACCCATGGCTTCATAAAACCAAACATCCATAGGCCTTATCAATGCTCCTTTGTGATCTACTGGAGTGTTCTGGATCTGTAGCTTCAACCATGATGTCTCATTGATCGTATGTCGGTACTTGTTGTCATAGACTTCCTTTTGCTTATGACGGTACTCAACCCTCATAAATCCTGGAAAGTGAAGTTCCGAAGTGGCATCGTCCTTCTTTCTAATGATCGACTCTGGGGTAACAAGCCTATCAGTGCTTGATTTTTCAATTTTCAATTTTTCAAACGGGATCCTCTCATTGTACATCATAAAGCCCTCAGCATCTAATTGGTTGGAGGAGATTGCTCTTAGGAAATGCATCTTTGATCCTAGGTAGGACCGCTTTCTGTTCGTTTCCCACCTTCTCGCTACTTCTGAATTTTGCGGGTTCAATTCTTCAAAAAAGATGTAACCCTCATATCTTACGATACCATTTATTTTATTCAGCAGGAAGCTTGATAGTTCATATTTGATCTCATAGCCCAGTGAAGGATTGCTAACTATTAGTGGTCGCGTCGCTTTCGCTATCAGGTTACCGGAAATTTCCTCGAACTCCAGCACGTATGGATTCTGGATGGTACAACGTGAGTGGAAATTGTACTCATCCGTTCCAAGAAAGTATTTACTGAATTTTTGATACTGTCTCTTCCATTTGTTGTCACGTTTGATATCAATGGTTACTGTTTCCAGTGCCTGCACATCCACCTTAAGTTTAAAGTTGTAGATGTTGCCGTTATCCACCGTCGAAACCTTCACCAAGCTTGAAGTCGATTCGAATCCAATCATTGAGCATATAAGTCGGTACGTTCCAGCAGTTTCGAGAGAAAGTTGGTACCCTCCATTGGCATCACTATGGGTGCCAATGGATGTATTTTCCAGGTAAATATTTGCAAAAGGCAATGGTTCACCATTCTCATCTGTGACTTGGCCCTGCAACTGTAAGCTTTGCGCTATGCACCCGTAGATGCCAAAGAAATAAAGTACTGAAAACAGCTTATGCATCTTCCACATATTCAGACTAGTCTTACTTATTACAAGAATATGAACCACAAACCCTTAGTACGATCGATGTTAACTACCGCGCTTCCAACTACTCTCGGTTCTCCACTAGATCAAACACTGAAGGTCATGAATTTGAGCAATAAATACGATACTTTTATATTAAAATTAACCTAATGAGACACCTAGCCTCTACCTACCTTTTGATATCCTCTTTTTTCTTCGCCTTTGGGCAAGACGAAGATATTGTTGCAGTTGTTGATGATTTAACAGCTAAATGGGATAAACAAGCTTCATCACTCGAGAAATATACGGGGCTGAGGTACTACTGCACAGCGGATGCCTATCGAACCAAGACCACTGAACTTCTTGATAAAATTCATCATTACGACACGCTTTTGTATGGGATTGTCAGCAGAAAGTACGCAGACAGCAATGACAAGGAAGCGGAGGCCACTTTGAAGGACATTGTAACTGTAGAAGCCGACTATACGACAAAAAGTTTCAAGGAATTTCTTCAAAAAGAATGTGAAGGTTACACAGAAATAGAGGAAAACTACAAAGACAAGGGTTCGAAGTACTACAAGGAGGTTGAGAAACTAGAGAAGGAGCTGTCGAAATATGTCGTTACCATCACGAAGAGAATCGACCTTATAGACGAACACATTCATCACTTGAAGCTGGACTAAGGTTAGCCGTCCATATTAATTGTTATTCTCCTCCAGCATTCCCAAGAGATCGGAAACCGCCGTAACAACTATATCAGGATCATCAAAATGCAAATAATGCGATGTGTTTGACACTGGAATTAATTTTCCTTCAGAACTGAGTTCAGCAAGTTCCTTTTGCATGCCGAACCAAATTCCGTGAATCTCATCGATCAGGTCCTGATCAAAATCCGGCATTTTCGAAGCATCAGGTGGGTCACTCGAAGCGAGAACTGTCAACGGAAGATCTCCAAGTGAATTTACAGCTCCAGCCTCCTCAAGACTAAGTTGAATACTTGAGAATTCACTTAGTACAGTTGTCATGCTCCCGGCTGCTATCCCATAGAGAACTTTTTGCTCATCACTCGATAGAAGATCACTGTAGTTCAGTTGACTCTTCATCACGTGTCTCATCACACCTATCTTCCGGAGAAAGGGCATGACACTAGTGATGAATTTGGGTGGTGGTTTTCTGTTTACAACAGCAGGTAATCTTTTAAATTGATCCGGGTGAGAAGATTCCACCAGGACAAGACCCGCTACCATGTCTGGATGTTCTTTTACAAAAACCAGGCTGTACGGTCCGCCCATTGAATGTGCAACAATAACATAGGGGCCCTTCTCGCCCGCTTGCGACAGGAGTTCCTTCAGCTCGTATGCAATACTTTCACTGGAACGAGGTGATGGTCCTGTCTCACTCCAGGCAAAACCCGCTCGATCGTATGCGCAGGTCCTTGTAATTGATGCCATTCGTTCATGAAGCTTCGTCCATGTAATGCTACCAAGTGGGTCGAGACCAGCTTCGAGCACAATAATGGGAGATCCATTTTCGCTTGATCCCCTACAATCGAGGTGCAACTTATGTGTCCCAACAGATACTAACTCTCCCGGTGGTGGAAAGTCACTCAATGCTGAGCTTCGCGCATATTTTTCGTAGATCCATCCAGCTGTAATAAGCGCTACAAACGCAGTAAACAGAATGAAAATGATCTTCCTTGCTCTTTTTATACGCATCGTAATGTCCTATTTGTCATTGGATCGGTCCTGAATGAGTCCAAGTCGATCTCCATACTTCCTTACGACCAGTATCGCCATAGTGAGAAAAGTCAAAATGAAGAACGAGAAAAAGACGATTGGATTCTTGATCGCCAAATTTGTAATACCACTCACGGCGGCAATAGCAGAGTGATTTAAAACTGCCATGAATACACTCCCTCCTGATGAGTTCACGACCCAGGAAAGTATGATCGATAGTGAGATGCACAGTATACCTAAACCGGCAAATGCAAGAATAAACTCCTGGAACGTTTCAAAAATCCCGAATACGAAAAAGGCAGGAATATGCCACACTGTCCACATCAAGCCAATCAAGATACTCGCTCGCAAGGGCTTAGTATGTTTTTGAAGATTTTGCAAGGCAAACCCTCTCCATCCGACCTCTTCACCTAGGAGGACAAATGGCAAAGTAACAAAGATTGCCAAAGCGTTTATCGGTGAGTTGAAAGCAAAATCCGGCGTGGGTGCTAATAAAAAAGTAAGCAGTGCACTCAATCCATACGCGATGATCGGCACTGACACTGAGATCATGTACCACCTTACCGAAACCTTAAATTTTACTAGTCCCCGTAATGTATCTTGTAGTCTCTCATTTGGATCAACGAGGCTGGCTAAAATAGCACCAACTATGGGCCCAAAAGCCCCGACGAAATACACCACCCTCGGTATCTCAACATCAATGATTCCTTTTCTAGACAGAATAAGAGAAACCCAAATACTCCACGAAAAAAGACACGCGAAAATGAAGAAATTCCTTATGGATTTATTCATACCATCGATTTTTAGAAGCGAATAACCAAACTTCTACGATCAGAATCGACCGACTTCAGGAAGTCGAACCAACTAATTAGCCATGCTCCTTCTGAATTCCGATGGTGAATGACCTGTGTTCTTTTTGAATTGTGTATGAAAAGAGGACTTGGAGTTAAAGCCTGAGGCATACTGGACCTCAGCAACGGTCATAGTCCCACTGGAAAAATTCTTCAAAAGATCTTTAGCGTACTCAATCCTGTAGTGATTGACAAAATCGAAGAAGGTCCTCCCAAATTTTTCGTTGATAACCTGCGAGACTTTCTTGGGATGTGTTTCCAATTTTTCCGCCAGTTCCTTGATTGATATATCGGCAGAGAGATAGGCCTGTTTCTCAATAAATAACTCTACAAGCTTATCATACAATTCGTCCTTTTCAGTCGCAGATAACACTGAGCCTTCATACTTAAAAGAAGCCCGTTCGGAAAAGATATGCTTTCCGTCCATCCCAATCAACAATACTCGTAGGGTAAAGGCCAACAACGTGAATAGCATGAGTAAAAAACTGATACTCGGGTAGTTTGAAAGGGGTAAAAAAGGCATGAAAATTTGTACGTATGTGGCCAGTACCATCAATTGAAAGGAAAGAAGTGTGAACCTCACCCATTTAGCGTTCACTGAATTTTTATCTTCTTGTTTGGTTTTTGAGAGGTAGAAAAAAGACAAAAAGAGATACGAATTCAAATGAGCGACGATAAGAAAGGGAATCGTTTGAAATTTGCTTTGCGAAAATGATGCAACCGAGTCATGAAACTCCGCTCCAAGTAACCATTTGGAATATTCCGGTGTGGCCATGAGGAAAAAAATAAATGGGCCTGCCAAGCAGAAGAAAGGGAAAAAATGAACCAGATCCAATGATGAAAATTTCCTTGTAAGTCCCAGTGTTACTTTCGAATAGACCAGGACTAAAGGTCCAATCGATAACAAGAGAATGTCATCAATCAAAAAGAAAACAGGCTTGGCTAAGACTGTGATTACGGTTAGTAGCGATATTAAAATTTGTAATCCCAAGATGATAAAAAGAACACCTAATATCCTGTTGCTTAATAGGATACCCCTTTCTGTTCTAAATAATTGAAAGGCAATGATCACTATCTGAGATAGCAGGATCAGGATAAGCAATATGGGGATCTTCACCAATTCCAAAATGAAACCTTAAAATTCAAACTTTCTGGGAAAGAGCCATTTCTGATCGAAAATAATTCTATGTTAAAACTATCCTAAAACCGTGCTTATACCTACAATCGTTTTTGCTAACAAGATACAAAGTGCCCTTTCTGCAAGTATTTTACTTACAATTATGAAACATTATTTTCGTAGATCAAGTATAATACTTACAATTGTGAAATTAATAAGATTCAAGCACCAATGATGGAAAAATCGAAGGCTCAACCACCGCAATTGGCGATTCATTTGTTTCGTCGATATTGCCGAGCTGATCGATTGGAAGAGTTAGAGGGAGACTTAGAAGAACTTTTCTATCGAAGGCTCAAGATTGGAAAGCCGTTGTGGCAGGCAAAGTTCTTCTTCTGGTGGAATGTTCTTCTATGCTACAGGTCGTACGCAAAATCAAAAACTCATAAAAACTCAGTCTCAATGATCCCACTTCTAAAGTCATACTTCAAGTTAGCCTTACGTCACTCCTGGAAGAATAAAGGTCCTGTGGCGATCAATGTTTTAGGTCTAGGCTTAGCCCTTAGTATGTGCATGTTTGTTTATATGCTTTACGCCTTCAACCTGGAATTTGACTCGATGTATGAAAACACAACGAACTCATATAGAGTACATTCAATCACCTTACACAATGGCAACGAAAAACGTAATGAATTTTCACCGATAGCCCTTGATGATAAGCTTAGAAACGAGATTAGCGGAATCAGCAAGGTTAGCAGCTATTTCACAGAGCAAATCACCATTAAGAGGGAAGCAGATTTCTTTTTACAAAGTGTTGGAGTGGTTTCCCCTGACTTTTTTGAAATGTTTGACATTCCATTGTGGTATGGATCTTTTTCTGAATTTGGACGTCAACCAATCGTTTACCTTACGAAAGAGCTCGCGAACAAATACTTCGCAGATGAGATTGCTTTAGGCGAAAAACTGACGTTGCATCTCTCAACTGATAGAAAACTTGAGGTAACGGTGGGTGGAGTATTTGAGAGAATTCCGGCTAATTCCAGTTTCAGGTTTCAATTGGTAATGAGTCAGAACGATTATTTACGCACGTTGGACATCAATCCCAACGATTGGTCAAATGACAGATTGGTTGGTCATTATCTAGATATCTCCCCTGCCCAAAGAGACCATATTTCCGCTCAGCTCAACCATCATGTAGCGCTTCAAAATGTCAGTCGTAAAGAGTTGAAAATCAAACGATTCGAATTAGTTCCTTTCAATGATCCAATGCCAAAGGATCTCATAGTGGGCGCGAGATACGTCAGTGGTCGTGCAGGCACAGATGCGCTAATGGTTTTTACAACTTTATCACTAATGGTTTTCCTGGTCGCTTGTTTCAACCTTGCAAACACGTCGATGGCATTGATTGCCAAGCGACTTAAGGAAATTGGCATTAGAAAAACCCTAGGATCTGGAAAGAATCAAATCCTCATTCAATTTCTGTTCGAAATGGGTCTTGTGAGTTTTTTTTCATTCATAATTGCCGTGTCATCTGCCAACTTCACAGCTGGGTCAATAATGGGTCTTTTTGGATCAGGGTTCCTTTTGCAGGATATCAACCTTACCGGAGTTATCCCGTTTGTCGCAATCTTCCTAATTTTTACCACACTCATTGCAGGTTTGCTCCCTGCGTTGTATGCCTGGAAGTTTCAGCCTGTGGCCATTCTACGCAGGTCAGTGAGGCTGAAAGGAATCAGTGTACTGAACAAAGTGTTGATCGTGGCCCAATTTAGCTTTTCAATTGTTGTTTTGACGATGGGCATTACATTTTCACGAAACGCAGACTTCCTCAAGAAAATGGATCTTGGCTACCAGGAGCGGGGAATCGTTAACATTCCCATTCCCAACGAATATTTTGCACCTGTAAAAAGGGGAATCGACCAACTTCCGGGTGTAGCGACCGCTGGAGCAGCGAACCATCTCGGAAACTTTGGCCGATACAGTAAACGTGTCTCGCTTCAAATTGACACCTCCCTACACGAGGTAAGGTACTATGGAGTCGGACCTAAATATCTTGACTTAATGGGTGTAAGGCTTGAATCTGGTAGAAGTCTTGTAGAAAACAGTATCAACAGAAACACCATTCTGGTAAGTAGATCTTTTGCCGATCAGTATTTTGAAAGCCAGAATCCTTTGAATCAAGTGGTGAAAGTTAATGGAGAGCGCAAAACTATTGTCGGAATTACTACTGATGTAATTGATGATGTAGTGAAGGCAGCTGAGCTCCTACCTACTGTCATCGCCATTTCCGGAGAAGAAGATTTTCAGCACTTAACAGTCAAGGTGTTCAATAGAAATATGAGTGAAGTGCAGGATCAACTGAAAACGATATGGAGGAAGCACATTGATCAGCCATATACAGGGGTACTACAGCAAGATTTTGCTCTCGGAGCAGCTGGACAAGATTCGAAGAACCTCCAAAAGATATTCCTTGTTATGGCGTGCTTGAGTGGATTCTTGAGCATTATCGGAATCTTCTCGCTTGCAAAACTCAATGTTGCAAAACGGACGAAAGAAATCAGTATTAGGAAGGTACTTGGTAGCTCCTTAGGTGAATTGCTTCTTACAGTCAATAAATCTTTCGCCATAACGCTTTTGTTCGCGATGATACTTGGAACAGCAATCGGCCACTTTATTTCCAACAAAGTGCTGGACTTGATCTACAGATACCACGTGGAAGCTTCTTTGTTGGTTAGTCTCTTGTGCTCCGCTCTTGTTATTACTTTCTCATTGATCATGATATCTAGTACAACCCTGGCCCCAGCTACCTCGAATCTTGTAAATGGTCTTAGAGATGAATGATTTCAAGAACTAACCGAGACAGATAGCAAGACCTGATTTTTAAGCGGATGCAACAGCTTGCCTTGATTTACGCCTTCTATTGCGAATGAAATACAAAGTCGATAGCGCTGCTAGTGACATAAAAATCACCCATTTCCACTCACTAAAAAGTCCCTGCTTCAGACCTTGAAATTGATCAAAGCTTAGAACTGTTTTTCCGCTTTCATCTGTTGAAAATTCAAGCCTGGACCAGTAGTGCCTATGTATAAAGCCTGTGATTTCTCCATCTTGGCCTAAGACAGGAATAAGTGGATACTTCCCTGAGTACATCTTACCATTTGAGTACTTGATTTTTACTGTCCCTTTTGGACGGTAGAAATCTGTGCCCATTTTGTAGTGACCACTTATCTGTTTTGCAAGATCTCTATCAACATCCTCGACGCTTAAATTCAGAATCTCATATTCCTCACCCAGCGCAGCAGCTGCTAATTCTGGTCCGACGAAAAATGGCAATGAAACGTATCGATTAGATAACATTATTACAATCAAATCGTCATCAGGATAGATTCCGAAGTAAGAGGAAAACCCAGGCGATCGACCATTCATCTGAAATCTTTTATGGTCTTTCTGAGGGTTTAGAAACCAGCCGTAGCCAGCATTTTCACCATAGTCAGTCAGAATAGCTCTCCATGATTTTTCAGAAAGTAGTTCCTTGTTCAACACGGCTTCAGCAAACTTGCGCATATCTCCTACTGTCGAGTAGATAGAAGCATGACCTGTCTTGACCGACCAGTGAATTTCGGGTGCCCGAGTCACATCGGTGAATCCTTTCTCTGTATAACCATCTGCAAGATTTGAAATATCTTCAACCTTCGTCTCATTGGAGTAGTGTCCAGAGCTATGCATTCCCAAAGGCTCGAAAACTGATTCTCTCAGATATTCTCGGAAGGTTTTCCCTGAGATTTTTTCAATAATTCCAGCCAGCAAAATATATTCTGAGCGACCGTGAGAATAACTACTACCAGGCTCAAAAAGCAGTTGGTCATCCTTAAAATATTTGATCAATTCTGCTATGGAATGTGGTTTATTTCTGTTGAGGTTGGCCAGACTGAGACCTGCATCCCATGCTGGGATCCCTGACCGCTGCGCAAGCATATGATGAATTGAAATTTTGTCGCTATTCCTCACTTCAGGATAGAATGCACTTAATCTATCAGACAGAGATAGTTCGCCTTCGTCCACAAGTTTCATGATCGCAGCTGAAGTGAAGATCATAGAAGCAGAGGCCAGAAAGTACTTTGTCTCCGACGTGTTTTCGATACCATTCTCTTCATTCATCATTCCGTAAGCGTCGGAAAATAGCACTGATCCATCCCTTACGATTAGTACATTTCCGGCGTAGTTGTTAGAGCCAACTAAAGGATCCATGATACTCCTTATTTTATCAGGAATCATTGCATCAAATTGTGGCGTCTGAGAAACAACTCCCAAGTTCAATAAGTAGTAAAAAACCAAAAACCATGAGAATCTGGATCTTAGCATAACAATTCCGTTAGTATATTTAATAATCTGAGATAAGCCCAAAGCTGGACTTTGAGATGGTACTAAGCGTCTAAAATGATTGAAACTAACTTGAAATTATCGTGAAAGTAAAACGTGAACTACTGGGTGATAGCATTTCATTCGAATCATACATTTTTAACTCAAAAACTGGAGTACTAACTACCAAGGATGGCAATCAACTATTTATGGAGCATCGCCTGAGAGATCTATTCTTGATCCTGTTGAAAAACAGAGATGAATTTTTGAGCAAGACGGAACTAATAGAACTCGCATGGAGTGGCACGATCGTAAGTGATCAATCTGTGCCGAAAGCAGTATCTGATTTACGTAAATTCTTCGCCATTAATCAATTAGGCGACCTACGAATCACGACCATTAGAAAGCTTGGATACCGACTGGAAATTGAGAAATCTATACCATCAAACAAGAGAAATAACTTCAAGAGAATGCTCCCTTACACTTTTGCTGTGGTTATTCTATTGATCTTTCTACTCATTCATCATTAGCCTGGAATCTCACTCAGGTTAACTTCTGCTAGCTTAAGAACACCTACCTAAAATCCACCATCATGATTTCGTCTTCGCTTGCTTCGATTTGTGCAAGAACAATCCTGTCGCCTTCTCGAGAAGCCGTCAAAGTAGGGCTGGAAAATTGAATTCGCTTGGTGGGGATATATGCAGAACTCGCAGATCTCTTTTTGTCGTAGGGTTGCTGAAGTATCTGGGTTCCAAAACTTCTGTCTATGTAAAAAACACCTTCTCTAACTGGAGCCCAACTTCCCCAATCAACAGTACCTAAGTTCGGCAAAAACAATTCCTCAGTTTCTCCAATTTTCATTCTCCACAAACCTGCTGTGTCAGGTCTGGTGAAATAGAGGAGATCGTCAAAACCTTCTTGCAGGTGAAACCCTCCATCGCTCGTTACCTGAACGCTTTGTTGCTCAGAATCAAAGACTGGTTTTTTCCAAATCTGCCAAGTACCTGTATGATTAGAGGCAAAGTAAATGGCCCTACCGTCCATAGCATAGCGAGCGTTGACCTGGTCTCCTTCTAAGTCGGCAAATGTCCGAACCATCTTGGAGACAACATCTAATATGTAAACCGCACTATTTCCATTTTTCCTAGCATCAAACACAATCTCGGATCCATCCGGGGACCAGGTAGGCATATTAATAAAACTACTTTGGAGAGATGTCAACTTGGTTAAGTTATTCTCATTATCGTGGACCCATATTTCGAATTGACCAGATCTGTCAGAAATAAAGGCTAACTTTTTTCCATCACACGAAATGGCAGGTTGCATATCAACTCTTGTAGAGCCTGCCACTCTTGTGGGTTCGGTGAATTGAGCTTTGTCTTTCTCTAAAGACCAGAGCTGTGTTTGATCTGTAACACTCTTATAAATCATACGTTTCCCGTTTGCAGAAAATCGAGGTTCAAGGAGTATCCTATCATTAATGTAGAAACGTGTTACAGGCCCGCCGGTAAAAGGTACCCGCCAAAGTGCCCACTGACCTCCCCTATTTGATGAAAAGACGATCTGATGATCATCGTCGAAAACATCCAGACCAAAGATTCGAGCGTTATCAAAGGTCAACTGCGTCAATTTCTTGTCCGAGAATCGCATCTTAAAGATATCTGCCTGACCATTGATTGCTCTTCTGAAAACCAAATACTGACCATCTTCGCTAAAGGCAGGATCCCTATGCGAATTGTTTCCTTCAGGTGCCAGAGCCTCCTCGGATAAGCCTGTAGTTATATCAAGGAGGAAGATCTTCCTAGGCTGATCAGGAGTTTTTACATCAGTAAACGCGATGATCTTCCCGTCCGGAGACCAAACAAAATCCTCTGGACTTGAATAGCAATCCCCTATCCGAACCTTCTCCCCACCAAAACTTGGCTCTTTGTAGATTCCGCAAGTGCCATCCTCGATGCTGGCATATGCCATGTAGTTACCGTCTGGAGACCAGATGCCGTACCCCTGCGGTGACTCGTGCTTTGTGAATTTTACCTGACTGAGATTTTCCAGCAGCTTGACATACACGTCGACATTGTTCGTATTTGGATCAGAATAAGAGAAAGATATTTTCTCGCCATCAGGAGAAATTGCATGTCCGATCTCAGGTCCAACCAAAGTGGAAACAGGAACAGGATCATAAAATCCCGAAAAAGTATCTTTTGATGAGATGCTCATTAAACTAAAACCAAGAAGGACTATTGCAGCTACCAGATTCCTTAGCCATTTTTTATGGCTAAAACTGCCCAACCGAGAATGTGAATTGGAGTGAGTTAGGTGTAGAACAACAGGTGCAATCAGCCTGTAACCTGATTTGCTAATGGTATCTATGTAAGTCGCTTTGACTGGGTCATCGTCTAGTGCCTTTCTGAGTTTTGACACCGTTCGTGTCAATGCATTGTCGGTTACATATACCTCTTTCCAAACCTCGTCATGCAGCTCTTGTTTGGAAACGACCTCTCCCCGACTCGAAACCAAATAGAGTAGTATCTCCATCGTTTTGAACTCCAATTTCCTCACTTCTCCATTCCTGGAAATCCGGAGTAAACTCGGCTCAACAAGCCAATCACCAACTTTGAAGGGTTTGGAATCAGAAACACGCATAGGAGATTCTTTCTTGATAAGACAGGTTCTACTCTCCGGAGGTTTCATTCGTCACAAAAACATCACATAAATGCCCTGTAAGAGTCCTTTTTCTAACCTGTTGCAAGTGGTTATTTGCCAGCAGAATTAAATGAACATTTATAACAATTACAACAATGAGAAAAGATCTAAAAACTGCACTAGTGGCAATGTTAATTGCCTTTCTGTCATCTTCATGTAATTCACAGGACATTCATCCCTACAAGCAGAAGTTTGCAGATTTTCAGAATTGGGAATCTGTTCGTCCCGGGGATTTCACGTTTGAAAATTTCCAACCGTATCGCGCGGTTTACAGTCGCACATACACACAAGCCTCTAGTGGCAAAACCGTCAATGACCAGGTGGTTATGATTGCTCAGAAAGTGTTTTGGTACGGTAAGAATGCAATACTTTTTGAACTTCAAGATGTTGGCACACCCGAGTTTGACAACACGAATGGAAGGACACAATTCTACTACCTGGACGAAAAGACCTTACAACTCTATTTGGCTGTTGGACCAAAAGCTGGAACTCCAGAAGACTATACCTCAGTTAGGATTCTCGACAAGAAAATTGTGACTTCAAGACTTAATACCGCCACGGGGGAAGTGGAATTCAAGGAGTTGAAAACCAAAGATCCTTCATTCGGATTCTACCAACTTCGTTTTCTGATGTGGGCTGCGATGGATTTAAAGGTCGGTGAGAAGATAAAGCATGAACCAGTGTTTAACCCACCAGCTGGCCTAACGACAGTGTCATTAGGTACAGTAGAAGAGCAAGTGGACTATACCACTCCAGACGGAAAGAAATATCGTCCATTCCTGATTGACAATACCAATGATGCCTCAAGTCCTGTCGTGCATAAGTTCTTCGTTATTAATGAAGCGCCATATCTACTTGCCCAAGGCATATACAATGCTGATGATGACGAGATCTATCGGTGGTGGTACAAACTGGAAAGCTGGGAATTGCTTGATGGAAAGTAATAAATGATCAAGGGGTGATTAAAATCTCATTGAATTCAAAAAGCAATTAACATGGGCACAGTTAATGAGGCGTTGAGAGTAAAGGAGCTGAGCCTTATCGGCCAATTGGTCTTTATTCTTCTATCTGCTTTTCCTTTTTGGTTAGGTATTTACTGGCTACTTCCATGGTTGACCAAGAGCGGCCATTCTTTAGGTTTCGCGCTTTCTGCCTCATTGCTTGTCCCATTGTTACTTCTACTTATTGGCGCCATTATCTACGGCCTTCTCGAGAGTTCTTCTGGGATTAAAGGCCTTTCTGAGCGCTGGCATCTTAAGCCAATGAAATGGAGTGACGGAGCTTGGGCGCTATTTTTGTTGGTGATATCTGTCATTGGTTACTTAACATTAGCAGGAATATCAAATTCTTTCAACAGTCGGCTTTTTGGCATAACACCGCCAAACGAATTCTCCTATGTACATACAGAGACTTATTTCTGGGGAATGAAATTAGCAGGAAATTGGTGGGCCCTGGTGGTTCATCTTGGGATATTGACCGTTAACGTACTTGGTGAAGAACTCTGGTTCAGAGGTATTCTATTTCCAAAGCAGAAGTTAATGTTTGGAAAACAAGCATGGCTGATTCACGGCTTCTCCTATCACCTGTGGCATATGTTCTATCCTTGGGACATTCTTCGACTATTGCCAGCAAGCCTCGCCTACGGATGGGTAATTCAAAAAACAGGTAACACTTGGACGACTATTATTGTCCACTTTCTTTTTAACGGAATTGGTCTGATTGCAACCGTTTCAGGAATTATACAGTAAATATTTCTTCAGCACAAAATGCTCAATAAATCTTAGCGCTGAATTGAAGAAGTAAAGATGGAAGCGTAGATTTGAGATATGATTGCAGTAGTATCTCCCGCTAAGAACCTGGACTTCAAAACCAAGTATAATGTCTCCACCACGCAGCCTCGTTTGATGGATTGCACCGTGGAACTTATTGATGTCATGCGAAAAAAGTCTGTGGATGAAGTTAAAGATTTGATGAGCATTAGCAAGCAACTTGCCGGGCTGAATGTTCACAGGTTCAAGCAGTTTGAGGAAATTCACAACACAGACAATTCTCAACCTTCGGTGTTTGCCTTCAATGGCGATGTATATCAAGGACTTGAGGCACAAACATTTGACGAAGAAAAGCTTGCCTTTGCTCAAGTTCATTTGAGAATATTATCAGGTCTTTATGGGTTACTTCGACCGCTTGACTTAATTCAACCATACCGTCTAGAGATGGGCACCAAATTGGTGTTCGACGATTATAAAACACTGTATCAATACTGGGACAACACCATTCTGGATTTACTTCTTTCAGACCTAAAAGAACAAGGTGACGACATCATTGTCAACCTGGCATCCAACGAGTACTTTAAATCCATTGACAAAAAAGATGTACCTGCCAGAGTGATCGACGTTGAGTTTAAAGACCTGAAAAACGATAAATACAAGATTGTCTCTTTTTATGCTAAAAAAGCTCGGGGTTTGATGTCACGATACATCATCGAAAATGGAATCAGCGATCCGGAAGATTTGAAGGGCTTTGACTACAGAGGCTACTATTACGATGAAAGTGAGTCATCCGAAAACAAGTTGGCTTTTAAGAGGGACGCAAAAAAGTAGAGTGAGTAGGTGGTGCCATACTTTGGCTAAAGTTTAAGACGAAGTAAATCCGGTACTCAACGTCAAAATCAACGCGTTCGACTAAAACAACAAAAATTGATAGAGCGGCCCACTGTCATTTGATTGATTTTTTACCTAGATTGTCAATTGATAATATAACACCGCAACATGACAAACTACCAGCAACTCTCAAAACAATCTTTTTTTGCTTTCGCTTTTCTATTATTAACACTCTCCTGTCAGGAAGATCCTTTGGATGATGAGGTTAATGTGGACGAGGATATGTTAGCCGCTACCAAATTGGCGGATGAGTACCTAAGCTCTTCCTCTGGAAGAAACGGCTCTGAAAAGGCCATTACGGTTCTAAAGTTCAAGGATGGAAAGCTCTTGTATGCCACAAATACAGATGATAATAAAGGCTATCAAGAGGTAACAGAAGAGACCATTACAGCAACCGTTGAACCTGGAGAATATGTCTTCTGGTATTCGGGTGGGGGCGTGACTGATTTGGATGACATTGATTTCGAAGATCCAACACAGCTACCTGATGAGATCAACCCTGATAAAATGTGGGTTATTGCTGTTCCTGAGGATATCGATGATGATGACGAGGTATATTTAAAATATGACATTGTCTATCAGCATAAGGGGAACAATGGAGCTCCAATAAGACTAGATCCCAAAATCAAAATACAGGACTAAAGAGCAGGTCCATGCGGATTACATTAAGATCATGCTTTGCTGCTTGCTACATCTTAATTGTTTTTGCTATCGATGCCCAAAATCTGGCTAAAGTTGACAGCGTTCGAAAGCTGATTGAGACCAGGAACCTAAGCACAAATGAAAGACTAGAAGCTTACTACTATCTATCAGTTTACTCTAGTTCTCCTGAGGAAGAGCTTAGGTTTGGAAACCTTCTACTTGATCTTGCCAAAAAGGTAAATAATCAAGAATATGTAATCAAGGCAAACCTCAGAATTGGGGTTGCTTACCGACTATTAGGAAACTTGGGGCGATCTCTTGAGTACCTGTTTGTTAGCGCAAACGGTGCGGTAGACATTGAAAGATTCACGCCTTTGCTGGTCGACATTTACCAGGAGATTTCTACCTGCTACACGCAAAACGGAGATTCGGAGAATGCGCTTTTGTACGGGTCAAAAACAATTGATATTCTTCGAACTACTAACAACAAACAGAGGTTAGCTCTGACTCTGCTAAATGTCGGTTATGATTATTACCTGATTGGCAAATATGATTCAGCCATGGCTTGTTACGGCGAATCGGAACCTATCTTGAAAGAAATCGGCATGACGATAGGCCTTGCCTATATCAAAGGAAACCGGGCATTAGTCTATTGGAAAAGAGGGAATCACGAACAGGCAGAGAATGACCTCAAATTAGCCGTCGAGATGCTTGAACCGCTGGGTGACCAATATGGAATGGCTGACTACTGTATTCGACTCGGTAATGTTGTTTTTGAGGAAGGAAAGGTCGATGAGGCTGTGACTCATGCAACCAAAGGCCTCATAATGGCAAGCGAGGAAGGTTTGAAAGAACAAGTTCGAGACGCCTCCCACCTCCTGTTTTTGATCTTTCAAAGTGCAGGAGAATACAAAAAAGCCATCAAATACCAGACTCAATTTTATGCATACAAAGACAGTATTCAAAACCTCGAGACAACCCATCGGTTGGCTAACTTGAGAACTGCTTTTGAGGTGGGACAAAAGCAGGCAGAAGTTGATCTTTTGATCGAGCAGAAACGCAGCAATCAAATTATAATGATCACAGGGGGCATTGCTTTTTTCATTGTTATGTGTTTGTTCTTAATCATTTACCGCTTCTCAAAAACTCGAATCGAGTTAAACAAACAGCTGGGTGAACAGAAGGAAGCACTCATAGAGCTCAATAGTACAAAGGATAAATTCTTCTCAATCATTTCACATGACCTAAGGGGTCCGGTAAATAATATAAGCGGGCTTGTCAGCCTGACCAGATATTATCTTGACGATGAAAACATAGAAGATTTACGTGATATGCTAAATAAGATGGAGAGGTCGACTGAGCGCCTTGTCAAACTTCTAGACAATCTGCTCCACTGGGCACTTTTACAAAGAGGTCATTTCCCGTACGATCCGGAAAGCCTGGGCATAAAGGACATCTTAGTTGAGGTCACAGATATGTTTGATGATATGGCCACATCCAAGGACATCCGAC
>JANQOR010000013.1 GCA_028285685.1 Cyclobacteriaceae bacterium | reverse complement strand
TGTTATGAATAAAAAGAGTGTTTTTACAATATCAAATTGTATGATCCTTTGCGTTGCTATTGTGCTCTCAGGGTGTGGGCTTTTTGGCAATAATCAAGGTGATCGCGGAGAGCTACTTGGCGCTCCGGACAGACAAGGATGGGAGATGACAAGACCGTTTGGTATGGTCTCAGTTCCATCCGGCACATTCCACATGGGCCAGGCTGACGAGGATGTTGCGGCGACTCAAATCAATTTCAACAAACAGGTAACGATCGGAGCGTTCTTTATGGATGACACCGAGATCACCAACAACGAGTACAGGCAGTTTACTCAAAATATTACAGAAGGCTCTGAGATAGACCTACCTTCTGGTTTTTCAGTAGCAGACATGATTCCTGATACTACCGTGTGGACAAGAGATTATACCCATCATATGGGAGATCCAATGGTCTTGTACTACTGGTCACACCCGGCGTTTGATGATTACCCAGTTGTTGGTGTAGATTGGAATGCTGCGAAGTATTTCTGTGAATGGAGAACAAGGTATCTAAATTCTTACAGGGAAAGCATTGGCCTTCCTATTATGCCGGAGTTCAGACTTCCGTCTGAAGCTGAATGGGAATACGCCTCCAGAGGAGGTCGTGATATGGCCAAGTATCCTTGGGGTAATCCTTATGTTAGGAATGCCAAGGGATGTCTCCTGGCAAATTTCAAACCGGGACGCGGTAACTACTTTGATGACGGATATGCCTATACTTCCCCGGTGGGAACATACTTTGCAAATGAGTATGGCTTGTATGACATGTCCGGTAACATAGCAGAATGGTGTGAGGATGCATACAACCCGTCCGCTATGCCACTAACATGGGATTTGAACCCTACCTACTTTGATGACAACATTCCTCACAAAGTGATAAGGGGTGGATCATGGAAGGACATTGCTTATTTCCTGGAAACTGGTACCAGGACATATGAACATAAAGACACAACTAGAGCTTCTATTGGTTTTAGGTGTGCAATGACGTATCTTGGTCGTTCATCAGGATATGAATTTTAAAATCACACAAGAATAAATTTACTAACCTAAATAACAATAAACATGAGCAAAAAAGGCGGATTTCAGGAGTTACTCTACTCCACTATAATGCCAAAAGTCTACGGTATCGGAGCGGCAGTTGTAATTGTTGGGGCTCTCTTCAAAATCCTTCACATGGAAGGTGCTGCGCTGATGCTTACTGTGGGACTTTTGACGGAGGCCGTAATTTTCTTCCTTAGTGCATTTGAGCCTAAACATGCTGAGACGGATTGGTCAAAAGTATATCCTGAATTGGCAGATGACTATGACGGACCTACCGCAAAGCCTCGAGCCGCTGTTCCTCAGGCAACTGGTGCTTCGGCCCAAATGGACAAAATGCTGGCAGAAGCTAAAGTTGGACCTGAGCTGATTAAAAGTCTTGGAGACGGAATGCGGAACATGGCTGACTCAGCTAGAAAGATGTCAAATCTTTCTGACGCAGCAGTAGCTACCAACGAATATGCTGGAAATGTGAAGTCTGCATCTAAGTCCCTGTCGGAAATGAACAAATCGTATGCCTCGGCAATGGAAGCAATGTCAGGTATGGCCGATGCTACTAAAAACACTAAGGAATACCACACTCAGGTTCTTAACGTGACCAAGAGTTTGGGAGCCCTTAACGCAGTCTATGAGATGGAACTGAAGGATGCACAAAGCCATACCAAGGCCTTAAACAAATTCTATTCGAATGTGACAGGAGCTCTTGAGAATATGGCAGAAGCAGGTAAAGAAACTTCTGCGTTCCAGTCTGAGCTCAACAAACTTACATCGAACATTTCCGCGCTAAATAGAGTATATGGTAATATGTTGACCGCTATGAGAGGAGGAGGCGGAGGTAATCAGCAATAACCTTTAACTAAAAAATTATGGCAGGAGGAAAAGAAACCCCACGGCAGAAAATGATTGGTATGATGTATTTGGTGTTAACCGCATTGTTGGCACTAAATGTTAGTACCACTGTTCTAGACAAGTTCGCCTTTATTAATCAAAGTTTGGAACAAGCTAATGTAGAGACGTCTACCAGAAATGCGCAGACACTTACTGGCATGACCAAATCGGTTGAGGAGAAGGGAAACAGAAAGGAGGATCTCGATGTTATAGCTGCAACTGAACAGTTGAGAGCAAAGACACAAGAGGTACTCGCTTCACTCGAAGAAAGCAAGGAGACATTTGTCCAGATCACTGGAGGTTATTCTGAGGGGGCTAAGGAGACGAAGGATCGAATGCACATAGAGGGTAAGACGAACTATGACAAGGTAGGTCATTACATGATGCCAAAGGAAGATGGTGGTGATGGTAATGGTGCTGCTATGCAAACACTTTTGAATGGGTACGCGGAATTTGTGAGAGATTTGTTAAAAAAGAATGGTGCGGATGAAAAAGAATTGCTTAAGTATCACAAACTCGCGTTAGATGCAAACGAGGATGAATACTGGAAGAAAGACCCTAATCAGAGAGGTAAAAAATGGTCACAACTGAATTTCCATGACTCACCTACTCATGCTGCTCTGGCTACTGTGAGTGAGTTTCAAGCGAACGTGTTAGGCTATGAAACTGCAGCAATGGACTACCTGAAGAAAAGAGTTGGACTTAAGGATTTGACATTTGACGATATCAAGCCTGTGGTAATGCCGGAGTCACGGTATGTTGCCGCCGGTACGCCATATGTTGCTGAGATGTTTATTGCTGCTTCAGCTTCAGGTTTGAACGATCAAATCAAAATGACTTATAATGGATCTTCTATCCCGGTGGTTGATGGTGTTGGAAAAGTTCAGTTTACAGCTACTCCTGGAAACTACGATAAGGAAGGAAATTCACGAAAAACATTTGAAGCTGCAATTACTGTTCCGCTAGGTGGTGGGCTGGATACAACGTTCATCGATGAGATAGAGTACTTTGTTTCACGCCCTGTTATTCAGATTCAGTCCCAATCAGTCCAAGCACTTTACAGAAATTGTGGAAATGCTCTTGATGTCCAGGTGCCAGCTTTGGGAAATGCGTACAACCCATCTTTCACCGCGAAGGGTGGTGATGCAATCAAAGGGCCCGATAGAGGTCAGGTTACGGTTGTGCCAAATGCCAGAAAAGTAACACTTACAGTTTCTAGTAATGGCAATGTGATTGGATCCAGAGATTTTGGGGTGAGAGCGATTCCTGCTCCTGAGATCAAAGTTGGAACTGACCAAGGGGAAGTGAATCTAAAGGATGGGATTCCGGCAAAAACACCAAGGTTGTTCCTGATCGCTGAGCCGGACCCAAGCTTCAAGGAATTCCTTCCAAATGACGCCAAGTTCATTGTTGCTGAAGCTGAACTGACATTGGTCAGCGGGGGCCTAGGTAGAGGAAACATGAGATCAGGCTCACGAGTCAACTTAGCTCAAATCACAAGGAATGCAAGGAAAGGAGATATAATTTCAATAGAAATAAAAAAGGTACAACGACAGAACTTTAGAAAGCAAGTGGAGGATTTTCCGCGGTTTCAACGGTTTATATCAATTCCGCTGAAATAAGTCGTAATCAAAAACAGTGTTATGAAAAAATTAGGTTTTATAGTGACTTTTCTACTTCTGACTGTGATCATTGGTTATAGTCAAGAAATGGCTCCTCTGATCAAGCCGCCAGTGGCGGACGATCAGCAGATGTTTAAGAAAATGGTTACTAGGAGAATGGATTTAAAGGAAAAGCAAAATAGTCCCTTCTTCTCTTTAAATGGTGAAATATCTCGGCTTTTAATTGAAGCTGTGGATGAGGGATTAATCACACCTTACAGATCCGATTCATGCATCAATTTTATGCCTGACATCATTTTTGTCTCGAACATATCTGTGGAGCAAGAGCAAAATCCGTTCGTTGGTGGTGGATTTAATACAGGAGGATTTGATGACAATGCCGAGGAAAATCAGGAGGGTGACACAGACGAACCAAGATTGTTGGCCATTCCAGAGGAAGAGTTTTCGATCCTATACATAAGGGAAGAAGTAATATTCGATCGCAATCGATCGAGAATGTACAACTACATCAAGTCATTATCCCTATATCTTCCTGCTGACGCCGGGACAACATATAATCCAGGAGGATTTGAAAAGCAAATTGCTCATTTTAATTACGACGAAGTAGTCGCCTTGTTTAGAGGGCCATATGCTGATAAAGCAATCTACTATAACAATCAGAATCCTGCTGCTCATTTGAATATGAGTGATGCATTTGAATTAAGACTTTTTAACGCTCCCATTACTAAAATATCGAATGACCAAGACTTGGATATTCGTCAAGCATATGGAGAGCAGTTTAATTCAAATCCATTTGGGTTCATTGTTATTCAGCAGAAGTATGAGTACGATTTAATGGAATATGAATCCGAACTTTGGGAATATTAATTTTGTGAAACCTAATCACCGTGATGATAAAACTTAAACACATATTTACCATTCTAGCAATTGTTGTAACATTCTTGGTTCAGGCTCAAGAGGAAGGATCGTTCACTGATCCAAGAGATCAGCAGGTTTACAAGACAATTACAATAGATATCCTTTTGGAAGGTGATGTTACTGTGAAACGCACCTGGATGGCAGAAAATTTGAACTATCAAGTTCCTGAGTCTTTTTGCTACAAGAACGAGCCGGCTTATTGTGAGGCATATGGTCGCTTATACACTTTTAAGGCAGCCGTTGAGGCATGCCCTGAGGGGTGGCATGTACCTACCATTAGTGAATGGAATTTGCTGTTTAGGACTTTTGGCGGAATTCATGAGGCTGGCATTGCTCTTCAAAGAGGGGGGAAAAGCGGTATGAATTTGGCCCCAGGGGGCTTTGGAGACCCTGGGAATGTGTTTAAAAATATAGGTATCAGCGGGAACTATTGGGATTCGGAAAAGAAGTCTGATAACACTTCTGGTTTGATCTCAGTTCAAAAAGGAAACAAGGAAATATTCCATAGTGTGATTGGGGATTGGCACAGGAATAGTTGTCGCTGTATAAAAGACTATTAAATAAATACCTAGTATAGGAAGAAAGGAGATCTCATTACAGATCTCCTTTTTTTATTGCCCTTATGATCAATTGCGCTTTGGAAGAGCCAATTGAATCAGTTAAGTCTTCATTGCTTGCTTGTTTGATCCTCTTGATGCTCTTATACTGAGCAAGGAGTTTCTTCTTGGTCTCCTTTCCTATGCCGGAGATGTTATCAAGTCCGGAACGGAGGGAATTTTTGCTTCTTTTTTGCCTATGAAAAGTTATGGCAAATCGATGCGCTTCGTCACGAATCTGTTGAATCAGTTTGAGGGAGTGTGCTTTTTTGCTGATGTGAACCGGAATGTCATCTTCTGGGAAGTAGATCTCTTCTAGCCGCTTTGCGATGCCTATGATTGGAATAGCACCATAAGCACCCACTTCTCTTAAGGCGTCGCATGCCGCATTCAACTGACCTTTTCCTCCATCAATGACGATCAATTGGGGGAATGGCAGCTCTTCATTTCTTAGATAGAGATAGCGTCGTTTTACAACCTCATTCATTGATCCAAAATCGTCGGGACCTACTACTGTTTTAATATTGAATTTTCTATAGTCTTTCTTTGAGGGCCTGCCATTCTTAAAACATACCATCGAAGCGACCGGATTAGTTCCCTGAATATTAGAGTTGTCAAAGCACTCAATATGTACAGGTAGTTCAGGAAGTTTCAGCACTTCCATTAAGTTTTCAAGTACTTCTACATTAGGTTGAGTGCTTGGTTTCGAATTTTTCTCTTTCTTAAAAAAGAGGGCATTTCTTAGGGAAAGCTCCACAAGTTTCCTTTTATCTCCTATTTGCGGAATTTGAATTTGTAAATTTTCCCAGCCACCTATCTTTAGATTAGACAATATTTCTGAATTGGAACTGCCATACTTCTTGCGAAGATCAAACATCGTGAATTGAAGCACTTCTTCGTCCGCCTCACCCAGTTTCTTTTTTACTTCTACCGTCTCCGAATTTATGATTGAACCTTCTTGTATTTTCAGATAATTGACAAAAGCACTTTTGTCATCTGAAATCAGAGTAAATACGTCAGTACTGGTAATTTTTTGATTTACAATCGTAGATCTTGATTGAAACTTATCAAGCAAATCCAATTTTTGCTTGAAACTTTGTGCGACTTCAAATTTTAGATGTGCGGAAGCAGCATCCATTTTTTCTTTGTAAGTCCTTTTAACAACGCCAATTTTTCCTTTCAATATTTGACGACTGTTTTCTATATCAAGAAGATAATCTTCTTCTCTTTGTAGTCCTTCACACGGACCCAGACAGTTGCCGATATGAAACTCCAGGCATACTTTAAATTTCTTTGCGTTTACGTTTTTCTCAGATAGGTTGAATTTGCAAGTTCGTATTTTATTGAGCTTCCTTATAAGATCAAGAACACTATTCATGGCCTTGACATTAGTGTATGGACCATAATAGTCTCCCATCTGCGGATCTATCCTTCGAGTTGAGTAGATTCTGGGAAACCGCTCTCTGGTAATACAAATGCTTGGAAAGCTCTTGTCATCTTTCAGTAGGATGTTGTACCTGGGTTGATTTTCCTTAATCAGGTTATTTTCCAACAAAAGCGCATCGAATTCAGATTGGACGATCACGAATTCAATCTGTTCTATCTCACTAACAAGACGAAATGTTTTTCTGTCCGAACTGGTTTTTGCAAAGTAGCTCGAAACTCGTTTCTTCAGATCTTTGGCCTTTCCAACATAGATAATATTGTCGGCATTTAGAAACTTATAAATTCCCGGCTTACCAGGGAGTCGCCGATAGTCAGCCCTTTCAAATCGCTGAAATTCCATCACATAAAATCATCAGCATTCACTGTGTCGTAGTTAAGAGTGTCGGAAGGATTGAGGTTTTGCTCGTACTTGCTACAGTCTAGTTCAATACTGATTGGTTTCGAAGGTCTTTCAAAGGGACCTTTCGTGTAGCCAAGTGTCTTGTCATCATACACCTTCAACATGAAATTCTCCCAGATGGGCATAGCGGTTCTTGCACCTTGGCCAAGCGGCCAATCTCTAAATCTTATACTTCGATCGTCTCCTCCGACCCAGGCACCAGCTACAAGGTTTTTCGTAACACCAATGAACCAGCCATCAGAGGCATTTTGTGTGGTGCCTGTCTTAGCTCCGATCTCATTGTCTAATTTGAGTGTATAGTCTAAACCTCTGGCACTTCCTTCCTCTACTGTTCCCTGTAACATATGAAGCATAACGTAAGCTGTTTCTTCATTGATAGCGTCTTTTTCTTCTGGCACAAATTGTTGAATGATATTGCCGTTTTTATCTTCTATGCGAGAGATATAATATGGTTTAATGTAGTAGCCTTTGTTTGCAAATGTTGAATAGGCTCCCAACATTTCGTAGAGGGAGACATCGGCGACTCCAAGTGCCAATGAATAAACGGAGGCAAGCCTACTCTCTATCCCCAAGTCCCTGGCCATATCGACAACGTTTTGCGGACCGATTTGATTCATCATCCAGGCAGTGATAGAATTGACCGACTTAGCCATCGCTTGTCGAATCGTCATCACTTGATTGCTCCATCTCCCTTCTGCATTAGCGGGACACCACTGAGGAGGGTCCTGGCCAGGCAGATCGATACAAATAGGGACATCAACGGCTGTAATGCAAGGTGAATAATTGTTTTGAATTGCCTTGGCGTACACAATCGGTTTGAAGGTGGATCCAACTTGCCGCTTCCCCTGTTGAACATGATCAAACTTGAAGTATTTGTGATTAATGCCGCCAACCCAGGCTTTGATATGGCCGGTCTTGGGATCCATCGCCATAAATCCGGTTTGCAAAAACCTTTTATAGTAGTTGAGCGAATCATATGAGCTAAAAAGTGTATCAATCTCACCACCCCAGCTGAACACCTTCATCGGTTTCTTCTGATTCAGATAAAAATCGATCGAGTCCTCCACTTCCCCATCAAACTGCCGTGCCAAATTCCTATAAGCCTGGGTCTTTTTCATTGCCGTCTCAAGAAATCCAAGTATTTCATTATTATCGTCATCGATCCATGGATTCCCTTCGATCCAGTGCTCATTGAAGTACCTTTGAAGGGTATCCATGTGCTCAAGCACCGCAGCTTCGGCATATTGTTGCAGACGACTATCGATAGTTGTATATATTTTAAGACCATCATCAAAAAGGTCGTACCCATTTTGCCGGGCCCAGCTGACAAGGAAATTTCTTGCTTGTGTCCGAAAATATGTGGCGAGACCTTCATTCTGGTTATCTACCCGATAACTCAATTCAATTGGTTTTTGGTTGAGTGTGTCGAACGCGATGGTATCAATGAGATTGTATTTTGTTAGGTTCCATAGCACCTCAGTTCGTTTTCTGAGTGCATTGTCGGGATTTAAAACCGGACTCCATCGGGTAGGAGCATTGATGGCGCCTACTAAGACCGCAGATTCTGAGTAAGTGAGTTGCGCCGGCAACTTGTTGAAAAAAGTCTTAGCTGCGACCTTAATTCCATATGAATTGCTGCCAAATTCCACCGTATTTAAGTACATGGCTAGAATTTCTTCCTTGGTATAGGATTCTTCCAACTGAACGGAAATGATCCACTCTTTTATCTTGGTAATAATTTGTCCAATGCTATTAAATCTGTAAAGTGAGCCTCTCTTGTCGCTGTTGGTTCGGTATAGGTTCTCAGCCAATTGCATGGTGACAGTGCTTCCACCACCTTGAAAGCTGAACGTTAGTTTGCCAATAATAGCCCTTGCAAGCCCCCTTAGATCAATACCAGAATGATTTTTAAATCGAATGTCCTCGGTAACCAGAAGCGTGTTGACTAGCTCTGGGGAGAGTTCTTCATATGTGACCGGAGTCCTGTTCTTTCGAAAATACTTTCCAAGAGATACTCCGTCAGCGCTAATCAGTTCGGAGGAAAGATCAGGATCAGGTCTTTCCAAGGCATGTAAACTAGGAAGCCCCCCAAACCAGCCAAAGGAATCATTTTTGACCATGTAAAAGCTTGTTGGAATCCCTATAACGATAGAAAGGAAGACAATCCACAGGATCAGTAAAAATCGTTTGATGAACTTAGTTCTCATTGATAGTGCTTTTCGAAAAAATTAAGATATGCTGAAATGTCTTTTGTCTTATAAAAGATGTCAAAGTTATCTTCTGTGATGACAAAGACCTCAATCTTTTCACCTTTAAATGAATCGGTAAGTGAGATACTATTTTGAAACATTTTTGAAAAGCCCTCGGCCGTTCCTTTTCCCGGAAAATCGTTTACAAGCAACATAGATTTTTTTTGATCTAAGATCAGGTTACCTGTTTTCAGGGTACTAAAATTGTTGTCCTTTAGAAATTTATCAACCAATGCCGGGATACTGGAATTCAAGGATTGCTTTATTTCGTATAGGAGAACAAAGAAATGCTTCTGATTGAAATCTTCAATAAACCTGGCACGGGCGCTATTGTACCTGTTCTGTTGGAACTCCTCTGAAGCGGTCAAAAGTGAGTTAGCATAGGAGACAAGCTCACTATCTGGGTATTCCTTTGAGAAATTCCCGATCTCATACTGATATCTCCTATTGCCCTCTTTTCTTCCAACAGCCAGTATCTGAAGTAACTTTATATTGTCACTGAATTCATTGTTGGGACTCATTGCCAATGCACTGTCGGATCTATTAATAACCACTTCAAAATCTCCTGACTGGTACAATGCATATAGGTTTTTGTACAGTTCTTTTAATCGTTCACTCGTTGCGAAGCTCTCTTCTCTATAGTTGGGGTTTTCTACAAGCTTTGCATAGATTGACTCTGGAAACTTGCTCTTAAGCGTCTCTCCCTTAATACTGGATTTGTCAGGGTCGAGTTCCTTATAGATTAGGAATAGTTGATAAAGAACCTCTGGCTCATATTCCGAGTCAGGGAAACGGCTGAGTAGCGTTTCAAAAGACTCCGCGGCATTGTCATCTTCTTCAAGTCTTAAGTTGTATATGTTTCCAAGTTGATAGTATGCAACCTCCATTTCGTCTAGCAACTTCTCCTTTTGTTCTTCAGTCTGTGGAATTGCCGAAATCATACTTTCGGCCCTTTTTTCAATCGGAATTTCCTCTGTTGTAGTAGCTACAGCTTCGACTGGTTCGTCAGCGGAGTTTGCTAAAGCTTGCGGTGCATTGGATGTCTTGTTCTTTCTTCTCCAGTTGTCTTCCAGCAGTCGATCTCCCCATTTGCTGGCAAATTCAGTTCGACCCCTACTCAGGGCATTGGAATTACTAAAGTACCAAACAGAATTAGCTGTCGGAGTTTGGATGAGGTTTGTTTCGTTTGCGGAACTGTTTTGACTCCTTCTCTTTTCACGCTCTTCCTTCTTTCTCTTTTTTTTCACCTCCTCTTCCTGCAGAACAGAAATTGCGATGGCAAGTACCGAATCCCTGGATAGTGTAGAGAGATGTAGCAAGCTATCATTTTTATTGATAACAGTTATTTGCTTAACAAAATCTACTAGAATCTCTTGTCGGGTTTTAATAGCCTCGTAATCTTCTTCCTCTTTTGGAAGCGTATTTACCGTGCTATCATAGTAGTTTTTGGCAAGCTGATAATTCTTCAGGCTATCGTAGTAGATTTCCCCAAGCCTTAAATAAGAATAACCCTTTTGCCGTTTGTTGCCTTTGCTGGATTCAATGGATTGTCTGTAGTTCTTGATCGCCTCCTCAACATTCCCATTGTCGAATTCAAAACCCGCAAGCTCATAGTATATCTTATCCCTGTATTCTTCATTTTTAGGATCTCTTAATAAGCTTCTAAAGTACTTCTGAATTCGCTTCAGGTCATTGCTTTTGGCTAGTTCGGTGACCTGTGCCATGTATAATTTGGTGTAAAATTCAAGCTCGTACTTTGGGTTGTTTCTTAGTGTGTTTTTGTAATACCGAAATGCCTCTCCCTCAAATCCCAGGGAGTGATAAGTTTGACCAATGATAAAGTTGATTCTCGCTTTATCCGACGTTCTGGCGAATTGCTCTTCAGCTTCCACCAGATGATAGACCATCTTGTTTTCATCTTCCCTTTTTTGATAGAGATATGCGGCATTTAAATGATAGATCTTTTTATTTCTGGGGCTCAGGTCCTCTTTTTCTAAATAATCTATCACTGCAATTGCATTGTTATACTCTCCAAAATCAGTATAAACCCGAATCAATTCAGCAAGGGCTTCATGTTTAGAAGCGTCATTTTGACCTTTGTTGTTAACGTACTTAAATGTATTCACAGCATCCGCAAACTCCATCGAATAGTATCTGGCCTTTCCAACCAAGATGTAGCTGTCATCTTCCCATTTAGAGCCCGGATGGCGTTGGATTGAAATCGATGATTTTTGAATGCAGTCCTCAACTTGAGTCTTCAAGGCTGCTGATTGGGTGGAGTCGAATTGAGCATAAATCGGTAATACTTTGTCATAATTCCACTGCTGAGCATCAAAAATGACTTTCTCAATTTCCCTGATCCGTTCTTTTGCAATGAAATAGGAATTGTAATGAGCTGTCATATCGTGAAAGGAATTGCTCAGTGGGTTCTTCCGATATGGCGCGCATGCACTGATCACAATGATCAATATGTAGAAGCCTCTTTTCAAACGATGGTTATTGGTTCTAAAAGTAACGTGATAAGTAGTTGTTTGGTGTAAATATAAACATGCTTTGATTGCATAGATTTGCAATCCAATAAGTGTTTAAGGAAAAAATGGCGTCACGCAAGACACTCAGTAACTGGTTGACTAATAGGTATTTACTCATTATCCGCAATGAAGAGAATTTTGCTGAGAAAACAACTGTTCGATTCAACTATGCAAGACTTTTCCTCTTAGCATCCATTTTAGGCTTGAGTTTACTTGGGTTGGCTATTTATTTGGTTACCGTATTGCTAGAGCAGTGGTTTGATCCAAGACATGCACAAATGGTCGCCAATCGTCAAGTGTTGGAGCTTTCAATGAGCATTGATTCACTGAAGAGGGAGGTAGATCACAAAGATGTTTATATTGAAAACATAAGAAGGGTTTTGTCGGGTGAGATTGCCTCTGACTCCTTGTCGGCAAGCCCAGAGGCCAATCTTCAATCCTCCGAGCTGTCCATGCGGATACAACCGATTGATTCTCAGTTTCGAGCAGAGTTTGAAGGGACTGAGCTTTCCAACCTGTCCATCAACGTTTCGACATCAATTAGTGAGCTTCGCGAGATCTATCTCTTTAGTCCTCTGGATGGAATTGTAACCGATGGCTTTGATCCAAGAAAGGATCATTACGGAATCGATCTAGTCGCAAAGGAGAATGAACCAGTGAAATGTGCTGCGGACGGGGTGGTAATTATGTCGTCGTGGACCCTAGATGGAGGGTATGTAATTGCTGTGCAACATGCGGGTAATCTGGTCTCAGTTTATAAGCATAATTCGGAATTATTTAAAAACGTTGGTAGTTTTGTCGTTGCTGGCGAGGTAATCGCTACTATTGGGAATACAGGAGAGCTCACCTCTGGACCGCATTTGCATTTAGAATTGTGGCATAATGGCAACCCTGTGAATCCTCAAGAGTATATAGCATTTTAAAGATTAAAAAGAATGTTGAATAAGAATCAGAAGGAAGTAGAAGAGCTTAGCAACTCCAGTAACATTATTGGTAAAGGAACCAGCGTTGAAGGCAATGTGGAAACTTTCGGAAACATACGAGTGGAAGGTAAAGTGGTAGGGGACATAAAAACTAAATCCAAAGCGGCTTTCGGACAGTCGTCCCATGTAGAGGGGAGTGTCCTGGCGCAAAATGCAGAAGTTGCAGGACATATTTCAGGAACAATTGAAGTAACAGAGCTTTTGGTGTTGAAGCCTACTGCTACGATCGACGGTGATATTATTACAAATAAATTGCTTGTTGAATCGGGAGCCAACTTTAACGGGAAGTGTAAGATGGGCGTAAAAAGCAAGGAAATAAAAATTGGAAAGCCCGAACTACCAGAAGAAAGACAAGCACTCGAAGCCTAAAGATCAATCCAATTCATTTCTTAAATTCTATGGGGTTGCCTTTGAAATGGTCGCCTTTAATCTACTAAGTATTTGGGGAGGCTACGAACTCAGTCAGAGATTCTCTCCAAAATCAAACTGGATTTTGTTTCTAAGTGTTCTTTTCGCGATGGCTGGCACTATTTACTTTTTGCTGAAACGATTAACTAAGTGATTTGAAAAAGTATTTAATCACCACTGCTATTATCACCGGAGTATTATTACTCATCTTTGCTCTTAATGAGGTCATATTTTCTGGTTATTTGCACCGACACTTTCCGACACTTTCGACTTTCTTCTTCATACAATCGTTTGTAGTTGCCTGGCTTCTTAATTTGGCAGAAAAGAACCCTACAAATTTTCCAATGTTTGCCATAGCAAGTATTGGTTTTAGAATGCTCACTGGGCTATTTCTATTGCTTGTATTCTACTTTTTGAAAGTCGAGGACATAATTCAATTTTCATATCAATTTCTGGCCGTTTATTTGGTTTATTTTGTATTTGAATTGATCGTGGTATTGGCTAACTTGCGGCGAAATTAGAGAGGCCAATATTTTGTAATGAACCAACAGTATCCGAGACCATTATCTAGAGCATTGAGAATCAGCATTTTATCTGTATTTTTTGTCTTTGTCTCCGTGATTTTTTCGTTTGCGCGTGCTGGTGGTGATGGCGATAAATTTGATCCTGGTGCGATGATTAATCACCACATTCAGGACTCGCACTCATGGGAAATTTTTCATGGCTTTACCATTCCTCTTCCTGTCATTGTTTACAGTGAAAGTAGTGGCCTGGACATGTTTATGTCTTCCAACTTTTATAACGAAGCACATGAGGAAGTTCCCTACAATGGATATGTCATGGACCATGATCATATCACCTTGGAAAATGGGGATCATGTATTAGATCTATCGATTACTAAGAATGTGCTGTTTCTATTCTTCAATGCTGCAGCACTTTTATTGGTGTTTTTTGCAGTAAAGAGAGGGTACAAGAAAAATGAGGGTAGAGCACCCAAGGGGATTCAGTCCTTTTTCGAGCCAATTATTGTCTTTGTCAGAGATGAAATTGTAAAGCCAAATATCGGACCTAGGTATGAAAAATACCTCCCTTACATGCTGACATTGTTTTTCTTCATTTGGTTCGGGAATTTGCTGGGTTTACTACCTGCGGCAGCCAACATGAGTGGAAACATCGCAGTGACGATGACGTTGGCGGTTTTCTCACTCATTATCACATTGGCATCAAGCAGAAAGACCTACTGGATGCACATGCTGGATCCTGTAGGTGATTCAATGCATTGGACAGCCAAAATTCCGTTGTATATTATTCTAGTGCCGATTGAATTAGTGGGAATTGTGACAAAACCATTTTCGTTGATGATTCGATTGTTCGCAAATATTACAGCGGGGCATATCATCATCTTGAGTATAATCAGTTTGACTTTTATCGCTGGAAGTATTGGTGTGGGTGTGGTAGCATCACTTTTTGCATCTGTGATGTATTTTTTGGAATTGTTTGTAGCAATTCTTCAAGCGTATGTTTTTACTCTTCTATCCGCCATGTATTTCGGTCAGGCGGTTGAAGAGCATCATTAAATAAGGAATTTTTTTAACTATAAATAAGTAAATGTTATGGGAGCAATTGGAGCAGGTTTAGCGGTGATCGGAGCAGGGCTAGGTATTGGATTAGCGGGGAAAGGGGCCACTGAAGGTATCGCTAGACAACCAGAAGCAGCAGCGAAGATCCAGACAGCAATGATTATTGCAGCAGCCTTGGTAGAAGGTGTCGCATTGTTTGCTGCAGTAATCGGATTTATCGCTACTAACGCAGGTATTTAATTACCAAAACCTGATCCTGTTCGCATTAGGTGTCAGGATCAGGATTTATTTGTTTATGGAAATTGAACTAAAAAATATTTTAACGTGGAATTAGTAACTCCTGACATTGGTCTTATTATTTGGCAAACGATTGTTTTCCTGATCGTTTTTGTGGTCTTGGCTCTGTTCGTATGGAAACCCATCATTGGTTCACTCAAAGCACGCGAACATCAGATTGAGGATTCACTGCGAGCCGCCGAGAATGCGAAAGAAGAAATGGAACAGATCAAATCTGACAACGAATATCTTTTGCAAGAAGCAAGAATAGAGCGTGATCAGATCTTGAAAGCAGCCAAAGAAGAAGCTACGGGAATAATAGATAAGGCTAAGTCCGAAACTTCTGATATCACACAGAAGATGATAAAAGATGCACAAGAATCAATTGAGGGAGAGAGAAGAGCTGCTGTCAAAGAGATCAAAGAGGTTGTGGCATCACTGTCCATAGAGGTTGCAGAGAAGGTGCTCAGGGAAAAACTTTCTGATGACAAGTCTCAGAAGAATCTCCTAGACAAATTCATCAAGGAAATCGAAATAAATTAAAATGTCTGCAGCAAGAATAGCACAACGATATGCCAAACCTATCCTTGAATTAGCTGAGGAGAAAAAAGCATTGGATGCTGTGAAAGCTGATATGGAGGGGTTTGTGAACGTGTGCAGGGAAAGCAAAAGTTTTGCGCTCATGTTGAATAGCCCAATCATACCACATTTGAAGAAGGCGGAGATATTGAATGCAGCATTTAAGGGTAAGATGAATGCCCTGACGTTACAATCTTTCGATCTGATCACCAGGAAAAGCAGGGAAGGTGTACTTAAAGAGGTTGCTGAGGAGTTCTTACGCCTCTACAACATCAAAAAGGGACTGCAAGAAGTATCAGTCACTTCAAGTATCAAACTTTCATCTGACCAGGTCAAGGAGATAGAAAAAATTGCTAAGAAAATCACAGGGAAGAAACCGATCATCAAAGAGAAGATAGATTCCGAGATCATTGGTGGATACGTGCTTAAGGTCGGTGACAAGCAGGTAGATCAGAGCGTGAGCGGACAGCTAAAAAATATTAAACTAACACTTCAAACTAAATAGTCAGCTGATAGGCTGGAAAGGAATAAAATTATGGCACAAGTAAGACCCGATGAGGTTTCAGCAATATTAAGAGAGCAGCTCTCTAATTTTAAGTCGGAAGCTGAACTTGAAGAAGTAGGTACAGTATTGCAAGTTGGCGATGGTGTAGCCAGGATTTATGGTTTGACTAATGCTCAGGCAGGTGAGTTGATTGAATTCGAAAATGGGTTGAATGCATTGGTTTTGAACCTCGAGGAGGATAATGTTGGAGTTGTGCTCCTGGGAGATTCTAGTGAAGTAATGGAAGGAGATACGGTGAAGAGAACAGGTAAAATTGGGTCAATTATGGCCGGTGACGGAATGTGTGGGAGAGTAGTAGACACCTTGGGTCAGCCCATAGATGGCAAAGGGGACATCGAAGGCGAAATGTTCGAAATGCCATTGGAAAGAAAAGCTCCTGGTGTAATCTATCGAGAGCCGGTAAGTGAGCCACTTCAAACGGGTATCACTGCTATTGACTCTATGATCCCAATTGGAAGAGGCCAACGGGAATTAATAATTGGTGACCGTCAGACTGGTAAGACCGCTGTAGCGATCGATACCATCATCAATCAGAAAGAGTTTTACGACAGAGGAGAACCTGTTTACTGTATCTACGTGGCGGTCGGACAAAAAGCGTCTACTGTTGCTGGAATAGTTGCTCAGTTGGAAAAAGCCGGAGCGATGGATTATACGATCATCGTTAACTCATCTGCATCCGACCCAGCACCGATGCAATTCTTTGCTCCGTTTACAGGTGCAGCAATCGGTGAGTACTTCAGGGATACAGGACGACCTACGCTGGTAATCTATGATGACCTTTCAAAACAAGCTGTTTCTTATAGAGAGGTATCACTACTTCTGAGACGACCTCCAGGACGTGAAGCGTATCCTGGCGACGTATTTTACCTTCACTCAAGACTTTTGGAAAGAGCAGCAAAAGTCATCAATGATGATTCGGTGGCAAAGGAAATGAATGATCTTCCACCATCACTAAAAGATAAAGTCAAGGGGGGTGGATCTTTGACGGCACTTCCAATCATTGAGACTCAAGCGGGAGATGTTACAGCGTACATTCCAACTAACGTAATTTCAATTACGGACGGACAAATTTTCCTTGAAACCAACCTGTTTAACTCGGGAATAAGGCCGGCGATTAATGTGGGTATCTCTGTCTCGCGGGTGGGTGGTAATGCTCAAATCAAGTCGATGAAAAAGGTGGCTGGTACCTTGAAATTGGACCAAGCACAATTCAGGGAGCTTGAAGCCTTCGCAAAATTCGGTTCAGACCTTGATGCAGCTACACAGCGAACAATTGATCGAGGTAGGAAGAATCAGGAAATCTTGAAGCAGCCGCAATACTCTCCTATTCCCGTTGAAGAACAAGTGGCAATTATCTACGCATCAACGAAAGGATTCCTTGATAAGGTGCCGGAAGAAAAAGCTAAGGATTATCAAATTCAGTTTATCGATGCGATGAAAAGCCAGGGGAAGGAGGCCCTTGAGGACCTAAAAGCTGGAAAACTTACTGATGATGCCGTTGGCAAGTTGGAAGAGATAGCAAAAGATATCGCTTCAAGGTACAATTAAGAATTCAATAGTAGAGTTTTAACGAATGGCCAATCTTAAAGAAGTAAAAGGGAGAATATCTTCGGTAATGTCAACTCAGCAGATCACCAAAGCCATGAAAATGGTGGCGGCCGCTAAGCTGAGAAGGGCACAGGATCGAATCATTCAGATGCGGCCGTACTCTCAAAAAATGTCTGAGATCATTCAAAATGTATCGGCGTCCGGGGGAGGCGGCAGTGATAACCCATTCTCAGAAGAAAGAGAGATTTCTAATGTTCTTTTAATAGTAGTTTCTTCTGACAGAGGTCTTTGCGGCGCATTCAACAGCAATATTTTCAAACACACCAGGGCTCTGATAGCAGAAAAATATAGTGCTGCTGAGCAAGGAGGAGGACTTAAAATTTTGCCAGTTGGAAAGAAGTCCTACGAGTACTTCAAGAAAAGAGGATACCAGATCCAAGATCAATACTATCATTTGATGCACGATCTCAATTTCGAGGACGCTGCTGCGGCAGCAGAATTTGTGATGAGCGCATTTCAGGAAAGCCAATATGATCAGGTGGAGATCGTTTACAACGAATTCAAGAATGTTGCCACTCAAGTTCTGAAGAATGAGCAATTCCTTCCTATTACGCAGCCTGAATCTGAATCAGAGACTACGGTGGACTACATCTATGAGCCTTCACGGGAATTTGTTTTCAACGAACTTGTTCCTAAGTCTTTAAAAATTCAATTTTTCAAAGCCCTGCTTGAGTCAAATGCATCGGAACAAGGAGCACGAATGACAGCAATGGATCAGGCAACTGACAATGCTGATGAGTTACTGAAGGATTTGAGATTGACATACAACCGAACTCGCCAGGCGGCGATTACGAAGGAAATTCTTGAGATTGTTGGTGGAGCAGAGGCCCTTGCACAGGGTTAATGCTAGTCCGTCTCTATAGAGTATTACAGCACCTGTCAATAGACATAGTTTTTGGAGCAGTTATTCTGCTCCATTTTTTTTCCAAGACATATAACGTTTCAGTTGCCTGGCCCGCGTACATTTTATTGGGTACATCTATTTGGTTGATTTACACGATCGATCACTTAAAGGATTCAAAAGCTGCCGAGTCGGGAAAACGAGAACGGTATATTTTTCACCGAAAGAATGAATCTAGTCTCAAGTATGTTGTCATTGTCGTTTTAGTACTTGCAGGAGTCACTTTATTTTTTGTGCCACGATCAATTTTGATAGGAGGCTTGGTGCTAGTTCTCTTTTGTTTCATGTACGTTCTTTTTCAATCCAAGCTTGCACGATTTGGCCTAAAAGAGATATACATTTCAATTGTGTACACCCTAGGAATTCTTGTCGCTCCAATATCGCTTTCTCATAGTTTCGATGTCTTTTCCTTCGTGTTGCTATTGACTATTTCCTTTCTGAATTTGATCATTTTTAGTTGGTTTGAATATAAAGAAGATCAGGCCGACTCCTTCAGTTCAATTGCAACTCTGCTAGGTCATGAAAGACTTTTTCGACTAATATTGACAGTTTTAGCAATTGGATTTGCTATTGGTTTTCTGTCAATAAAAGAATCCACATTGTATTCATTGTACCTGATTATTGTACTAGTTGTATTTACTCTATTGAGCTTCAATCCAAGCTGGTCGGGTAAGAGAGATAGATACCGAACCATCGGGGATGCGGTTTTTTTGCTCCCGATTTTTTCTGAGCTCTTGTGAATAATTTTGATTTCATAGCACCGATATACGATCGATTGGTCCAGATTTTCTTTGGCAAAAATCTGGATATGGCAACTGAACATTTTTTTGAAGAAGTTGGATGCGAGGACAATGTCCTTGTCATCGGAGGAGGAACGGGAAGGTTCTTGACACAAATGCCACCTTGTGCCGGAATTACTTATGTTGAAAAATCTCCTGCTATGATCCGGAAAGCAAAGACCAGGCAGGTTGATTCAACAATTGAATTTTTAGAGTCTGACTTTTTAACTTTTGAAAGTTCTAAAGTGTTTGATCTAGTCATCTGTCCCTTCTTTCTGGATTGTTTCAACGCAAGCAACTTAAATAGGGCAATTGAAGTAATTGGGGATCATTTACCTGAAAAAGGGAAGCTCATTGTCATTGATTTTCAACCTGTTACGCGGATATGGCTGATTAATCTAATGCATCTCTTCTTCCGGGTTTTTGCTGCCCTAGAATCAAAAAGGATGAAGAATATCCACCATTTTGTTATCCAAAACCGTTTTAGTGAGGTGAAGGAAGCATTTTTTCATGAAAATATGATTTTTTCTCGTCTTTATAGAAACCTTTGAAGCAGAATGCTGTCTCTATGGAGGAAGTGAGCACACAACAGAATATTCATAAGCATCTGATTATTGAGAGTCAGCGAGGCGATCAGGGCGCAATGTCATCTTTGTATGGGCTCTATTCGAAGGCAATGTATAACATCTGTCGAAGGATGATGGGTGATGAGGAGGTTGCGAAAGATCTTCTCCAGGAGTCGTTTATTGATGCTTTTCAGAAGCTGTCGAACCTTCGAGAGGTGAACACTTTCAGTTCCTGGGTAAAGCGCATTGTTGTTAACAACTGCATAAATGCGCTAAGAAAAAAGAGGCTGGAAACAGCACAATTAGAGGAAGGCCAGGACTTTATTGAAGAGGAGGAAGACGATTACGAATACGCTCAATTTCAGGCTAGCCAGATCATGCAGAGCATCGATTTGCTGCCAGATGGATGTAGGACAGTGTTAAACCTTTATTTGTTTGAAGGATACGATCATAAGGAAATTGGGGACATACTTGGTGTTACTGAATCGGCTTCAAAAGCACAATACAGTAAGGCCAAGGCTCGAATTAGAAAAATATTAGAAGAAGAAAGGAGTCAAAATGCGGGATAGTTTAAAAGAACATATTGAATCAAATGCTGAGGATTTCGAACTTTATCCTTTTGATGCAAACGATTGGAACAAAATTGCCGACAAACTTGACCCTCCTAAGCGGAGATATAGAGGTTGGCTCCTTGGTGTTGCAGCGAGCTTGGCTGTGATCTTCATTTCTTCGGTTTTGGTAATGTCCAATTCACAAGGTGCTCCAACAAACGAAGTAGCGGAGATGGAAGGTTTCTATGAAGAGGCTATCAATGAAAAGATCTCATTGGTAAAAAATCACCTCGATGATGACCGTATTTTGGAAGATTTAAATGCTATGGATGAAGCTTTTGCAGAACTTAGATCTGACCTTAGCGAAAATGTGGACAATGAAGAAGTGGTGATGGCCATGATGGAAAATTATCAACTGAAATTGCAGATCCTTGAAAGAATTTTGTCAGAATTAGAAAAAGAAAAAGGTGAATCAGCGCTTTAACATATTGACCCTGCTTTTACTTTCTGCTGCCCTGGCTTTTTCTCAGGTAAGGCAGGAACGAGACTATAACAAAACCTTTTCTGTACAAGAGAACGCGAAAGTCGAGATTGTGAGTAAGTACGGAGAAGTGATTATCCAAACCTGGGATCTTGATTCTGTTCGATTCGAGGTTTTGGTTAAGGCTGAGGGTAGGAATAGCTCCGTCGTGCGGAAATCAATGGATCGAGTGAATATTCGATTTCGCAAAGTAGGAAGCATTATTTCGGCTGTGACTGAGGTAGAAAAGGGAAGTGGCTTCTTCGGGAGTCTTATGAGTGAAGTGGAAGGAGTTGTTGGGCCAAACAACAAGCTTCAGGTTGACTATCAGGTGTGGCTTCCTGAAAAAGTAGACCTGAGTGTCGAAAACAAATTTGGTGATGTTTATCTCGCTGATCTTTATGGAAAAGTAGACTTGAACGTATCGCACGGCGACATAAAAGCAAACCACATTGAGGAGTCTATGAACTTGAAGCATAGTTTTGGAAAGGCTTCTTTCGGAAATGTAAAGGATGCAATCCTTACACTCAGAGGATCTGAGTTCAAGATCGATGAGGCGGGAAAATTGAATTTTGAGAGCGGAAGCTCGGAAATTCTTATTGAAAAAGTGGAACGTATCCAATTCAATTCTAGAAACGATAAGATCAGACTCACCGAGGTTACAGAAATAATGGGAGAAGGATCTTTCACTGACCTCACGACGGAGTACATTGGTGGTGGTGCCAGACTTGACTTCAGCTACGGTGATATTTATTTAAGTAGAATCAATAGAGATTTCAGCAGTATTGACATTACTGGAAAATCTACCGACATAAATCTTGTTTTAAATCAAGCATCTTATATCAAGACAATTATCAAAGGCCCGGAGGATCGGATGATACTCCCCAATAGTATGTTGACGATGAGAAAAGAAACATTTGAGGACGATGGGCTGATCTCTCTTTCTGGAGACGTTGGGAATGCTAACACCAGACGCAGCCAGCTTTCAATCGATGCAGTGGGGGGAGAATTGATAATAGCTATTAAAGACACACCTATTTTTGTAGACAGAGACTAATACATGCGAATTTTCTTAGCTGTTTTATTTGTAGGAGTCGTGTCTTTGGCCAATGCCCAACAGAATTACGAGAAATCTTCTGGGGTTCGACTAGGAAGCACATCTGGACTTACTTTCAAAAAATTTGTAACAGAGAGCGAAGCAATTGAGCTGATTCTCAGTGGACGGAATGAGGGCATGCAGTTCACAGTGCTTTACCTTTTTCATCAACCTATGGAATTTTCCTTCAATGAAAACTTTTATGTCCACTATGGACTTGGTGGACACATTGGCTATGAGCGTTTTGACGATATCTCAAAGACCTTGGTAAACTCATCTGGCGACGAATTTGTGTTTGAGGAAAAGAGCTTCTTCGCGATGGGAATAGATGCTAATCTGGGTATTGAATATCGTTGGTTAGAAGTACCTATAACGATAGGTTTTGATATTAAACCTATTTTTAATTTTATTGGAATGAGGTATACAAGAGGAAAATTTTGGGACTCTGGGATTTCATTTAAATACGTTTTCTAGGTTTATGAAAATCCTAACCGCATTAATCGTAATCAGTGCCTCATTTTCTGCATACGCTCAAAAATATGTGGACACAAACGATCCTAAAAAGGAGGAGATTAAGTCCCTGTTAAGTAAGGGTAATGATCTAAATGGATTTGGTGGATCAGATCTACGGATTGGTGATTTCAAAGATGAGCGGGGTCTGCTCGTTGGAGCCTACGGTGGCTTAATTATCAATCGGAGGTATTTATTTGGAGTAGCTGGGTATGGGATCGTGACCAAGGTAGAATTTGATGGTATGGTCCCTGGTCAGACAGAAACCAAATCACTGAATCTACACGGCGGATACGGTGGGGTTTTGGTTGGCGCATCTATCGCTCCACGTGAAGTGATTCATGTAAGCATTCCAATATTACTTGGAGCTGGGGCCTTCGAAGTAGTTGACAAGAACTTCTTCACCAATAATTTGCCAGATTCCGAGTTCACCATTGAAAACTCTGTATTCTTTGTGCTGGAGCCTGGAATAGAGATTGAATTCAACATAAGTAATCACTTCAGGCTGGGGTTTGGCGCCAGTTATAGATATATCACTGGAACGGAGTTGGTGAATATTGAAGACGAGGATGTTACGGGTGGTGCGGGGATGATCAGCTTTAGATTTGGCCGCTTCTAGATCATTCTAAATTTTTCAAAATCAGACCAATTTTCAATTTGGTCCTGCAGTTCTCCGCTGGATTGTTTTCTTAATACAGAAAAGAGTTTCTTAGGCTTCACATTTAAAAATTCCTGGATCAACCTGACTGTGGAATCATGCTGAAAGTTTAGGTCTTCGTAGGAGACTGTCAGTACCTCATGATTTTTGAAAACCTGCTCCATTTCCCTTTTCGCCTCCTGTCTGTCTTTGATGAATCTCTTGAATTCTTTTGGGCTTAACGTAATCTTTCCAAACGTACCTTTTCTGTTGGTGCCAGTCCATTCCCAATTGCGCTCCGAGATCTTCAAAGAGGTGTACTGTGCTAGTTGGTCTTTTCTTACCATGTGGATGATCTTAATATCATGGTTTTTCGAAACCTCTTTCAGGTATTTGTCATATTGACTGCTTTCGTCTCCATAAAATATTTTGAGACCAACAGCGTCGATCCCTGCGGAATAGCCATGGAACGCCATTTTTTCCAATGGCGGATATTGACCTTTCTTATGATATTTATTGATGATCTCTCCTACGGATATAATGTGGGGATGTGAATTGAGAAGTGTGTGCAACCAGGTTGAGCCTGTCCTGGAAGTGCACACAATTACAAAGCGTGTATAGCTGAGATTGTCAGCTCCGGGAAAATGCTGGAGAAGGGATTTTTTTTGCAAAATAGCCCATGCCTTAATGTATTTGATCCAATATCTCATGCTCCGGGGTGGAACAATTTAGTCATTCAATCCTTAAATTTTTCGGGCGATGACAAGATTACCTTTTTGGTCAGCACCTTTGAATCCGATCAAAAAGTAATCACCACCATCCTGAACTTTAAACTTCTTTTTTAATTCCGCTGTGGATAATGGATAATTCCTGACAATTACGTTGATCAGACCTTTTTGAGCGTATTTGTCAACAGTAATTTTGTCTACCTTACTTTCTGCAACTTCGAATGTGCGTCCCGGCCAGTCGGGGTTTTGTTGATCCGAGGTATAGAGATGTGTGTTTGGATGGACTTTTTTAACCCCAAAGTCTACTGCAACTTTATTGAACGCTCCAGCCTTCAAAATCGAAGCATTTGGTTCAAGAATGTATTTTTTTAATAGCTCAAATTGTGACTGAGCAACTGCTTCTTCTGAAAATCTGAAATTGTAATACTGATCTGTTCTATCAATATTGACAGTACGTACCTCCGGCTCTTTGTCATGTTCAGGATCGATCAAGATGAGAAGCTCTTTGCATTCATTTTTCACAGATACAACATGAACTTCCCTGATATTTTCAACCTTTTTTAGAATTGACTTGATGTCTAAGAATGGTGAAAGCTTGATCAGTGACCTGCTCCCCTTTTCTTTCAAGAGCGATTGTAACTCAACAATGTTTGGAGAACAATCTTCAAGATTAAACACCTTCTTTTTTGATTGATCTCTTCGAGCAGGATCGAGAAAAAAAGTGGTCGAGTATCTTTTCGCAGGACTTATACTTTCAAGAAAGGATTCAGCTGATCCGCAAATGACGTCAACATGTTTATCAAGGACTTTGCAATTATGTCTGAATACATCTACGAGATGCTGTTGTTGCTCAATGTAAGTTGTTTTTTCAAATCCATCTTGCAAGGCGAGTGTATCAACCCCCGTCCCTCCTGTTAGATCAATCAACTGGCGTCCTTTGAGTATCGACTTTTTGTATTGGGCAGTTTGTTCTGAGGATGCCTGCTCGATGGAGATGGGTGGTGGTAATACCAAATCAAAGTTTGACACCCAGGAATCCAGCTTTCTTCTGGCCTTCTGCCTCGACAGGATCTGGGACGCTACTTGCTTTGAAAATCGTGCAATTTGAAGGGGTGGATTGAGAAGTAGTTTGTTGACATCCGTGTTTACGTTTTCTTGAATGAATCTCTTGATCTCGGGTTCTTGGAGAAAATCAAAATCACTCATTCATTAATACTTCAATTCAGTAGACCAGGCTATGTTCCATCATGTACTCAGCTATTTGGATGGCATTGGTGGCGGCACCTTTCCTGAGATTATCTGAAACAACCCATAGATTTAGTGTCCTGCCCTGTGTTTCATCCCTTCGAATTCTGCCAACAAAAACATCGTCTTTGCCTTCGGCATCAATTGGCATAGGATATTCATTGTTGCCAGGGTTGTCGACAACGGTGACGCCCGGAGCTTTCTCCAATAGTTCGACCACAGTGGCAATATCAAAATCCTGCTCAAATTCGATGTTCACAGATTCTGAATGCCCACCCATGGCTGGAATTCGAACACAAGTGGAAGTCACCTGGATGGAATCATCACCAAAGATCTTTTTGGTTTCGTTCACCATCTTCATCTCCTCCTTCGTGTATCCATTCTCTTGAAATACATCAATGTGAGGAAGTGCATTCATATCAATTGAATGAGGATATACCTTCTGAATGTCTTTGCCCTCTCGTTCCCCCTGTAGTTGGTCTACTGCACCTTTACCGGAGCCTGTCACAGATTGGTAGGTGGAGACCACAATTCGTCTTATAGCAAAAGCGTCGTGCAACGGCTTAAGTGCCACGACCATTTGAATTGTTGAGCAGTTAGGGTTGGCAATGATTCGGTCGTCTATGCGAAGCACATTGCCGTTTACTTCTGGGACGATCAGTTTTTTTGATAGGTCCATTCGCCAGGCCGAAGAGTTATCGATAACCACAGCGCCGGCCTCTGCGAATCTTGGTGCGAATTCCAGGGAGATACTTCCCCCGGCTGAGAAAAGTACTATATCCGGTTTGGCATCAATGGCGTCTTGCATGGAGATGATTTCGTAGGAATTTCCTTTGAATTCGATCTTTTTCCCAACAGATCTTTCTGATGCAACCGGAAGCAATTCCTCTATCGGGAAATTTCGCTCCTCCAGGATTTCCAACATTTTTTGCCCGACCAGACCTGTGGCTCCAACAAGCGCTACTTTCATGACTGTATACTAAAAGTTGATTACAACTAAGTTGCAAAGCTACTACTTTTAGCTCCTTAGCTATGTGAAAATAATGACGCGAATTCCAGTTTTGATCACAGCATTTTTGGGTTTTGGAGTATCAGTCGCTCAAACGACGGAAGATTTCGAAGATGAGACTCTAGGAAATACTCCCGATTTGTTTTCTCCCACCTGGAGTGGAAATACGTCTCTTTTTATTTTGGTGGATGAAGGAGGTGACAAACAATTACGCTCGAACGCTGGGGATTTGTCTTCATCCATGGACTACAACATCACTGTTCCATCCACGGATATTTCAGATTTTACTTGGGAATTTTTGATTGATCTAAAGTTCAATCCTTCCGGAGCTAACTACGTGGATGTTTTTCTGGCGAGTGATAATGCAGATTTGTCTGCAGTTCAGAATGGGTACTATGTTAGGATTGGAGACACAGAAGATTGGATCGCTCTTCATAAAATAGTAGGAGGAACAAGAACTGATGATTCTTCTCCTCTAATCAGTACAGCCGAAGATATTTTAAATAGCACTTCCAGTAAGCCCTACAAGATTAGGGTCGTCCGGGATGGGTCAGGTAACTGGGAATTGTTCACAGATGAAGATGTTACCGGCTCCTTTGTTTCTGAAGGGACCATAATGGATACCGATGTAACCACCAGCTCCCATTTTGGAATTTTTATTCAACAATCTTCCGCTTCTTCTCCAGCCGACAATCATTTCTTCGACGATGTTTCGATTACTAGCAACTCTACGCCAGACACCGATCCACCCATCATCCAGTCAGTTACAACAATTTCTGATACGGGAGTAGATGTCACTTTTAATGAAAATGTGGATCAAACTACTGCTGAGATGAGCACCAATTACTCAATTGATGGTGGACTATCTGTTCTCTCAGCCGCACTTGACTGGACGAACAATGCCCTCGTCCATGTGACCACGAGTAGTATGACCAATGGCACAGCTTATACCATTACCATTAGTAACATTGAAGATGAGAGCGGTAATGTAATTGCATCAAACAGCCAGGATAACTATCAGTATCTTGTTTTTGAAGAAGCTGTTGAGTTCGATGTAGTAATCAATGAGTTTATGGCTGATCCGAACCCCGTTATCGCACTACCTGATGCTGAATATGTGGAGCTCTACAATCGAAGTGGCAAATTCTTTGACCTTGAAAATTGGCAACTGGATGGTCAGTCACTTGGAACTTATCAATTTGATCCTGATTCCTATGTGATCGTCTGCGATGACGATGACTTGGCGTTGTTTTCCACTTTTTCGAATGTCCTCACGGTCGCGACGCTAACCTTGAGTAATTCGAACATGGATGTTATTACCATTGAAGATGATAATTCGACTATGATTCATAGTATTTCCTTCGAGGGTTCTACGGGAGGAACAAGTTCAGAGCTCATCAATCCAAACGGTCCTGATTATTCACAAAATAATTACGGGTTTTCCATTGATGCTGATGGTGGCACACCTGGGGAGCAAAACTCTATTTTTGATGATACCCCTGATACCACCCAGCCAACGATCTCGACTATCTCTGTGATCACGGCTACCATACTGAGTGTGACCTTTGATGAGCCTGTGGACGAGAGCACGGCTGAGACCATAGCGAACTACAGTGCTGATGGCGATATTATAGTGAATGCCGCGATGCGTGATGATGATGATAACTCAGTTGTTCATCTTACGGTCTCAGCGCTCATTTCAGGAGATACGCGAACCCTGACGATCAACAATGTCGAAGATCTTTCGGGTAATGTGATTGCAGCTAATTCCGCGATTGACTTTGAGTACATTGAGACGCGTGAAGCGTTTGCTGGTGATGTCTTGGTAAACGAGTTTCATGCGATCCCTAATGATGAGAGTGGTATTCCCAACGCTGAGTTCATTGAGTTGTTAAATGTCTCAAGTAAGTTCATCGATTTGGAAAATTGGACATTCAGTGATGTGTCCGGTGATTCTGGTCCTTTTCCTTCCCATATTTTAAGACCAACTGAGTATGTGATCTTGACAGCATCACGAGACGGAGCACTGTTCTATCAATTCGGTGACGTGTTGGAAGTTCCAAGTTTTCGTTCACTTAATAACAGCGGTGATGCTATCACGATTACCGATAGCAATGAAGTCGATATCTATTCGATCACGTACACCACCGCACGTTCTGGAGTGAGCACAGAGTTGATCAACCCTACTAATCCTGATTTTTCTGAGAACAACTATGGTTTCTCCATAGATCCGGATGGTGGCACCCCTGGAGAGCAAAACTCTATTTTGGATGATACACCTGATACGACTGGCCCCATGATATGGAGTGTCTCGTTAATCTCGGCTACATCATTAGATGTGACTTTTGGTGAGTCGGTAGATGAAACCACTGCTGAGAGGGCAGGGAATTACAGCATTGATGGGGGGATTACGATAGATGGAGCGATGCGTGATGATGTTGACAACTCGATTGTTCACCTGACTGTCTCTACGCTAATATCAGGAGCTACTCAAACATTAACAATCAACAATGTTGAAGATCTTTCCGGAAATACAATTACTTCAAACTCCACGATTGACTTTGAGTACATCGAGACACAACTAGCTGTTGCTGGGGATGTGGTAGTGAACGAGTTTTATGCGATCCCAAATGATGAGAGTGGTATTCCGAATGCAGAATTCGTAGAGCTGTTGAACGTATCTAGCAAATTCATTGATCTGGGAAACTGGACGTTGAGTGATGTGCATACCACCTCAAGTGGTTTTTCGAGTCATCTGTTGCGACCGAATGCCTATGTCTTATTGGTTCCAAGCGGCCAGGGAAACTCCTTCAGCGTTTTTGGAGATGTTGTAGAAGTATCCAGTTTTCCGTCGTTGAACAACAACGGTGATGCTATTACGATCACTGATAGCGGTACAGTTGATATCTATTCTATCTCTTACACTTCTGCAAGTTCTGGAGTGAGCACAGAGTTGATAAATTCCAATGGTCCTGATTTTTCTGAGAATAACTATGGCCTTTCAACAGATCCTGATGGTGGCACTCCTGGAGAGCAAAACTCTATTTTTGATGATACACCTGATACGACACAGCCTACGATCTCGAGTATCTCAGTGGTCTCTGCAACTGCCCTTGATGTGACTTTTGATGAGCCTGTTGCTGAGACCAGTGCTGAGACGACGGGAAACTACAGTATAGGTGGTGGTATTATGGTGATTGGAGCGATGCGCGATGATGGTAATAACTCCGTTGTTCATTTAACTGTTTCCATGCTTGTGTCAGGGGATACGCGAACGCTGACGATCGACAATGTGGAAGATCTGTCTGGTAATGCGATTGTAGCTAATTCCACGATTGACTTTGAGTACATTGAGACGGAGAAAGCTGTTGCTGGTGATGTGCTAGTGAATGAGTTTCATGCAATCCCCACCGATGAGAGTGGCATTCCGAATGTGGAGTTCATAGAGTTATTGAATGTCTCTAGCAAATTTATTGACCTGGCAGGTTGGACGTGGAGTGATGGATCTACTACATCGAGTAGTTTTGGTAGTTATGTCTTAAGGCCTAACGAATATGTGATATTAGTTCCAAGTGGCACGAGTAGTTCTTTTGTGAATTTCGGTGATGTAGTAGAGGTGGCAGGTTTCCCTTCTTTGAATAACAGGGGTGATGCTATCACTATCACCAATGGAAGTATGGTTGAGATCTATTCTATCACATTTACTACTGCGAGTTTAGGGGTGAGCACAGAGTTAATTAACCCTGATGGTCCTGATTTCTCTGAATATAACTATGGCCTTTCCACCGATCCCGATGGCGGTACCCCTGGAGAGCAAAACTCCATTTTTGATAATACTCCAAATACTATACGACCGACCATTTCAGATCTGGCAGTTGTTTCGTCTACCCAATTGCGGTTAATCTTCAGTGAACAAGTCACCCCTGTTAGCAGTCAAAATGTGCTAAACTATTCAGTCGACGGTGGAATCACAGTCACTTCAGCTATACTGGATGCAGAGAATAGCACAGTAGTGAATCTTATAGTATCAGAACTGATATCAACGGAAGTCAGAGTTTTGTCAGTGAGTAACGTTCAAGATCTATCAGGTAATCAAATTGAGACGGGAACAACTGTCGACTTTGTTTTTATAGCTACCCAAAATGCCATGCCTGGTGATGTCCTGGTGAATGAATACATGGCGAATCCGCTCAATGAAGGTGAAGTCAACGGCGAGTTCATTGAAATCTTAAATAACACGGCGAACTACCTCGAATTGGAAAACTGGACGGTAAGTGACGCTTCAGGAAGTTCTGGAGACTTTCCTAGCAGAGTTTTAGAGCCAGCTGAATTGCTAATACTTGCTCCAGATGACAATCCAGAAATATATGAAGGTCTTGGAGAAGTACTTATCGTGCCAGGATTCAGGTCCCTAAATAACTCTTCCGATGATATTATACTTAGAAATGCTGATGGACTGATCATTTTTGAATTGTCTTATCCCGAATCGGAGCAAGGGAAAAGCGCTGAACTTGTAAATTCCAATGATCCATGTATATCAGAAAACAGCTACAGGATTTCAACTGCTGCAAGTGGCAGTACTCCAGGGCAGCAAAATTCTGTTTTTGACGACACAGCTGACAGCGAATCTCCTGAAGTTCTCTCGTGGAATTTTGACCAGAGCCTCACCGTTAATTTTTCCGAAACGATGGATGCGCTTAGCTTGATGAGCGGTAGTTATGAAATCTCCAATCTCTCCATTTCTGATATTAGTGTTGGTGAGTTCCCTACTTCGGTGGATATTTTTTTCGCTGAGTCCTTGGATGAAGGGGTGATTTACCAAATGAACATATCCAATGTGACAGACTGTTGGGGGAATGCTCTCACAAGCACCATGGTAAATTTTGGTGTTGGCAGAGCACCAACCTTTAACGAAATTCTGATTACAGAAATTCTTAGTGATCCGGATCCATCGGCGGGGCTTCCTGAAGTTGAATTCGTAGAATTATATAACAATACTTCCGAGATCTTGAGTATAGAAAACCTGATGTTTTCAGATCCTACGAGTAGTTCTGAACTACCAGAAATTCTACTTTTTCCTTTCGAATACTACGTGTTGACATCAACATCCAACGTTTCAAAATTTCTAAGCGCAAAAGTGATTGGAGTATCCGATTTCCCCTCTTTAAGCAATTCCGGAGAGCAACTTTATTTATCCCATGATGAGGAATTGATCTTTTCGGTAAGCTATTCAAGCGACTGGCATGATGAAAAGCGCTCAGAAGGTGGATATTCGCTTGAGATGAGAGATATCTTAAGTCCCTGTGTTGAGGAGTTCAACTGGGTGAGTTCGGTCGATAATGACGGAGGTTCGCCAGGCTCTCCAAATTCGGTTAGCCAGAGCATTCCTGACAATTTTGGACCAGTGGTTAGTAGTGCAGTCGCATTAACCGCCTCTGAACTTAGAGTGGATTTTAATGAAAACATTGATCCACGTGTTGCAGCTATCGGTACAATATCATTTGAACCAAGTATTAATGTTGCTTCTGTTAATTTTCACTTCCTCTTTCCAAAATCAATTTTTGTTTCGCTCGGTGAAAACCTGAAAGAAAGCACATCCTACTCCTTCCAATTGATAAATGTTACCGATTGCAATGGAAATCTGGTGCAGGAAAACAACCTAATTGTCGCACTACCCTCTACGGCTGGGACTGGGGATATTCTTCTGAGTGAGGTTCTTTTCAATCCACGAACAGGTGGAGTTGATTTTGTGGAATTGCATAATGCTTCGGCTAAGTATATAGATCTTAATGAGTGGCAATTGGCACGAGTAACGGATGCTGGGATAAGTGATGAGAAAGTTATCTCGCAAAACACGTTAATAATCAGCCCAGGAGATCATTTTGCTTTTACCACTGACGTTACGATTTTATTTGACAATTATCCACAAGGCACGATTGAGAATATTTATGAAGTGGCATCTCTTCCGACATATGCTAATGATTCAGGGAATGTCGTTCTCCTTAATCACTTGAGTGAATTGGAAGAAATCTTCCATTATGAGAATGATTTTCATTATGATCTTCTCGAAAGTACTGACGGCGTTTCCTTGGAAAGGATATCATTTGAGGCAGATGTAAATGATCCAAATAATTGGAGATCTGCCTCGAGTGTCGCGGGTTTTGCTACACCAGGCTCACCAAATTCACAGGCGATCTTAAGCCAGGTTGTAGCTGCTGGGGCGGTTGAGGTAGAACCAAAAGTCTTTGTTCCCGGTAATTCAGGATCTGGAAGAGATTTTACGACGATTAAATACCAGTTTCATGATCCTGGAAAGTTTGCCAATATCACCATCTATGACCAAACCGGCAGGCTCATTAAGAACGTAGCTGAAGGAGCACTGCTCTCTACTGAAGGATTTGTCCGATGGGATGGTACCACAAATTCCGGCGAAATGGCTCGCCTGGGTTATTATGTTGTTCTTTTTGAAGTTTTTGACAGCAATGGGAATTCTGATGTGATCAAAGATACAATTGTGGTCGGGAGGGATTTTTAGCAGTTCGCCACATTGTCATACTGACAATGTAATTGTTTTGGCCAAATCGACAGAATTATAAGTTGCACTTAGGCATCAAGAGATTTTAGATTTGGTCAGATATCCACTGAAATATTTGAGGCAGCATATCAACTTCCTGTTCGTTTTCGCCTGAAGGACAAATTCCTCCATCGATTATCCAACCATGATTCGCGTTTGGAATCGTGATATGTGTGAAGGGTTTGTTTTCATTGTTGATCAATGTATCAAGGATGGCTATTGATTGACGGACTGGTACACTTAAATCCACCTCTCCAAATATCCACAAACCAGGATTTTGCATTCTTAAAAGGTATGGCAATGGGTCAAACAACGAGGGGCCTTCTTCCTTCAGTTGCCGATCGATCTCTTCCATAGACAAACCTGATGGTCGACAGTCATTTTCGCCTGTTAGAGCACTGTAGAGGAGTTCTTCGCCAAGAGTGACCGTCGGGCCTGACCCAATGATTGTAAATGCGATCGTCCCTCCAGACTCAGCTGCTGCAACGGGCAGAACCCATCCGCCCTGACTGAATCCAAATGCACCAACCTTGTTTGGGTCAATCTCGGGATGTTCAGCAATTAGCCGAGCACCTGACAGAACATCTTGTCCTAAGTTTAAGAAGTAATCTGGATCCGCAAAGGGACAGCATTCACCTTGAGACTTTCCGACACCGCGCTTGTCGTATGTCAACACTGCGATTCCATTTTCCAGCCATCTCTTTGCGGCACTATTATCAAAAGGACTTCTAGTCCATTTATTACTCCCAAAATGCCAGATTACAGCAGCGTAAATCCCCGCATCTCTAGGAAAGAAAAGAGTACCACTTAATACTATTCCGTCGGTGCTTTCCCAACCGACTTCAACTTCTCGATGTGTATCGAATGTCAATTCTTCGCTGAAGCCAAGTGGTGCTGGATAGATTTTGTTCTTGCAGCTCTCGAGAACTAGCATATACGATAAAAGTAATAACCCTACAATTCTTGTCAAGTTCATTGCGATGTGAATATCTCTTCGGCGAACTTATCGAACGGTGGCCACAACCCACTTCATTGATCAGATTGTTACCTATTTGTCAGCCGCTTATCCACTATTAAAGACAAAGCTTTATTGTCTTGGTTTCAAAAGAGTGGATCTATTCACTAGATGATTTCCGAGTTCCCGCCTATTTCTCAATTGTTAATCCTCAATTTCTCATTCATTTCGGGTATTTTCGCCATGCAAAACCATTTTTATGGACTTTAAATGCTACGAGAATGAGTGCAAAGGCAGCTAAGACTAGATATACAGAGAAAGAACTCAAAGAATTTGAAGCTCTTATAAAAGAGAAGCTTGAGAAAGCACAACAAGAACTAAGTACCCTGAAAGCCTCACTCACGAGGGAGTCAGATGACTCAGGCGACAATTTTTCATCCGTGAAGACACTTGAAGATGGTGCTGATACCGCGGAGAAGGAACAATTAAGCCAACTGGCAGGACGTCAACAGAAATTCATTAATAACCTGGAAAATGCGCTCGTTCGAATCAAGAACGGGACATACGGTATCTGCATCGACACAGGAAAGCTCATCTCGAAGGAACGACTTAGGGCAGTGCCGCACACACAACACAGTATTGCAGCGAAGATGAACAAGTCCTGATGGACTACCTGGCAAATCATATTGAGGCGTTGGTGTTTTGCTCTCCCAAGCCCATCACTGAGGGTGAAATTCAGAATTGCCTGAAGGAGATGTTTGATGCGGATGTGCCCTCAAAAGATGTTTCCGATGGACTTAATACCATCCAGCAAAAATTTAAGACTGATACCTTCTCCTTTGAATTGATTAAATCTGGCGGAGGATATCAATTTCTGACAAAACCAGCATATCAAGCTAGTATCGGAATTTTATTGAAACAACAGTCAAAAAAAAGACTGTCAAACTCTGCTTTGGAGACCTTATCGATAATAGCCTACAAACAGCCTGTCACAAAAAGTGAGGCGGAGCAAATTCGTGGAGTTAGCTGTGACTACTCCATTCAAAAATTGCTTGAAAAAGAGCTAATCGAAATTCGCGGAAAGACGGATGGTGTTGGTAGGCCGCTTTTGTACGGAACGAGTCAAAAGTTCATGGACTACTTTGGGATCAATGATCTTAAGGAACTTCCAACTCCGAAGGATTTTGCAACTGAGGAGAACTCCATCGGCAAGGAGCAGGAATGAAAAGGCCAAAGAGAAAATCTCCACCTGCCAAGCCCTCTGAAGTACGTTTGAACAAGTTTATAGCTAACGCAGGCGTCTGCTCGCGGAGAGATGCTGACAATCTTATCGCTGACGGCAAGATCAAAGTGAATGGGAAGGTGGTAAGAGAGATGGGCTTTAAGGTGAGAAAATCTGATAAAGTAGTTTACAAGGGGCATACTTTGAAATCACAAAGCCATCAATATGTCCTACTTAACAAGCCCAAGGGGTTTATTACAACCACTGACGACCCACACGAGAGAAAGACGGTGATGTCCTTGGTTGAAAAAGCTTGTAATGAACGAATCTACCCTGTTGGCCGACTGGATCGCGAGACCAGCGGGTTACTCCTATTTACAAATGATGGAGAAACCGCCAAGAAACTCACTCATCCATCACACAAGGTAAAAAAGATCTACCAGGTTGAGCTCGATAAGCCAATTTCCAAAGAACATTTCAATGAGATACTTGAGGGAATTGAACTGGAGGATGGCCCTGCGCCCGTATCTGAACTTGCTATAGTTGGAGATGATAGCTCTGTCCTTGGTATAGAAATCCATATTGGCCGGAACAGGATTGTCCGAAGAATATTTGAACACCTAGGATATAAGGTGAAGAAACTCGATCGAGTTATGTTTGCTACGCTTACTAAGAAGAATCTTCCGAGGGGAAAATTTCGACACCTAAGTCCTAAAGAAGTGATGGCCATAAAGGGCATCAAATAGCACCTCATTTTGAACGGATTCAATTAACTCAATGCAGATTTGAGTCGACCCCCAGGTAAGCATTTGAAGTTGCGATTGCATGGCTTTTTGTTAAGTCCTTCAATTGTTGAGGCATTGAGGGTTCCATTTTGGTTTACATACTCCTAGAGGTCACCCTTTACGCAGCTTATTCCAGGATGAATTGGAAAAGAGATTGTGTCTTTATCAGATACCTTATTAAAACTATCGTCTCTTTAAGTTCGTTGATTTTTGTTTTTATCGATTTCATTTTTCTTTTATAGTTTTTGTTATGTACTTGATAATTGATCCATTTGCTATGATCTTATAGTGTCCGAGACCTTTGGCGTGTACGAATGACGCATTTGACCAGGCGGTCTCTAGCTCTTCGCCCTTATCGAAAGGAACCATTTCATCGTTTTCACAATACATTAGATGTGTGTTTATCTGACTCAGATGTGTTACTTTATCCCTTAAATCAAAGTAATCGATGTCCTGGTGATAATAGCTTTCTACAAGGCCACACATCGCGTTATATACTGATTCGTTACACCCAACCTGGTTAATGAGATCACGAAAGAAATATCGAACATAGGGCGGTGCTGAAAGCAAGTAATAGTGCTTTGGGTGCATCACTTTGGAAAGCTCATTTAATACAATACCTGAAGCTATTCCCCCAAGTGAGTAGCCGATCACGGCTTCATATGGACCATGTTTGACGTAGTGATTTTTGATGATGTCCCGAAACTCAGGTAAGGCTGTGTGCTTGCCCTCCGACTGTCCATGGGCTCGCATGTCAATACCTTCCACAACATAACCCATGTCAAGGAATGCTTCAATCATTCTTCTGAAGTCGGCAATCTTTGATCGCCAGCCATGGCAGACAAGCACTTTGGGGCCCTCTGACCCCCATCTATAAGCGACCACGCGATCTCCTTTGTAATTGGATTCAATGATCTGTGCTTCACTTAGTAGTTTTTTTTGGGGTTCTGAAAACTTAGTCCTTCCCGGCATTGTGAAATAGTGCCAGATAATTTCTGCTGATTTTTTCGGAGAAGCATGCTGGAGGACACTCAAACCCTTCTTAATAAGCTCAATTTTCCAATTTGTCTTTTCAGGACGATCCGCCGGTCTCCCCATGTCCTCGTTTTCAACTGCTATGTAAGTTGTTGTCTCTTTCATCATCAGATATTATATACCGATTGGTATTTATACGGATAAAAAAAATTTATGTCGAAATTTCTTCAATCATTTTGTACAAAACATTCCTAACGTGCTTATATGACCTTCCATCCCCCTCAATACGTGAAAGAGAAATGGCACCTTCAATTGTGGCATAGAAAAACACTCCGAGCTCCTCGGCATCAACCCCGCGTCTAATCTGCCCTTCCAGAATACCACGATTTACAATTTTTGAAAGGGAATCTTTCATCAGAGCTATGGTTCTAATAACCTTCGACCTCAAAAAGGGTAGGTTATCATCTGCTTCTATGGAAGAATTCAAAATAGGACAACCGCCCGGAATTGGAGGATTATTCACATATTCTGCATAGTAATCTACGATTGCTCGTAATTTATCAGGAGCATTGTTTTTGGAGCGTACATGTTTTGATAGTAAACCCATGATGATCTCCACCGCGTGATCAAATGCAGCAGAGGCTACCTCATCTTTGTTTTTGAAATTGCCATATATTGCCCCTTTGGTGATTCCGGTTGCCGTAGTTATGTCAGATAACGACGCAGCATTGTACCCCTTCGTATTGAAAATGGGTAACGCTTTATCAATGATCAATTGCCTGGTATGTTGAGGGTTTCTCATAATCTGCCACAAATATACCGATCGGTATATTAAAATCCAAAATATTGTGGTGTATAGTTTGAAGAAGAAAGAACTATTGGAGGAAATCGGAATTTAACTATTGGTTTCTTTTGAAGAATGAAATTGTGGTCTTTAGGCTTTCTGCCTGCATCCTCAACTCATTGCTGCTCCCTGCCATCTCCTCCGCAGCAGCTGCATTATGTTGAACGATTTCATTTAAATGTTGCAGTGCATTATTAATCTGTTCGGAGGACAGACTTTGCTCTTTGGAGCTAGATACAATTTCCTGCACCAGTTGGGAAGTCCGCTGAATATCGGGTATTACCTCTGTCAAAAGCTGATCCGACTTACCTACAACTTCGACGCTTGATTCGGTAAGCTCTATAATTTCATCGGCTGCAGCACTGCTTTTCTCCGCCAACTTCCGTACTTCTGAAGCAATAACAGCAAAACCTTTTCCATGTTCGCCGGCCCGAGAGGCTTCCACGGCGGCATTGAGCGCCAGAATGTTGGTCTGTTGGACAATTTCTCCGATGATCTTTATTTTTTCCGAAACTGTGTTCATTTTTGACACGGTTTGTTTTACAGAGTCATTGACTTCAACTATTAGCTCCGTCGCCTTCCTGCTAATTTTTTCGGTCTCTTGAGCATTGGAAGTGTTTTGTTGAATAGAGGAGACAATTTCCTCCATGGAGGAAGCTACTTCTTCCGCCGAGGCAGTTTGTTCATTTGCCCATTCACTTATCTTCTGAGACCCGGACGAAAATTGCTGCGATGAAAGTCCAAGGTGATCAGAAATTTGAATGGTTTCTCTCACTATTCGACCCAAGTTCATCATCATCGTTCGCATATTCTTATATACGCCTCGGATCTTCGGCTTATTCAGTTCGAATCCGGTATTGCCAACGGCGAGGTTACTTGCAATTAACGCAGCTTCGTACGGCTCAATTCCGAGCTCTTCCATGATGTTCTTTGACAAAAGATAGCCTCCCACAATAGCTGCCAGGACAGCTGCAACAAGTAAAACAAAGGCCTGCACCTGCATGCGGTCTAAACGGGAGACACTTGATTGGTACTCATTCGAGCTTTCACTGGAGACCTGTTCTATCGCATTGAGGACCTCTGGATGAGTGAAACTATCCTGAACTAGAGATAGATTATGTATAAAGATGCTGACAAAACCTATTGAGATCAATATAACGACCGAAAAAGCTAGGGTGATCTTATGTCGTATTTTCAGTTGGTTAAGGCTTACTAACTGCATTAGAGTGGTATTGTGGTTATTAAAAATTGGTGGTGAGGAAGAATAGCCGGATTGTCAATTGCAAATTAAGAAAAATGAGAACCATAAAATAGTATGCATGCATACCAAATCTGAAGATTTGATTTATATTCGGGGAAATAAAAAAGCCACCCGATTTGGGTAGCTTTATGAAGTGGTGCTGAGTGGATTCGAACCACCGACTCACGGATTTTCAGTCCGATGCTCTACCAACTGAGCTACAGCACCAAAAAATGAGTTGGCAAAAGTAGAG
>JANQOR010000010.1 GCA_028285685.1 Cyclobacteriaceae bacterium | reverse complement strand
TTTGTGCTATTTCTGACATTTTTTTAGTGTTTGGTTTAAAATGAGTTGCAAAGAAATATATTATCCCCCTAAAATCAAACAAATTAGCATAGTGTAGCGACGATTGATTTTAAGCAAGATATCGGACCGGAAGATAGAACATATGAAGAAGAATAGGCTGGATTTAATCTATGAATTTGACTTTGAATTGGCAGGCATCGTTTGCAACAAAAAAGAATATAAACTAGCCTGGCATATCAATTCCAAACTAAATACTTCACTTGCCAAAAGACCAGATATAAAAATTGAATTTTCTAATCAGCCTCCCATTGTTATCTCCAATTTTGAATATGAAACAGAATTCGTAAAAATGGAGCTATTGCAAAATAAATTGCTCTCCGGTGGAGGAAGTAAACCTCAGCATTTACTTCCGGAGCTAAAGCAATTTGATTTTCTGTTGAAGCTAAAAGACGTTACTGGAGAACTTTCTATCTCAAACGTTTGCATTAAAATTCGAGAAATCCCCCTGATTGAGTACGTAGCGAAGCTTAATTTTGATGAACTCAAATCGAAGGAAAATTTGCTTTATTGATATTTATGGCTGACCAAGATAAGCGTACCAAAATAGTTGCCACAATAGGACCGGCAAGTAGCTCGAAAGAAATCATGATGCAGTTAGCTGAAGCTGGCGCCAACGTTTTACGTTTGAATTTTTCACACGGAAAACACGAGGATCATGAAAAGGTGATAGCATCGATTAGAGCTATAAATGAGGAAACAAATTTCAATATATGTACGCTCCAAGATCTCCAGGGTCCCAAAATAAGGGTTGGACTAGTGGAGAACAATGGGGTGGAATTGAGAGACGGACAGCAATTGACCATTACGACAGAGGAGGTAGAGGGTACATCTGAAAAAGTAAGCACTGTTTATAAAGGCATTGTCGATGATGTGAAAGTCGGTGATACCATTCTAATCGATGACGGAAATCTTGAACTTAGAACTGATGCAGTGTCTGAAACCGAAATTTCTACGACTATTATTCATGGTGGCATCTTAAAGTCGCGGAAGGGTATCAATCTTCCCGATTCCAATGTGTCCGCGCCATCTCTTACAGAAAAGGACCGAAAAGATCTTGAATTTGGATTGGAGCAAGGTGTTGATTGGGTAGCGTTGAGCTTTGTGCGCAGGCCCGATGATATAAGAGAATTAAAAAAGCAGATCGCACGAGCCGGCAAAGATGTCAAGATTATAGCCAAAATTGAAAAACCTGAAGCCCTTAAGAGCATAGATGAAATCATCGAAGAAGCAGATGGAATCATGGTTGCCCGGGGAGATCTAGGAGTAGAAATAGCGATGCATGAAGTCCCATTGTGGCAAAAGAAAATTGTCTTAAAGTGTAACAAAGCAGCAAAACCCGTTGTCATAGCCACCCAGATGATGGAGAGTATGATTGAAAACCCTCGGCCAACCAGGGCTGAGACGAACGATGTGGCCAATGCTGTGATGGACGGTGCAGATGCGTTAATGCTCTCAGCTGAGTCCGCGGCAGGTAAATTCCCAGTTGAGTCCGTCAAAAAGATGTGTGAGACAATTTCAGCAGTGGAAAAAGAAGCCAAATCGATTTACAACAAGTACTATGACAAGCACTTCGAGTCAAGCACCAGAACCAATGACTTACTTATTCGGAGTGCCTGCAGGCTCGCTGAGAACATTCATGCAAAGGCCCTTGTTTGCATGACCAAGTCAGGCTATTCAGGGTTTAGGACGGCCATGCACCGTTCAAAAGCTAATATTTACTTATTAACGAATAACAAAAAGCTGCTACGTCAGATGAATATAGTGTGGGGTGTCAAGACGTTCTACTATGATAAGCACGATAACATCAATCAAACCTTGGAGCAGATCGAAAAGCAGTTGGTCAATTCGGGAAATCTGTCAAAAGGAGATTTGTTTGTTTCAACTGCTTCAATGCCACAACACTGGAAGGGCCATACGAATATGGTAAAGATCAATGTGGTTGAATAAATTCAAAAGAACAGGTATAGTAGAAAAATCACGATAAGCAAAATCGCAATCCATTTGTAGCCAATACTTACCTCCGCAAATTCATATTGACAGATCGGGCATTGTTTGCTCTTAGCATCAATTTCCATGGCGCAGGACGAGCACTCTTTCTTTTTCATCGGATACTGTCAGGTGACAAGTAACAATAAATCAAGGTCTAAAATACACACCTTGGTCAAACAGTTGTACCTCCGCAGCTAGAGCCTGCACCTGCCGTACATCCATAGCAATGCTGATTTACTATGATATCACGAGCTGTTAGTTCCTCAATATTGAAATGGGCAATGTGGCTGGCTGCTTTCACTCTTAGCTCCAACATTTGGTTAAAATCACAATCATACAAATAACCATCCCAGCCTACGCTGATGGTGGAGCGGCACATAACCCCTTCAGCTGCTACCGGATTAAATGCATTAACCAGCTCATCCATGTAGTCCTGGTATTTTTCACTTCGAATCAGGTATTCAAGGAATCGACTGACAGGTAGGTTTGTAATTACAAAAAGATTATTGAACGAGATATCGTATTCGAGTAGTTTCCGCTTAAATTGATTTTCAAGTGTTGTTTGATCGCCAGGTAGAAAAGCTCCTGCGGGGTTGTAAACCAGGTCCAATTGGAGGTCAGAATTTTCTTTCCCATACCCAACAGCATTTAGCATTTGCAGGGCCTTGATCGATTTATCAAAAACACCATCACCTCGCTGCGCATCTGTCCGCTTCGCAGTAAAGTAAGGCAAACTGGAAACTACATTTATATTGTGCTTTCTGAAGAATTCGGGAAGATCATGGTATTTTAGATTAGCTAAAATGATGGTGAGGTTGCACCTTACGATAATTTCCTTTCCCATCGCGCTCAACTCCTCTACCAACCATCGAAAGTTAGGATTCATTTCGGGAGCTCCACCAGTAATGTCTACTGTTTTAATGTCTGTGCCTTCAATGGCATCAAGACATTGTTGCATGGTTTCCTTTGTCATGATCTCCTTACGATCAGGACCCGCATCTACATGACAGTGAGCGCAAACCTGGTTGCACATTTTTCCTACATTTACCTGGAAAACCTCAATAGTGGTAGGCTTTAGCGTGGTATGTCCAAGTTCACTGAGTTTACTTTCGAACGTAGGAATTCCAATAGGTGTCACATTGTCCAACACCTCAATCTGGCCCTCGGGACTGGAAAGTTTATGTTTCTGCCTCTTTAGCGATTGAGTCATTTCACATCAATTTGTCATTCACCTGATTCATCATCTGGACACCATGAACCAAAGCAGCACCACTCTTGATTGCAGCAGTGACATGAACTGCCTCCATCATCTGTTCTTCATCCACACCCTTTTTCAGGCAATCTGAAGTGTAAGATTCAATGCAATAAGGACACTGCACAGCATGAGAGACAGCCAGTGCTATCAGTGATTTCTCCCGAGCGGTCAGTGCACTTTCTTTAAAAACACTTCCGTAGTAATCAAAAAACTTGTCTCCTAATTCCTTTTGCCATTCGGTGATCTCACCAAATTTTTTCAAATCTTCTCGATTGTAATAACTGTCCTTCATAACTTGACTTCTAATTCATTGTGAAAATACTATTTTCTCAAACGTCTTCATGATCAATAGCCCCAAACGTCGTAACTAACACAGATGAGAGCATATGAATTCCGTAAATCTGGGAAACCAGAGGTTTTGAAGCTGACAAATGTACCCGAACCTGCGCCGGGAAAAACTGAAGTAAAAGTCCAGATCGAGTGCATTGGGATCAACTACGCGGAAATTTTATCCAGGAAGGGGATGTACGGTTGGGCACCAAAGAAACCTTACACTCCAGGTATGGAGGCGTATGGAGTGGTTGTTGAGATTGGCGCAGATGTCACCGAGCGATCTGTTGGAGAGAAAGTGATTATAGGCAGACAATATGGCAGCTATGCCGAATTCATATGCGTGGAGCAGCATCTCTGTTTTCCCTCAATAAGTGATTTTACCCCGGAGGAGAATGCAGCATTCCTTGTGAATTTCATGACTGCCTGGGTGGCGCTTAAAAAGATGTGTAAGGTTGAAAGCGGAGAACGTATTCTCATTCATGCGGCGGCTGGTGGAGTAGGGACGGCAGCTGTCCAAATTGGCAAAGCACTGAACTGCATTGTATACGGAACAGCAAGCAAAAAGGAAAAATTGGAATTGATAGAAGATCTGGGAGCGGACAAAGCAATCAATTATGCAAAGGAGGATTTCTATGAAGAGATTATGAAGGATGGGGGGAAAGTGGATTGCGTCTTAGAAGTGGTGGGAGGAGAGGTCTTCAAAAAAAGCCTCAGGTTACTCAATCCGTTTGGTAGAATGGCGGTTATTGGGTTTGCAAGTATCAATTTTAAAAAATGGAATCCGATTTCCTGGTGGCGCACCTGGAAAGATGCTCCAAAGGTTAATATCATGAGCATGTTGAAGAGAAGCCAGGGAATCCATGCCTCTCACATCGGATACTTGACTGATGATATTGAAGTTACAGCAACCATTTGGAAAGAACTACGGTGTTTTACGGAGGAAAAAAACCTAAGACCGGTAGTTGGAAAGGTCTTTGATTTTACGCAACTACCTGAGGCACACAGGTATATGGAATCCAGGAACTCAGTCGGAAAAATTGTTGTAAAGATTTAGCCGTTGGTCTATGAAAATACCCGTTTATCGAAATTACCGCTTTTGCATTGTCATTTGATAAAATAATTTCAAAAAAGCTTTGTATGAATCAAAAAGAGGCATATCTTCGGGATATAGATAGTGAGTATCTATTTTCCATAGCTGGTTCTTAATGAAGGAGGGGTTACTAAAAGTAACCCTTCTTTTTTTTTCTTCTTTTCAAACTTTCTCGTACATTTATCAAATGATTAATGATCGAATTAATCGGCTGATCACTGTCATGGAAATGAATCCAACTTCATTTGCTGAGAGTGTGGGTGTGAATGTCACAGTGATATTCAACATAATAAAGGGTAGAAGAAGCAAGCCGAGCTATGAATTGATCCTTAAAATCTTAAAGACTTACAACAAACTTAATTCCGAATGGCTCATCAAAGGGTTGGGTGCCATGTGGAATGATGATGTTGTAAAATCACAGCCGATAGCGCCAAGCCAGGTGAACCTGGAGAACAGAATTCGTGAACTTTTTGTGAAGCTTAGAGTCGCTCAACCAGACGCCTACGAAGTTCATGAGTTGGAAGAACTTGTTTCTTTCGTTCTTGAAGAAAGTGAAGCACAGAAGAACAAATTGATCTTGTTGAATGATCGACAGGAGAATATGTTGGGTGTGCTTCGTGAGAAACTTAAGCTGAGAGTTTAGGAGTCACTTCACCCTTTTCGAATAACCAAATAAGTAATCAGTTAGGATTCTATACAACGATTAAATACGTTATATGTAATTTGCGTAGGGGAGAGATTAATGCTCTTGAAAGCAGCAGGGCTGATAGCAAATTAAATTAAAGATGATGCCTAGTCAACGATCTTGAGCGCGATAAGCTCTCGTTCGATACTTTTCCTAAGACGGACTTTCTGATAGCGATGGTGGGCAATGACGATGAGAAGAAGGGCGAGCAGACCACCAGAAGTTAGCTTGGAATACATAAGGATCGAAGCAATACGTTCTTGCTTCTCTACTTCAGCAAAGTAGCGTTTGGTGATGAGTTCCATGTTATATCTTTGATCCGTTTCCTGTATTTCAGCTTGAATTTTCAAATACTCATTCATTTTGGCAGTGTGCAAATCCTCATAGTGCTTGGATTTTTCATAGTTCTTAAGTGTATAGTTTAGGCCTGCACATGCTTTGTAAATTTCGAAGTACTCGGGATGAAGAGGTTGGCTGTCGATCAGATTTTCTGCTTTTAGAAAGTAGTTTTCGGATTTCTTGTATTCCTTTAACGCGAAGTACGTCTCAGCGGTACCATAGTAGCTAGAGAATAGCTTCTCTTCATCACCCAATAGTTGCTTAAATTCTATGGCCTTCTTGTAGTTGGCAAGTGCTTTTTCATAGTCTTTTGATTCTCGATACGATCTCGCAAGGTTATGATGATAAGAGCCTTTTGCTCTCCAGTTATCGTCTGGTAGCTCATTGATCAACTTTTCATAAATGGAAATGGTTTTGTCGAATTCTTCCAATTGGTGATAAGTTAAACCAAGTCTATGATGTAAAGTGAAATAGAGGCGTGCAGTAGGTTTTAGATTCGATACGCATTCTGACAGAAGATTTATGGCTTCTTCATACCTTTCCATGTCTACGAAAAGCGCAGCTAGAACATACTTATGGTTCAATTCGATTTCGGAAAGATTGTGAAGTTTGGCATTCTCTAAGCCTTTCACGTAATATTCCTCGGCCAGGCTATATGCTCTGAAATCTGCGAAGATTAAGCCGCATCGGTAATATAATGTCGAAACATCTGTTTGGACACCCTCGTAATCTGCCTCTTTGGAATACCTTAGGCCCTCCAGGTAGGTTATAATGGCCTTTACAAAATCATCTTCTCTACTGTATATGTATCCTAAGTGTAGGTTTGATTTTATAAGCCAAGCTGAACCAGCTCTTTTATCATTTCGACTTTTGGCTTCGAGTGCGAACGATTTCGCAGCCTGGAAGTCCCTGGTCTTCATTATTGAGAAAATGCTGTCTAAATCACTTTGATACGACTGAGACGATGCCCCGAAAGTCAAAAGAAAGAATGCTATAAGAAGGAAATTTTTTCTTATTTCCAATAACTGATTCATATGTACAAGTATAAAAAAAAACGCTGATATAATCAGCGTTTTTTCGTTGAACCATATTTCTAAATAGGATGAAAGACCTATTTCAAACCTTAAGGGCAAGGGTTCAAGGGATCGCCTGGAATGCAATCGTCATCGGGATCACCTGTCTGATTCAATTCAATGCTGTCATCTTCCAACATCTCTTTAATACCATCTTGTTCAGTACAAGCGCCAAGTAAAAAGGCGCTCACTACTACCATAATAGTTAGGATTTTTTTTCGCATAACTGTACTCGTTTTAGGTTTAAAAACTGTTAATCGAGCCAAATATAAAAAAAATATTACAAATAACTATTTTATTGGATTTTTTTTATAATTTTTTTCTTCGTAACAAGCTGATTATTAACGGTTTTAGCTAGCTTTGTGAGTTAAATTTTAAACTATGAAAAATATTGCACTTCCCGTGTTATTACTTGTGATTTCGTGTACTTCTCAGCCGTCGTATTCATCGTACGGGGACGAAATTACAGCCGAGAATCCAATCTCTACAAACGACTTCCTTACGGCTGTCTCAGATACAGAAGCATCCTTCAAAATTGAAGGCGTGGTCGAAGAGGTCTGCCAATCGAAGGGATGCTGGTTAAAGATCAAAAATGATCAGGGACAATCCATCCGTGTGACGTTTAAGGATTATGGCTTTTTTGTGCCAAAAGACATTGCTGGCAGGTCAATTATTTTAGAGGGAGAAGCTTCTGCCGTTACGTTGGAGGAAGATCTGGCCAAGCACTACGCGGATGATTCTGGTAAAGATTACGATGAATCCATGCGAAAAGAGGTATCTGTTGTCGCTTCGGGTGTGCTTGTCAGAGATATTTAAGAAATTTCCCTTGAAGAGACTGCGGGGTATTCGCAAGGAGAGGTGCTACTTTGGACCTAACTATAATACCCCTGCTGCTTTTTCTTTTTTGATACATGCCTAAGGCTGGCACCGCTCATTCCCGCAAAAGCGCCTGACAGACCTCCGACTAATCCTGTTGCAAGAACGAGTAGGAATGGTTCGTCGATCAATGGAACCTGCAAAAGCTCAATGATGACTTCTGTGAAGGCAGAGTTGTTAGCTACATCTAAGACCCAGGCTTGTCCTGACCATACTAACCCAACCCCAAGGAATCCGGCTACAAATGCGTTTAACAAAGATGAGGGCATCAAGGTACAAATCAGAAACGCTGCCCCCATTCCTGTCCACCACGTAAAGTACGGAGACAGCAAGTAAGTAAGGCTACCGATGAGAATGATTCGTATAATTAATTTCATTTGCTTAGTTACTTGGGTCTAGCTGGATGGAATAAGTAATGCCTTTAGACTGGGCATTTAGTGATCGGTCAAAAAGTAATTTCTTATAGTCGCCGGATGCCCAATCGTCTACCATGTGATTATACATTGGATTTCCCGGATTTCCGGACTGACTTCCCGGGTACACACCCCAGGCATTCACCTCTCCATCTCCTAGCTCCACGACCATCCGCCAGGAAGGTCCGTTCAATTCTGACGCTGCATTGACGGTGCCTCGATATCCTCCTACTTTTACTTGTTTTGAGCTAAGAGGTCCTAATCTGAGCAGATGACGAATAGTCGTATTCTTAAACAGGTACCAGGTGAGCTTGCTTCCGTCTTCTGACAAGTATTCTTCAAGCTGATTAACGGTTTCTTTGAACGTGATTCGATAAAGATCTCCCGTTCCTTCTACTATTGATGTTCGTTTATCATCAATCATTTCGAAGTCTGGAAAATTTCTCAGCACGTTGTAGGTGTTGTACCAATCTGGCTTAAAAAGTCGTACCTCGGCACTGTCGATCTCATCCCAGAGTTTGGTCTGTAGATTGTCCCACCATGTTTTGAAAATAGATGGGGCCTCCCGGTCAGCTTCATTGAAATAATCCCACTCCTTTAGCTTGGTAAAATACTCCAGCTCAAATCCAGTGAAGGAAGCAGAATCCAAGCTATCCAACATCATTGGCAGGCTTTCGAATGCCAGGTAATTGAAATTGTCGTATTGAAGTTTCATCATGTCCTCAACCTCGATCTGTTCCATAACCCGGAGACGGTCATTGATCCTTCTGCCCCGATAACGATCGTAGTGATAATCGTAGACATAATAGGGATAAAGGGAATCTACCGGGAATTGATTAGCTGAGCTGACAAATCCCCGTTCCGGGTTTAGAACATTTGGGTTGTGCTCGAACGGTATGAATTCTTTCCATTCATGTTTTGTGTTGGATCCATCCATAAGGAATTTTCCTTGCTCTTCCCACTTGACAGGAAACTTACCGGATATATAAATGGCAATATCCCCCGAGGTCGAGGCATATGAGATATTTTGGGCGGGCCCTGAGAAATTGCTAAAAGCTTCCACAAAATCATCGTAGTTATTTGCCTTATTGCATAGGTAGAATGCCTTGTACTCCTTGTTGGGATTGTGGGCATTCCATTTCATAGCCAGGTTGACTTTCTCGGAATTGCCAGAGAAATTTCTGTCGTAAACAACAGGCCCATGATGTGTATAAATCAAGGTATCATAAAAAGGATCTTCTCCTCGTATTTCAAACTTTTCAATCTCCGTTCTGGTTGGAACCCAGTTTCCATTATACAAGTACTCGTCCCTTGATTCATCTTTGAATTCAATAGAGTACCAATCAACCACATCGCCTCTTGCATTCGTTTCCCCCCAGGCAATGGAATCATTGAATCCATTGATAACCATCGGTACCCCGGGGAATGAAGCCCCCATCACATTTAGGTTGGGAGTATTTAAATGAACCAAATACCAAATACTTGGCGAGGTTAGATTTAGATCAAGCTCATTAGTTAGAATAACTTTTCCATTTGCTGTCTTCTGCTGGCCCACAACAAAGCTGTTGCTTCCGTTGTCGGGGTTTGGTTTTTCTATGAAAGGATCTGTGAAACTCAGAAGGTAACTAGAGTCCGGTTCAGACGCTTGCACTGGTTCGAAATCAAAAGGAGTTCCCCGAGGAATGATTGGATCCGTGGAGGAAAACTTGTCCTGATACAAAATATCAAAGACCTCTCGTCCCCACAACTTCAATGCGTTCGTATTCTCAAGATCTGTGTCCCCACTCGACAAGGCCCTTTGCATATTTGATAAAAAAAGGAATGACTTGTATGGAGTCCAGGGCTCAGGCCAATAATCCAGTAGTTTATATTCGATTGGCAGATCTTCGAACTTCAAAGAATTGATATAATCATTAATTCCAGCCGTATACGATTCGATCAATTTAAACAGTTCGGGTTCCTCGCTTTTAAATAGCTCCGTTCCATTCCTGGCTGCATAGCCAAGCCCAATTCTGCGCTGGGATCGGTCAAAGGTTAGAGCAGCACTACCCAGTATCTCAGAGAGCCTCCCATCGGCAGCTAGTAGTTGGAATTCCATTTGCCAGAGACGGTGATGTGCTGTGACATATCCTTGTGTGTAATACAGGTCTGCCTCGTTCTGTGCGAAAATATGAGGAATCAACTGCTCGTCGTAATACACATTAACTGGTTCAACCAAGAAATCAGAGGTGATTTTCGGCTGGATACTGATCGCTTCATTTTCAGCATTTTGCCAAAATCCATGAAAGGGGCTCAAGAATTTTCCCAATGGTGGAACTACCCCTACTTTTGAATTGAGCATGACCCCAAGGGCAACCGCAAGGATGAAGAAAAAAACAAACCGAAATATTTTCATAGCTGGGACAAACGGGGGTAGGTTTTCGCGCTTGAAAAATATCAAATATATGCGGCAATCCCTATTTTTATGAAGTCAGGCATTAAAAAAAACTACGTTGGAATCATTAAGCCACTGCTTGACAGAATAGTGGCTCTGGCCTTGATCATTCTTTGCTCTCCACTTTTTATTTTGACGGCAATTCTAATTGCAATCTTCAATCCAGGCAGCGTTTTGTTTCATCAAAAAAGAGTTGGAAAAAAAGAGGTGATCTTTTCGCTTCACAAGTTTAGGACTATGTCCGGCGATAAGTCTAGTGGCAAGGAGAAGTTCCCAGGCTTGGGGAGAGTGCTTAGGAAGTTGTCGCTTGACGAATTGCCACAGCTGTTTAATGTTTTAAAAGGAGAAATGAGTTTGGTAGGGCCAAGGCCACTTTTGGTTGAGTATCTGGAATATTACAATGAGGAGGAAAGTTCAAGGCATGCGGTTCTTCCAGGCATAACTGGCTGGGCTCAGGTAAACGGAAGGAATCGATCTGGCTGGAAGACAAGAATGGAGCAGGATCGTTACTACGTTCAACATATCTCTTTTTTACTCGATTGTAAAATATTACTACTGACATTTACACAACTATTTAGGTTCAGCCAAGCAGATTTTACTGACCATGATCAGGAGACGTTTATCGATTATGCGAAAAAGCGATGAAGGATAAAATGATATACTTATCCCCACCTAATATGGGCGATCGCGAAAGAGCATTGCTTAGCGAGGCAATTGACTCTGGCTGGGCTGCGCCAGTCGGACCCCAGCTAGATCTTTTTGAGAAAAAATTGGAAACACTCGTTGAGAATAGAAGAGCTTTAGCACTCAATTCTGGTACTTCATCCTTGCATCTCGCATTAGTCCTCTCAGGAATTCAGATGGGTGATGACGTGATAGTTGGGACTTTTACTTTTGCCGCTTGTGGGAATGCAGTCCTATACCTGGGAGCCACGCCAGTTTTTATGGACAGTGAAAAAGAGACATGGAATCTGGACCCCGATATTTTACTTGACTATCTAAACACCTGCGACAAAAAACCCAGGGCAGTTATTGTTACTCACCTGTATGGAGTGCCAGCTAAAATTGATCGCATTAAGACTATCTGCGAAGAAAACGAAGTGACCTTGATCGAAGATGCTGCTGAGGCAATCGGTTCAAGATTTGAAGATCGCCAAGTGGGGGCCTTTGGTGATTATGGTATTTTTTCATTCAATGGAAATAAATTGGTAACCACCAGTGGAGGCGGGGCAATCATTTGTGCAAATGAGGACTATGAGAGGGGACTCCATTTGGCAACTCAGGCAAACTCAGACGAAATAGGTTATGATCATAGCGAAATCGGATATAACTATCGTCTAAGTAATCTTCTGGCCGGAGTAGGTTTAGCTCAGTTCGAGAAGCTGGATGTATTTGTCAGACGAAAACGAGAAATATTTCAATATTATCAAACCAACCTTCACTCATCTTTGCACTTGGCTTCTGAGCCGCAAGGAACATTCTGCAATCGGTGGCTAACTACACCACTCTTAGAAGAAACCACCTGCTCGCCTTTGGAGCTTGTTCGCTTTTTGAAGGATAAGAAGATTCATGCAAGGCCACTTTGGAAACCTCTGCATTTACATAAGGTATACTCGAATTTCTCCTTTGTCGGGGATAGGATAGCAGAGGGTATATACGAGCGCGGACTATGCCTTCCATCAGGCACGGGGCTGAGCGATGATGATCTGGCATACATAGTAAGCCAGATTAACTCTTATCTTTCTTCGTCTCGCTCTTAGGAGAAGTTTTTTGCTTTTTTCGGTAGGACGGTTTTCTGATAACCGGTTCCCCCTTTCCACTGAACAACTCCGGTGGTATAAATAGCTCTAACTTTAAGCTGATCTGGAGAAACCGATCTTTTTTGGACGGATCGCCACGCTCCGAGCCTGGCTGGATCTGATCATAAAAAACAGGATTAACAACTCCGACTTCGTCCTTTCTGTCACTGAGTAATTGTGATGTCTCATTTAAAAACTCTGTTGCATATGTATTGGAAACATCGTCGAGGTAATCTGTGAATGTGAAGTGGTAAGAAACTTCAACATTTAAATTCGTGAACTCATTGACTTTGAATTTAGCTCCCGCTCCAATTGGAATGGTAAATGTCCATTTATCGTAGCTGACTCCTTCAGTTTGCGCTTGCCTTAATGAAAAAGATTCATCGCCCAGTTTTGCAGTAGGATTGTAAAAAAGGTATCCACCACCAGTAAAAAGATATGGATCCATTGCCCATCTACGATGGTAGTCTCCCTGATACTTCTTTAAATAGTAGATAGTGTGTAGTTGCAAATGAAAGTTTCTCGAGTTAAAACTTAGATTTCGTTGACGCTGAAATGAACTGTCCGGGGCTTGATTATCATGTCCATTTATTGTGAAGTAGGTAGCCTCAATTCGCGCGCCTACACGACTGAGTAATCTGGCTTCAATAGCACCACTTATTTGCGCCAAATCGTCGCTGATTTTGTCCTTGAAATTAAGTTCTCCAAAGTAGGTAGATGAGCCAGTTCCTATCGATGCTGAAAAATATCGATCCTTGAATTGCCAGGATAGAAAGTTCTGAGCAATGGAAGTTTGAGAAATAAAGAGTAATGCTATGAAGATTGCCTTTTGCATCAGGGTCCAAAATAAATGCAGAAATGTTTTCCGATCACTATTGTTAACGGAAAACCATCTCTGCAAGTATCACCCTAATTTTTTGCTCCTCGGAGCTACCCAACTACTTTCAACTAAAATGAAGGTAGTTAGTAATGCAAATGAGAAAAGTACTGTGACCATAGCTGTTTGATTGATATAACAATGCTACAGTATATTATTTTCCCATAAATCAGTTAAAATACGAATCGAATTGTAGGTATTATGCTTAGAAAAAGAAAAGCCCAGTTGCAACAACTGAGCTCTTTTGAGGTGCTGAGCGGATTCGAACCGCTGTAAAAGGTTTTGCAGACCTCTGCCTAGCCACTCGGCCACAGCACCATTTTCGCAAAAATATGAAAAAATAAACAGGCTGTTTTTGAGTATACAGCCTGTCTATTCAATGTTAGATAACTATTCTTTTTCCTCTTTTTCCTCCTTTTTGGTGGCTTTCTTAGCCTTTGGAGCAGCTTTCTTGGCTTTTGGCTTCTCCTCCTTGGCTTCAGCGCCACCTTCCATCTTATCTTTCAAAGCACTCAAAGCACTCAAATCTCCAAGTGTGGATTTTTCCACTTCCTGGTTGATCTTATCAAGTGTGTTCCCTTTTTTGCCACCTGATTTTTTCGCTTTGGGCTGTTCTGCTTCCTTGTTCCAAACTGAAGCATGTGACATCAGGATTCGCTTTTCTTCTTTAGAAAATTCTAGCACCTTGAATTCAAGGTTCTCTCCCTCAGTAGCGTTAGAACCATCTTCTTTCTTAAGGTTCTTCAGAGAGGCTTGTCCTTCTAGCCCGTAAGGAAGTTCTAGTATAGCAAATTTGTCAGTCAGAGATGTGATCGTACACTTGTGGATCGAACCTTTGGTGAAAACCGTCTCGAAAGTATCCCATGGGTTTTCTTCCAGATGTTTATGACTAAGTGCCAATCTCCTGTTTTCAACGTCCAATTCCATTACTTTCACTTCGAGATCCTCACCAACTTTTACATATTCAGAAGGGTGTTTGATCTTTTTCGTCCAGGATAGATCAGAAACGTGAACTAAGCCATCAATTCCTTCCTCAAGTTCAATGAACAACCCAAAATTGGTCAAGTTTCTCACGGTGCCTTTATGATCCGTCCCAACTGCGTACTTAGTCAAAACATCTTGTTTTGTCCAAGGATCTTCTGTTAGTTGCTTAATGCCCACAGACATTTTTCGCTCTTCTCGATCGATGGTAAGAACAACTGCTTCAATTTCATCCCCAACACTTATGAAGTCAGATGGATTTCTTAGGTGTTGAGACCATGACATCTCAGATACGTGGATCAAACCTTCTACACCTGGGATTATTTCGAGGAATGCTCCATAGTCAGCAACATTCACAATCTTTCCTTTCACCTTAGACCCGACATCGATGGATGTATCCAGTGAATCCCATGGGTGGTCCGTAAGTTGCTTCATACCCAATGAGATTCGTTGTTTGTTGTCGTCAAAGTCTAGGACGGCAACATTCACCTTTTCATCAAGTTTGAGCACTTCTTCCGGATGGTTGATACGACCCCAGCTAATATCAGTGATGTGTAGCAGTCCATCAACGCCTCCAAGGTCGATGAAAACACCAAAATTGGTCATGTTCTTGATCACACCTTCAAGTACTTGACCCTTTTCAAGGTTGTTAAGGATCTCAGCTTTTTGTTGCTCAAGATCTTTCTCGATAAGGACTTTGTGAGAAACAACGACATTATCGTTTGTGTAGTTGATCTTGACAACTTTGACTTCCATTGCTTTTCCAACAAACACATCGAAATCGCGAATTGGCTTGACATCAATTTGTGAGCCAGGAAGGAATGCCTCAACTCCATACACATCTACGATTAGACCTCCTTTTGTGCGTCTTTTCACGAATCCTTCAATTACTTCATCATAATCGAGCGCTTTTTGAATGGATTCCCATGCATTGACAATTTTTGCTTTCCTTCTAGAAAGGACAAGTTGTCCGTTTGCATTTTCCTGCTCTTCTATATAGACCTGTACAGAGTCTCCAACCTTTAGATCTGGTACATCCCTAAATTCGGAAAGTGATACCAATCCGTCAGATTTGAAACCTATGTTTACGATTACTTCTCGATCAGTAATCCCAACTACGGTACCTTCAGTTAGTTCTTTTTCATTTATTTCTGTGAGTGTATCGGCGTAGAGCTTTTCCATTGCCTGTCGCTCTGATGCGCTGTACTCATCATCAAAACCTTCTTCCTCAAAACCATCATTTGGGTCTTGTGGAACCGGCTCCTTTTTGGCTGGCGCCTTTGGTTTTTTTTCTTCAGCTTTTACTTCCTCTACTTTGGTCTCTTCTGCTATTACTTCATCTACCTCCTCTACTTTGGTCTCTTCTGCCTTTACTTCTTCAACGGTTGTCTCCTCAACCTTTTCCTCGACTTTCTCAACAGGATCCTTGGCCGCAGTTTTCTTCGGCTTATCTTCTGCTTTTTCTTTTGTAGTTGTCTTCTTAGCTGCTGGCTTTTCGCTTTTAGCTTCTTCCGTCTTAGCAGAGGCTTTTTTTGCAGTTGTGGTTTTTTTAGCCGCTGGCTTCTTGGCCGCTGCTTTTGGTTTTTCCTCAGCTGCCTTTGCTTTTGACTTTACTTCTTTTTCTGTAGTTGGCGCTTCTTCTTTCTTTGCCATAATTTTAGTGACTCTTAAGTACACCTGAAGTTTCGAGTCGATCGCTTCAGGCATTTTGTTAAACATCCTTTAACCGCCCATTTTTTGAACGGAGCGCAAAGTTATGAAAAATGATCTTAAATTGTACGTCAAAATAAGTCTTAACCTAACTTCCATGTCGATGAAATTTTTATCAAAAATTTTACCAATCGTTTTTCTCGCTTATGCATGCTCTGGTCCTGGGGATTCGAGGCTGGCTGCAGACCATGTTATCTACGGCGGACCAATCTATACAGTTGGTGGTGAGGGAACAGCAGAAGCGGTGGCAATTAAGGCAGACACGATTTTGTTCGTCGGAAGCAAATCCGACGCGATGTCTTTTGTTTCCGATGCTTCTAATGTGATTGATCTTGAGGGAAAGACTCTGATTCCAGGATTAGTTGAGGGGCATGCCCACATTATGGGAGTCGGATACAATTTACTTAATGTAGATCTCAGGGAAGCAAAAAGCTACAATGAAGTGGTCGCCATGGTTGAAGAGAGGGCAAAGAATACTCCTAAAGGCGAATGGATCCTAGGACGAGGATGGCACCAAGATAAGTGGGACGAGCAACCTGAGAGCATGATGAAGGGATTTCCTACGCATGACCTTTTGAGCGAGCGCGTTCCTGACCATCCGGTTTGGCTGAGACATGCGAGCGGACATGCCGCACTCGGTAATGCCAAAGCAATGGAGTTGGCTTCAATCGATGGTAACAGCCCTCAACCTGATGGTGGAGAGATTTTCATGGGATTAAATAATCAGCCAACAGGAATATTTAATGAAACTGCGCAAGGCCTTGTAGGATCGGCAATTCCTCAAAATACAATGGAGAGTGACCGAAGAGCATTGAAGCTGGCGCTGCAGGAATGTTTCAAGAACGGGATTGTGGCCCTTCACAATGCTGGGTCTGGTCCTAATAACATCAAACTATTTAAAGAACTAGCCCAAAAGGACGAGCTAGATCTTAGACTTTATGTAATGCTGAATGGCCGTGATGAGGAGCTGCTCGATGAATACTTTTCGAAGGGAATCGAAGAGAATCTCTATAATAACCAACTTACCGTTCGATCAGTGAAGCTATATGCAGATGGAGCGCTTGGTTCCAGGGGAGCGTGGTTGCTAAAAGAATATCATGACGCTCCTGGAGTCCATGGACATAACGTGATGAAAATGGAAGCTATAGAAGAAATTACGGCAAGAGCGTACAAGGCTGGATTCCAGGTGTGTATTCATGCTATTGGTGATCGAGCCAACAGAGAAGTCCTTGATATCTATGAAAGGACATTCAAGTTGTATCCTGAAGATGCTCCCAAAGATCCGCGATTTCGAGTCGAGCATGCTCAACACTTTCATCCTGACGATATTCCCCGATTTAGCGAGCTTGGCGTGATTCCCGCCATGCAGGCCATACATATGTCATCGGATCGACCATGGGCGATTGACCGACTTGGGAAAGAGCGCATTGAATGGGGTGCTTACATGTGGCAAGACCTACTGCAATCAGGGGCCAGAATTGTCAATGGAACGGATGCACCGGTAGAGCCGATTAACCCCTTTCCTAGTTTCTATGCTTCCGTGAGCAGACGTACTTTAAAGGGCACACCAGAGGGAGGATACGAACCACTTCAGAAGATGACTCGGGAACAGGCGCTAAGATCTTATACATTGGATGGTGCCTATGGAGCTTTTCTGGAAGAGGAGACGGGTAGCATAGAGGTTGGGAAATGGGCAGACCTTGTGATTATCGATCGAGATATCATGACCATTGATGAGGACGAGATTTTAAGCACCAATGTGCTCCTCACCATGATTGGAGGTGAAATTGTTTACCAAAATATGGAATGATCACCTTTTGTTTACCTGAATTTCACAACTAACCACCTTTACACACGTGTCAGCATTCAGTTTTAAAAACAGAATTTTGACATGCAATACGATTTTTTATTAACCTGTGAAGATGGGACAAAAATTTCCGCTACACACTTCGGTTATGATGGTTCACCACTAGTCATCGTATCTTCTGCTGTAGGCACGGACAGGGGCTATTACAGCAAATTTGCCAACTACCTTGTTGAGCAAAATTTTCAAGTTGTCACGTTTGACTATCGTGGGATTGGAGAGTCGAAAACAAAAAAGGATGATCGATCCACCTGCCTGAGCAATTGGGGCCTTCAAGATCTCACAGCGGTGATTGATTGGGCTAAGACCAAAGCTGGACCAAAGTCTATTTCACTTGTAGGACATAGCATCGCCGGACAGATATTTCCATTAGCGAAGAACAAAGAGCTCGTTAATGCAGCATACTTTGTTGCTAGCCAAACTGCCTCTAGCAAGTATTGGTCAGGGACACACAAACTGTCGGTAAAGCTCTTTTGGAATTTAATGCTACCTGCTACCACCACCTTGACCGGAAGCCTTCCAGCATGGACCTATGGCGGAAAACAGCCTCTTCCAAAATACATCGCAAAAGAATGGGCGCAGTGGGGTAAGCATAAAAACGGAGCGCTTCAGGATTGTCAGGTTAGAGCTCAACAATTTAAAGAAGTCCAGATTCCGTTACGATTTATTAGTATTTCTGATGATAGACTACTTGCTCCCAAACCAGCGGTGGAGCGACTAGTAGATCAATATGGAAGTTCGTTTAAGGAACACTACCATTGGTATCCGGATGAATTTGGAAAGAAGTCAATTGGCCATTTTGGCTTTTTTCGATCTGCCAATTCAGAGCTGTGGGAAGATGTAGGCCTTTGGCTTGACAGGTACGTTTGATTTGGAAGAAAGTGGTTCGACATGTTTTGAGTTTTTACCAACTCGTGCCGAACCTACTTTAATTTGGCTCACTGTTGTTTTCTTTGCTAAAACAGCACGCCTTGATTGTACAAAAGAACGTCTCACTTAAGCCATACAATACCTTCGGGTTAGATGTAAATGCGGGGTTTCTTGGAATCGTCGATTCCATCGACGACCTAGACGAGATCTACCAAACTGGTAGATTCAGGAGTCAGAAGAAAATGATTCTAGGGGGAGGGTCGAATATTCTCTTTACCCACGGGTTTTCCGGTATTGTTGCCAAAAACGAGATAAGAGGTATCGTCGTTCAGAAAGAAACCGCTGACGATGTACTTATATCGATTGGAGCTGGAGAAGACTGGCATCAATTTGTACTTTGGTCTGTGGAAAGGGGCTACGGCGGAGTAGAAAACCTGTCATTGATCCCGGGAACAGTGGGTGCAGCTCCCATGCAAAATATTGGAGCATATGGAGTTGAATTGAAGGAAGTTTTTCATTCATTGGAGGCTTATGAGATCAAATCCGGGAAGACCGTCACTTTCTTTAAGGAAGACTGTCATTTTGATTATAGGTTTAGCGTGTTCAAGGGGGATCTAAAAGATCAGTTTGTCATCACGAAGGTCTTTCTATTGCTCTCTAAAAATCCGTCCTTCAATACCTCCTATGGAGCGATTGAAGATACACTCAAAGAAATGGGAGTCGAACCTTCTTTAAAATCCATCAGCCAAGCAGTGATTAATATTCGTCAGTCAAAGTTGCCCGATCCGTTTGATATTGGCAACGCCGGCAGTTTCTTCAAAAACCCAATTGTCGAAAAACTTCATTTTGAGGCATTGGAAGCAGAATTTCCCGAAATTAAAGGATACCCTGTTAATGACGATGAAGTAAAAGTTCCTGCTGGGTGGTTGATCGAAAAAGCAGGTTGGAAAGGTTACCGTGAAGGAGATATTGGCGTTCACGAAAATCAGGCACTGGTTTTGGTCAATCACGGAATGGGCAGAGGAAAAGATATTTATCGATTGTCAAAGGACATTCGAAGATCTATTGACAGAAAGTTTGGAATTGAGTTGGAAAGAGAAGTAAACATCATTTGATTCAATTCAGATTTTCTTCAAATTACTCCTGTAACCTTGTAGTATGAAACTCCTACTTGTAGAGGATCAGGTAGAGCTCGCCAATAGCATCCATAACTACTTTTCGAGGGAAGGGGACGTTTGCGAATATGCAAATTCCTTTACTGCTGCTTCTGAGAAGTTACATGGATACCAATATGACATTCTCATACTAGATATTATGCTACCAGATGGTAATGGTCTTGAACTTTTAGAGGTAGTCAAAAGGAACTGGCCGGAGATGGGAGTGATCATCATCTCTGCAAAGAATGCGCTAGATGACAGGCTCAAGGGGTTGGATCTCGGTGCCGATGACTACTTACCTAAGCCTTTTCACTTAGTTGAGCTTAATGCACGAATAAAAGCTGTTTTTCGCCGACGATTGCAAAAAGGCGAGAATGTTGTTGCTCTTAATGAGATACAAATCAATTTAGACACTCATGAGGTTCATGTCCATGATCAACTTCTGGACCTAACGAAGAAGGAATTTGAATTATTACACTACTTTTTTGTGAATAGAAAGAGGCTGCTCACCAAACAGGCAATTGCCGAGCACTTATGGGGAGATTATATGGATGCCGCAGATTCGTTTGATTTTGTATACCAGCATATCAAAAATCTCAGGAAAAAGATCACAAAAGCGGGAGGAGAGGATTATTTGGATACGGTTTATGGTGTGGGCTATAAAGTCAGGAGTGTATGAATCTCATTATCAGGGTAACCTTACTTTTTGTTGCTGTTTCGTTAGTCGTTTTTCTGATCGGTGGCGTTATTAGTTTTAATGTCATGATGGGGGAAGTGGACGCGGAACAGAAGCGTTTTCTCCGGGAGCGACTTAATAGGGTCTCCCTTATCATAGAACGAAGGAATCCGGAGGATACTTTAGAGAGGAATAAACTTACTATTATCCCACTTGAGACCATAAGTGAAGAGAAGGTCGTCTTTTCAGACACACTTGTAATGCATGCCCAGTTGGAACGTATGGAGACTCACCTGAAGCTTGAGGCCATCAAGAACTTGAATGGAAAAAGTTATCGGGTGATCATTTACGATGTGATCGTCGAGCCGGATGATATAAAGGATGGTTTGGTAGAGTCGCTAGTGAAAATATATTTGATCCTGCTGGGAGCTGTGATTGTCGTGGGTTTCATTGTCTCAGCATACATGTTGCGGCCTTTTAATCTGACCCTTCAGGCAATTAAAAAATTCTCACTTAAGGACGAGGACTCAGTAATTTCCTTTCCAAAAACGGGAATCGCAGAGTTCAAGAGATTGAATCAATTTCTGGAGGAAATGACAGAGAAGGTGAAATCCGATTATCAATCATTGAAGGAGTTCTCTGAGAATGCCTCCCATGAACTACAGACTCCGATAGCTATTATTCAGGGCAAGTTAGAGGTACTTCTTGATTCGAATAAACTTGACGAAGATCAAGTCAATCAAATTAGTTCGGCGCAGCACACCTTAAGCAGACTTAAAAACCTGAGCACCTCTTTGTCCATCCTCACCAGGATTGAAAACAAGGAATTCGATCAAGTATCGTCCATCAACCTTTCGAGTCAGGTTGATAAAATGCTCAATGAATTTAAGGAGCTGATTGAACTGAAATCAATAAGTTTAACTGTTGAGATTCAACCCCATGTGAAAATAGATGCAGATGAGGTTCTTTGTGAACTTCTTTTAACGAATCTCCTAAACAATGCGGTCCGGCACAATTGGGAAAACGGAGCAATTCATGTTTCTCTTCAAGAAGATATGTTAGAAATTAGAAATTCTGGGCCTGATCTGGAAATAGATCCAAATGAACTTTTTCACAGGTTCAAGAAATCTAATCAGTCATCAAACTCTCTGGGTTTGGGATTAGCGATCGTCAAGAAGATATGTGATTTGTATTCTTGCCGACTAGAATATTTTCAGTCAGATAAACAACACACCGTGAAAGTCAGTTTTTAGCTATGAGCCGGCCTAAAAGCTTCAAAATCTAATCAGAATCAGGTCTTAGTATTGCATAATCATGTTTAGAAAGTTTTCTTTTTTACTTTTTTCAGTGGTCATATTCTTTTCAGCCAGCGGTCAAAACGGGCAATGGAGTAGAGGTGGTCAGCGACCGTCTTTTTCCATTTCCGGAAAGTTGGTAGAGGAAGGATCTGACACTCCTGTTGAATTTGCCACGATAAGTGTTTTTAAAGTTTCTGATTCAACGCTCGTTACTGGTGGGATCTCTGATGAAAAAGGTTTCTTCAACATCGAGACGGGCCCAGGTAGGCATTACCTGAAAATACAATTTATGGGTTATGAAGATGTAATTGTCTCCAACGTGAACCTAGGTCGTGGAAATTTCTCTTTTGATGCAGGAAAAATTCAAATAAAGCAAGATCAGAGATTACTTGAAGAAGTGGTTGTGCAAGCCGAGCGAACTCAGATGGAGTTAACGTTGGACAAAAAAGTCTTTAATATCGGTAAGGACCTAAGCAATCTTGGGGGGAGTGCTACGGATATTCTGGACAACCTGCCATCCGTCCAGGTAGACGTAGAAGGGAATGTTAGCCTTCGAGGTAGTGAAAATGTAAGAATATTGATCGATGGCAAACCATCGGGTCTCGTCGGCTTGTCGAGTAACGATGCGCTGAGACAGCTCAATGGGAACCTGGTGGAGAGAGTTGAGATCATAACAAATCCATCTGCCAGGTATGATGCGGAGGGATTGGCTGGCATTATCAATATTGTCTTGAAAAAGGAAAAGGCAAAAGGAGTGAATGGGAGCTTTCAGATCAATACCGGTATACCTGCCAATCATGGTGGTTCGATCAATCTGAACTTCAGGAAAGATTGGGTGAATTTCTTTACCAACTTCGGTATAAGCTATAGAGGAATTCCAGGTTCAGGTGATGCGTTTCAGGAATTCGGTGATCCGGTAACTCGAACCACAAATCGTACACGAGATATGAACAGGGGAGGGATCAACTATAGTACTCGTTTTGGTGCGGATTTCTTTTTAAATGATCAGAGTACAATCACATTGTCGTTCCTATATCGATTTTCTGACGAAGACAACGAAACGACCATCGAGTATTTTGATCATTTTATTGCATCGGGCGAGGACTCAGTAACTGTTCGGCTTGATGATGAATTGGAAGACGATGAAAACCTTGAATATTCAATAAACTACACCAGGAACTTTAAAAGAAAAGGCCAGAAACTGACCGCTGATATTCAATACCAGAACAACAATGAAATTGAAGGTTCCGATTTGGTTGAATCAACAGGGATCACACTAGGTAACCAGCTGCCTAGATTGTATCAACGGTCAAACAACGATGAGATAGAAGAGCGGCTGATGCTTCAATCAGACTATGTTCATCCATTCGGGAAGGACGGTAGACTTGAAGGTGGTTTTAGGTACACCGATCGTCTTGTTGGCAACGATTATATAGTGGAGGAGCAGGACGCTTTCGGTGTGTATCAAATTGATACAGATATTTCCAACAATTTCGAATATGAAGAAAAAGTCTTTGCAGTATACGGTATCGTCAGCAATAAGATCAACAAACTTTCCTGGCAGCTTGGCATACGATATGAGGACACGAATCTGACTACTTTCCAAAAAACACAGGACCAACGTAACGTCCAGAAGTACAGCAACTTTTTTCCAAGTACATTTTTGACATATCAATTGAACGAGAAACACTCTGTTCAAGCCAGCTACAGCCGCAGGATCCGTAGACCAAGAGGTCGATTTTTAAATCCTTTTTTCTCAATTGCTGATACAAGGAATCTTTTTGTTGGGAATCCATTTTTGCAACCCGTCTTCACCGATTCCTACGAGACGGGATATCTAATGAACAACCGCAGCTCTTCGTTTTATGCTGGTGTTTACTATCGCCATTCTGAGGGTATCACGCAACGTCTGCGATCTACTGATGATGAAGGAATCACAACAACAAGACCATTCAATGTTTCTAAAGAAGATTCTTATGGAATTGAGTTGAACGCATCTAAAGACGTTGCCAAATGGTATCGTGTCAGTGGAAACTTGAACTTCTTTAGATCTTTCACGCCCGGAGGTTCGGTCTCTTTTGAAAACCAAGTTACCACTTTTAATTCAGCAACCGCCACGTCCCTTACTACCAGATTAAGCAACAATCTCAAACTGAACAAACTGTTTGATGCTCAGATCAACATTAGCTACCGGGCACCAAGAAATACCGTCCAGGGGAAGAGGTTTTCAATTACATCTATCGATTTGGGTTTTTCAAGGGATGTGATGAAAAAGAATGGGACCATATCCTTAAGTGTGAGGGACTTGTTGAACAACCGAAAGTATCGGGGTGAAACATTCAATCCCGGGTTCCATGAGGTAAGTGAATTTCAATGGAGATCAAGAACTACTCAGTTCTCTTTCACCTACCGCCTAAATCAGAAGAAACAACGGGAGAGAAGATCACGAAGATCGTTTGAAGAGGGTGAGTTTGAAGGGGAAGGTTTCTAGCCTTCTCCTTCTTCATCTGGAGATAAATTATTCAGAAGTTAGAAGCCAGCTCAGTTTTTTCCCTATCTCCTCACCAATATTGTATGCTCCTCCCACATTGATATCTAAGATATTACCCTCCTTGTCAAGGATCATGTGGGTAGGATAATACTCCAGAGCGAGCTCGTCCATAAGAGATTGCGCATCGCTAAGAACTGTGTAGTTGAATTTTTTGCTGCTTAGGAATTGATTAGTCGTTCCTGATAATTCAAAAGTGGGAGCCAGGAACACCACATCATCTTCATCATAAAATGCTTCTGTGGTTTTGTTTAACTGACTGATCTCTTTCAGACAGGTGTTGCATTGGGAGCTCCAAAAATTGATAACTACAAATTTGCCCTTTACGACATTGTTGTTGACCAACTTGCCATCCAAATCCTTGAAGCTAAAATTTGGAAATGGTTGGCCCTTCCAACGTTCAACCCACTCCCTGATGTACTGGACATTGGATTCTGCCCATGCTGATTTCCATAGCTTGGACGAACCCAAATTAAAAGTTACCTCAACGTCCCCAGCGTCAGAGGTATCAACATTCCATTTGATCGAGTTGAACCTTAATAGCAGATGCGGCATTTCTTTCGGGAGAAGTTGCCCTGCATCATCTTTGAAAACCAACGCCGGATCATTCCAGTTAAAATTGGTCGGAATCTTCTTTACTTTCTTTTTTGGAGGCACCATCTTAACCTCTTTTCTCCCTCCGCGCAGTTCTCTTTCCATGATGCCATAGTTGCCTTGGGTGTGCATTTTCTTGGCAAAGGCTGCCGTGATAATCGTTCCGGTATAGGTTTTCCAGATCACATTCGGATTATCCCAGAACTCGTCATTGTATGCTTGTGCATGCGTTAACCCTGACAATATCAGAATGCAAAAAATAGTGGTTCCTAACTTTCTAAAGAAAAATCCCATTAAAATTTCCCAATCGCTGGCAAACGATAATACAATGATAACGATCTCTTACCTAAAGGATTAATAAAAATTGTAGACAAAAGGTATACCGTCAAATTTGCATCAACATTCAACAGATCTGTACTATTTAATACGAAAAAGGGGTATTAGGTAACACTTGTTTTTTGAAAAATTGCAAAAGCAAGTGCAGTGCTTTTATCACCTTTCTAATAATTGTGGAAAATTTTTAGTAGTTGGTGGAAAAATTTTAGTAACTCACGGAAAAATCTTGAAGAATTTCGTTGTCCTTTCCAACAAACTTAAGCTTCAAAGAAGGCCTCATCTCATTCCAATCTATATCCATAATAGCGAAGTTCGTCGGATAAATTATTTCACCAACTCTGTGGCTGTTGACATCAGGAGCAGGTTCACCCCAAGGAGTGGTCAGACTACTTGACGTAACATCATAGAGAGGGAAATCGTACCCAGCTATTTCAAGTTTAGAAACCTCCGAGATATGTCGATCACCAGAAAGGAATAAGACCGGAACCTCAACCTTATCGGTGATGAGATTTAAAAGTCGATCCTTTGCCCTTGGAAAATTGGCCCACTTTTCAAACCTGTGGTCTTTACTGATAACCTGAATTCCAGAACCTAAAATGAACATATCCGATCCTGCGTCATCAAGTTCTGCTGATAGCCAGGTCCATTGATCTTCACCTAAAATGTCACCTTTTTCATTGACTTGGGCGGTTTTGGGATCCATTGTCCATTTCAAAGAATCCCTGAAGTACCTAACATCAAGCAGAATCAATTTTATTCTCTTGTCCTCAAAACCGTAGGTGTAAGTCTGGTAGGCGCCTTTTCTGGCCCATGCTTCATTTGTTTTTGGAACGTCAAGAAAATCAAAAAGTAAATCTCTACTTTCATCTTTCATCGGATATTCCTTCCCGATGTCGTTAGCTCCGAAATCGTGATCATCCCAGGTCCCGACTACTGCAGTTTTTTGTAGCAGCCTCTGATAGTCCGGATGAGATTTTTGAAGGTCATAGTCTGCCTTCATCTTTTCCATATCCTCCGTGTCTGCATAGACATTGTCTCCGAGCCAAATCCACACATCTGGATTTTCCGCTATCACTTCTTTCCACAGCTGAGCATCTTTCATGCTCTGGCGACTACAGGAGCCGAAAGCAATTCTTTGAATAGACTCAGGACTTTTTTCAGCAGATTCCTTTTGATTTTTAGGCGTGCAGCAAAAAACGATGGACAGTAAGCAAAAAAGGGTCAGGTTATTCATGGTTTTGATTTGTTAACTCAATCTAGTGTATTTGTGAGAATCGCATGCCAAGAAAACTAGATAGAGAGCTCACACCAATTCTGTGACGTTCTCCAAGCTTCCTTCATACTTCTCTACCACCACACCGAACTTCTTCAAAAAGTCAATGCCTTCGTCGTTAGGAATCCCTTTGTATTCAGCGTAGGATTTCAGATATATGACCTTCTCAATGCCCATAGAGTAGATGATTCTTGAGCAGGCCAAACAGGGAGATAATGTAACGTATAATGTAGCTCCTTCAACTGAGGTTTTATTTTTTACCGCGTACAGAATAGCGTTCTGTTCGGCGTGAATGGCAAGGGAGCATCCTCCTTTAGAATCTCGCGGGCAACCTTCCTCAGGCCATTCCACATCACAGTTGTGCGTTCCGGATGGCGGACCATTGTAGCCTATAGAGATGATTCTAGTGTCTTTTGTAAGGACGGCACCAACATGTCGTTTAATGCAATGCGATCTCTTAGCGAGGTTCACTGCCAATTCCATGTAGATATCGTCAAATTCAGGCCGGGTCATAATGCGAAATTACCATGCTTCACGGTTGAATACCAATGAACCACTATGAATGAACTAATAAGAAAAGAGAATCGTATAATTGCAAAAAAAAATACCCAATAATGAGATATTCTACCCTTCTTATTACCCTGGTTCTCTGCCATCAACTTATTGGTCAGGATACGGAACCTACCATGAGTTTTGAGGAATATGATCCAGCATCAACACTTGTGGTACCAGAAAATCCTGTCAAAAGAGCCAAGTTTCCATTTGTAGATGTACACAGTCATCAGTGGAATTTGACCAAAGAGCGAATAGCCTCACTGGTAGGAGAGATGAATGAGTTGAACATGAGAGCGATGGTGAACCTCAGCGGTCGAGGGTTCGATAGAGCTGCCGGGGACATTGGTTCACAGGAATATTTGGCTGGAATGGTGAGAAGGGTAGAAGGAGAGGCACCAGATAGGATTGTGATGTTTACAAATGTCTCTTTCAAAAATATTGGACAAGATGGATGGGCCAAGGAGGCAGTGAGACAGTTAAGAGAGGATGTAAAGAATGGAGCCACAGGGTTGAAGATATATAAGAGTCTTGGCTTCAGTACAAAAGATAGTGAGGGCAATAGGGTCGCAGTTGATGATCCGCGTATCGATCCTATTTGGGAAGCTTGTGGCAAATTGGGGATTCCCGTCATTATACATTCTGCAGATCCGGCCCAATTCTGGCTACCGATGGATGCTAACAATGAGCGATGGTTAGAGTTGAAGTTGAGGCCAAGAAGGAAGAGGTCAGCTGATAATCCGGCTCCATTCGAGCAGATCATAGCAGAGCAACACAATATTTTTAAAAAACATCCCAAAACGACGTTTATAAATGCCCATATGGGATGGATGGCTAATAACCTTGACAAAGCGGGCGAGCACCTTGACACTTACCCTAATGTTAACTTCGGGATTGGAGCCGTGATTGCCGAATTTGGAAGGCAGCCGCGTCGTGCGAAAGCTTTCTTTGAAAAATATCAAGATCGAATCCTCTTTGCTAAAGATGCCTACAACAAGGAGGAATTTTACACCTACTTCAGGGTCTTGGAATCAGAGGATGAGTATTTTCCCTACTACAAGAAATACCATGCGTTTTGGAGAATGTATGGACTCGGCCTGTCAGATGAAGTACTAAGGAAAGTATATTACAAAAATGCATGTCGGATCATACCAGCACTGGATCTGGAAATGTTTGAGGCGGCCGACGATTGAGATATTTCTAATTCCTAGCCTTACGATAATATTCCATTGCCTTCGGCATATTGGCATTCAAATCTGAGATTCGCGTATCATGTGATGGGTGTGTGGAAGTAAATTCTGGGGGTTGTTCTCCTCCGCTGTTAGCGGCCATTCGCTCCCAAAACTTTGGTGCATGTTGCGGATCGTAGCCCGCCATTGCCATAAAGTAAAGCCCCAGTTTATCTGCTTCGGACTCGTGTTTTCTGGAAAATGCCAGGATTCCCAATGAAGTTGCGGCCCCCGCACCTTGCATAATCAATTCCGGGCCAGGGCCTGCCGCTGTTCCAGCACCGAGTACTGCACCTACTACCCCAAGCCCTGCCTGCGCAGCATACTGTTGGCTGATTCGCTCACGTCCATGGTTGGCGATTGCATGGGCTACCTCGTGTCCCATCACTACAGCAACTCCTTCCTCATCTTGACAGATCGGCATAATACCCGTATAAAATGCCACCTTTCCTCCTGGCATACACCAGGCATTGACCACCTCTTCGTCGATCAGGTTGAATTCCCACTGATAATCATCCAAATAGTTTGCTTGCCCCTGATCTGCAAAATACTGCTCTACGGCCCGCTGAATACGAGTGCCGACTCGTTTCACCATCTGAGCTTGCTCTGTACCAGTTACGACGTTTCCCTCGTTCTTAACTACCTCGTATTGTTGATAACTCATCGGAAAGATCTTATCGTTTCCGACAAGACTTAGTTGGGAGCGTCCACTAAGAGGAACGCTGCTGCACTGAACACCTACAAAGGCAAGAGCAATCATCAGGAGTAAGGCTATTTTTTTCATACCAATTAAATAAAGTTCAAAGTAAATTAAAGTCTTTTTTATCTGCAGGAATTATGTGAGAAATTAGATGTAACAACGAATAATGAAAGGATATATGATGTTGAAACTTGAACATTGGATTGAGGCAATTAATTCCGAAACACAGCGGGCAGAACAACTTTTATCAAAGTTGACCGATGACCAACTGAATCTCTCTCCAGCAGCTGGGAAATGGAGCATAGGAGAACTAGTCGATCACCTTGTAACTACAAATTCGACCTATTTTGACGTGTTACGATTGATTGGAGAGGGTGTATACTCTAATCCCTCCTTTTTATGGTTGAAGTTTGTTCCTAAGATTCTGGGAAAAGTGATCATTAAATCCATCACGCCCGAAACAACACGAAAAACGAAAACTGTCCCTGTTTTTTACCCAAGATCTAATAAGCATTCTGGACAAATTATCCAGGATTTTAAAGCATCTCAAGATGTACTCATTTCGTTGGTTGAAAAAATGACTGATTTGAATTTAGAACGCATTTGGATAAGAAGTCCGGCTTCAGGATTGATTTTGTACACGGTAAAGGATGTCCTAAGTCTGATCTTGAATCATGAGAAAAGGCACTTGGGTCAGGCAGAGGAAATTTTTGCTAAATTCAACGCATGAACAAAATAAACTGGCTTGATCATGTGGCAAACCTTCTCGTTGTAATCCTGGGTATTAGCATTGCTTTTTACCTGGAAAGCTACAAGGAAGGAAAGGCTAATCTGCTTCAGGAAAAGAAATACATGGAGAGCTTGATCGAAGACCTGACGGCAGATCTGGAGGCGCTCGATACACTTTCGAAGTGGAATGATTACATGGGGAACTCCTTGGTGAAATTGTCAAATGCCTCAGTTGGACGTCCTTACCCATTTGATTCATTGGTAATATACTTGCTCAGTACCCAATACAATCCGCCATTTACTCCTCAGCAAACCACATACGAATCATTGAAGGCGTCTGGTCAAATGGGACTTATTGCTGATTTTGAAATGAGAAGTCAGCTGGTTGAGCTGTATGAACAGTATTATCGTGGAGTTCGACAGTATGACGAAGCAATTGACCTTCACTTGCGGGATTTCTATAAGCCATTTTATTTCAAGAATATAGAGTTTGTAGGAAGAAATGAGGTTAAGACAGAATTTTTGAGAAAACCTGAATTTCGAAACATCATGTTTGCCTATCGCTATCTTTTTTTAGCAAAGGCTGATTTTTACAAAGCAGTGAAAGATCAGGTCGAAGACACGTTGGAAAAATTCAGAAATCCGTAAAATAGTTGGCCGTTTGCCTTGTTGACTTTTTTGCGAATAAGTGCATTTAAACTAGCTCAAGAAGGTTTTTGCATTTAACTTAGCCGCTCAACATCACGAATAATCTATGGATGGTGAACTGTCAACCGCACTATCTCTTTTGGCCATTGGGATGATCACAGTATTTATTGTCCTACTATTGGTTGTTATCACAGGGAATCTTCTGATTCGGGTGGTCAATCGATTTTTCCAAAATGGAAACCAACTATCAACCGCAAAAATTGCGGCTATTTCAGGAGCTGTTGAGGTATTTACCGAAGGAAGAGGGAAAATAACGAAGATAGAAAAAAACTAATCTAGCGAAATTATGGGACGAGACATTGGACTAAGTTTAGTCTATAGAGACATGTGGCAATCTTCCGGGAAATACATGCCCAGGGTAGATCAGTTAGTACGTGTTGCGGAGCCTATTGTGGAAATGGGATGTTTCCAACGGGTAGAGACAAATGGAGGAGGCTTTGAGCAGATTAACTTATTGTACGGCGAAAACCCGAACAAATCTGTCAGAGAATGGACGCAGGCATTTAATGATGCTGGCATTCAAACCCATATGCTTGAACGTGGCCTGAATGCACTCAGGATGTTCCCAGTTCCCAAGGATGTCAGAAAGTTGATGTTTAAGTTGAAAAAAATCCAGGGAACGGACATTTCCAGGTCTTTTGATGGATTAAACGATACGCGGAATCTTAAACTCTCCATTGACTATGCAAAGGAAGGTGGGATGATCTCCCAATGCTGTCTATGCATAACACACTCCGAATTGCATACGGCAGAATACTACATCAAGATGGCGGGAGAGTTGATTGATATGGGAAGTCAGGAGATTTGCATTAAAGACATGGCAGGGGTTGGGAGACCGGTTACGGTCGGAAAAATTGTTGAGGGGATTAAATCCATCAAACCAGATATAGTGGTTCAATACCATGGACATTCTGGTCCGGGCTTTAGTGTTGCTTCTTCCCTGGAGGCGGCAAAAGCTGGAGCTGACTACATCGATGTGGCAATGGAGCCACTTTCATACGGTACAGTCCTAGCAGATTTGATAACTGTTCATGAAATGCTTAAGGACGCTGGCTTTTCTCTGCCGGATATAAACATGAAGGCATACATGCAAGCCCGGTCACTTACTCAGGAGTTTATTGACGAATTTCTGGGCTACTACATCAATCCGAAAAATCGATTAATGAATGCATTATTGATTGGTCCGGGACTTCCGGGGGGAATGATGGGGAGTTTGATGTCTGATCTTGAAAACAACCTTGCAAGTCTTAATAAATGGATGGCTAAGAACAACAAGGCAGAAGTTACCCAAGATGAACTGCTGATAGCGCTATTTGAGGAGGTAGAGCATGTGTGGCCAATCATGGGCTATCCACCTTTAGTGACACCTTACAGTCAGTATGTCAAAAACGCTGCATTGGTCAATGTGATGCAAATGATGAAAGGGAAGGAAAGATGGTCCCTTTTAGATGACAATACCTGGGACATGATCCTTGGGAAGAGTGGTCGACTTCCGGGAAAGGTTGGAAATGAACTTAAAGAGCTTGCCAAAGAGCAAGGCAGAGAATTTTTCGAAGGTGATCCACAAGATCTGCAGCCAGATGCTTTGGATGATTTTAGGAAGAAGATGGAAGAAAATGGGTGGGATACCGGACAGGATGACGAAGAATTATTTGAGTATGCGATGCATCCTACGCAGTATGAAGACTATAAATCTGGCAAAGCTAAGGCATCCTTTGAGAAGGACTTAGAGGCTAAGAGAAACGAAGAAACTGCTCCAACTATTCCCGATTCTACTTCAACTGCCGCTCCTCTACAGCCGAAGACACTTGATATTGATGTTAATGGAGAAAAGTTTAAAGTATCAATTTCGTATGATGGAGAGGAGACAGCAAAAGCACCTCGGGAGAGTGAAACGAAGGCGGAGGTTCCGATGGCAGCTTCTTCAAATGGCTCTTCAAAGGAGATCTTGGCACCGTTGGAAGGTACCATTTACATGACAAAAGATACCTCGGAAACTCCACTCAAGGTTGGAGATCAGGTCAAGGTCGGTGATATCGTTTGCTACATCGAGGCTATGAAGGTCAGTAATGCGGTGAAGTCGGAAGTGGAGGGAACTGTGAGCGAAATTTTAGTAAAAGATTCCGACGATGTCTTAGACGATGACGTCCTCTTCAGGATTAACTGATTACGTTTGGATTTTTTAAGAAAGCTATATGAAATGACTGCATTTCAGCAGATTGGAGAGCATCCGGAATATCTGCTGATGGTGTTAGTCGCATTCGTACTTCTGTACCTGGGTATTAGGAAACAGTACGAACCATTATTGCTGGTCCCGATTGCTTTTGGGATGTTGATGGCGAATTTTCCTGGTGGGCAAATGGGCGTGGAGAAAGTTGATGAGTCGCTAACACTCTATCAAATAGCCAAGCAGCACGGGATCATGAACTTCGTTTACTATTCATTAATTAAGACGGGTTTCTTGCCACCAATCATCTTCCTTGGAGTTGGAGCCCTGACCGATTTTGGTCCCATGCTCCGAAACTTGAGGTTAGCTTTTTTTGGAGCTGCAGCTCAGATTGGCATTTTCACGGTTTTGATTTCAGCGGTTGCCTTTGGCTTTACAATGAAGGAGGCCGCTTCTCTGGGTATTATAGGCGGAGCGGATGGACCAACCGCGATCTATACTACAATTAAACTAGCACCACACCTGCTGGGTCCAATCGCCATTGCGGCTTATTCTTATATGGCCCTGGTACCAGTGATCATCCCTTTCGTGGTAAGATTGACTATGAGTAAGAGGGAACTCAAGATTAATATGAAGTATCAGGATAAATTGTATCCGCCAAAGACACCGATCAAGAACATTCAAACCTTGAAAATTGTATTTCCTGTTGCTGTTGGAACTGTGGTCTCTTTGTTGGTTCCTTCATCAGTTCCGCTTCTGGGCATGTTGCTGTTTGGAAATCTTGCAAAGGAGATAGGTGCAACAACCGGTCGCCTTTCCAAGGCTGCTTCTGATACAATCTTAAATGCTGCTACCATCTTTCTCGGGTTAGCAGTCGGTGGAACGATGACTGCCACAGCCTTTCTAAATATGCAGACGCTTTTGATTATTGGAGGCGGTTTTATCGCTTTTGCCATCTCAATAACTGGGGGCATCCTGGCTGTGAAGATCTACAATTTGATCGCGAAGAAGAAGATCAATCCTCTAATTGGTGCAACAGGACTAAGTGCTGTTCCGATGGCGTCCCGGGTGGCAAATGAGCTCGCCTTAAAACACGACCCGTCCAATCATTTACTACAGTATGCGATGGCGTCCAACATTTCTGGCGTTATTGGATCCGCTGTTGCTGCTGGTGTGTTGATTTCATTCTTGGGATAGAGTGGAGGATAAGGAAACCGGAGAACCGTCCTTAATAGATCGCTTAAACAAGGCATTTGGTCCGCTTGTTGGTCCCATTATATTGGATGTGGTTGACCTAGCTACGTTCGGCCCGCTTGGAATTGGTGGATTTTTTATTGGTGCTATAGTAGGATGGTGGATGTTGTCTGTCTACGGTCTCTCGATGAATACAAGACTGGTGCTGTCTCTCCTGGCCGGTATATACTGTATGATCCCTCTTACAGAATTCGTTCCTGCAGCAACGTTGATCTCAGCGATTGCAAGATATATGCAGGGCTCCAACAACAAATAATCTACTCGTCGCCGGTTGGCTGAATCTCGCTTGTTTCTACCATTAGCATGATCGTTTTCTGCGGAGCTCTGGGCCTGTGCATCACACCTTTAGCGATGGTTGTTCCCTGGTTGGGCCCCAGCTCAATTGTCTTGTCTTCAAGGTCTATAAGTAGTTTTCCTTCTAAGACAAAAAAGAATTCATCGTCACCTTCATGTTTGTGCCAATGGTATTCACCTTCAACAATTCCAAGTCGAACCACACTATCGTTCACCTTCGTAAGCGTCTGGTTGAACCACTTATCTGTGCATTCATCAACCATTTGCGGTACGTCGATCAATTCGTGGTGATCGAATTTTATGTCAAGTTTGGTGACGTAATCATATTCCTTTTTCATATTCATCTAAATTTTTCCTTATCCTCGCTTGTTAAATGTAGATCGGATTCGAGCATCATAATTGATGGAATTTTGGATGCAAAAACCGCGATGACCAAGCCGACAATAATTAACTGATACAAGCTACCAGTGACAAATGAGACTGCGGCAGCAAACAAGGCGCTGCCCTCCAATATGGCCATTCGGACAATGTGAGCAGTTTGAAATAACTTCATTTTTGATTGCAGATTTGCCTGAGCATCTACATTTTTCAGGGCTTGTTTGTACACCATGCTTGACGAGGGTAGCACTGCAAAAAAGAATAGAGCCGGAATGTATTGGATAATCCCGTCATTTTTAGCCGCAAGGACTCCATCAAAGTAGAGAAATAAAATGACGGCCGTGAAGAGAACAATCCCAGCCATTAATGCGAAATGCACAAGCTGAATGGTTTTCAGGGCTTCTTTTGGTGAGTATTTCATGTTGTGCCTATTTGATTTTACAATCTACCAAATTCGTCAAGCAAATACATGAAGATGCTGAAAAATGGGTTATTAGTTGATATTGTTTTCAATTTCCCAAAATGCGAAATAACTTTTCAAACGCTAATCCAATCAAGTCATGAAAACTATTAGAAACCTATCCATTGCCCTGTCTCTCGTTTTTCTTGCCAACTGTGGTAGCGACGATTCCAGTGATCCGTTCAGTGTTACCATTCCTGATGATTTTACGGTGGACATACCAAGTTCCATCAGTAGTAACACCGGAGACCTGTCCGGACGATCAGACGGAGATGGAGATGGAATTATTGAGGGAAATGAGATTTATGAAAGCCTTCCTGGATTCATATATGTGGGTGAACAAGCTGCTAAAATAATTGAATTTGTGTTGGAAGTGGGAGCCGGACTTGAGCTCGCTGGTGTGAATACTTTCACATTCACAGGAGATGCTGATCAGCGTGATAAACGCCTTGATATTGTCGAGAATGTTACCAAAGGTGGCGTGACGTACGAATATGAAATGACCATGGTTGATGTGGAGAATGAAGAGCAGGCCTTGCAACTGCTCTGGAATACAGATCCTGTGGAGGGAATTGGGATCCTAAACCCTTATCAAATCGAGCGAAGTGGAGACAATGATCCTGGTACTTTCGTGAAAATTGAATACAGTGAGAATCACGAAGTATATGAAGCTACCATGCTTGTTACTATTTCAGGACTGGAAGTAACGAATAATGGCGACATAGACAACATGGCGATGTTCGTGGGAAAAATTGGCGATGAAATTGACGTAATCGGTAACTCAAACCATCCGAATTTGATTATTGTAGACGAGACATTTACAGGTGGCAGGAATTATGCTTTTGTTGGAAGAGGGAGTGAAGCATTAGATATCGGAGTAGTGAAGCTCGCACTTCCACCATCATCAGTAACGACAAATGACGTATTGGAAACCTATTCTGTTTTCTCAGTTTTGGAAGGTGAAATTCAGTCCTTTGGAATTACGGATCAAGCTATTATAGATCAGATCTTGCAGGAAGCCCACTCGCCGGCGTATTTTGATGAATATGGATTCATCACTTCAGGTGTGGGCAACAAGCCTGGAAATTTCACTGATGCATTTGTGGATTTGACAGGCCTTAGTCCATTTGTTCCAAATGAAGTTAAGAATCTAAGTTTAGGATTCATCCAATAGAACTCAGATTAAGAAGACTTTTTAGCTTTTCTCCTTATCGAGAATTTCTAAATTCATGCGATCAAGTAGGTGAGTCGCAAAATCAAGCATACTTTGTACCTCTTCAGCAGGGGCGATATGGATATACTTGAAAATCATGAGTGCTTCTCCATTGCTTTCAATGTGTTGGATTTCTTGATCATCCAAAAACTTAACAAGCTTAGGCTTGAATAGACTTTTTATCTCTTGTTCATTGTCTCCAGCTAGTAGAAATTTTCTAGAGATTTTTGGAAAAAGTGTGAAACCATGATCTGTGTAGCCAGACAGGGCTTTTATCCTGCCAAATAGTTTATCAAACAAACCCTCCTTTTCAACAATAAACTTCGGTATTGATCGATTCAACCTAACCACCAAAACAGTGGTATGAAATACATCCAACGAGAGCATAGCGCCCTCATCAAAGACTATATCGGCAATTTCCCATTGTGCTGTATGTTTGGAATCGACACCTCGTAGGGAGTTGGTTTTTTGCTCAATAGGTCTGGACTCGAAGAAAGAGAAATTTCGCAGGTAAGAAGTGTCCCAATCCACTTCTCGCTGAAAGGACCATCCCTTTGTATTGGCCAATTTTTGAAGTAGGATCTGTCGTTTGGTAATTGGCTTTTTCCTAGGCCCTACTATGATCTTGAGTGCCCGGTTGTGGTTGCAACTAGACCAGTGGTGATCTAAACCTACGATGCTCACATCTCCACCGATACTATCCTGGATTCGTTTGTATTCGATCACGTTTTCCATGACTGAGAGATCTACAAGACGTGTTTTGGACATATCAAGACGCACGACCGATGCCTTCGGGATCTTTTCCAAAAGTTTATTCAGTTGCAGAACGGAAAGAAAATTAGCTATTCCTTTCAGCTTTACGTCAACCGATCCATCTTCTCGATTGTAAATTTTTGATCCCGGTTTAAACGTCAGATTAAAATAGGGCATGACCCCAACCCTGGCCAGGAGCATATGTAAAGTCAAGGTGATGAGGATACCACCGACGATACCGTAAACCAGATTCGTTGAGAGGGTAATAAGAAAAGTAGAAACCATAAAGAGAAGCTGTTCTACTCCTTGATTGTACGCTTGCATGAAGACCCTTGGTGAAGCTAACCTAAAACCTGTATAGACCAAGATAGCTGATAGTGCAGCTAAAGGAATGCTTTGTAGGACAGGAGTTAGAATTAGTACTAACACGAGAAGGAACATTCCATGAAAGAAGTTGGACCATTTGGTCCTGGCGTTATTCTGAATATTCACAGTACTTCGAACGATAACGGTAGTAATGGGTAGTCCACCCAGAGCCCCGGAAATCATCGTGCTCATTCCTACACCAACTAAATCTTTGTTTAGCTTGGTTACCCTTTGATATGGGTCTAGTTTGTCCACCGCTCGGGCACTCGCCAATGTTTCAACAGAAGCAACCAACGTTATTGATATCACCGTCATCCAAAAGCCTGCGGTCCCGATCATCGAGAAATCTGGGTACATAATGCCATCCATAAGGTTGTCCGGAATTTGGATAAGAAACTGTGGGCCCACCTCGTACTCCCTGCCAAAGAGAGACATCTGATGAGCAGAGAAGAAGTCGAACAGAAAAACGAAGGGCAGCGATACGATTAGCACCCACATTGGTGCTGGTAAAAGGTGGAAGAATCTAATAGGAATTTTCTTATAGAGTGCAAGGATAAGGATACCGACGACTGCTATGACGGCAACATAGGGATTGGCATCTGGCAATTGGTACAATGCATCCTTAAGTGTGTCTATGACGCTTTCAGCGTTGGATGTAGTTCCTAGGGCGAAGTGAACTTGTTTTGCCACGATAATAACACCAATGGCTGCAAGGATACCATTTAGCACTGAGGATGGGAACATCTTTGCAATCCTGCCCATTCGTAGAAGTCCCATGAGTACCTGTATTGCGCCAGAGACTACAATGGCAGCTAGTACATAGTTGATGTTCCCCTCCAGTAGGCCAAGGCCTGCTAGGATTACTGCTATTATGCCCGCGCCAGGTCCGTTTATGGCAATGTGCGAACCTCGAAAGAATGTCGTTACAACACCTCCAATGATTGCTGACAGGAGACCTGCAAATGGTTGCATACCAGATGCTACAGCGATACCCAGCGAAAGTGGAAGTGCGACAAATCCAACACTAATCGCTGCGATTAGGTCGTTCTGCCAGTTTTGTGTGAAACCCTTTAAGCCATCATTTGGTACCAGTTCACGATTTATCATATTCGCTGTTTTGAACGAGCTAAGTTAGTACGGAGTATTCAACACGCCGATATAGACTTTTACGAAATAAAAGTAATGCATTTTGAAACAATAGTATTACTATTGAGTTTAATATACTTACTTTTGAATCTATGTTGACCCTAAATATCGTTATCGGTGAGAGGTATTATAGCAAGGATCCTCAGTCCTCTGAGCTAGGTCGTAAGATTGTTTCTGAGGGAATTGAATTGTTGGCAGAGCTAGGATTCGAGTCTTTCACCTTTAAGAAACTTGCGCACGAAATTGGTTCTACCGAAGCGTCGATTTACCGTTATTTTGAGAACAAGCTTAAGTTGTTGCTATATCTCACAACCTTGTATTGGGCATGGATTGAGTACCTAATTGATTACAATACGCACCACCTCAAAGACAGCGAAGAGAAACTAAGAGAGATTCTCAAGATTATTTGTCACTTGAACGATGGTGCGGAGTCCATGGAATTTGCTGGATTGAACATGAAGGCATTGCAAAGTGTTGTGGATGTTGAGTCTGATAAAACATACCTCACAAAGGAAGTCGATGTTATCAACAATGCTGGCCTATTCCGAGGTTATAAGGGTTTGTGTCATAAAATAGCCATGGTGATTCGCGACATCAACCCTGATTACAAGTATCCTCACGCGCTCGTTAGTACGGTTCTGGAAGCTTCGCATCAGCAAATGTTCTTTGCCTTACATCTTCCATCTTTGACGGAAGTGTCTAGGGAAAGCGATACTTCGATCGAAAAGCAGGTTCACGATTTTTTATTGAGTACCATCCTCAAACTGATAAAATAAAATTTTTTACCCTAGATGAATAGTAATACTATCAATATTGAAAGCATAGATATCAGAAAAGACCTCAAGCTTACACCGATTCGGAGATTCTTTCGGATGCTTGCTCTGGACAGACGGGAGATATTTATTATTTACGCTTATGCGGTCTTCCACGGACTCATCAACTTATCCCTACCACTTGGAATTCAGGCAATCGTTGGATTTGTTCTGACAGCAGAGTTTTCAGCGGCCTGGGGCATACTAATTTTCGTTGTGGTCGTTGGGGTAGCTGCTTCGGGGATCATTCAGGTGTTGCAATTGTCGCTGACGGAATTGTTGCAGCGTCGAATTTTTACTAGGGCTTCGTTTGAGTTTGCCTATCGGATTCCAAGATTTAAGATGGAGTCGGTAGCAGGTTTCTACCCACCAGAATTGATGAATCGTTTTTTTGACACGCTGAATGTTCAAAAAGGCCTCCCTAAGATACTGATTGATTTTTCCAGCTCATCGCTGCAGATTCTGTTTGGGATCATTCTTTTATCGCTGTACCATCCCTTTTTCGTTTTTTTCGGTTTCATCCTGATCGGACTCATTACCCTAATCTTCATTGTTACCGGGCCAAGGGGACTCAAGTCAAGCTTGCTAGAATCTAAATACAAATATGAGGTTGCGCATTGGTTGGAGGAACTTGCCAGGGTGATGGGGACCTTCAAGCTCGCTGGTGAAACAAATCTTCCGATTAGAAAAATGAATGAGTACGTGGGGCACTATCTCAAGTTTCGTAAACAGCATTTCAGCGTGCTGATGTTCCAATTTTCCAGCATTGTAGGCTTCAAAACGGTGATTACCGGTGGCTTACTAATTCTGGGAAGTGTTCTAGTAATCAATCAGGAGATCAACCTGGGACAATTCGTCGCATCTGAAATTATCATTCTACTTGTCTTGAATTCTGCTGAAAAGTTGATTTTGAGTATGGAGACAGTGTACGATGTTCTGACTGGTTTAGAAAAGCTTGGTCAGGTAACTGATATTGACATGGAGGGTGAAGAAGGGATTGATCTTGAAGAAATCAGTAAGGGTATGGGTATATCAGTGGAACTTAGTGGACTTACTTATAGATATCCAGGGGCTAAAACTGCTGCGGTAGACAACGTTGACCTGAAAATTAAGGCTGGTGAAAAGATATGCATAACAGGGATTAATCAATCAGGTAAATCCACCCTTGTCTCCCTGGTTGCTGGTCTTTACAACGACTATGAGGGTTCGATTCTCTTTAACGGAATCCCACTTGGTGATATAAATATCATGAGCTTTCGATCCGTTATCGGAGACAACCTAGGATTGCAAGATTTGTTTTACGGCACCTTGGGTGAGAACATCTCGGTAGGCAAACCTGAAATTCAGATTGAAGACATGCTTTGGGCAATTGAGCAAGTAGGCTTGAGTGACTTCTTTAAACATTTACCCAAAGGACTCAATACGGTAATCAGTCCAGAAGGACAAGGGCTTTCGGCAAGTATCCGGCAAAAGATCATTCTTGCAAGGACTTTTGCGGAGAAACCAAAACTAATTGTGATTGATAACACCCTGCAGGGATTGGACTACGAGGATAGGAAGGCAATAAGTCAAATTCTAACGGATCCCAAAAACGAATGGACGATGTTGGCAGTGACTAACGATCCACTTTTGGTGAATTCAAGTGATAAGATTGTAACCGTAGAAGATGGCAAAATTATGGACATTTCAAAGTCAGATAAAAAATTAAAATCCTGAAAAGATGTTAAACATCTCAAACAATCCCATAGATCGAGACGAGATACTTAAGGACCAGTCCTCGTACCAGGAAGTGACTAAGTCAAAGGCAACAAAGAAGCTCATCAATCTGATGACTGGACTCTTTGTGCTTGGCCTGGTGATGCTATTTCTTCCCTGGACACAGAACATTCGAGCACGTGGAACACTAACCACACTCAGACCAGAAAACCGTGAGCAGGATATACACTCCGTGATATCAGGTAGGGTGGAAAACTGGTTTGTTAGGGAAGGTCAATTGGTTGATGCAGGAGATACGATCGTGTTTATTTCTGAAATGAAATCAGAATATTTGGATCCTCAACTTATTCAACGGGCCACTAACCAGGCTGGTGCCAAGGAGGCTTCCGTCAGGGCCTATCAGGATAAAGCACAGGCATTGCAAGAACAGATCGAAGCCTTGCGGGTCAATAGCCTTTTGAAAATCGAACAGGCAAGAAACTACTTGCGTCAGTCAGAACTAAAGGTTACTTCAGACAGCATTGACTATCAGACAAGCGGTATCAACTTAGACATAGCACAAAAACAATTTGACCGCCAACAGCTGTTGTACGATCAAGGACTTAAGTCTCTGACTCAACTTGAACAACGAAAGCAAAAACTTCAAGAAAGTATCAATAAGAACATTGCCGCTGAAAACAAATGGCTAGCTAGTAAAAATGAATACATCAATTCGAAGTTGACCTTGAATACAGTTCAAAATGACTTTAAGGAAAAGATTGCGAAAGCACGATCTGAGCGAATGTCGGCATTGTCAAGTGCACTGGAATCTGAGGCTGAGTATAATAAATTGTCTATACAGCAAGCCAACTATGCGCGACGGGCAGGGTTTTATTTCATCACTGCACCGCAAGATGGGTATGTTACCAGGGCGTTGACGACTGGAATTGGGGAAACCGTTAAGGAGGGCGAGGCTATCTTCAGCTTCATCCCCTCCAATTATGATTTGGCAGTTGAGGTGTATGTTCGGCCGATTGATTTACCACTTATTCGTGAAGGAAATCGTGTCCAGCTACAGTTTGATGGTTGGCCGGCATTGGTTTTCAGTGGTTGGCCGAATTTGTCCTTCGGGACATATACAGGACGAGTGGTTGCCTTCGACAAGGCTGCAAGTCCAAATGGGAAATTTCGCGTCCTGGTTGCTCCGGATCCGGAATCTGAAGCATGGCCAGAGCTGCTGAGACTGGGCTCAGGGGCATATGGCATAGCGTTACTTAAAAACGTACCGGTGTGGTATGAACTTTGGCGAAATCTAAATGGATTTCCCCCCGACTTCTACGTTCAGAATGATAAGGCTGAAACATATGCCAAGGGCTCGTTATGAGGAAGATTCTCATTTATCTATTCCTGCTACCTTTTGCAGTTGCTGCACAGCAAGCTACTGAACTTAGCCTTCTCGAATACTATTTGCGGGTACGAACTAGCAACCCAATCGTCCAGCAGGCAAAACTGATCTATGCCCGCGGCGAATTGGCATTAAGGGAGGGACGCGGAGCCTTTGACCCAAAATTAGAGTCGACCTATCAATCGAAGCAATTTAAAGGGACGGACTATTTTGATATTTGGAATAGCTATGTCAAGGTACCCACCTTGCTCAATGTTGACTTTAAAGCTGGATTGGAACGAAATAGTGGAATTTTTCTGAATCCCGAGCGCAATGTACCTACCAACGGCTTGTACTATGCTGGCATCTCTGTGCCTCTTGGACAGGGTCTCCTGGCCAACAACCGGAACATTGGTCTTAAGAAGGCGAAGCTAAGCGAACTGGAACTGCAACTACAGTCGACACGAGTCTTGAATAATGTTTTTCTTGACGCTAACCATGCCTACTGGTACTGGTACGAGTCATTTCTTAAGCTTGAACTTACGGTGAATAACCTAGCCCTTGTGCAACAGCGCTTCGATGGCATTCGACAATCAGTAATCAATGGAGACAACGCAGCAATTGATTCAGTCGAAACATTGATTCAGGTACAGCAATGGGCTAATAATTTGAGAAAAGCGGAAGTCGACTATCGAAAAAGTCAGCTTTTGCTTCAAAATTTTCTATGGGACCAGGAAGATACTGTTGGCTTGACTCCCAAGGTGGAAAATCATTCCTTGCAACGAGATCTCTCTCATTTTCTGGAGTTTGCCAACTCAAATCACCCGGATATTCGATTACTTGCTGTGAACAACTCGGTGCTTGATCTGGATAGAAGGCTAGCTGCAGAGCAGTTGAAGCCGAGACTGGATCTTGAGTATAATGTACTGGTGGCAGATCAAACACCTTCTGAGGATCATGTTTTTTTTCGTAACAACTATAAAGCAGGGCTGAATTTCAGCTATCCGTTGTTGTTGAGAAAGGAGCGAGCCAAGTTGAAGACCACGAAATTGAAGAGAAATGAGGGTGATCTCAAGTTGAGTCAGAAAAGGCGTGAAATTCAAAACAAGATCAGGGCCGAATATGTAAAGATTCAACAGCTCCAAGAGATGATTGCTGAACAGGAATCCATGGTTGAAAACTACACGTTTATGTTGAATGGGGAACAAACTAAATTTGACAACGGAGAAAGTTCCATTTTTCTCATCAATAGCCGGGAGAATAAGAAATTAGAAGCAGAAGTTAAGTTGATTGAGCTGAAAGCCGAATTAGGTCGATCAATAGGTAGGTTACAGTGGGTTAGTGGAATATTAAGCAATATTGTAGAGAATTAAACGGTAGGCTTATGATACTTGTTCATATATTAACAAACGATGAACAGCTTGGAGAAGAAATAGCTGACTTCCTGGTTGAAGATCGACTTGTTGTGGATGCTCTGGTAACCAAGGGTGTTAAGAGAGCGAGAGATTTGGCCGGAAAAGTTGTCTCTGAGAACCAGATTCTGATACGGGGCAAAACGAAGGCATTACTTTTTGACACCATCGACAAGATCCTGAAGGAAAAGTATGGAGCTAGACTGCCAACTCTTTACTCAGTTCCGATCGTCCATATGGATTGGGATCAGTCAGCAGAGCTAAGGGAGCAGACAAAGCAGGTGTAGTTAACGCCTCGATTGTTTAGGAAAGTCCCGTTACTTTTCCTTCATCATCTATGTCGATCTGTTCAGCAGCCGGAATTTCGGGAAGACCAGGCATACGGAGCATCTTTCCGGTAATAGGGATCACAAAACCGGCGCCAGCCGCAATTTCGATTTCACGAACGGTTAGGGTAAAACCATTAGGACCTCCTACTAGCGTTGCATCGTCTGAAAAAGAACTTTGTGTTTTTGCGATGCAGACAGGCACCTTTTCGAGACCAAGTCGTTTTATTCTCTTTAAATTGAGTTTCGCCTTTGGAGCGAATTCCACTCTTCCACCGCCATATACCTTTTTGTTTACAGCTTCAATTTTTTCCTGAACACTCATATCCCAGTCATACGTAGGGTTAAAGGTGCCCGTGCAGCCGTTAGCCGCTTCAACCACAAGCGAAGCTAGTTCAGATGCTCCCTCACCACCTTTTTCCCATCCATGGCATTCACAAGCAGTAACGTTTCTGCCTTTGCAGTAGTTAAGTACTTCATTCACTTCTTCATCCGTATCAGAGATGAACCTGTTTACAGAGACAACCATCGGCAGTCCAAAATTTTGAATGTTGTCTATATGCCTTTCCAGATTTATCATGCCCTCTTTCAGCGCTTCAAGATCTGGCTGATTCAATTGGTCTTTCGCCTTGCCACCATGATACTTCAAAGCTCTGACGGTTGTTACGAGCACCACAGCTTTTGGAGACAGATTTCCATTCTTGCACTTGATATTCAAGAACTTTTCGGCTCCAAGATCAGCTCCAAAGCCAGCCTCTGTTACTACATAATCACTCAATGAAAGACCCATTTTGGTTGCAATCAATGAATTTGTGCCCTGAGCAATGTTTGCAAAGGGCCCCCCATGTATGATCGCTGGATTACCTTCCAATGATTGGACTAGGTTTGGTTTGATGGCATCCTTGAGCAGTACGGTCATAGCCCCGTGGGCTTTCAGGTCACGTGCATAAATGGCCTTGTTGTCGAAGGTGTCACCTACGTAGATGTTTCCAAGGCGTTCTTTAAGGTCATGAAGGTCCTTTGATAGGCATAAAATAGCCATTACCTCGGATGCAGCCGTGATATCAAACCCCGATTCCCTTACATATCCATTTGATTTCCCTCCCAGGCCAGTGACGATGTGGCGTAAGGAGCGATCATTCATATCCATTGACCATCGCCAAGCCACCGTCCTTGGATCGATGTTTAGGTTATGGTTCTTGCTTTGGATGTTGTTGTCGATCAGTGCTGAGAGCAGATTGTTTGCTTTTTCGATTGCAGAAAAATCACCAGTGAAGTTCAGGTTTATATCTTCCATTGGAATTACCTGCGAGTGACCGCCACCTGTAGCACCGCCTTTCATCCCAAATACCGGACCAAGTGAGGGCTCTCTCAATACAGCAATGGACTGCTTCCCTATTTTGTTCAATCCATCATTTAGTGCCACGGAAGTGGTGGTTTTACCTTCGCCGGCGGGTGTTGGAGTGGTAGCGGTGACCAGGATCAGGTTGTTTTCATTGATTTTGCTCTCATCGATAAACTCAAGAGGAAGTTTCGCTTTGTACTTTCCGTAGTGCTCGATATCGTCGGGGGTTAGGCCCAGGTTTTCAGCGATAACATTGATGTGTTTTGGTTCGACGGACTGTGCAATTTCTATGTCGTTCATTTGGAGCGTATTTGGGTTAAGTGACAGAACTGTTGAATTCTGCCTGGCAATGTTATTTCATGAAGCTGGATTTTAAAAATTTGAATACAGTCTTGAAAGAATTCTTGTGATAAGTGGCCAGTATCTCATTTTTCAGTTCCTGCTGGACTGTTACTCTGCTAATGCTTCCCATTTTTCCATTAGCTGTTCAAGTGCCTGTTTTTTCTCAACATACTGGGTGTTGATCTTTTCATAATCATCCTGATTTTCAAACACTTTTGGATCACCCAGTTGATTTTCAAGTGTGGCTATTTCCGACTCACATTTTTCGATGCTCGCTTCGATCTGTTTTACTTGTTTAAACTTGGCCTGTTCTTCTTGATTGTTTCTCGGCTTAGCATTTTCTTTTTTGATCCTGGCCTTAGCCGTTTCCACTTTCTTTTCTTCAACCACATTCTGATCCTTCCACCATGAATACTCCTCGTAAGTTCCGGGATACTCCTTGATTTCCTTACCTTCAATCCACCAGATCTTATTGGCTACTTGTGAAATGAAATGACGATCATGGGATACAAGTATTAGTGTTCCTTCGTATTGTTGAAGTGCCTGGACTAAAATGCTTACTGATAGCATGTCCAGGTGATTCGTAGGCTCATCCAATAATAGAAAGTTTGCCTCCGATATTAATGTTTTGGCCAGCGCAACCCTGGATTTTTCTCCCCCAGAGAGTACTTTGATTTTTTTGAAAACCTCATCGTCTGAAAAAAGGAAGCAACCTAGCACACTTCGAAGTTCCTGCTCTGTCTTTCCGGTCCCAGCTAATTTCAGCTCTTCAAGCAGATCATTCTTTATATCCAAGGCCTCCAACTGGTGTTGAGCATAAAAGGAATTGATAACATTATGTCCTGTTTCCACTTTACCCAAGTGAGGCTCAGCACCTGCTATTATTCGTAAGGCTGTGGATTTCCCCTTTCCATTAGCACCTATAAGTGCGATTTTATCTCCACGTTCAATTCCAATGGAGGAGTTTGTAAGGATTTCTAGATCGTCGTAAGACTTTGAAATATCTACAAGACGCTTGACATGGCGGCCTGATTTGGTTTTAAAATTGAATCGAAAATTCACTTGAGCGCTCTCATCTACTACCTGTTCTACTCGATCCATTTTTTCCAGCATTTTCATCTTCGATTGAGCCTGTCTGGCTTTCGTTGCCTTGGCCTTAAATCGCTCGATGAAACGCTCCGCTTGCCTTATTTTCTGTTGTTGATTTTCAAAAGCATTTTGCTGAAGTTCATTTCTTAACGCCTTTTCCTCCTCGTAAAAATCATAGTTACCAGGATAGACATTCAGTTTTTGGAGTGAAACTTCCACGATCTTATTCACAGATCGATTTAAAAATTCCCTATCGTGAGAAACAATGATATACGCCCCTTCATATGACTGAAGATAACTTTCAATCCACTGGATCGATGGAAGGTCAAGGTGGTTGGTGGGCTCATCCAGCATGAGTAGATCTGGCTTTTCAAGGAGAAGTTTAGCCAACATTACCCGCATTCTCCACCCACCAGAGAATTCACTCAGCGGTCGTTGAAGGTCTGCAGTCTTGAAGCCGATACCTTCCAAAATTTCTTCAGCTCTCGATTGCAAAACATAGCCCTCCTCTGCCTCAAATCTTTCCTGCAACTTGGTCAACTTATCAACCAGATCGTCGCTGTAATTTTCCTCCATCTGTTTGATCACCTCGTCAATCTTTTTCTGAAGGTCCAATGTTGATGCAAATGCTTTCATTGCTACAGTGAGGATAGACTCCTCGGTTTGAAAAGACAGAAGATCCTGGTTTAAAAATCCAATGGTGGTCTCTTTACTCTTCGATATTTTTCCTGCGGTGGGCTGAGCTTCGCCGATCATCATTTTCAAGAGTGTGGATTTCCCTGTTCCATTTAAGCCTATTAAACCTATTTTGTCTTTCGGTCCAATAAACAGGGAGGCTTCGTCATAAAGTGCTCGATCTCCAAGGTAGAATGAAAGATTTGTGATGTCAATCATGCCGCAAAAGTAACCTGCGTTACCTAGTTACGCAGTATTCTTGAATTGTTGGAGAGTTAATTCTAAATTGAGAGTTCAAATTTTAAGTCATGAACAAAGCGGTCCAAATTCTCATCCTACTTTTTCTTTTTTCCTGCTCTTCTAAATCGCCGGATTCACCTACGGAAGTTGATGCCAACGAACCAGATCTGAACTCCATGGAAGGAATTCAGCTGGACGCGCTCAACCTCCCAGCAGGATTCAAAGTGGATGTATTCGCACGTGTAAACAACGCGAGATCTATGGCGTTAACGCCCGACGGAACCTTGTTCGTAGGTAATAGGAGTGGAGGCAAGGTCTACGCCGTGAGAGATACCGATGGAGATTGGAAAGCTGACGAAAAACACGTGATTGCAAGTGGTCTTCGAATGCCAAATGGCGTTGCCTTCCGAGATGGGTCCTTGTATGTTGCTGAGGTGGGTAAATTGTGGAGGTTTGACAATATCGAAAGCAACTTGAGCGACCCTCCTAAAGCCGTGAAGATCTATGATGATTATCCTAAAGATCGTCACCATGGATGGAAGTACATTGCGTTTGGGCCTGATGGAAAATTGTACGTTCCAGTTGGTGCACCTTGCAACATTTGTGAAAGCAAAAATGAAATATATGCTTCCATCACCCGCATGAATCCTGATGGATCGGATAGGGAGGTTTTCGCTAGCGGAGTGAGAAATACGGTTGGATTTACATGGCACCCTGACAGTGGGGAAATGTGGTTTACCGACAATGGTCGAGACTACCTGGGGAATGATAGCCCACCCTGTGAGCTTAATCGCGTTTCTGAAAGAGGACAACATTTTGGCTATCCATACTGTCACGGTGGCGATATCAAAGATCCGGAATTTGGCGACAAGTATCCTTGCGAGGATTTCGTGGTGCCTGCGCAAAATTTGGGACCTCACGTTGCCCCTTTAGGTCTAAAATTTTACACAGCGGATGCATTTCCAACAAGCTACAAGAACAAGATATTTATTGCCGAACATGGCTCTTGGAATCGTGATCAGGAGGTTGGTCACACTGGACATAAGATAACCTTAGTGGAGGAAGAGAACGGAGTAGGAAAGAGCTACGAAGATTTTGCTACAGGATTTTTGAATACTGAAACAAATCGAGCGTGGGCCAGACCTGTGGATATCGTCATAGCGCCAGATGGTTCTATGCTTGTATCGGACGACTTAGCCGGCACCATTTTTCGAATTTCGTATGAGGGATAGGATACCTCACGTTTTTACATAAAAATTTGACGTGTAGTACTGCTCCACAAGTCCCCGGCTCATGTAGACCAGGAGTAGACGCCTTTTAATACCTTTTTTATTTCACCGGAAGTAGCCTTGCCAAGTAGATATGGCTGAGTCCCAATCTCCATGTACATATGTGCAAGTAAAGGATTGTGAAATAAGTATTTGGTAATAAAATGGTATTGACTGATAGAGAGGCAAGCTTGATAAAATCCTCATGGAAAATAATGGAAGAGCGTCGCATAGAGAACCCTCTGATTTTCTACGACGCTTTTTTTGAAACGGCACCCGATGCGAAAAAATATTTTCCTCGGGATGATTTTTCCAAACTTGGAAGAAAATTCAACTATACCATGGATTTTATTGTGTCAAACTGCCATCAGCTTGATGAGATTAAAGATTCGATTGAAGATCTGGGACGCATTCATGTCAAATTGAAAATTGAGAATGAGTTCTACGAAAAGTTTAACGAGTCGCTTTTAGTGCTTGTTGATAAGATATTAGGAACTCAGAACTCAAAGGAAATAGAGACCTCCTGGTCAAAAGCCTTAACCCACATTGCTGGCATCATGCAAAATGCGCCTGAAAAGGAAGAGAATAAGTTCCAGCAGTTACTCAGGAAGTTGTTTGGGTAATCGCTCAGAGGAAACAAAAAAGTGAATTAATGCTTACAGAAAAGGATATAGATAACATTAGAAATTCATGGGCGATAGTCGTGGATGATGAGATGGATAACATGCTGAAATTTTATAATCGGCTCTTCAAAATTGCTCCACAGGTGAGGCCTTACTTTCCTGATGACATGGGCCGTTTGGCAGAAAAACTTGGCTTCACATTAAACTTACTTGTGACTAATCTTGGAGATTTTGAGAAACTGAGACCGACTTTGGAAGAATTGGGTAAGTATCATGGTGATCTTGGTGTACTCAATTCACATTATAAGTATGTTATTCAGGCTCTTCTTTTTACCGTTAAGAATGCGATGGATGTATTCTACACTGATGAGGTCGGGCAATCCTGGAAAAGGGCTTTGATCGCTGTTTCAGGCGTGATGATAGAAGGTTCGAGAAAAAAGCAAAAGAGCAAGGGGCTGCTTGCCAAACTTTTCGGAGGCAGGAAGAAAAGCTACAAAAAGTACATGCGCTAGCTGCACGTTCTAGTTTAACTCACTTTTGCGTAAGAAGCCAAGTGTACCATTTTCGCTTCTGACCCTAGCATACCTGTGATTGACTGCTAAAACCTTAACTGGCTCGTTTGAGAAGAGGGTGTCGAGGTTGGCGGATTTCCTTCTCATTTCCGACTTTAGAAAGGCATTTTTAGCCAGCATGACTTGCTTCCCAAGCAAGCTTGTGTCTGGAACAAATGGTGGAGGTTTTGGGTACCCCGGTACAATGAAATTATAAGGATCAACAGGGCCGTTTCTATAGATCCCAAAGTGCAGATGCGGTGGAGTCCGTCTTGCGTTGCCCGTATTCCCAACAGTCCCAATGGTATCACCGGGATAAACTGTCTCGTAGCGTTTGACCAGTTGTTCCTGGAGGTGTGCGAAGTAGAGATGATTACCACTATTGAGATCATACAGCCAAATCACTTTTCCACCTAAACCTCTTGTACCAACGAATCGTACAGTAGCTTTTACCGGAGCTATAATTGGAGTATGTCTTTTTGCAAAAATATCAACTCCATGATGCTCTCTTCTTCCTCCGTCCCTCGGGTCACCAAAAAAGCTCTGGATAGCTCGTTTGTTTTTACCCGCTACCGGAAAATTCAAGGTCGGAACATTTTCGATGGATATGCTGAAGTCTCCTCCCCGAAGTAGCTCGGGTTGAAGCCGAAGCAAATAGGAGGCATCCCTTCGCGGCTCAAAAGCTAGCTGGAACGAGCTATCCGCAGACGCCACCTGTCTGAATTCATTTAAAGAATCGTTTTCAACTCTAAATAGATCGATGAAAACTCTGGTCGTATCTTCCACGAGAAGCTGCAGGTCAACAAGTACCCGCTGTCCTCTTTTAACATCGAAGCGGTATCCAAGGGCATCGGGCCTAAGGTCTGATATGACGAAGGCTTCTTGGTAGGGAAGTTGGATTTTTATCTGGTTGTCAAAAGGCTTCTTAGATGCCTTTACCCATTCTTCTCCCAATGCCGTATTAAGAAGGTTTGCCTGCTTTAAGGAGTGCCAGTATGCTTCATGGTCATTCCTGGGGTAAAATCTCTTGGGGACTTTTTCCTCACTACATCCCGAAATTAAAATAATTCCTAGGAGAAGGATTGACAATCTATTTGGCATAAGCCATAATACGAGTTTGGAAAGTTTCTGTTTAATCACCTTTATGTTTTGGCAACGGTCAAGTCCAATGTCGATCTACTCAGATTCTTGCTTTGCCTTCTTTTTCACCAATTCACTGTAATGATGATATAGGGTATTGACGAAAGCCAGGATCACTCCCACACCTAAGACAATGTAAAAAATGGTAAAGATTTTTCCCGCATTGGTTTCCGGAGCAAAATCACCAAATCCAATTGTAGTTAATGTAATGAATGAGAAATAAAAGGAATCAAGCCATGTCCAACCTTCCAAATAATGATAAACAACAGTACCGATGATCAGTATGGCAAGAACAGTACCGACGAGATCCCTATATTCCTTGTCCTTTAAGAACGCTTTCAGTGTACTGAACAAAATCATAACGCAAAGGTGCGCTATTTTCTATCAATGATCTCCCCGTATTTATAGGTAATTTCTTCAGTAAGATTTCCTTTTTTGTCAAAATATGTCCAAGACTTGTGCCGCTTATTTCTAACATAAAGCCCCGTGAATTCGACCTGGCCATTCTTATGGTATTGAGCGAAAGTGCCATGAAAAAGGTTGAGCTCGTAGGTGGCTTCTACTTTTAAATTACCATTAGGGAAATACTGCTTGTGCTGGCCAAATTTCTTCCCAAATCGATATTCGGTCTCAGAGATCTTTTTGCCATTTTCAAATTGAATATGTGATCCGTGCTTTTTCCCTTTTTCATGTTCCTGGACCGATGCCAGTCGACCCTTGGAATCGTAGGTCTTCCAGGTGCCTCTGGGAAGTTCATTTTCAAGCTGCCGTTCCGCTATCAAAACACCTTTCTCATTGTATTCCTTGACCTGCGAGTTCAAGCCTCCATTGGAAAAGGACGTTTCGAGTCTGATTTTACTGTTAGGATGATAATCTATGCTTCTTCCGATTCTCTTTCCATTGTTGTACCTGTACTCACTTTTAACATTGCCATTGTCATAGTAGACTAGGTATTGACCTTGAAGACCACCATTCACATAATTTCCAGTGGACTTGAGCTGCTCATTTTCATGGTACGTTTTCACAAATCCAGACTTAGCCCCACGCTTGTTAAGCGCCTCCATTTCAAGTTTGCCTGACGGATAGTAAGTCTTATACATTCCGTCCAAAAGTCCACTGACGTAATTGGCTTCAAGTCTGATTACGCCGGACTCGTAATACTGCTTGGTGCTTCCGTTCGGCTTCCCGTTTTTGTAGTGGGTCTCTTCCTTGATCTTTCCATCTGTATAATACGATTTAACAAGCCCTTCTGGCTTTCCACCGGAGAACTGAGTTTCTCCTAATAGATTGCCAAGTGCATCATACAAATTGATCGCTCCGACCAAAGTGTCATTTTCGAAAGTTGCTTCCTGGATGAGTGTTCCTTTAGGTGAAAAGACTTTAGTAGCGCCTTGCCTCAAATTGTCCTTGTAGAGGGTTTCCCGCTGAATAGTGCCATCGGCATAGAAGTTTCTGAACAAGCCCTGTTTTTTGCCGTCTTGGAAAAAGCCGGTGACGATTTCATTGCCACTTGGGTCCAGCATGACATAATTTCCATCTACACGACTGCTGTCATTTTCCAGAACCTGATACTCCTCCTTGATTTGGCCTTGCTCGTAGTAGGTAATGATTTTTGTCTGTCCAAGAGCAGCAAAAGGGAACATCCACAAGATGAGAAAAGGAGTGCGCATATCTATCAGCGAAACCATCTTATGTGGTTAACGCCAGACTAATTTCAATATTATTCCTGATTAAGTCAATCCGACGGGATGGGGAGGTTATGTAATCTTAGAAAAGACAGCTTGTCCCAATATCCTCTTTGAAAGACAATCTTATGATTTTTGATCTGAAAGAAACCACATCCACGCAGACCCTGCGGGTCTTTCCATTCCAATATGGCCCAATCGCCATCTTGCAAGATGTTCTCAATTTCACAAATCATCTTTGCCCGAGTGAACTCGCCGACAAACATTTGCTTGATTGAATCCCTTCCTTCTACTGGTTCCGAGTTTACCTGATGATTGATCGCATTTTGATCATACAGTTCCGCAAGCAAATCGGCATCAGCCTGGTTGAAGGCCTCCACCCATTTCCTGACCACTTCTTTAGGGGACATTACACCTTTTCGATCACAATGGCGGATGCGCCTCCACCACCGTTGCAAATTCCTGCAGCACCGATTTTTCCGCCTTTTTTATCCAGGGCAGAGCAAAGGGTGGTAATGATCCTTGCTCCTGAGGCTCCCAATGGGTGACCCATGGCAACAGCTCCGCCAAGCACATTTAGTTTCTCCGGGTCAAGATTTAGTTTTTCCTGATTGGCCAAAGCTACTGCAGAGAAAGCTTCATTCACTTCCCAAACGTCCACATCATCATGATCTACACCGGCATGATCTAATGCTCTTGGAATGGCTAACGACGGAGCAGTAGTAAACCAAAGTGGTTCCTGGGCTGCATCACCGAATCCTTTGATTTTAGCGATCAAAGTCAATCCCAGTTCTTCAGCTTTTTCCTGGCTTACTAAAACCAAGGCAGAAGCACCATCATTGATGGTTGATGCATTGGCAGCGGTCACAGTTCCGTCCTTATCAAATACAGGCCGTAGGTTTGGAATTTTTTCGAAATTGACGTTGGAAAATTCTTCATCTGTGTCCATTACCACTGGATCACCTTTTCGTTGAGGGATTTCGACTGGAATGATCTCATTTTTGAAATCTCCTGCCTCTGTAGAGGCGGCAACTTTCTTATAAGAATTAATTGCGTATTCATCCTGAGCTTCCCTAGAAATGTTCATTTCCTTGGCAGTATTGTCGGCACAATTTCCCATCGCAAATTCATTGTACACTTCCCACAATCCATCGTGCATAAGTCCATCGACCAGTTGTCCGTGTCCATATTTGTGTCCATAGCGTGCTTTTGGCACGTAGTAGGGCACATTTGACATACTCTCCATTCCACCGGCAACGACAATATCGTTGATTCCTAACATAATTGTCTGAGCACCTAACATCACCGATTTCATACCTGAAGAGCAAACTTTGTTTACAGTAGTGCACGGTACATTGTGACCGACCCCGGCACCTATAGCTGCCTGCCTTGCGGGAGCTTGACCCAGATTTGCCGAGAGCACGTTACCCATGAAAACTTCATTTACCTGATCGGCACTAACACCTGATTTTTCCAGCGCTCCTTTGATGGCAAAGGTGCCGAGTTGAGTGGCGCTAAAACCTGATAATTTGCCTCCGAAACTTCCAATTGGGGTCCTAACAGCAGATGCGATAAATACTTCTTTCATATTCTGGGTTTTTAAATGTTAATGTATGATTGGTTGAAAAAGTTCAGAGACTCCAATACCAACTCGGACTTTGACCGCAAATGTCAAATATTCGGGACTAATTATCAATTTTTACCTGCGAATTTCTGGTGGACTGTCACCAATCAGGCTTACCACTTGGAGGGCGTTCGGTGGCTTTTCTTTTTTGCTGTTGAAGGTACTGGATCTCGTTGTTCTTCATTGCTTCCAGGATCATGCGCGCCTTTTCTTCGCTGATGTTCATTTCCTTCAGCTTTTCCTTGGTCATCTGTTCCTTGGATTTTTCTGCTTCCTGCTCTTTTTCCTCGCCTTCTTTTTGTTCCTGATTTTCCTTTTCCTGACCTTCTTGTTCTTCGTCAGATTCTTTTTGCTCTCCTTCCTGATCTTTATTTTCTTGATCCTGGTTCTCCTGGTTTTCTTGGTTTTCCTGATTTTCCTTGTTCTCGTCCTCTCCGTCCTGATTTTGCTGATCCTGTTGCTGCTGTTGTTGTTGCTGTTGCTCTTCGAGCTGCTTTTTTACAACTTCATAATTATATCTTGCTTGTTGGTTGGTTGGATCGGCCTTGATAGCTGATTTTAGTTGCTGCAGTGACTCTTCCAGCTTCCCTGCATCTTTATTCATCACACCTAATTGCTGATATGCAACTGATTTTAATTTTCGATTACTTGATGTACTGAGCGTATTGTAGTGTGACTTGGCAGTTGCAGTGTCCTTCAAGTTATAATAGGCATGTGCCATGTTGAGATTAATCTCATCTTCATCAACACCAAGTGAATCCCTAAGCGTTATGTAATTGGAAATTGCCAGGTCGAAATCTCCATTCAGAAAAGCCTGTTCCGCAGCAAGCTTCAACGCGTTAACTCGAGCGATTTCCCGAGGGTTATTTGAAACAAAAGCCAGAAGTACTACTAAAAAGTATTTCATAATCTTATCAACTTAACACTGATGAGAACGTCAAAAATCATAAGAAGGAACGCCAACCCCAAAAAATAATAATACCTATTTTGTGTAGCATCCACCTGCTTGGCATCTCTCAATTCTCCTTCAATGCGGTTAATCGCACTTATCAAACGTTCCACATCGTTTCTTGATTCATTAATTTCAAAATATTCTCCATCTGTCTTGTCGGCCAGGTCTTCCATTGATTGGGAGTTTAATTTGGTTAGAACTTGGTTTCCTTGTCTGTCTTTTTTGAATCCACTTCGAGTTAAGATTTGACTCCCCACATCTGTTCCAACACCTAAAGTAAACAGCTTGATTTCCTCCGCTTCAATTTCCTCGGCCACCTCGTCCGTGTTTTCGCCAAAATCTTCCCCGTCACTTATAAGTATGATAATCTTTGACTTGGATCTGGTGACAACCGTGTCGTCGGCGGTTAATTTTTCTAAGGCCATTTCGAGTGGTGGGCCAAAATCGGTGCCAAGGTTTGGAACCAATCCGGTGTTGAGTGTTTGGATAAACAGATTGAGTGCGTTGTTATCATATGTGAGTGGACATTGCATGTATGCTTCACTTGAAAACATGATCAATCCGATACGATCCGAATTGAATGCCTCAACAATGTTTTTTAGTTCGAACTTAACTTTTTCCAATCGAGTTGGTTGCACGTCGAATGCGTTCATGGACTGACTGAGATCAATGCAAAAGAATATGTCTTTCCCTACGGTCTTGATCTCCCGCGTTGCGTCACCAAAACTGGGGCCAAGCAAGGCAACGATCAGTAATATGAAGTAGGAAGTTCTCAGAAGCAGTTTGAGAATCACTCGATAGTAGGGTAGACCTAGCCTGTTCGTTGTACGAATTACCCTTGCGACAAAAACCAGATACAGGATCAAAAAAACGAGGATGAAGACGATCTCCAGAGTGCCAATGGAATATGCCCAATTCATAGGCGCGCTAAATTATAGAAGTAGGCCTATTTGCCTACATTGATTTACATTAATTAACTTTTTTTAATGATGAGGCGTTGATTTCAGCTACCAGTATCATTGGGTTGCCTTGGGAGCTTTTACATGAACAGATGATGTCTTGGTACTGCAGATAGCTTGGAGTGAAGACCTCCAAGTCCACATAGTGATCGTCCCCCTCAACTGGAAGACGCTTTAGCTCTCGATCCGCTTTATTGAAGTATTGGCCATCAACCAGTTTTCCAACATAAAACTCCTGATCCCGGCATGGATTGGTGGTAGACACAAAAAGTCTATTTTGTTCCTGGTAGTAAGTAATATCGGGATTTGATTTTTTCTTCCCATTTAGAAGGTATTCAACCAAGCCTGTTCCTGGGTTGCCGTAACCGTACGGAACTAATGCTTTTTGCCTGCCATTTTTATAGTAGATCTTCCTGGTTCCGTGTAGTACATCGTTTTCGTAGGAGGTCTCCGCATACAACTCTCCTGATTCAAAGTACTTTTTAGATAGCCCATGCCGCTTACCATTGGAATATGGCATCTCCAGTTGAACTGTTTTTCCATCTCGATAGTACAGAAATGATTTACCGTGCTTTACTCCGTTCACGTAATTTATTTCAGTTTTCAATTTCCCATCACTTGCGTAAGATTTGATAAGACCGTTCTTGTCCTTGGCTTCCTCCGTTTTTTGAGTGATGGCGTTCAATCGCTCTTCATCTACGTCTATTGAACTGAAAATAAAAATGAGAATCGTGATACTGAGAAAGACCCAAAGAATGTTGTGATATCTAAATTTCATTTATGTATTTAACTAGTTAGTGCGGTAATGGTTGAGCGGCTTTATTTGAAAACGCCATAAATCTACAATTATTCCATCGCGAGACAGCGGGGTAGAATCTTCTATTGATGGAGGTGTTTGGGAGCCCTACGTCTTTTCCTTATCTGGTAAAAAATAGCAAGGATGACCAATGCTGCTCCTGCCAGCAGAATTGATTGAAAAGGTGTTGATGTAGAAAGTTCGACCGGCTCCTGATTGCCTACAAGCATAAATCCAGCCCAGAAAAAAGGATGTGAGTACAAAGGATCAGTTGTGTTACGCAGATACTTCAATTTTGCCTGTTGAAGCGACTTTGCTTTGTCATCTCCATTAAGTAGAAAATGATAGAAGTCAACCATGAGTTTAAAAGATTCCAGATCACCAGTTTGCCAGAGACTCATTACAACACTCGGAGCTCCGGCGTAGTTGAAGGCTCGCGAAAGGCTCATATTACCTTCTCCACTTTTTACAAGCCCATTTCCACTTTCACAGGCGCTAAGGACGATTAGGTCGGAGTCTAATTTTAGACTGTAAATTTCTTCAACAGTCAATCTGTTGTCTTCTCCAGGACCGAAGGCCAGGTATGAATTCAAAGGATCAAGATCGTCAAGAACCCCATGAAGAGCCAGGTGATTGATCCGGTAGCTGGTGGCATTTTCCTTAAAAAATGCTTTGTTAATTTTCGTTCCTGTCCAATGATCACCTCCAATGAGGCTCGATATTTCCATTACCTCTTTTTTGGCATTAGGAAGATCCGATTCACCAAATCTCAATGAAACACTTTGGTTATTGTCCAGGCTGGCATACGTCGGGGCGTACCCTCCGAATACGCTTCGAATTTTGCGAGATTTTTTAAACGTTGACTTAGCAAGGTAGGTGGCTGAATACGTGTAGCTTAAGGTAAACCGGGCTAGTAAGTACTCAAGAGTCCTAAACTGTACATCGGCACTGGTGGTAGGACGCTGGATGAGGGCATCGAAGTTGATGAGTCCTATTTTTCCATCCGGTACAACGATCAGCGATTTAACAGAATCTAGTGCTTTCACTTGATCCTCAATTAGCACTTTATATAATCCGTGAGAGCTTTGGACAAAAAGTTCATTTGCTTCTTGAGCATTGCTCAGAATAAAGTGATAATCCGAGAGTGACTTTCTATAACCACTGATAACTTCCTCGAAGTCTTCGGGAAGTTTCTGTTTGTGAGCTTGAAAATCACTTCTTGTGATAACGAAGGAGTAGAGGTGGTCATCACTCATAAAATATTCGACAATAGCTGTATTGCTACTTCCTATTTGATTTTGAATTTCTTCGATCGAAGAAGGCTGAAGTTTGTACTTCAACTGGTAGTACTCGTTGTAGTTGTTTTCCAGGTAGGCAATAAGACTATCGGCTTGATTCTGATTGTCGAAAAGTTCTTTCTCGTAGCGTTTAATTTGATTTGTAGCATCTCTTTTTCGTGCGGCTAGCAGTTTCTTCTTTAAGAATGTACGCTCAGCCTCTAGTCGTTCACCTCTTTCAAGTAAGGAATCAGGGACGTTTCCATATTTTATTGCCTTATGAGTATGAATCGCTTGAAGCAAAACAAACGCTTTACTCTTTTCCGAGATCTCAAAGGCTTTCTGCGCAAATTCTACTTCTCCGGTTAGATCGTACTGAAGCATAAGTTCTTCGATTGCCCCAGCATATAGTAGGCTGCCTGTTTCATAGAGCTGGATTTTGTCCTCTTCGGTCGAATAAGAATTGCGAAGACTTTCTATGTAGCTGATCCCTGTCAAAAAGGTCTGGGTTGCGAGATCTAACATTTCGATGTTACCGGGGTCAGCCTGGTGCATTGCCTTGATGGCAGCTCCTTTTCTCAAGATTATTTTTATACCAAGAAGCTTAGAAGAAATGCTTTCGATCGGAGGGTTGAAATCAGTGTTTTTTGCTAGAAATTCAGTACTTGTTAAGGACAAAAGCGATTGATGGTAATGTTCCAATGCATCTTCAAATTGCCCCAGTCCCATATAGTTGTTTCCCATTCCCAGTAGACTCTCAGACACTCTTCTATGAAGTTCTCCATGATTTTCTCTTTGGACGCTATAGGATCCCCTCGCTTGATTCAAGCCGTCCTCATAAGCAGAAATATCGAAGAAGTAGTCAGAAAGTTCGAGAAGTACGGTTCCGTAGACGGTATGAGATTTACCATATTTTTTGACTGCAGTCTTGAGTGCTTTTTTAAGACTCAGATACTGATTTTCATGGTCCTCTATCCTTGAATAATATTGTGCCAGTGAGGAGTAAATCGCAATGAATTCATGATCATCTTTGGGCAGGTTCGCATCTGCCAGATCAAGCGATTTCCTGATGTTGAACAGGTAGTTTTGATCATCTTCTCTATAAAAGTACGCGGACGCCAGGTTCCGGTATAAGGTGACTATCTGAGAGTTCTTTTCACCAAGCCTGACTGTCCATATACGAATTGCTTCTTTCAGATACGAGATTGCCTTGCTGTAATTTCCCAGCCGCGCATACAGGTTAGCAAGGCTTTTATATGAGTTCGAGACGTTTGCATGATCAGGTCCCAGCGTGTTTACATTGATTCTCAATGCTTCCTCGTAGTAATCCTTAGCTTCTGCATACCTTCCGAAATCGCTATAGCAGCGTCCGATGAGATTTAAGGATCGTGCCAAGAGTGGGTGACCGTCAGGTAGTAATTTTTTTCGGAGCTGGTAAGATTTCAAGTTAAAATCTAAGGCCTGGATAAGTTCACCGTATGCTATGTATAACCAGCCTAAACTGTTAAATGTGCGAGCTTTTGCTAAGTTCTCAACGTCAGGATTAACTTCCCATATTTTTAGTGCCTTTTTTGCATAGTCCAGGGACAATTGGTATTGACCCATCGATCTAAGTATTAAATTCATGACATTATAGGATTCCGCAACAAGGGTGTCCTTGTTACCCAACAACTGCTCTCGTATACGTAGGCCCTCTTTAGCATGGGGCAAAGCTTTGCTGAAGTTCATTTGGGAAGATAGTGTCCTGCTCAAGTAGTGGTAGGCCTGGGCAGTGAGTACATGATCATTACCAAACCTTGACCTAGACAACTCGATGGAATAATTCAAAACACTATCCGAGATATTGTTCTGCGAGTTATTCATCAAGACCAGCCCCAAGCCATTTAGTCCGACAATTTCCAGGGAATCTAATGAAAGAGAACGAACAGATTCAACAAATGCCTGGTAGTAGTGGACTGCACTATCGTATTTTGCCTCTATGTATGCTGAGTATGCCTTTTGATATAACCTGTCAAGATCATTGCCAAACCCTGTAAAGTAAGAAAGGGTCAATCCAATGATAAGCAGGGTTTTGTTCATGGCAAGGTTTCAAGTAGCTCGGCAGACTCTTTAATTTTGTAGTGGGTAGGGGTTAGCTGAATTTGAGACAATATTCTTTTTGCATTTTCCAGATCTTCCATCTTAAGATAGCATAAAGCAGTGACATAGGTGGCCTGCTGGGCATATCTACTTCTTGAAACTGACGAGTCACTTAGGAATGAAATCGCCAATTCATAATCAGGATTAGGTTGGTAAATTTTACAGAGCCCCTTATAAAACTCGAGTTGACCAGTTTTTCTGTCGAGACTTTCTAAAAGTTGAAAAGCTTCCTCAAAATTTGAATTCTGATATAGGGTTGAGAAATTGCTCCATATTTCGATTGTGCTATTTCTTAAGACTGGGGGTGCTTTGTATACTGAGGTAATCTCTTGCTCAAGCAAGCCTACGTCCTCACCCGTTCTATTTAAAAAGATCCAACTTATTCCAGCTATAATTACTATGGAAGCTGCATATCTAATGAATGTATAGAATCTTCTCGTTTTACTTCCTTCGATCTTGGTTCTTACTTGCTTTCTTGATTGACTTACCAATTCCTCCGGGTTTAAATCCATACCAGAGGCTATGCTGTCAAGGTTTTCTAGTCCTTCAAGCACAGATTGACATCTTTCGCATGAGTCTAGATGCTCTGCGATCTCTTGGGGCTCTCCGGATCTTCGATAATCCTTTATTTGGGTGAGAGATGGATGCATGACATTTTTGGTTGAATTCATAATTATAGACTCATAATTCCCGGATTATTCCTTTCGATAGCCCAGATTTTTTTCAATAAGTTCTCGAATAGAAGTTCTGATCATTGTTTTTTTGTTTGCAACTGTCTTGATACTCAGATTGGTTTTCTCCGCAATTTCATTGTTGGCAAATCCGTCGATGTGAAGTTGCCAGATCGTAAGATCCTGTTCATTCAGATTCTTTCTTATCAATTCTTCCATCTTTTGGAGGTCAATCTCCTGATCCACCTGGTGGGATTCAAAGGTTTCGGCCGGCGCCAAAACTTCACTTAATATCTGAGATCTTCTATTCTCTTTGTTCCAATATGTGAGGCAGTAGTTTTTTGCTAGTGTGAAAATCCATCCATCTGGATTCTCGATCTTCTCGATGTTATCAAAATTCAGGACTTTTATAAAGATATCCGCCACTGCATTTTCTGCCAGATCAAGATGCCGGAGTTTACCAAGACAGTAGGATAGGAGCGTCTCGTAGTATGTGGTGTAGAGTGCCTCAAACCCCTCATCCTTATCTCTGATGTAAGTGGACCAAACCAGGTCAATTCTAGCGGTGTCAGCCATAAACTGATCAATTATACAATTTATTCGGGAATAATTTGGGACTTAGTAGTCTTACTAAATAGCTAGGTTATAAATATATTGCCTAGGAAGCATTGGTGGCTTACAAGGTCCCTCTAGGAGGGATCTTTTTTTTGTGCTTGGGCAAAAGGTGGGCCTTGTCAAAATGCGTAAAAAACCCGCCATTGGCGGGTTACTAGTGATTCGCCCAGGACTCGAACCTGGAACCTACTGCTTAGAAGGCAGTTGCTCTATCCAGTTGAGCTAGCGAACCATTGCCTTCGCTGAGGCTTCGGCAATTGAAATTGCTTTGCCCTCAGCTTTTTGTGAAGAACCGCACAGAAGCAACTCTCCAAATCTTTTTCAGAGCAATCAAAATTGCTCAATCATTAGTATCCTCTTTCTTAAAATGGCACGACCGGAACCAGTTTTGAAATATTTTTCAATTTTTCTGGCCTTCCATTCGCTATCAACACAGATGAATGTTTCCACCTTAAACGGACGGTAAGCCTTAGTTGATTGGCTTCTGCCTTCACTGTGTTCAGCAAATCTTCGTTTGAGATTATTGGTTGAGCCAATATATCTGAAACTCGAATTCTGACTTTTAAGAACATACACAAACCACATGGAAGACTTTTCTTCAGAGTGGCTTGGCCAAAAGGCCAACTTTACATCAGCGTTCGGCCTGCTTAACGAAGCTGGCGCAGTGCCAACTAAGCTAGCGTAGTTAAGCGGAGAGAGGGGGATTCGAACCCCCGGTACGATTTCTCGCACGCATGTTTAGCAAACATGTGGTTTCAGCCACTCACCCACCTCTCCGTGGATTGTTCCTGAAAAAGGAACGCAAATATAAAAGTTAGTTCGAAAAGTTTATTGATGGATATGAAAATAAACATCCAGGTTTGGTTGGAAGTACTATTAAGATGTCATTAGCGCTAGACATTCGAAGTATTACTATTTCACCAAAAAATTCTAAAAACCAGATTTGGTGTAATTCCAAGAGAAAAAACACTTGTATCAATCAGCTCATTTTCTAGTGAGGGTGTAGTTCTGAATTCACGATTGAGCGTGTTCTGACGATCGTATAGGTTGAGTACTGATACTCCAGTTCTGTATCTGAGTTTCTGATTTTTTGACTCAAAGTCATACATAACAGAAAGATCAAGGCGATGGTAGACGGGAAGATTGTTACCATTTAAGGCTGCGAATTGGATCGCAATAGGACCACCCGTGGTGGACGCTTCTGTTACATCTGTGAAAGACTTACCCGTATGCCAGATCCAACCAATTGAGAACTCCCAACCTTTGGTACTGATAATATGCGACCACTTTATCGTATGTTCAATGTTCCAATTTCCGGGGAAAGGTTCATCATTATTAAGCCCGCGAAATTGATTTTCGGTGCGGATGTATGAATAACTCAACCAAGACTCATAATTCGAAAATTGTTTTTTTAAGAACAGATCAGCTCCGATAATATCACTGTCTCCACGACGGAACTCGTTATCGATCGGATTGAGAAACCCAAAGGTCAAAGTAGTCACGTCTTCTATTTGTCTAAGATACCCCTCCAGGTCCATGTACCACCCACGACTATTAAAGTTCGTGCCGAGTGTTAGCTGATAGCTTTTGATGACTGGAAAGCCATCTTTAGAAGAAAGTGCCCACACCTTGTTTTCAAGAGACAAATCACTGACCACAGATTCTTTGATCTGACTGGCTACCTGCGTACGATATTCGGCTGAAGTGTTTATTTTGAAATGTTCGGATAGACGCTTCTCTCCAAACAAACGAGGTTCAAAATATGTAGCACCTAGTTCCGAATAGTAGTTAATTCGAACACCTGATTGAACAAAGTAGTCGTCATTATCAAATTGATATTTGGTGTAGAACGAATGCGTATCGACCGTTGAGTTGTCGGCATCTAGTGTAAGTTGATATAGCGGGGTTAGCGTTTCGTAAGCATACTGAATACGGTTGTTGGAGTAGTGGTAGCCACCACTGATTTTATGCTCCTTGTTGAACTGGAACTCCGAATTGAAGCGGTAGCCAAAGTCCCGCACAAGGTTTTTTTTGGAGGCAACTTCAGCAGTATCAAGTGTTGTGTTGACGAATTCGTATTTTAATAAGTATTTCGCATAGTTAATGTCCATGTCGAAAGAAAATGATCCACTTGATGATCTGATCCATTGCAGATTGAGCCCCTCATTTGCATTGAACAGCAAGTCGCTGAGCGACTGATCATCAGCAATACTCCTCGAAGAGAAGTCCAGATCATTTTTGTTATAAAGTGCGTTCAAGGTTAGCTTGTTGTTTCTGTTTGTCTGCCAGACCATGTTGGCAGTGAAGTCATTGAAGTAGAATTGATTTTTTGCTTGCGTAGTGCCTACGTTGGTCTCACTGATCTTTGTGTTTTGAAAAACCCGATCAGCCATCTGACTGTAGGTGAAGGTTTCCAGAATGTCCGTGAAAGACCTTCGAGCCGAAAACTGAACTGATAGTCGGTCTTTGAGAATTGGCAGGTCGATGTATGCATCTCCGTAAAGCATGTTGAATCCAACGCCACCTGAAAAGGCCTTGGCTACTGACTGATTGCTACGAATGTCCACAACAGATGAGACTCTGTCACCGTATTTTGGACTGGTTCCGTTTTTGATAAATGTCACATCGTCGGTTATGTACGGATTAAAGGCTGAGATCATTCCAAAAAAATGGCCTTGGTTATATGTTTTTATGCCGTTCCAAAGTACAAGGTTTTGATCCGGAGAACCGCCACGGACAAATAGGCCTGCAGCAGTCTCGAAAGGGCTGTTGACGCCTGGACTTTGCTGTATACTTTGAAGTATATCTGGTTCAATCAGTCCAGTTAAGCTCTTCAATTGCTGGGGATAGATCTCAATATCTTTCTTTCGCTTAATAATTCCAGCTGCGAGATAGTCAGTCACGATAACTTCGCGGAGAACCGCTATAGCTTCCTGCATCAGAACATTAAAGCAATCAAACAATTTCGAAGTATCCACTGTCAGTCTTTTTGGTTGAAATCCAACATATCGAAATTCCAGCACTGACGAGAAGGGAACAGAATCTAGTTGGAAATAACCCTGACCATCAGTAAAACTTCCCTTACCACCTGTCGCACCTATCGTTACACCAATCAATGGATTTCCGGCTTTGTCAATGACATATCCACAAACGTTGAGTAAGTCCTTCTCCTCAAAGGGTCTTATAACGACATACCCGTCGCTGACCACTTCAAACCTTAAGTCAACCGCTCGCTCCAGATTGAGAATCAACTCGCTTAATGATACCTGTTTGTAATCTGATAGTGAGACAGATTTGTTGGCGACAACGTCATCCACAAATGAAAATCGGACCTTGTAGAATTCGGCTAGCTGTGGTAACAACTCGTTTAACTCCCAGGTGGAATGGGAGGCATTTTGGCCCGTACATATCCACGGCAAGCACCATACTATGATTAGTAACCGGTACGTTTTCATAACCTAATCTTCCAAGACCACAAGTCCACCCCTCTCGATTATGTACTCTATTTGTAGTGAACCTAAAACTACTTTGAGCGCTACATTTAGATCATCATGAGGAAATGTTCCAGAGAAAGTTAAGTCATCGAACGATGTTTTGCCCTGAAAAGTGATATTGTATTGATTCTCCAGGGCTATGAGGACGTATTTGATAGGTACACTTGCAAAAGAACTTTCGTTCTTAATCCAAGCAGGAGAGGTTTCTTCGATGGTACCGACAACAGCGTTGCCTCCATTAATTCTTCTGAACGCTCGCCTTGGCTTAAGTATTTCCTCTTCTACACCGCTCTTGACCCGTACTCTGCCTTCGAAGCATTTTACTTCAAAGAATCCATTGACGGCATGCACCACAAATTGAGTACCTAACACCGTGACATCCCCCGAACTTGTTTCTACAGTAAATTGGCTTCCAGCCTTGACTTTGAAATAGCCTTCGCCTTCTAGCTTGATTTGCCTGTCTAACTCCCAGTCGTCCAGTACGAGGGATGCTGAGGAATTGGCATTTAGGATCATTTCGGAACCATCGGGAAGTATATGTGTTTTCCTCTCTCCCTTCTTACTTACCACGTTTAGGGTTTCCGGTGTTGAAGTAATTGTAAAAATCAGGAACGTGACCGCAATAAGGAGAGAAGCTGCTGCGCTGTAAAACCAGAGCTTCCTTGAAGCTCTTATTGGTCTGACAGCTTGTGCTTGCTTAAGCTTTATTTGTTCCAGCGCCCCCCTCTCATCAAATTCTTGGGACTGAATAGTTGAGGCACCATCAATTATTTTTTGATACATGGCATAATCTTCACTCTCCTCGAAAGTGGTCAGTTCCTCCTCCGTGAGTTCGTTGTTAAGCCAACGGGCTAAAAAAGTATCGTCTTTAAAACTGTTATTCATTTATCTCATATGCAAAACGCGTAAAATGCTCATTACCCTACCACTTTAGATATCTCCGATTTTAGCTCTAAGTTTAAGAAGTGCCTTGTGCATTGATTTTTCCACTGCCTTCACCGAGACTCCAGATATCTCCGCAATCTCTTTATATGTTTTCTTTTCTATTCGATTCATCAAAAAAACTTCCCGTTGCTTGTCCGGAAGGGTAGATATGGCCTCTGTCAATTTTTCAAGGAATTCCTTTTCTAGGATTTTGAATTCCGGTGATTCCTGATCTTTCCCGGACTGTACAGCCTGCTCAACGTATTTCAACTTCACCTTTTCAGATCGTTTTAGGCTGGTACTCAGGTTGATGGCCACTTTGTACAAAAAACCCTTTGCTGTTTCCATAGTGACTTTAGCGCAGTTTTTCCAAAGTCGAACAAATGATTCCTGTAGCACATCATCAGACTGATCGGCGTCTCCGAACTTATAGTATAAAAAATTCCTCAATGCTTTCGCATGGGCAGTATAGAAGGCATCAAACTGTACTTCGTCACATAAAGGCTTTTCGAGTTCAGGCATTCTTTGGGTTTATTCGGAGCTTGTCATCTTTAAAAAATCAAAATAAATAACAAAATAATTCTAAAAAGGGGGTAGGGTTGGTTGGATTACTCTGCGTTTTACGGTCAAAAGAAGGAAAACCTTCAACTGAAATTTTTTAAAAACTAATCAAAAATTGCTCATGAAACTATTAAATCAATATAGTATTCTTTTGACGGTCTTGTCAGTGATCTTGTTGGGGTCATGTACACCAGACGAAGCGAATCCATGTCCGGATATCCAGTTTTCCGTGGACATTGATAGCACGAACAATTCGGTTACTATCAAGGCCGAAGGACTTGAGAATTTGTCATATCAATGGTATGTCAATGATGTTCTAATTGATTCGGTAAACCTGGATGAAGTTACTGATGACACCTTTGATTTTGAATTTGAACCGGGTACATATAATGTTTGTATTTCAGCTCAATCAGCTCAATGTGATAGAAGCCTTGAGTTCTGTCAGGAAGTAGTGATTCCTGATCCAAACAGGGAGGAATGCTTAGGGCTTGTATTTCAAACTGATCAGATAGATAACTATGTATACAAATTCGTAGCAGACTTTGAGGGAATTGAAAATGTAGTTTACACCTGGTGGGTAAATGAAGATTCTATTAAGACAGAGCCATTGGACTCAGATCGTTCTCATTTTCTCGAATGGGATTTTGAACCTGGCGAGCACCTTGTTTGCATTGTTTCTCAGAGCGATGAATGTGGAGGAGAAGTTGAATATTGCAAAGAGATTCTTGTCGAAGTTGAGTGTCCCACAGAGCTATTTTTTGAAGCAGAAGAAGATGGACATAATACTTACGTATTTTTTGCTGAGTTCGAGAGTCAGGATCACATCCCATACAAATGGTACATCAATGACGAAGTTGTTGACAAGGAAAATTTTGATGGATTTGACACTGATCACAAACTGTTTTGGCAATTTGATCCTGGAGAGTACACCGTCTGTGTTGTAGCTGAGTTGGAAGGATGTGATGATGTGGAATTCTGTATTGATTTGACTGTTGAAAATGATTGCGTTGAGACCGCATTCTTCGATTGGGAAAAAGAAACAGACTATATCTATGTTTTTCATTCAGACTTTGAAGGACAAGAACATGCTCCATACAAATGGATCATCAACGATGAAATTGTTGACAAGGAAAATTTTGATGGTTTCGACACTGATCATAAGCTTGTCTTTGACTTTGATCCGGGAACCTACAATGTGTGTATTCTGACTGATCAGGAAGGCTGCGATGCGATAGAATATTGCGAGACGATTGTTGTAGAGGAAAACTGTAGAGAGATCTCTTTTACAGGGACTCAGGAAGCAGGATCAAATACGTTCGTTTTCACTGCGGATTTTGAGGGGAAAGATGATGTCACCTACATATGGACTGTTTATGTGAATGATGTGAAGCAAGGAGAGGAAGTAAGAGAAGCAGGAAGCAGCGATGATCATCAATTCTCATGGCAATTTGATCAGGGTGTGACTTATGAGATATGCTTAAAACAAGATGGAAATTGCGACGAAGCGCAATTGTGTAAGGAATTCTCATTACCGAATTAATTTCCGTCTACTTGTGGAGGAATTGCCCGAGCGATCGGGCAGTTCTTTTTTTGTTAGCTAAAGACTAACTTTAGCAAGCCCACACCAACCATACCAATTCAATAAAAGGTAAAGATGATGAGTGGATGATCCGATTGCGGTTTTTAATAGCTTACTTTCTGCTTGTTACAGTAGTTCTCCAATCTTGTCTCAGTGAAGATGAGTTGGGTTTTCCTGATGAAAGCGCCGATACACTCACTGTCACGTCAAGTGTTGCTGTGCAGTCGCTGCTTAGGGTTGCAAGAGCCGGAACTCTTTCCGCAAATGAACCATGTACAGAGTTTTTTTACCCCCTTCATCTTGGATTTAATAATGGCTTGACCATTTCTGTTAACAATCTGGAAGGCTTGATTGAGGTTGCGGAGAGCGGGAGTGCTGGTCAACATGTTGATGGAATCGTCTTCCCTTTTCTCGTGTCCAAAGCAAACTCGATCAGAAATATTGAAAATGAGAATGACTTCATCACTCTCATGGAAGACTGTGATTATCTGACATTAAGAGATGAATTTGATCTTTTCTACACACAGTGCTTTGATTTTGAATACCCAATTCGGATGATTGACAAGGAGGGGGGTGAAGTGGTGATTGGCAGTCAAGAGGAGTATTTCGCCTTTGAACTTCTCCAAGGATTTGAAGAGCAGCCGGTCTTCGTCTTTCCCTTAAGTATTGAGGTATTTTCGGATGACAGGGTTGCGGAGGTTACAAATAACTTCGAGCTTTTTGAAATATTTGATACTTGTGAGCGCTGTCCTCAGTTATCCTTTGACACAGATTTTGCTGGTGGGACCAGTTATGTCTTTACTGCGGATTTTCCAGGTCGAGATGATTTGTTTTCGTATGATTGGTTCATCAACGATGATTTCATCGAGACGGATGGGACAGGTGTTCAGGGTGATCATACATTGTCTAGAACGTTCGATCCAGGTGGATACGAAGTTTGCATAAGAGCCATTACTGACGACTGTGTGGTAGGAGTGGAATACTGCGAATTTTTAGAGGTAGAAGACCCGTGCCCGGAACTGTTCTTTGAGACGGCACAAATAAATGATGTGACCTACAAATTCACTGCTACCTTCCCATTAAAAGATGAAATTGTTTATTCATGGAATATTTTTAGGGAAGACATGTTGATCTTTTCAGAAGTAGAGGACGAGGTAGGTGATAATAAGTTAGAATTCCAATTCGATCCTGGAGCTTATGAAATATGTCTCCGAGCTGAAGTCGAAGGCTGTCCGGAGGTTGTATGGTTTTGCGATGATATTGTGATTGAGTAGGGCGGGCCACAACACCTTTGCCCAAACCTGTAATACCACTATCTTAGAGTGAATCACTTATCCTGATGCGACTGGTTGGTGCTTATATTCTTTTCGTGAAAGAATCTTTTGTTCGAATCCAAAGTTTCAAACTGTTGGTTGATTCTTTTTTCAATGATTGCGGCAAGGTGGGAAGTAGGTCAGTTACTATTGTTGCGATTGTCTCCATATTTACTGGTGGTGTCAGTGCAATACAGACAACGTACGCCCTGTCTGCACCGTACATCCAGGATTACGTCATAGGAATGGTGGTTCGAGATGCCACATTTGCACTTGTTCCTACGCTAGTTGCCCTAGTCTTTACAGGTAAGGTTGGGTCAAGGATCTCTGGAGAATTTGGTTCAATGAAAGTGAGTGAACAGATAGATGCCTTGGAGGTTATGGGAGTCAATTCCATCTCTTTTCTTGCCTTGCCTGTGATTTTGGCTTCAACGCTGATGGTTCCTGTGCTTGTGGTAATTGCCTGTTTTCTCTCCCTACTTAGCGGCTACTTTAGTGTGATGGCAATGGATCTTATTACCGGTGTGGACTACATTATTGGAATACGATATGACTTCAATGGTTTCATTGTCAAAGTAGTTTTGATTAAGGCTTTTTTATATGGCTTCTTAGTCTCATCTATTTCTGCTTTCAGTGGTTTTAGTACTGTAGGAGGTGCTTTGGAAGTAGGAAAATCGAATACCTTGGCAATAGTGCGAGGTAGTATTCTGATTTTAGCAGCTGATTACCTCATTACCAATTTTCTTGTCCCTACTTAGGCAGGTATTTTTCGGGGATTGGATTGTCTTCACGTTCACCAGTCCAATAAATATTAAGGATCCACCACCTTTGACCATCATTCATCAATTGTATACTATTGATACCTCTCGAGGAGGGTTCTTTATCATCAGCACTACCGTAAGATTCGTACGTGCTAAAAATGTGGGTAACGGATCCGAAGGTTTCCGTCACCCTGTAAATTTCTTTCTCAAAAAAGCCATTCTCTTCAAGAGAAGAGCCGTTTCTTTCAATGTATTCAGTAGGAGTCCAAGACCTGTAGCCTACTTTCCCCTCGAGATTGGGGCCAGAAGGAATAAGCTGTGCATCAGTAGTGAAGAGAAATTTGAACAATTCCCAGTCACGCTTTTCACCAGCCTCGCCAGAAATCACCCCATATAGCGTTTCGATCGTGCTATCCAAAGTCTCAACCTTGGCTAGATAATCACTATTCTGAGCTGCGCTAGCACATGAGACAACGCAAAAGCTGAGTGCAAACAATTTCCTCATATCATAATTTTTTCCTCAACACTTATATAAGCAATTCCTAATTCTCAATTCCCTCACTCGATCCCTCCCAGTCCGGATCTGCTGATCCTGTCCATATTTTATTCTCTGAATCGAAATAGACTGCATGTACTCGACCAAATGCTCCAGTTCGATCCACTTCAACCACTTCCAATCCGATCTGCTTTAGTTCTTCTATGTCTGCTGCACTCCAGCTAGATCCTTCGTGCGTTTCAACAAGAGCAGCTGTGTCTACCGAGTGTACCCGTCCCGCGGCAAGCGCATCAGGAAGGTTCATGTTACGATCTATCATTCTGCTTATTGTCTGGACAATGGCAGTAGGTATTCGACTACCTCCGGCAGCTCCCAGGACTAAGTACGGATTTCCATCTTTGGTGACAATGGTAGGGGAGATGTGCGAAGCAGCTCTCTGCCCACCCTTGAAATCCCCGAGGTATCCACCTAATGTGGTTGCATATAAAAAGCCAAGTCCAGGCGTAGCAACTTTGGAACCCATATTTGGACCAATGGTCTGTGTGACAGCAAGCATGTTTCCGTCCTTATCCGCCACTGAAAAGTGAGTCGTATGCCCATCTTTTGTCATCCAGTCCGGCAAGTATGCCATTGCTGCGGCTTTTCCGTTTTGCATATTTATACTGTCAAGTTTAGCCTTGGCATATTCCTTGGAGGTTAATAGGTCTGCCATTTCCTCGCTGTCCTGACGTCTGCGGTCTTTATACGCCCATGTGTTTGCCTGGAAGAAGGCATTAGCCCACTCTGCCTCAGAGTATTCGTGCATTGGCAAATTTTCCATGATGTGGAGCATCTCAATTGTGATAGCACCGAAGGATGGAATCCAAAGACTGTTTATGTCATAACCCCGATAGCTGCCCTTGACTATCTTAGATTCCTTTGCCTCATAGGCTGCAAGCGATTCCATATCCAGGTAACCACCATTTGCTTGAACATCCGCAACCATTTTTTCGGCGATTTCACCTTTGTAGAAAACATCAGAGCCCTGCTCGGCGATTAGCTTCAACGTATTGGCCAGATCTTTTTGGACGAATAATTCTCCTGCCAAGTACGTCGTATCGCCATTCATAAAGTACCTTGATGTTCCTTCGTATTTTCTGATGTGATCAATCGCAGCTGCATGTCTCCTTGCGGCCAAGGGGAGTAGTTGAAAACCCCTTTCTGCGTATTTTATAGCAGGTTCCATCACAGTGGCAAGATCCATTGTTCCATGCTTCTCATGTAGTGTGGTGAGCCCTTTCACCACACCAGGAACGCCGATGGTGGGATAGCCATTTCTCGATTGAGTCGCAGTAGCCGGATCGTATGAAAGTGGAGCCTGCGTTGTGGCGTCAATTCCACTTATTGCTCCATCACTCTCCCTGATTATCGCCTGAAATCTGCCACCGAGCGAATTCATACTAGGTTCCACAACAGCTATCGCAAACCCGGTGGCTACTGCTGCATCAATGGCATTTCCGCCTTTCTCCAATATGGAAAGGCCGGCCTTGGTTGCCAGGGGGTGAGCCGAAGAGACAACACCTCCAGCGGAGGTTGCTATTTGAGAATTTTGGTCTGTGGATTTTTCGTCTTCATATTTTGCATTTTGACAGCTAAATAGAAAAACAAAGAGGAGTGCTATGCACTTAAGTTGATTGGTCATAGATTGAAATTGTTAGGTTACTCCAAGATACTAAATCGAAAGGAAACCTATCCTCATTTACTACTAGCAGAAGTTTCAGATCCACATTGGTGTTGAGTAAGTAAGTGTTCGCATAGCGTTTTAGAATCGAGAGAGTAGATCGCCTAAATTTGCTAAATGGATCTGTTTGGACTTAGCGGAGCAGAATTCAGCAAAGACAGGAAGTATCGATATGCTTTGTGGAGGATTTGGGATGAGACAAGACCGAATGTGATGTTCATTGGTTTAAACCCTTCTACAGCTGATGAGTCAATTGATGATCCTACAATTCGCAGAGCGAAAAAGCTTGCTGGAGCTTGGGGTTTTGGCGGGGTCTATATGTTGAACTTATTTGCATGGATCACTCCTTATCCGACCGAGCTGGAAACATGTAAGGACCCTGTCGGCAACAACGCTGAAAAATTTGAGATCTACGAAAGTAAATGCACAGAAGTCATTTTTGCATGGGGAGCAAATTCCAAGTATGGGCAGGATACTTTTGTTGTGAATAAATTTCCTAAGGCGAAATGCATAGCAAAGAATGCCGACGGCTCTCCCAAACATCCACTGTACGTGAAAAGAAATGTGAAGCTAATCAGTTACTTCTAGCCTCGAAATCCTCAACTAATTCGGATCTGTCAATCTCCGTCAATCAACCGCCCTATTCCGCCGAGAATTGAGCCTTCACCTTTTGACGATCCTCCCATCTTTGGAGCATGCTGAATCACGCGATCAGCCAGCCTGGAAAAGGGGAGGCTCTGAAGGTATACTGTACCTGTCCCTTGAACTGTGGCCAAGAATAGACCTTCTCCACCAAAAAACATTGATTTTAAATTTCCAGCTCTCTCAATATCATACTCAAGTCCTCTGTCAAAACCGACAATACAGCCAGTGTCAATCAACAGTGATTCGTTATTCAGTTCTTTTTTCACGACTGTTCCTCCCGCGTGCAAGAAGGCCAATCCATCTCCCCTTAACCGCTGGAGGATGAAACCCTCGCCACCGAAAAATCCGGCACCCAACCTTTTAGTAAATGCTATAGATACTTCGGTGCCTTTCGCAGCACACAAAAAGGCATCTTTTTGACATAAGATCTCACCGCCGATTTCTGAAAGATCGATTGGAATGATTTTGCCCGGGTACGGTGCAGCGAAGCTTACTTCTTTTTTTCCTGAATCTGTGTTGGTGAAATGGGTCATGAAAATAGACTCGCCGGTCAGAGCCCTTTTCCCCACATCCAGCAATTTGCCAAACATGCCTTTGTCGGGATTTGAACCATCGCCCATTTTTGCTTCAAAGGAAATCCCACGATCCATCCAGTTCATGGCGCCAGCTTCCGCAATTACGGTTTCATTCGGATCTAGTTGAATGGAGACGATCTGCATGTCATCTCCTTGTATGGTATAGTCAATTTCGTGTGACGTCATTTTGTTTTGATTTAGAGCTTCAGGCAGAAAGATAAGTAAGCGATTGGAAAAGTCTGACTCATTTTCTTAAACGTGTTGTTGAGCATGTAATCTTTACTTTTAAGGTTGCATGTCCTACGAAAAGAAGAAAAACATACTGCTCAATCGTTATCCGGCTATTTGTGATCTTGCTAGTCGTGCAAAAAAAAGGATGCCGAAAGTTGCCAGGGAATACCTGGAGGCGGGTACAGGTAATGAAACTCTTATCAGTAGAAACAGGAGTGTCTTTAATGAAGTGGTACTAACTCCCAGGTTTTGCAAGGGACCTTTAAATCCAAATTTGGAAACGTCCATTTTTAGTCAGACCTATGCTGCTCCGTTTGGAATTGCACCAGTTGGTTTGACCGGTCTGATGTGGCCCAAAGCCGAGATCTACCTTGCCGAGGCTGCTAAAGCTTACAATATTCCATTTACATTGAGTACGCTGGCAACGGAGACACCTGAAAGATTGAGTGAGTACGTTGGCGACACTGGATGGTTTCAATTGTACGTCCCCAGGGAGTTTGATATTTGTAAGAAACTACTAGATAGAGCAAGAGATGCTGGATTTCACACGTTGGTCATAACTGCTGATGTTCCCATACCAAGCAGGCGTGAACGAACAAAACGAGCGGGTTTGACAACTCCACCAAAGATCACCGCTGGATTTGTTTGGCAAGGGATCACACACCCATCATGGACGCTCGCAACTCTTAGAAATGGGTTGCCTAAACTAAGAACCGTTGCAGATTATTCGGATTTTCGCTCAATGATGTCAGTCGGCGAGTTTGTCAGTGGTCAAATGGGTGGAAACTTGACCTGGGAGTATTGTCAGGAAATAAAAGAAGCGTGGGAGGGACCTGTTGTAATTAAGGGATTACTTCACCCCCGTGATGCTGAAGAAGCAGTGAAGGCTGGAATGGATGGGATTGTCGTGTCAAATCACGGCGGTAGGCAATTTGATGCGGCGCCATCTTCGCTGGAAATGCTTCCGGAAGTAGCCAAAGCTGCAAACGGAAGAATTCCGATACTTTTTGACAGTGGTGTGAGAACTGGTCTGGATATCTTAAAAGCACTAAGCCTTGGTGCCGATTTTGTGCTCCTTGGCAGAGCATTTATGTATGGGCTTAGTGCATTGGGTAGAATTGGACCTATGCACGTCATTAAGATTTTAGAGGATGATTTGAAAAATAACATGATGCAGTTGGGCATAGAGGACCTTCAATCCCTGAAACATTTAGACGATTAGTTCTGATGAACTGACCTTTTAGGTATATCTTCTGCACGTTAGTTCCCAAATACAGAACCTTGAAAGTAAATCAGCTATTCGTTCCTCAATGATTTTGCGGGATTCACCTTCGCAGCTCTGCTTGCCTGATTTGAGACGATAGCTAACGCAAAAATCAACACGAGTACTCCTACTACTGGAAAAATCCACCAGGCAATGTCAATTCGAATGGTATACCTATCCAAATACTGATTCAATAGATACCAGGCAAGTGGCGCAGCAAGAACAAACGAGATAACCACTAAGCGGGTAAACTCCCTTGACATCAACCTCATCAGACTAGATATCGTGGCGCCGAGCACTTTGCGGATTCCAATTTCCTTGATTCGCTGCTCCGCCGTAAAAGAAGCAAGTCCAAACAAGCCTAAACCAGTAATGACAAACGCAAGGACAGCAAAAAGGCTGGCTAGCTTTTTGGTTAGCGAAATGGTTGTAAACTTTCGTTGAAACTCCACATCAGCGAAATTGTAGTCAAAGGGATAAGCAGGATTGTGTTTATTGAGAATGCCTTCAACAGTTTTCAAAGATGTCTGGAGGTCGTTAGTCTTTTTCAATCGGATCGACATATAGCCACCCCAATTGTCTAGAATAACAAACATTGGTTTGACAGGTTCATATGGCGATCCCATTAGCGAGTTTTCAATCACTCCTATAAGTTTCACCTTTTCACCCCATAAATCGAGATTAGTTCCAATTGGATCTTCTAATTGCATCAATTCGAGCGCTGCCCTATTGATGACGATTGCATCAGAGTCGCTTGCGAATTCTTTGGAGAAATCGCGCCCATGGAGCACCTCAATTCCCATCGTCTCAGCATAGTCATACTCAGCAGCAATGGTGGTAAAAATCACACGTTCACTTTCCGGCTTCCCGGGCCATCCAAGGAAATTGTTCGAATTGATCTGGGTAATCTGACTATTGGATCGCGTTACGGAGCCCACCGCTCCAGATTGCAGTAGTTCCTGTTTCAAAACGTCGTAATTGTCTACAATGTCATCAGTGACTTCAACTGCAATCAGGTTTTCTTGATCGTAACCAAGGTCCCTGTTTTTCACAAGGTCGATTTGTTGTACGATAACGATCGTGCTGATCAGAAGAAGAATTGAGAACAGAAACTGAAGCGTGACAAGAACCTTCCGAGGTGTGGCACCCGTTTTTCCGACCGTTACAGAACCCTTAAGTGTTGTGATGGGCTGGAAGGAGGAGAGAAAGAAAGCTGGATAGCTTCCCGAGATTACCCCGACAATCAAGATTCCACCCAGTGATATTAACCAGAAGATTGGCGATAGATAGTCGACGCTAAGCTTCTTGTCAACCAAGTCATTGTAGAATGGCAATGCAACTTCGGTGAGGATCACAGCTATGCCGAAGGCGACTGCAGCGATAAGGATAGATTCACCAATGAACTGGGCGACTAGTTCACGCCTTTTGGAACCAAGACTTTTTCGTATTCCAACTTCTCTTGCCCGCTTTTCTGATCTTGCTGTGGCCAAATTCATGAAATTGATACATGCGATGATAAGGATGAACATCGCGATAGCCGTAAACAGCTGCACATAGTCACTCATTCCACCACTCTCTTTTCCCTGATCATCAAAATTGGAATAAAGACGCCATCGTTCCATTGGATGCAGCCAGAATCTTCTGGGGATATCATCTTGCCCGACTTTGGTTAACATATCTTCAATTGCTGCCTCTACTTTCGTTTCGTTGGAAGGGTCGTTGAGTTCCACGAAAATTTGAAAAGAGTAATTGCCCCAGTTGGTGCGGTTTCTTGCAACCCACTCATTCACTGATTCGCGATATTTCCAGGTCGCCAGGTAGTCGAATTGAAAGGTTGAATTCTCTGGCACATCCCTAACCACGCCTGTCACCTGCAATGATCCCTTATCTTCCATGCGGACCATCTTTCCCATTGGGTCTTCGTCACCAAATAGAATCTTACCAAGCGATTCGGAGATGACAATCGACATAGGATCGTCCAGCGCCAGGTCCGGGGTGCCGGAAATCATTGGAAACTCGAACATTTCCAGAAACTCTTCGCTCACGTAGTAACCTCGTTTTATAATTCTCACATCCTCATAGGAGATTAGCCGATCTCCACCCCAGCCGGTAACAACTGAATTTTTAATGTTTGTATCGGCCGTTTTCATTGCATCGTAAGTTGGAAGAGGCACAGACATCCAGCTATTAACTCGACCATCAAAATCAGCACTTACCCAGACTTGGTAAAGCCTGTCCGATTTGGGAATGAATTTGTCGAATGAAACTTCATCGGATACCCAAAGAAGGATAAGAACGCTACAAACGATCCCAATGGATAGCCCAGCTATGTTAATGGATGAATACAGGCTGTTCTTTTTAAGGTTACGAAAGGTGATGATGAAGAAATTGCGAAGCATAAGTCCGGGATTTGAGTTTAGTTAAAGACTTAAAAGTTTAAGCGCAGTTGCAGAATAAACTAGCAGAAGTACTCTCTGAACAGGAAAAGGTTACTCAGAGGTTCTAAAATGTACCTATGCAATGAGTATCATTTTTGTAGCTTTGGCGATTTAACGCATCTAAATGATCCTAACAACTGCCGATTGGCTGATTATAATAGGTTTCTTCTTAATTGTGCTGACAATAGGATGGTTAGCATCTAAATCCGCGGGTAAAAGCTCATCGGAGTTCTTCCTGGCAGGAAAGTCGATGCCCTGGTGGCTTCTTGGCGTCTCAATGGTTGCTACGACATTCTCCGCTGACACGCCCAACCTGGTTACTGGGTTTGTCCGAGAAGATGGAGTGGCTAAAAACTGGGCTTGGTGGTCGTTTCTGATCACCGGCATGGTAACCGTATTCATCTATGCCAAACTTTGGCGTAGGTCGGGTGTTATGACAGATCTCGAATTTTATGAGCTCCGGTATGGGGGCAAGGCTGCCTCCTTTTTAAGAGGATTTCGGGCACTTTACCTCGGTGTTTTTTTTAACTGCTTGATCATGGGTTCGGTAACCCTCGCAGCAATAAAAATATCCACAATCCTATTTGGAATTACACCACTTCAGACTGTCCTAATCGGATCGGTAGTAGTTGTCATATATTCAGTTCTTGGAGGTATAAAAGGAGTCATCTGGACGGACTTTTTCCAGTTTGCCGTAGCAATGACAGGTGCTGTGTATGCAGCATATGTAGCTCTCTCTCAACCTGAAATTGGCGGGTTGCAAGGTTTGATTAGTCACCCTTCCTTGTCAGATAAATTGAACATTTTGCCCGACTTCAGCAATACCTCTGTTTTGGTATCCATGTTTATTATCCCAATAGCAGTGCAGTGGTGGTCTGTCTGGTATCCTGGTGCTGAGCCAGGTGGAGGAGGTTACATTGCGCAACGCATGTTGGCTGCAAGGGATGAGAAACATGCCATTGGAGCTACATTATTGTTCAATTTTGCGCATTACGCATTGCGCCCTTGGCCGTGGATTATTGTCGCATTGGCCTCACTAGTTCTTTTCCCGAATTTGGAATCGATTCAAGCGCAATTTCCGTCGATCAACGAGCAATACCTTGGAGAAGACATTGCTTATCCCGTAATGCTGACTCTTCTTTCACCTGGGTGGCTTGGAATAGTTCTGGCGTCACTGATCGCGGCATTTATGTCAACCATAAGTACACATCTGAACTGGGGGGCATCTTATGTGGTAAACGATTTTTACGTGCGGTTTCTTCGCCCAGATTCTTCAGACAAAGAGCAGGTACTTGTCGGGCGAGTCTCTACTGCCGTTCTCATGATAATTGCAGGAGCCATGGCTCTGACTTTCCTGGAAAACGCAACTCAGGCATTCAACATCTTACTACTGTCTGGGGCGGGCACCGGGGCGATATTTTTGTTACGCTGGTTTTGGTACAGAATCAATGCCTGGACCGAGGTGGTTGCTATGGTAGTTGCTACGATCAATGCCTTTGTTTTAGTGCTTGTCGTTCCTGAGGGAACACTTGGCAGCGATGTTCTTGACGAGTTTACAGCCAAACTCCTTCTCGCAACGGTAATTACATCAGTCGTCTGGATTGTAACCGCTCTAATTACCAGACCTGAAGAAGATGAGGTGCTTGAAAAATTTGTTGAAAAAATCAGACCTTCCTTAGGTTGGAAAAAATTTGGGAATCAACCAATGGGAAAATTCACTTTTAACATTGTGAGTGTCTTTGTTGGTTCCATCGGAGTATACGCTGCATTGTTCTCGATTGGAAACCTCATTTATGGCAATTATCTTCTTTTCGGTGTTCTCCTGGCCGTTTTTGCTAGCTGTGTGTTCGTCATTTTCCGACTCTGGAAGAAATCGTAAAATACCCTAAAATGGGTATTGACATGAATATTTGAGTGATCTAATTTTATCCTATTGAATTTTTTACCGTTCTGATCACCAAGTATAAATCGAAGGCTGGCTAAAAAGTTGGCCTTTTTTTTTGTCCCTGTAGTTCTCAGCATATCTTACTGAAAAATACGATTATGAATCATACATCGGGTATGCTCAGCCCAGATTCGCTTAAAGGCAAGACCATCATTGTGACTGGTGGAGGGACCGGGCTAGGCAAATCAATGGGGACTTACTTTTCTGAACTGGGGGCTAACCTTGTGATCACAAGCAGAAAAATTGATGTCTTGGAAAAAACAGCTGATGAGATTAAGGGGAAGTCTGGAAATGAAGTTTTGTGCGTGACCTGCGATGTTCGGGAGTATGATCAGGTTGAGGCCGTCATAAAGAAAGCGAAGGAGAAATTTGGAACCGTCGACGTACTACTTAACAATGCCGCCGGAAATTTTATTAGCCCGACGGAAAGACTGTCACATCGTGCATTTGATACGGTAGTGGATATTGTCTTGAGGGGAAGCTACAATTTCACACTAGCGATGGGCAAGGACTGGATAGAGAATAAGCAGCAAGGTACAATCTTGAATATTGTTACAACCTATGCGTGGACTGGTTCGGGCTATGTGGTTCCATCTGCATGCGCGAAAAGTGGCGTATTAGCTATGACTCGCTCGCTAGCGGTGGAATGGGCCAAGTATGGAATCAGGAGTAATGCTATCGCTCCTGGCCCTTTTCCGACAGAAGGAGCATGGGATAGACTTCTTCCTGGAGATCTGAAAAAGAAGTATGACCCAGCTAAGAAGGTCCCGATCGGTAGGGTTGGAGATCATCAAGAACTGGCCAATCTCGCAGCCTATTTGGTTTCCGACTATTCTTCTTATGTCAACGGTGAGGTTATCACGATTGATGGCGGGGAATGGCTCAAGGGTGCCGGTGAATTTAACATGCTGGAAGCCATACCTGATGAACTGTGGGATGCTATGGAGATGGGAAGGAAGAGGGGCGGATCGAAGTTGAAGATGATGTGGTTGTATTTCAAGGGGATGCGAAAGCTGAAGCTTTGACCAACTGTTAGAAATTGTTTTCAGCAATTTCCATCAGGCTACCAACTGTGAGGGTATATGGAATACCAAAGGGATCGAAGACCATATCAGGATTACGTTTTAACCAAATGGTTTTGAGACCAATGGTGGACGCGCCAATGATATCGAAAGCATTACCTGAGACCAACCAGGTATTGTCTTTTATGCTTGTCGATTTTTTCACCAGCAATTCGTAGACTTCTGGAGAAGGCTTGAATGTTCCTACCTCATCCACACTAATGATTTGATTGAAATAGTTAAAGATTCCAGCGTGTTTAAAGAGAGAAGTCAGGTCATCACCTTTTCCATTAGAAAATGCGATGATCTCTACGTCCTCTTTTTTCAAATTTGCAAGACATGGTTCGGTTTCATCATATGCTGGTAGTTTCCGATACATCTCTAACAACTCACTCTTTTGGTCACTAGAAAGTCTGGTCTTCAGAAGCATATCGCAGTATTCCAGGGCCTGTTGCGTACACTCAGTAAAATGATTGAACTGTTTCATCACGGCCTTTCGAAAGGAATACTCCAATTGTTTGTCTCGCCAGATTGCGTTGAATTGCGGAGCTTTATCTCCAACCATCCTTTCAAGCGCCTGACCTAGAGCCATTGGGTCAATGAGCGTGCCGTAAATATCAAAGGCGATTGCTCTTTTCATATGAAAAGAGCAATCGCCTGGGTTAGAGCTGAGAACTTACGTAAGTGCATTAAGGGCTCGTTCGGTAAAAACTTTTGCCAAGTGGGATCTATACTCTGCCGATGCAAAATGATCACCCATGACTTCCACACCATCCACTGCGTGCTCTGAAGCGGCTTTTGAATCGCCATTGTAAGCTTCTTCCACAGCCGATGCACGGTAAGCTGTATCTGTCACTCCAGTTAACCCAACACTAACTCCGTTTGCATTTTTGATGGCCGCACATCCGACGACAGCAAACCTGCTGGCGGGTTGAGAAAACTTGAGATACACTCCGTTCTCGGCTTTTGGCACATGAACTTCGGTTATCATTTCATTTCCTTCAAGCGCCGTCGTAAAAATGCCCTGAAAAAAGTCAGCTGCATCAATGGCACGCTTTCCGCTGCTTCCTTCTACCACAATTTTGGCTCCTGTTGCCAGGATTACTGCAGGGTAATCTGCTGCAGGATCAGCATGGGCAAGGCTACCGCCAATGGTACCCATATTTCGTACTTGTAGGTCCCCAATTGAGCTAGCAGCTTGTGCAAGTGCTTTCGCATTCTCTTTTACGAGCGATGATGTGGCAACCTGTTCATGCGTACATCCGGCACCAATCACGAGGTGATTGTCATCTTCACTTATGTTTTTTAACTCCTCTATTTTCCCAATGTCAATTACGGCACCTGGTTGGTTTAACCTGAGCTTCATAGCAGGAACTAAACTATGGCCTCCCGCAAGTAGCTGAGCGTCATCACCGTGCTTGGCCAGGAGATCTAACGCCTCACTTACTGAGGATGCTTTTATATATTCAAATTTTGCAGGTATCATATTCTAATTTTATGTCTTAACAATTCAATTTTCAAAACTTGAGCAATGTGCCAACTTATGTATTCATAGCTCTCCAAACTCTCTCAGGGGTCAACGGCATCTGGATGTCCTTCACACCTAGATGAGAAATTGCATCCATTACAGCGTTGGCGACAGCTGGTGTAGAACCAATAGTACCAGCTTCACCTGCACCTTTAACCCCAAGTGGATTGTGAGGACATGGCGTCACCTTTCGATCTGTTTCAAAAAATGGAAAGTCATCCGCTCGTGGCATGGCATAGTCCATGTAAGATCCCGAAATCATCTGACCATTTTCGTCATATGCGACACCTTCCAGGAGTGCCTGACCCACACCTTGTGCAACGCCCCCATGAATTTGTCCATCGACAATCATTGGGTTGATGACGTTGCCAACGTCATCACAAGCAATGAAGCGTTTCAAGTCTACCTTACCGGTGTCCTTGTCGACCTCAACAACAGCAATGTGGGCACCAAATGGGTAGGTGAAGTTGGTTGGGTCATAAAAACTGGAGAAATCTAATCCTGGTTCTAGTCCCTCTGGATAGTCATGAGGAACGTAAGCCGTCAACGAGACATCACCAAAAGCGATGGACTTATCAGTACCTTTTACTGCCCACTTCCCCTCTCCATATTCCAAATCTTCCTCCGCAGCCTCTAGTTTGTGGGCAGCAATTTTGGCTCCCTTTTCTATGATCTTATCAAGGCTCTTGATGATGGCAGAACCGCCTACGGCAAGACTCCTGGAACCATATGTCCCCATGCCGAAGGCAACTTCATTTGTATCACCGTGAATAATATCCACATCCTCCATCGGTATACCCAACTTGTCTGCAACAAATTGTGCATAGGAGGTTTCATGACCCTGACCGTGGGAGTGTGAACCTGTGAAGACACTAACCTTACCTGTCGGTTGCACTCTTACATGAGCACTTTCATATAGCCCCGCACGTGCACCTAAAGATCCTACCACCGCAGAAGGCGCTATTCCACATGCTTCAATGTAGGTGGAGAATCCAATGCCCAGTAATTTTCCATTTTTTCTGGAGGCTTCCTGATCTTTGCGGAATTGATCATAATCCACCATTTCTAGAGCGCGATCCAAGGTCGCTTGATAATTCCCACTGTCATATTGCAATGCAACCTGAGTTTGATATCCTGGCTCGTTCACACCATCAAATGCAGGAATGAAATTGATCTTTCTCAATTCAGCGGCATCTTTTTTCATTTCCAAAGCAGCAGTATCCATCAAATGCTCAATGAGGTAAGTCATTTCCGGCCGGCCAGCTCCCCGATATGCATCCACTGGATTGGTATTCGTGAAAGTGGCTGTGATATCGATATTGATCAAAGGAGTCGTGTAGCACCCTTGAGCTAATGTTCCGTGCAAGTAGGTAGGACATGCAGTGGAAAAAGTGGATAGGTAAGCTCCCAAGTTGGCTTCAGAATGAACCCTCAGAGCCGTGATCTTTCCATCTTTGTCAAAGCCCATTTCTGCAGTGGTGACATAATCTCGACCGTGTGCATCTGTTAAGAACGCTTCACTTCGATCAGATGTCCACTTGATCGGCCTTCCAATTTCTTTGGAAGCCCATGTTACAAGTGCTTCCTCAGTGTAGTGGTAGATTTTGCTACCAAAGCCACCTCCAACGTCTTTGCTAATCACACGCACTTTGTGCTCAGGAAGACCTAATACAAATGCACACATCAATAAACGGATGAGATGTGGATTTTGCGTGCTGGTATACAGTGTGTACTTGTCAACTGTAACGTCATAATCTGCAATGTAAGAGCGAGGCTCGATCGCGTTTGGTGCCAGCCGCTGATTCCTGAAATTCAATTTTGTGACGTGACTCGAACTGTCAATCGCTGCATCAACGTCCGGCTTGGGATTTCCGATCTCAAAGTCGAAGACGGTATTGTTTGGGATATCGTCATGAACCAATGGTGCTCCAGCCTGAATTGCAGCATTTGCATCTGTTACAGCAGGCAATTCTTCATAGTCAACTTCGACTAATTCTGCTGCATCGCGCGCATCCTGAAGTGTTTCTGCTATAACTGCTGCCACGTTTTCACCAACATGTCGGGCTTTACCAACCGCGAGGAGTGGGTGTGGAGGTTCCTTCATAGTATCACCGTTCTTGAAGTTTACCTGCCACCCGCATGGAACACCGAAGTTCCCGCAATCCTCACCAGTGAACACCGCCACAACTCCTGGATGTGAAGTAGCTGCCTTTGTATTTATACTTTTGATTTTTGCATGGGCGTAGGGGCTTCTTACGAAAGCCAGATGTGTCATTCCAGGCAATGAAATATCGTCTGTGTATGTTCCCTTGCCAGTGATAAACCTATCGTCTTCACGTCGCTTTACGGACTTTCCTATATAATTACTCATTGTGATCTCTATTTCATTGAATCAGCGGCGTGCTGAATGGATTTAACAATATTGTGGTAACCTGTGCATCGACAGAAGTTTCCTTCAAGACCGTGCCTGATCTCTTCCTCTGATGGTTTTGGGTTGTCCTCCAAAAGGTTAACGGCTGTCATAATCATCCCCGGTGTGCAAAATCCGCACTGAAGGCCATGATTTTCCTTGAAAGCTGATTGCAGTGGATGCATCTCCCCATTTTGAGCTAAACCTTCAATGGTAGTGATTTCATCGCCATCTACCTGTGCTGCTAGTAGCGTACAGGATTTTACAGCTTTCCCGTTGACGATTATTGTGCAAGACCCACAGCTGCTGGTATCACAACCAATGTGGGTTCCTGTAAGCTGCAATTCTTCTCTAAGGTATGCAGCCAGGGATTGCATGGGTGTTACGTCACTGATGTGCTCTTTCCCATTTACTTTGACTTTGATTTGCATAGGCGTTCCTATTAGTTATGGTTAATTTCTTTATCTAGTGCTTTAAAGAACTGCTTTGATAGGGTGCTTACTACTCCGCCGATTATCCGTTGACCCATCATAGCAAGTTTGCCACTCAATTTCGCATTACCCTCGTAGTCGATCTCGGTTGCATTTCCAATATTGTTCAATTGCATTCGAATTTCTGCGGAGACATTTCCAATCTGACTTTTTTGATCGATGACTATCGTAGCAGCGGCATTCTCAACCTTATCCTTCATTTTCAGTTGCCCTTTAAAGTTTCCTTTAACCGGGCCGATTTTTATTGTAGAAAATGCTTGATACTCATCTTCACCAAGGGGAGTAAGATCTGAAATACCCGGAGTTATTCGCTTAAGTACTTCTGGATCCATTAATTGATTCCATACATCTTGGCTTGAAGCGCTAACAGGGTACTTCCCTTGTATTATCATCTACAGCGGTTGAGTTGGTTAAAAGCTTCTGTATACAAAAATTGACAGAAACAGTTTCTTAAAATACTACATATTCGGCGTTTTGAGAAAGAAATATGAACCAATAGGTGGAAACAATAGTACTTTATTGGTCTAATGCGTAAAAACACTTAGGTAAAAAGTCGTATTAGAAAGATGAATGATGCTTGCGACTGCGAGATCGTAGATGTTTTATGGCGAGCTTCAGACTTTCAAGATTATGCGCCGATCCCATTACATCGATGTATGGCAGTGCTGTTTGTAGGCCAATTACATCTGGTGAAAAGTCGGGGTTCCCTGCTAGGGGGTTTAACCAAATAACCTTTTTAGATCGCTTATGAATTTCTTTCATGCAATACTTGAGATTGGTAGGATCGCCTGTATCCCATCCGTCGCTTAGAATAAACACAACTGTTTTTTTTGTTAGCGTTCCATTGCCATAGGTGTCGATGTATGACTGGAGACAGGCTCCGATGGTTGTTCCCCCTGACCATTGCGGCACTCGCTTGGAAATTAGATCGAACGCTTTGTCAAATTCGTGATTTTCCAGCAATTCCGTCACACGATGTAAGGCAGTGCTGAATACGAAGGTCTCGATTCTGTCATAGACATTTTGAAATGCGTAAATCAAATGCACAAAAAAGCGACTGTACAGGTTCATTGACTTACTCACGTCACATAGCAAAACAATTTTTAGTTTTTTGTTTTTAGGTTCGGTGAATTGCAGGTTCAAAATATCACCTCCCAAGCGCATATTGGCACCAAGTGTTCTCCTCAGATCGAGTGATTTGATTCGTGTTGCCCTCTTTTTGAGACGGCTTTTTTGGTGCGCGAGCTGCCTTGCAATTTTACGAAGGAAGGAGATCATCAGCCGAAGCTCGTCCGATGACATGTCGCTAAAATCTTTACGACCTAAAACCTCTATACTACTGTATGAAGCTACCTGCTCTTCCTCATCTGTCACGTCGTTGTATAGCCAGCTCTTAAGTGTTTCAAATGCTGGTGGTTGTGAGTTGGTTGTCGCGGAGTCCTTTTTATCCTCCAATACTTCTTTTGTTTTTGAATCGACTGCTTTTTTCAGCTGATTCCAAAACTCATCATATAGACCGTCAAATTGTTCATGCTGCCACTTTGATTTGGAAAAGATTGACTTTAAGGCAGATTTAAAGTGATCCTCGCGCGCAATTGTTAGAAGACTGAGTGCCGCCATTGCATCTGATTCTTCTTGCGCACCAATAACAAATCCATTGTTACGAAGAAATTTGCTCAGTTGAACGATGTTTCCTGATAATGAAGTTTGTCTTGGGATTAGCATGATACATCATTAACCAAGACGTGAAATCACACCGGTTTTTTCAAGAAGCTCAGAAAGAGAGTCCTGGGTATGTCTAATATCATGCCACTCCTTAAGGACGACTCCTAGCGTGTCTTCAACTACCTGCCTGTCAAGATGGGTGAGATGCATAGCAGCAAGTGCCCGTGCCCAGTCCAGTGTCTCCGCAATACCTGGAGTTTTTTCCAGTTTTATTCTTCTTAACTCCTCCATAAAAGCACATATCTGCTCAGCTAGTTTTTGATCGAGCCCAGGGATCTTTTCTTTTAAAATGGCTAGTTCCTTCTCAAATTCCGGATATTCAATCCAGAGATACAGACAGCGACGACGAAGCGCCTCGGAGAGTTCACGTGTTCTGTTTCCGGTTAAAACAACATGTGGTTTGCTTTTGGCTGCTATAGTACCTACTTCGGGAATGCTGACCTGCCAATCCGAGAGTACCTCCAATAGAAAGCTCTCAAACTCTTCATCCGCTCTGTCGATCTCGTCAATTAGTAGTACTGGAGGTTTATCCCTGCTGATGGCTTCAAGAATTGGTCTCTTGAGTAGAAATTTATCCGAGAATATGTGCTCTTCAAGTTTTTCCTTGGATAAACTATTATCGTCATACATCTTCAAGTAGATCAACTGGTGTTGATAATTCCATTCGTAGAGGGCGTGAGCCGCATCGAGCCCCTCGTAACATTGTAGTCGAATTAAATCTGTCTCCAGTGCGCTAGCGAGTACTTTCGCAATCTCTGTCTTACCAACGCCTGCTGGCCCTTCGATGAGCAATGGCTTTTCCAGCTGCATTGAAAGGTAAACAGACATTTCAACAGAATTATCCGTGATGTATGCTTGTTTTTTAAGCATACTCCCAACCTGTTTTAGATCTAATGACACAGCAATGACACTCTTTTGGTTTTCAAATTCAAATGAAGATAGTAAATATCAAATAGGAACCGGAAGGTACAACAAGGTTGTTTCGATTTGAGAAGAAGCAAATAGCTGTGCCGGTTAAAAGGAAATCTAGTTCTCCTCGAGTTATATACTAGCACTCATGGGGATTGCGTGCTCTCCTTTCAGTATGTCGAGCGCTTCCTGGACACTTCCAACAGCAAATGTTTTCATTTTGCCTTGCCCGTAGATTTTAGCTGTGTCCCTCGCGGAGAATTTGCCAAGTGCCTGCTTGGAGAGTACAACAAAAAAGTACTTAAGCCCATTTGCTTCCAGTTTAGGGCTAGCAACGGTTCGTCGGAATTCTTGAACTTCTGACTTAAAAGTTCCTGTACCATTGCTGGTGTCAATAATCCATGTGGTGACGTGGTTTTTAGGAGCATAGTCAACAATCCCTATATCATAGATATGAGATTTCCACTCTTCGAGAGTGATGAACATGTTTTCCCAGGTATCAATGATTGCATTTATGTTAGGGTGATGGTGACCAACCACCTTTCCCGGTACTCTGTATAGTTCCTTTTTCATCTGGCTGGATTGAGCGAATGGTTAACTGACCAAATGTAGCAAAAGTTATCAAATGACAATTCCCATTAATGATGGATGGCACAAACGACACAAAAAGATCTCTTGATAGTGACAAAAGAACTAGTGAAAAAAGCGGAGCTAGAAACAAAACGTGAGGTAAGATAAGAGAACTGAAACTAGTCCCCCGTATAAAGCAGTCGATTTTGCACAAAATCGTAAAGTGTAAGTCTTCTTAGATCATAGTAGGCTGTCCAAAAAGATCGCAGAGCTCCGATATAACTTCTTTTTGCATTGTCCTTTTCTGTAAGAGCAATATTCAGGTTGGTAATGTCAATCTTTCCAATCAAATAACGGTTCTGTGCAACCTCATACCTTTTTTGTGCCACCTCATCAGACTTTTTGGAGATCTCGATTTGCTGTTTTAATACATCAAGCTGCCTGACTTGTGTAAGTACTTCCTGTTCAAAATTTTGTTCCTCCTGGTCAATGACAAAGTCCGTCAGTTTCTTGTTCGCCAATGCTGTCTTCATTCTAGCTTCATTCCTCCCCCAATTGATGATTGGTATATTCAGGCTAAGGTTGAAGACCTGCTGGTTGTTCGGGTTTTGGTAGGACTCATCCAGCGTGCTGCCGGCACTGTTCAGGCCAAAGGAAGCATTCAGGTCCATTTGAAATCGCTCTCCACGTGCTTGAGCCACTTGTCGATCGGCTTCCAGTCGACGCCTTTCGAATGCGATGAAGTCGGCCCTGTTGCTTGAGGCGTAGGAGAGAGCAGCCTGCTCGTTGACAAGAAATTCAGGTATGTTTTCAGGCAGAGACAGATTGAAGTTTTGCTCTTCGTTCAATCCAATAAATGTACGTAGTGCAAGCCGCGCACTCTGGAGGTCAAGGTTGGCTTGTGCTACATCTTGTCGTGATCTCAGCAGTTGAAGTTCGACCTGGAGTAGTTTATCTTCCGAGGTGGTTCCAATGTTATATCGCCCTTTTTCAATGTTGTAGATGGTGTCGTTGTTAGCGAGATTAAAGGAAGCAATTTGAAGGTTTACCTGTGCGTCGAGGTAATCAAAGAATCGCTCAACTGAGCTTCGGGATACAAACTCCATTTCCTCGACATACCCTCTTTTCGACTCCTCGTATCTAAGCGGCTCAATCCTTTTATCCCACACCAGCTGATTGAAGGCGAATATTGGCTGATTTAGTCGGATATCGACTAGTGTGGTGTTCCACTGTGTAATGTCTCGTGTTATGTCATCAAACTGTCTTACCCTGGAATTTACCGATACATTTCCACCAGTGATAGCGATGGGCTGAAGTAGACCAAGGTTCAACGCAGAGCTCGTCTGTTCGCGGCTGATAAATGAGATCGTTCCGTCATCAAGTCGGTTTTGTAAAAAGTCACGATTGTATCCTGGCACATTTCCACTCAAAGCAAGCTGCGGGTTGTAGTTGGCTCTGAAAAGTCGATACTGCCAAAATCTATTCTCCTTTCTGGTCTCTGCTTGCTTGGCAACTGACGATTGCTGTTGCGCCAAACCAATGATTTGCTCTAGTGAATAAACAATTTGGGACTGGCACCCCAACACAATGAGAAATGTCCAGCTGAAACTTAAGAATCTACTCATATCGAAGACAGGTAATGGGGTCCTGATGGGCGGCTTTTCTGGCCGGCGCAATTCCGAAAATCAGACCCACTGAAGTGGCAACTACAAAAGAAATCAGAATGGAACTAAAGGTTATGACAGTAGGAATATCTGCGAATCGACTCACCGCGAGTGCCATGAACACGCCTAGTAAAATTCCTATAATTCCTCCGGTAATGCTGATCATGATGGATTCGAACATGAATTGATTCACGATATCTGATTTTTTAGCCCCTAGAGACAACCTTAGTCCAATTTCCTTTATCCGTTCTAAAACGGAAGCAAGCATTATGTTCATGATGCCAATGCCACCCACTATAAGTGAGATCCCGGCAATGGCTCCTAGTACATACCTAAAAATGTCATTTGTTCTCTGCTGCTGTTTGAGGAGTAGCTCTGGAATTTCGATTTCAAAATCAATTACCTCATTGTGTTTCCTTTCAAGCATTCTGGAAATGATCTCAGCAGTTTGTGTCATCCTTCCGGTTTGCGAAACCTGGATTACTAATTTGTCCAATTGGTGATAGTTTTTTTGCCTCGGAGCTTCGTCATTTTCAGAGTTGGATCCTCCAGCTCTTCTGAAATTTCCGGATGAGCTTTGATTAGAAGATCGGATCATTTCTTCTGTCAACATGGCCCTGTTTTTATACCGCAGGAGAATAGTTTGGAGTGGAGTGTAGACGTCCATGTTAAAGTCTCGGATCCCAAGCTTGTTGATGCTTGACTCGCTAACAAACCTCTCTTCGAGCACACCAATTACCTTAAGCCATTTAGATCCGCACTTGATTGATTTTCCGATTGGATTTTCTGATGCGAAGAATTTTGTCTTGATTGATTTTCCTATGACACACACAGCAGCGCCATTCCTAAGTTGAGTGTCATTGAACATCTTTCCCTCAGACAGTTGAAAGTTGAAAATTTCAAAGTAAGAGGGCTCAACTCCTACAAGCTTCGCAGACCTTCTAATTCCTCCCTTAATGATATGTGTATCGATTAAAATCTCAGGACTGATGGATGCTAAACCTGGAACGGTCTTTTGAATGGAGTTTTTATCGGAGAGCGTTAGTCCAGTGGAGAATTTTTTTTGCTCGTTCGTTTCCTCTTCCTCGCTTAGATCTTCTTCTGTTTGCTCTACGATTGGCTTGATGATGATGTTGTTCACTCCTACAAGCTTGATTTGCTCCAGGATTTCTTTTTGCGCTCCGTTTCCAATAGCCAGCATGGCGATCACAGCAGCTACTCCGAAAATAATGCCAAGGGCGGTAAGCATCGACCGAATACGGTTAGCCAATACTGCCTCCATGGCGATCAGGAGATTTGATAAAAGCCGGTCTTTGATCATTAAATTCAGGAGTTTGGTCTACCTCTCCTAACCACTGGTTGTGGTCTTGGTGGTTCCTCTTGCTTTTGGTTTCGGAGCCCATTCATTTCAGGAAGAAGTACCACTTCTTTGTTTTCTTGTCCAGATACATCCGATAGATAGAGCTTGTCGTCCTTTTCTATCCCTGCAAGTAGCAGGACGTAGTCGGAATTTGCTTCGCCAACCATTACTTCCTGTTTCGTGACATTTAGTCCACTTCTTTTGTAAACAAATGTGATAGAATCATCCTGGCTGTGGAGACATTCCAATGGTACGAAGAGCCCATCATTGACCGTCTGCGTGATGATTCTGTTTCCTGTTGTCATTCCGGGCTTCAGTAACTCATCTGATCCAAACACTTCAATTTCAACAGCAAAAACCTTGGCATCAGAGTTTGGTCGTTGTTCTCCAACGTTTGCTACCTTGATCACCTCGCCGCTTAGTCTCTTATCTGGAAATGCATCAAAGCCAATTTCAACTTTCTGACCTGGCTGCACTTTTCGAATGTCAACCTCATTGACATAGGTTTTAGAGAGCATTTTTGAGAGATCGGGTAAAGTAGCTACTATAGGATCCCAGGCACCAATTTGGGAACCTTCTTTAACCGGCTTGCCGTCCCAGCTTTTTTTGTAAATCAACATCCCATCCTCCGGCGCAATAATCGTAAACTCCCTAGCAAGTGCTTGAAGGCCGTCAAGCTCATTTGTCTCTTTGCGAAGATTGGCAGTCACTTCCTGCATTTTCGCAATGTTCTGCTGCTTCTTGATGTTATAGTTTTCCTTGGCTTGCTGTAGTGATCGTTTGGCTTTCTCTAGTTCTATCTCGGCTTTTTGGATGGTTGCGGGGGGTTCAAACTGAGACTGATCCAGTGTCAGTTGTTTCTCCCTAACCGTGTACTCAAGATTGATGAGCTCGTCTCTTGCTTCACGCATTGTAAGTGCTGTATCCAGTTTGGTTTGCGTGTACTTCGATTGTTGCTGTTCTACCTCAAGCTGTGAATCCTTTATTTTTCCAGTTAGTTCGGATGGATCCAATCGAGCCACATACTGACCTTTTTTTACATACGTTCCCTCATCGATAATGTCCTGAATCGTGACATTCCAAATTCGATAATTTCTCAGACCGGTTGGTCCGGAAATCTTTACAGAGTTTTTGGCCTCTAAAGCTCCTGAGGTGGTGATATCGACAACGAACTCCCCTTGTTCAGGTGTGATCAAGATACTGTTTTCACTTTCAGACGAACTTCCGGTGAAAACAAAAAAAAGAATGATCAAAACAGCGGCACCAGAACCGAACAATAACGTTTTTTTACTCATCTCTTCACTATTTAGGTTTCCTTACAAATACGTGGCATCAATTCGGGTTTTAAAAAATACGAGTACTGATCTATGTACTAAGAGCGCAGCTAAGGTCAAATAGTTTCAAGATCAGATAGTACATCATTTGCTTCCAAGCCACACTTCCCGAATCTTCGTTTGCTCGGCCGAAAGTGTCTCTTGCGGCTCAAGCAAATGCCTTTCGCTTGATTTAACCAGAACAGCTTTCGCCTTTAGCTTCACCTCTTTTGGCTTTCCGTCAACCTCTCTTCTCACCACGACCTTCACCTTGGCGTTTTTCTTAGTTCCCGAATAATGGTTATCGAGTATACTGTTGATTGATTGTAAGGTTACATCCTCACCATTCCACGAAACAAAGACGTCACCTTCCTGGTAGCCCATGGCTTTTCCAAAGTCATTCAAACCAGAAGCATCTCTGACGAAAACCTCCTGATCATCGTTAACTCCTAATCCGAAGCGACCGGTCGTGGCAACCATTTTTGAGCTTTCAGGCGAATAGTTAATGCCCGCCCATTCCAGAACTTCCCTGTAAGGCAGTGGTTCTGTCCCTCCAACATGCTTCCTGAGAAACTCTCCTACTTCGACAGTGGTGATCTCCTCGATCTCGTCAAACAAGTCATCGTCATTGAAGGCCTTGAATGGTCCATACTTTTTGGACATTTCTCTAAGCACCGCTTGCAGATCCTTCTCACCGTTGGTTGACTTTATAATGGTTAGATCCAAACACATAGCTATAAGTGCTCCACCGCTGTAGACATCTCCGTATTTCGCCTCATTAGCAGGCTCAAGAATTTTTGCGCTGAATTCAGTGTAAGGAATGTCCACGTTGTATTGATCCTGAGCATTCATTTTCCCCTTCATTTCAGTAAGAAAATCCTCCAGTTCATAGAGTTCATATTTTACTTGGACATGATGAGAGGAATATTCCGTCACACCTTCGTACAACCACAGATGTTGACTCATTTTTGGCTCTATATAGTTGAAGTCATGAATTTCTTGCGAATGAATGTTCAATGGGGTGACAATATGAAAAAACTCATGTGCCGCTACGTCTCTTACCGTTTGGCCTATTCTTTTCGGATTCATTTCCGGCAGGGTGTAAAGTGACGAGTAAGAATGCTCCAGTGCGCCCCAGGCATTTGAAATGGTTGGTCCATCAAAGAGGTAGATCAAATATGCATATCGATCGACCGGCAATTTCCCTCCAAGATATTTTGACTGGGCCTCCATTAGATCGACGATATTGTCCATGACATCAGAGGCCGAAAGTTTTTTATTGGGAGAGAAAACTGAGACAAGAATTTCGGCTCCTGCTATGTTTTGTGTGACCGTATCGGGTTCACTGTACATAATAGGGGCATCAGCCAGAAAATTGAAGTTCTCTGCCGTAAAGGTGTCACTGGTTGCATCGGATTTAACTCGTTTCAACGACGTAGCTCCATAGACAGTCTCTTTGTGCTTGATAGTCAACTCATAGGGATTGAATTTCAGCCCATCGATATACCCTACAAACCCGAAAGTATTCATCACATGTACGTTATTGGCTGCATCTATTCCCATGCCTCCTGGCTCGAAAATCTTATTATCGCCATAGCCATCGAATTCATCAAATGAATCCTCCATCCAATATGAGATCCTAGCTAGCTTGGTGGCGTTCTTGATCGTCCATCTGTTTGTCGAAGTCCGTTTCACTTCCATTTTGTTTCCCTCAGCATCAAGAGCTCTAAACTCTACAACAAATCGTCCGAAATCTGAGATGCTATAAGTCCCGGGAACAATTTTGGCCATGTGGTATTCCACTTCGTCAGATTCAATTGTTGGAACCAGGATTTCAACGGGAACCTGATCAGTACGGACATCAGTAAGGTCTATGGTGACCTTGTACGGTTCCTGAGCTAATAGACTAAGTGAAAGTGTTAGGAGAGCTAAAGCGAGTAATTTTTTCATTTCGTAATTATTAGATCTGCAAGTTTACTAGTAAGAACACTTGTAAAATCTTAATGATAGTTAATTTATATGAACGGTGTTTTAGAGTGGTTGCGGTGACTTTCTTGAACGCTGATCTTGCAATTCATATTGCCCGATATCCTATTTAGTCTTAACTTGGATTCTCACTTAATCAAAGACCAATGAAGAAGTTTTTAGCACTACCATTCCTGTCTGTTTTAATGTTCGGACTTGAGGCACAGACGTTGGACAGTATCTTCCAGACGGTGAAGTATCGTAATATTGGACCTTTCAGAGGAGGTAGGTCCGTCACGGCTAGTGGAGTAGTGGGAGATCCTCTTACCTATTATATGGGGACCACCGGGGGTGGATTGTGGAAAACAGAGGATGCAGGTCAACGGTGGACGAATATTTCTGACGGTTTCTTCAAGACAGGTTCAGTTGGAGCGGTGGCTGTTTCCGAATCAGATCCTAACGTCGTGTATTGTGGAATGGGTGAGCATGCACCACGAGGAGTCATGACCTCTTACGGTGACGGTGTATACAAATCGTGGGATGCTGGGAAAACCTGGAAGAAAATGGGCCTGGAAAAGACAAGACAGATTTCTCGAATCGTCATCCATCCTAAAAACCCAGACATCGTATATGTCGCCGCCCAGGGCGCTGTAAACGGACCTAATCCCGAGCGTGGGATTTATAAATCAACCGATGGTGGGGTAAGCTGGTCCAGGATACTGTATGTCAACGACCTCACCGGTTGCTCGGAGCTATCCATGGACATGAACAATCCCAATGTTATGTATGCTGCAATGTGGGAACATCAAAGATTGCCCTGGAAGGTAGTAAGCGGGGGACCTGGTAGCGGCCTTTATAAAACCACAGATGCGGGTGCTACCTGGAAAAAAATTCAAAGAGGTCTGCCAAAAGAAATGGGTAAGATGGCCATTGCTGTAAGTAGATCAAATGCTAATAAAGTGTATGCACTGATTGAGAGCGATACAGAGAAGGAGCAGGGAGGCCTGTTTGTTTCTCAGAATGGTGGCGGCAGTTGGTCAAAGGTTAGTAGCGATCATCGACTAGTGCAGAGAGCCTGGTATTATATAGAAGTATTTGTCGATCCGAACAATGACAATGTAGTTTATGTTCTGAGCGCTCCAGCGCTTCGCTCGATAGATGGTGGTAAAACCTGGGAACGGATCACTGGTACGCATGGTGACTTCCATGATTTATGGATAAACCCAGACAATTCTAACAACATGGTGATTGCGAATGATGGCGGTGCTGCTATTAGTTTCAACTTTGCAAAGACCTGGTCAACCCAAGCCAATATGCCTACCGCCCAATTTTATCGGGTTAATGTTGATAACGCATTTCCATACCGAATTTATGGAGGTCAACAGGATAACACTTCTGTTCGGATAGAGAGCATGGCATTAGGGCGTGGCAGCATCACTACCCAGAATTGGACCTATTCGGCGGGTGGTGAAAGTGCATTTCTTGCCTTCGATCCCGATGATCCACGTTATGTTCTTGGCGGAAGCTACCTAAGTTCAATCGAAGTGCTTGACAACAAGGCCATAGCCAGCACAGGTATTCCTACAGCCCCCATTCAGTATCTCGGAAGAGCAACACGAGATATGAAGTATCGTTTCAGTTGGAATTCTCCAATCATTTGGTCAAAGCATGAACCCGGCACCTTTTATCACGGGGCTCAATATTTGTTACGAACAAAAGACCTGGGCACTACATGGGAAGAAGTTTCACCTGATCTCACGAGAAATGAAGACGAGAAGCAAGGGAAGGGAGGAGGACCTTACACGAATGAGGCTGTAGGTGCGGAGAACTACGGAACCCTCAGCTACATTGCCGAGTCACCACATCAAAAAGGCGTGATCTGGACAGGAAGCGATGATGGTTTGGTCCAGCTAACGAGAGACGGTGGAGCGACATGGACCAACGTGACACCCAAAGGCCTTCCTGAAACCCTGATCAGCGCAATTGAACTCTCTCCTAACGATCCTGCGACGGCCTATATCGCCACCACACGATACAAGTTCAATGATCTCAAACCTGCGCTGTTCAAGACTACCAATTATGGAAAATCCTGGACAAACATTACCAATGGAATTCCCGATGGTTCGTACACACGCGTAGTACGCGAAGATGAAAAAATGCCAGATCTGCTTTATGCAGGGACCGAAACAGGCATCTACATTTCGTGGGATGCAGGTAAGAATTGGGAGCCGTTTAATCTTAATTTTCCAGTTACGCCAGTCACAGATTTGATTGTTAGGCATGGGGATCTTGTCGTGGCAACAGCTGGCAGGTCTTTTTGGATATTGGATGATTTGGAATTGCTTAGGCAGTACAGGAAAGGAAATGAAGAATTGACTTTGTATAAACCTGAGGATGCCATGTTGGGGAATTGGGGGAGTCCTTTGAATGGAAATTCCAACGACGGGACAAATCCTTTTGTTGGCATAAATCCTGCAAACGGTCTGGTTATCTACTACCAGCTGCCGGAGCTTTCAGAGGATGCTGAAGTAACCTTGGAGATAAAAGCAGCGAATGGAGATGTAGTTCGAAAGTTGACTTCCAGGAAGGATCAATCTTATATTCGGTATGCTGGAGGGCCATCACCTGAGCCAACTATTGGAAAGAAGAAGGGCTTAAATAGGTTCGTCTGGGACTTGAGATATTCTACAATGGTTGGTGCACCCAAGGCGTACATCGAAGGGAGTTTCCGAGGACATAAAGCTTCACCTGGAGACTACAACATGACATTGAGTGCTAACGGTCAGCAAGTGACTACAAATTTTAAGATCGTATCTAATCCACTATATGAATTGACAGATGCGGATTATGCAGACTACGATGCTTTCATGAAGTCAGTTGAAGCAAGCTTGAGTGAGATGCATCAAAAAGTGAATACTATGATGAAAATGCAGAATCAATTAAGCGCTGTATTGAAGGACATACCTGATGAAGTAGGTTTCGTCTCACTTAAGAAAAGCGGAGAAGGGCTGATCAAAAAGATGAAAGCTTGGGACGAGGATATGGTCCAACGGAAGTCAAAAGCTTACGACGATGTGGTTAATTACGCCAACAAGTTTACCGCCGAATATCTATTTCTTATTAACTCCGTTGAAAGTGAAATTCCGAAGGTTAACAAACCTTCCAAAGACAGACGAGATGAGCTGGAGGAGCAATGGAAAGAGTTGGATGCTAGAGCTGCAGAAATTATGGAGACCGATGTTCCTGCTTTTAATAAACAGTTAAATGAATCCGGAATTGGCGTTGTGAGACGATAGGTTGAAACCGTCAGTATGAGGCTCTCGAAGACGACGTTCGAAGAAGCTTGCTCGTCAGCCTCCGGAGCCTCAATACGGTCTATGACCTAAGCTCACTCATGCCTAAGAAATTCGACCGGATTCAGAGTCATCGTCTTGTGCAATTTCTTTGTTATAGCTGCCATAGCAACAAGAATTGTGACAAATGCTGAAATTGGAGTCATCCAAAGAAGGTTGCTCAACTCAATTTGATAAATGAAGTCTTCAACCCAGTTTTTAGCTGTAAAATAGGTGGCAGGAATTGACAATAAATTGCCAATGATTATCCAGCTGACAAGCTGACTTGAGAGTTTACCAAAAATGTGCGAAGGGCTACCACCTAATGCTTTTCTTATGGCTATTTCTTTGATTTTAGAGTTAATGACGAAAATACTTAGTGCAAGAAGTCCAAGGACGGAAATCGAGAACGCTATGAGTGTGGCATAGGTCACGATTGTCTGAGCACGAATTTCAGCTTTATACGTCTGACTGAACTGATCATCCAGAAATTCATAATCGAAAACGTACTTTGGGTCAACACTGGCCAGTGCATTTCCAATGAGATCGAGGCTAGTATGGATATTTTCCGGTCTGATTTTCACCATCATCGTTAAGTTGTAGGGCTCCTCTACGTTAATGGCCAAAGGACCTATTTTGTGGTGAAAGGACCTGTAGTGAAAATCTTTCACAACCCCTACAATTTTGCCGACCCTTCCGCTCATATTGATCACCTCACCGACCGGATTCATGTTGGCTCCAAACAGCTTTTGCATCGCAGTTTCATTCAATATGAATTGACCTTCACCCTTTGGGCTGGTTTTGTTGAAATCTCCTCCATAGACAAATTCTAAATCCAGTGTCTCAGCATAACCATTGATTGTTCGGATATGCGCGATGATCGTACCGTCCTCTGCGTCCTGATCCGCTCTTCGGACAAATTGTCCACTTGCTCCTACACCTGGCGCATTTTGGGATCCGGCAACACTTAGTATGTAGGGATGATTTTCAAGCTGAGTTTTGATCTGCTGATATTTATCCTTATGCACATCATTTAAATTATTAATGATGACCACCTGATCCGCGTCGTACCCCGTTGGCTGATTTTTTAGCAAATCCATTTGATCGTTCACAAAAAGAATGGTCGTTAGAAGCGACGTGGTTACGAAAAATTGAAATACCACCAACGAAACGGTCAAGCTTCCTAATTTCTTCTGCTTTATCTCTTGTTGAGTGATCGATCCCAGCTGAAATAATTTGAATGAAGGAATAATTCCTGCGATGGTTCCAATGGTGAAGAGGGTTGCGAAGAAAATCACCCAGTAGATCCAGCTCCATTCGCCAATGGTTAGTGTTTGACTTCCAAGCAGCTTACTCGTTTCCGACATATAAAAAATGTCTAGTAGGAAGAGTGCGAGCGCACCTGAAAGAAAAATAGTGATCAGGGATTCAAGTACACCCTGTTTTAATAGTACTTTTTTCCCGGCACCCATGATCTTCTTTATTCGAAGCTCAGGAGTGCGACTGTGATTGTTGGCGACTTGCAGATTGACATAGTTGATTAAAGCCAACCCTAGTACCAAAAGCGCTATGGTCAGAATAATGGTCAACAGTTGTTTGTTTCCGTTTCCTAGCCTGTTTTGGGCTCTGGTATCCAGGTAGGTCTCTTTAAGAGGAAGTATATAGCTGTTAGATTCATACGGCCACCTTTCGCTTAAGACCTCGTTATAGTGCTCTTTGAGCTGTTCTAAAGTAACCTGAGTGTCGATACTTTCCTTTAGTAAAACATAGGTTTCCACTTCTAAACCTCCATTTTCCAGATCATCATACATTGGATCAGAAACCAGTGGAAGTGCTATGTCGAACCTATATTGGGTGCTATAGGGAATCTCAGTGACTGCCCTAATGACGTAGATTTTACCTTCCACTTCAATCTGAGTGCCGATTGGATCTTTCACGGCAAGTGTCTGAGCAAAAGCCGAACTAACCACTGCATCATCAGGCGAATCGAAGTTTGTAGTGGCTACTCCTTGGAAATCAAACATTTCGAAAAATGAGTAATCCACCTGGAGGGTGCTCACATTGTTGAGCCGATCTTGACTGATATCAACTTCTACCGTATTTGGTCCATACAGACGTGCTGCCTTTTCCACCTGGGGAAAATTGTCTTGATAGTCTTTGGCCAGTGTCCCAGACGTGATTCCAAAGGAACCGATATTGCCGGGACTAAAGGCTACATTACTGTAAACCTTAAAAATTCTGTTTGCTTTGCTGTGATAGTGATCATACGTAGATTCCTGAATAAAATAGTTGAGGAGAACAACACACACAAAGATCCCGATCGTAAGACCGAGCGTGTTAATAATGGCTCCTAATTTGTTCTTGAATATCCTTCGTAGCGTGAATTTTAAATCGGTCAGCATGTGAAATGGTTTTGGTTGGTTACAAGAGTACCAATCGCCATGCCATTGGTTACAACTTGTTGATTTTCAGTCATTAAACGAGATCTTGGCTAATCTGGAATGTTCAATTTCGGTCGTTGCTGCAGAAATCTGATCGGTTTCATTCCGATTTAAAACCTGCTGATCCACCTAACCTTATAAAATCAAGATATAAACAACGATTTCAGCTAACACGAAAATTGCCAAGGCCTTTTGATAGAGAAGGTTTCTGGTAAGGATGCCAATGACTAGTAAAGAAATGGTGAGACCTGTCATAATTGGATATAGCGTCGGAATTGGCCGGCTGCTGACTTCCAGGGAAAGCTGCACCGTCTCGAAAATATCAAATACCCATGCTGCGATAATTGATCCAAAGAAGCCCTTTCTTTTTTCTAAGAACTGCTCAGTGGTGTCGTATTTGTTGTTATCGGCCACTAAAAAGTCCGACATCATAAAGATGATTATGACATAAAAGATTAAAAAGTTGAAGTGAAGCAATGTCCAATCCTCCTTTTCATTCCAGGCAAACATTCCCCACCAAAGGATAGAAATCCAAACAATTAGCGTCACTACCCAAACCACTGGCAGAAAGTAGAATTTGCCCGTGAAAGCATGTCGAACCGAGTTCACCAGCGCTGAGACCAACTTTGACAATGTCAAACCGATCACGATCGAGAAAACGATGGCTAAGTATTCAAATAGACTCATAGCTGGTGTTTATCCTACTTACTCGCCATCATCGACTTTTTTCTCCAGGTCAATCTTCATGTCTAGCTTATTCAATTTCTCATTGAAGGCTTTGATGTCTTCGTCTACAAGTTTTTCAAATTGAATCCGAGAATTGTCTAATCGTTTTGATAACACCTGAGCTACCTCGCTTTGTTGGTTAGTTGGCTTGAAATCAATTCCGCTGGCACTGAGATCACTAGCCAGAGCACTCAATCTTCCATACAATTTCATTGGAGAGCGAAAAGCATCTTCGCGCGCACCTGTGAGGTGAATATCATAGAGGGTACCGACAATATCCGTAGAAACATTTGATAATCTCTGAGCTTCCTTTACGTCGGATCTACTTCGTAGGGAAGGTGTTAGATCATTTAGTTCGGCACGAATGATCTCGATCTTGTTGATCATCGTTACGGCCAGATTCATAGCATCTCTCAATTCAAGTGAGAGAGCTACTTGTTCTTTGATGCCATCAATCGTTCCGCCCGTGTTGGGGTCTCTTAACACCGTCAACTCCTTTGTGAAGCTATTATCGTCAATCCGGATTCGAGCGGTATACTTTCCCGGCACGACCCTAGGTCCAAACTGTCCACGCCATAGATCAAGATCCCAGGTTACCAACGGTCTCCAACCTTCTCCATTCAACTGTACCCAGGGGCGACCAGGAGGTTGCGTACGTAGTCTGGGCTTGAACGTAGGCTCGTAACGAAGGTCCCACATGACTCGATTTATGCCTTTGTTGTTAGAGCCCTCCAATGTTCGGATAACCTCTTGGTTCTCGTCCAGTATTTCGATTGTTACTTGCTTTGATAGATCGGTTGGCAGATAGTAGTTGATAGGTGTCCCATAATTTGGATTCTGGCCCGAATTGAAACTTCTTCCATCTGTTTTGATCCCTTCTTTTCTGCTAAAACGATAGGATGCTCGCGGATTAAAAACTTGTATTTGACCATTTTTAGAAGCATCAAACTGACGAAGTGCAGTCAGATCATCCAATATGTAGTAACCTCTTCCGTAGGTGCCGACTACCAGATCATCAAAGCGCTCTTGAACGGTCAGCCAATAAACAGGAGCCGGAGGCAGGTTATTCCGTAGCCTCATCCAATTTACCCCATCATCATGGCTGATATAGATGCCATTGTCGACACCTAGATAGAGCATTCCTTGTTTCTTGGGATCCTCCACAATCACATGTGCGAAACTGTGTACGCTCTGCGGTACTCCGTCTGATATTTTTTTCCAGCTTTCTCCATAATCTTCTGTTTTAAAGGCGTACGTACCAAAATCTCCCATCTGATGGAGGTCGACTGTGATGTAAGCGGTTCCTTCTTGATACTTGGAAGGAAAAATGTTAGCTATTGTTCCCCAGGGAGGCAAGTTTGGAATATTGTCTGTGAGGTTTTTCCAGTTCTTACCACCGTCCCTTGTTAGTTGAAGTTGTCCGTCGTTACTTCCCGTCCAGATCAACCCTGCTTCAATTGGAGACTCCTCGATTGCGAAAAGGGTGGCTCCATCAAACGTCATTAAATTGTCAATTGCCACGCCACCTGAACTTTGTTGATGATCTTTTAAGTTCAGTGTGAGATCCGGGCTGATTACCTGCCAGCTCCGACCGCCATCATCTGATTGATGAACGAATTGACTTCCAACATAGACACGATGCTTGACCGAGGTAGAGAAACTCAATGGGAAATTCCAATGCCATCGGTATTTAAGGTCAGCCGGTTTCCAACCGTAGCTCGCTTCAGGCCAAACCCTTACTTCTCGGGCATAACCTGTTTTTAGATCATAACGTTCCAGTCCGCCATCGTAGCAACCCGACCAGACAATCGTATTATCATTTGGATCAGGTTTTGCAAATCCGCTTTCACAACCACCGACACCATGCCATAACCCAACAGGAATGTAGCCCTGCAAACTATTGCTTGGCCCTCGGTACGACCAGCCGTCTTGTCTGTTGCCATAAACGTAATAGGGAACCTGATCATCAACTGAGACATGATACATTTGTGCAATTGGCAAGACAACTCGATTAAATGATTCTCCACGATTTAGACTCATACTAGCACAACCGTCATGCGCTACCATCATTCGATCCGGCATGGTCGGATCAATCCACATATCATGATTGTCACCTCCGCCACGTGGTGGTCGCTTCATTAAGGTCTTACCACCGTCGATGGACTTGCTGAATCGTACACTCAGAAAATAGATCTCGTCCGGATTGTCCGGAGCAACAGCAATTCTTGTATAGTAAGGCGCTCGCTCATTCATCGTGTGATCTTGACTCATCAAGGTCCAACTGACACCTTTGTCATTAGAACGCCATAGTTCAGGACTATTGATCTCAAAGAGAGCATAAACGACATTTGGATTGCTGTGGCAGAGGGCAACTGCCGTTTTTCCTACCGGTCTCTTGGATCCACCCGGCAATCCATTTTTGGTCATGGGTTCCCAGGAATCTCCGCCATCTGTCGACTTATAAATCCCGCCACCGGCACCACCGCTACGCAAACCCCAGGTGTTGATATGGATTGACCACATAGCGGCATACAAGGTGTTTGGATCTTGTGGATCGATGGTGATATCAGCTGCACCAGTACCTTCATCCACAAAAAGAACTTTTCGCCAGCTTTTCCCGCCATCTTCTGTTTTGTAAACACCTCGATCTTGCTGCGGACCATAGGTGTGGCCTAGTGCTGCTGCATATGCTATGTCTGGATTGGTAGGATGTATGACGATTCTTCCAATTCTTCCCGTCTTTTCCAAGCCCATTCGCTCCCATGTTTTTCCCGCATCAATTGATTTGTAAATTCCATCTCCCATCGCGTGTGCGGGACGGATGACAAACGTCTCACCTGTACCCATCCAGACGATGTTTGGGTCGCTGGGTGCAAGTGCTACTGAACCTATTGACGATACGTCTAGCGTATCAGATATGGGATTCCAATTGATCCCACCGTCGGTCGTTTTCCATAGTCCCCCCGAGGCTGCTCCAATGTAGTTGACCATTGGGTCTCCAGGCACACCTGCAATAGCGATGGCACGGTTGCCTTCTGGTCCTATAAATCTAAAATTGAGATCTTGAAAAACATCTGGATCTATTTTTTGAGCAAAATGGGGTACAGCTGCTAAAATGGTTAATCCCAAAAGGAAAGCCTTCTTCATGGTACTAGGTTTTAGATGAAGTGAAAAATTAAGCGGAATGATACTTAGTACCAATAGAGGAGGGCTGAATTACAGGACCGGTAGATGTCTACTGTCCAACAATTGTTCGGAAAGTCAGATTTATTCTTGGTTGCTGAATCTTCTTTGTTGGTGGCAGACGGTGCAACCAGAAGGTTTGGGTTTCGCCTTTCATCACCATCAAGCTGCCATGTTCCAACGTCATCATGACCTTTTGACCTGTTTTTTTATGTTTGAAGCCGAATCGACGCTCAGCACCCAAGGTAATGGATGCGATTGCTCCGTTTCGTTTCAGATCTTTTTCACCGTCACTGTGCCATGCCATTCCTTCTTCGCCAGAATGATACAGATTCATCAGGCAGGAATTGTAGGTTTCCTTGGTCTTTTCCTCTGCTAATTTCTTCAACACCTGCAGCTCCTGAGTCCATCGGAGAGCCTGCTTTGAAGTGTTGGAATAACGGTAGTCAAAGGGTTTGTCTCCATACCAGGCGACTTTCCTCTTTGTGAAAATATGTTTACCAAAAATGACCGCCTCATCCTGTCTCCAATCTATTGTGGTGAAAAGGCGTTCGAAGTAGTAGTCTGCTTCTACTTTGCTCAAGATCTTGTTGTGGTAGTTTACAATGCCATCATTTGGCAGCAGGTTTCGGGTGGGGTCAATATAGTGATCAAATAGCTCCATTTTTCCAGTTGTGATATGCAGCCTTCATGCAATGGCCACAGGGGCGATATCCTAGTTCAATTGCCTCCTTTTCATCTTTAAAGAAAACACGATTTTCTTTATTCATTCGCTTACCTGAAGAGCAACTCAGCCTGCCATAAATCTTCAATTTTCGATTTCCGCCCAGACGGATCAGTTTTGCCCTTGCTTGCCGCATCAGATCCAGGCGTTCAATTTCCTCATGTTCTATCATCAGGTCAATGCATCGTGAAAAATAACACCAACAGTCATGCGATTGCCGCTTTTAACTTCGCTTACTCCATGACGCATGTTTGCTCTATAGTATCCTCGTGAGCCCTTCACTGGACGAAAATTGGTTGAGAGAAGAAGTGCGTCGCCTTTCGATGGACTTAGGACAATTGCTTTTGACTGGGCCCTGGGGACTTGTTCCGTTATGACAAATTCACCACCCAGATAGTCATCCCCAGGGTCGGTAAGAAACAAAACCAACTGTATTGGAAACCAGACCTCGCCATATAAATCCTGATGCAATGTATCGAATCCACCTTCTTCGTATCTTAATATCAGCACTGTCGGTTTCGTCTGCTCTTTTGCTCGGCACATTTCGTGCAGTTCGTCGAGGTTTGATGGGTACTCCTGGTCCAGCTTTAGCGCCTTCATCCAGGTGTTTGCAATCCGTGAAAGATGTGGATAGATGCTTTCTCTTATTGATTGCAACGGGTCAGGCAATGGATAATTGAAATACTTGTATTCTCCCTTACCGAAACGATGACGTTCCATCACAACCGTTTTTCGGTATAGATCCGAACGCTCATACAATTTGGCTATTTCGTCACACTGTCGATTCCCTATCAATTTGGAGATGACTGCAAATCCATTACGATTCATCTCCTCATTGATCCGGTTCCAGTCCAGATTTTTAATTAACTCTCTCATCGAAGCACCTATCAGTTTGTGGTGGTTTGTGCTACTTCCCAGCCGATCATAGCTGTCTTGCGACTGCTTCCCCAATGGTATTGGCCAAAGTTGCCTGTCGATTGAATGACCCTATGGCAAGGGATCAGGTAGGCTACAGGATTATCACCAATAGCAGTTCCAACAGCTCTTGACGCTCTTGGCCTGTCTATGCTGCTCGCAATTTGTCCATAGGTTGAGAGCTTTCCTGTTGGAATTTTCATCAATGCTTCCCACACCTTAAGCTGAAATTCTGTGCCTTTCAGATGTAACTTGATTTCGTGCAACTTTTCCCATTCGTGCGTGAAGATGAAAAGTGCGTTTTGCTGGATGAAATCTAATTTCTGATGAAATGCTGCCTTAGGGAAATCACTTTTGAGTCGTGCCAAAGCGTGACTTTCGTCATCAGCAAAAGCTAAATGACATATCCCTTTGCTGGTGGAGGCAACTAGAATGTTTCCGAAAAGACTGTCTGCAAAACTGTAGTTGATTGTAAGGTTTCTTCCTCCATTTTTGTATTCAGCGGGAGTCATACCTTCAATGTTCATAAACAGATCATGAAGTCGGCTTGTCCCTGACAACCCTGTATCGTAGCTGGTTTCTGAGAGTGTCGCTTTGTCTTCTTTAAGCAATTTTTTCGCATGCTCTATGCTTATGTATTGCAAAAATTTCTTCGGACTTACTCCAGCCCAGTCCGAGAACATTCGTTGAAAATGAAAGGGGCTTAGGTGGACTTTTTTCGCTACTTCATCCAGGTTCGGCTGCTCCTTGAAATTGCCTTGAATGTAGCCGATTGCTTCAGCAATGCGGTTAAAATCAAGTGTACTCTGTGTTTCCATTTTTCTACTTTAATATTAATGATTTTGTAAAAGTAGATGTGCAGAGGACCAGAGAACACCCGAAACTTGCGATGTTGATCCTCGATGAATTTTTGGAAATCACGTCATATAGGAGCCGGCAAGCGGGCTTGGCGCGGTAAACGTAGTGAACTTACCAGCTGAACTATCCCTGCTTTGAAATACCTAGTTTGTCTCCAGCTTGTGGCGTCTATGCTTACTAGCTATTGCTTGTTTTCCCCGGGTAGGTTGTTTGGAACGATCTTCTCCCAAACCCTTGCTGGAGCATCTTTCTGCTCAGGATGAATCTGATTTAAGGTGCCTCCCTCATAAAGCCGACCATTTTTCATGACCATGTTCACAGTGTTCGTATTGCGAATGTTTTCTAATGGATCGGCGTCTAGGACTAACAAGTCTGCAAGCTTACCTTCCTCGATGGAGCCAAGCTCGTCTGATAAACCGATTGCTTCAGCACCAATAATGGTTGCAACCTTCAATGCATCATGCTCGGTCATTCCACCTGATTGAACGAGCCAAAGCTCCCAGTGATAGCCAAGACCCTGCAACTGTCCATGACTACCTACTCCGGCACGCCCACCCGCTTGAACAATTTTGTTCAACTCTTTTGACTGCCTTTCGAACACGTGCTCTTCATCCATAAACCAACCACCGGGACCAGGGCCTGTTCCGCTTCCTCTTCTCCTTGTTTTCCGATCGATCTCAATATGTGGTGTGAAGTAGTTTAGCTTTTCATCGTTATGCGGGTTTTCCCTTGTGTAGAAAAAGTTTTCGCCCCAGGGCCCACCATAGGCAACCAAAAGGGTGGGGGTGTAGACGCTTTTTGAAAAAGCCACCATATTAACGACATCTTCGTAGAGCGGAAACACGGGAAATGAGTGTTCGTGACCGGGATAGCCATCAATAATTTGAGTCAGATTCTGCTTGAAGTTGAGAGAGCCCTCCGTTGTTGGCATAATTTCCTGTTCTCGGCAAGCCATCAAGATCCACTGACGTTGCTGCCGGTTTCCAGCAACGTACATTTTGATCGTTTTAGTATCGTAGTATTTCGAGTACCGACTAACCAACTTCTTGGCGTGATCCAGGTCTTTCACTTGCTCTTGCCAAAACATCCCTGGACCCGTTGAGTAGATCCTCGGTCCAATCATGTTCCCGGCGACAACCTGGTCTTCATACGTCAGGATATCCGTAGAGCTGGTCTGAGGATCTCGAACGGTGGTCACCCCATAAGCCAGATTTGCCCAAAATTGCCATGCCTCGGCCTTGTGAATGTTCCAGGCAGGTCTGACGTGAGCATGTGTATCGACAAAGCCTGGAACGATGGTCTTACCGCTGCAATCTATTTGCTGTGCTTCGGAAGGTATCGCAGTTCCTGAAGGTCCTACTGCGACTATCCTATTGTCCTGGATAATCACCACTCCACTGTCAATGATCTCATCTCCATCCATTGTAATCACCTTTCCACCTACCAGGGCTACAGTTCCTCTCGGGATATCTCGGTTGGCTTCAATTTCGATCCGGAACTCTTCTGGATCGTAAAGCAGTGTGTCCTTTTTCAGCTTTTTGTCCTGATCTTCGAAGCTCTTGGCAACGGCTTCTCGCTGATCTTCCATCGCCTTTCCCGCATCCAGATCGTAGATGACATGAGCATTTCCAATGGACCAGTGAACCTTCTTCATATCTTTTGAAAAGGCTAAAAATTCGCCACCAATGTCCGACAGTCTTTTAACAGGAAAATTGGCTTTCTCTCCTTTGGAAACGTCTATTTTAGGTGTTTTTCCACCCACCATTGGAACAGTAATCAGGTACATGTCGCGATATACGTTTGCAACAGCTTGTTTCTCATCTGCTCCCATGATGATAGTTGAGGCTTCCAATTGATTATCAAAGCCTGGGGGTTTGGCTCCAACGACGGTAAGGTGCTCTTTTTCATCTGTACCATCCCAACGAATGGAGATCAATCCCCCATCATTGTTATTAAGAAAGATTCGATCTGTTCTATTGGTGAAATGTGGGTTATATCTTCCGTAAGCATAATCAATTCGGTTCGCAGTTCCACCGTTCGCATCCACCCAGATAATTTCTCGTGAGGAGCCTGGAGCTCCCTGATTGAGCGAGCTCTTATAGTTGGACGCTGGCCCCTTTACTGCCACTATTCGCCTCCCATCCGATGACCAGGCTGGTTGTTTGTAGATGGCACTTTCTGTGGTTACTTGAACTGTTTGACCCGGCCTTCGCCCTGCAACTTTCGTTTTGTAGATATGACCAACTGTCTTGTTCCATGTGCTGTAGGCTACCCATTCTCCATCGGGAGACCAGGTAGGCTGAGCTTCGGTAAATGAGCCATTGCCAACTCTTCTCGGGTTTCTATCCGAAAGATTTATCACATAGAGTCGATCAAGTGAGGTGAAGGCGAGCATTTGACCATTAGGGGAGGGCACAGCATCCCTGATCTGCTTAACTATAAATGTAGCGCTGTCCGGGATCGGATATTGGAATTGAAGTTCCGGCCCTAAGTCAATCGAGGTGTCAATGGTAAATGGTATTTTGATTGCATCGCCACCTGCGATAGGAATTCGCCATATTTTACCGCCATATGAAGCAATCAGTTCTTGGGAATCGTTCGTAAAAGTCATGCCGGGAAGGACGTCTCGGGTTCCTCTTGACTCCTGATCGTCGTGCTGTACCGGATAGGCGAGCCATCGTTCTTCTCCACTTGATAGATTCCTTAGCATCAGGCCGGTTTCACTTTCATATCTTGTTCCGTAAACCAACCATTGGCCGTTTGGCGAAAGGGTAGGTCGTATACCTCCTCCAGGGCCAAAACTCATCGTTTCCCTCTTTCCGGTTTCACGGTCATATCTGCCCAGCTGATATTGTGGAAAGATGGCGTTATAACTCCAGTCACCCTGTCTTTGAGCAAACCATATGTACCTACTATCATTGTTGAAAGCAGCGCCAGTCATTTTTAGATTTTCCGGCTCTGACATTAGCTTGGCACCTGTGCCACCATCGACATGATACATCCATAGTTTAAGTGTTCCACGACGCATGCCAGCCTTCGATGCTATAATGTAGTTTCCATCCGGCGTCCATTCCGGCGACTGGTATCGATCTGCCTTTCCACTGGTGATTTGACGATCCTCTTTGGTCTCCAGATCGATGACCCAGATGCCTTCTCCGCCACTCTTGTCCGAGGTGAACACCAACTGTTTGCCATCGGGTGAGAACCGAGGCTGTCCGTCGAAGGCCATTCCTGAAGTCACCTGCGTGGCAGCACCGCCATTGACCGGAATGGTGTAAAGATCCCCTAGAAAGTCAAATGCTAACATTTGTCCATCAGGACTTATGTCTATGCTCATCCAAGATGCCTCGTTGGTTGCAATAGAAAAGGTTCGGCCGGCTTCTAACGGAAGATCTTTCTTTTTCTTGGTCGAATCGGACTGGAAACTAAATCCAAATCCATTCAAAAAAACAACAGTTGCAAGTATGGTGAGAATGGTTTTCATAGTTAGGATGGGTTTGATGTCTTTTTGAAGGTATTTAATCTCATACCGGTATTAGTTGGTATTTTGACAGGTTGCCTTAAAAATTGATCAGTGGTCAGGTTTCAAGACTCACATGAATGCTTCGAAACCTAGTCCTCAATTAAGGATGATCTACAGGTACTTTATGAAACTAAAACCAACCCCTGCACCTTCATACGAGGGGTTTTTAGGAGTAAGGCCTTGACCGTTGGAAACATGCATCCATCTATACGAAATACCTAAGGAAGTGCTTGATTCAGGAACTTTGTATGTCAGCATTCCGCCTAACCGCCACATAAAATTGTAAATATCACCTCCTGCCGGAAACTTCTCAGAGTAGAGTAAAACCCCACCTAGAAAGTCTGGGGCAACTGACCAATTTTGAAATCTAAGCAGTTCATACTTAAGACAAAAAATAGGACCGATGCCGGAGGCGCTATTCTCAAATTCTACGTCATTTAAGTTGTCATCTAGCTGGATGATTGAGCCCCATGCATGTGTCAAGGTGATACCACCGCCAAGAGTTAATGGGAATTTGCGAGTTCTCTCCCAGCCATATAGGAAGTTCATCGAGATGGTTTGAATATCTCTGCTCAGACTTGTTGGAGAATAATACTCGATACCGACCTCCCATTTTGGGATCAAGTCAGTTCCTGATTGTGCATAAATTGTTTTTGGAATAAGAAGAAGTGAAAAAGTTATCAGTAGCTTCATTGTATTGTATGGTCATAGTGTAACACTAGTACCACCAAATGATTGTAGTTTATGCTGGTATGTTTTTTCTCAAACCTCTCGTAGCTTGTCTAAACAATCTGTTAACATCGTTAGCGATACCTGATGCGCTTAATAAGAAAAGTAGCGGGAGCAGTGGCATTAGAAATCTCCCATCCCAGTCAACCGTTGTTATCCCAATGCTCAGCGTGTGAATAGTTAAATACATGATCGAGAAAACCCTAACTGATTTAATGGTAGCCGATGCGATCAATGATTTAATAGAGTAGAAATATACTGGAAGGAGTATCATTAAGCTAAAAAGGTTATGTTCAAAGGACCAGAAAGGTCTAACGTGAAACAAGAAGAAGAACACCTTAGCAAAAAAGAGCTTTATCCAATAAGTTGGATTGAAAGTAATGAAGTACAAGATCTTACCCAGAGGAGGATACATGGATGGCGGAAAGTCCAAATTTGTCGGTACAGTTACGAACAGAGACGCATACTCAACCTTGTAGGGAAGTGTGCTGATTGCATAAACTACTTCACCTATGCTATAGTTTTCCATGACCAGGAACGTTTCCAACATCTTGTTTATTAAGATGAGGAGCAGAAGGGCCGAAACACCCCCTAATGCATACTTTATAATGGGTTTTGAAATGCTTCTGTAGAATCTAATCAAAATCAAACCAAGAATTGCGGCCGCAAGGGCTACACCTGTTGGTTTGGTGAAAAAGGTCAGAAGAAAAACCAGGCCGCCTACCAGAATGGTGACGATAGACTTGTCGCCTTGAAAATACTTCGACAGAAAATACAGCGAAAAACAGGTGAGACTTAGATAAAAAGACTCACACAAGATGTAGAAATTCCAACTGAGAATTTCAACAAAAATTAGATAAAGCAGAGCTGTTGTGAAGGCGACTCCACTACTTCCGGACAGATTATGTGAGGCCCTATAAAGAAGTAGCAGGGAGAAATAGCTTAGAATGACCTGACTAATGATCAGATTGATCTCGTTGCTAGAGCCGGTAGTGAGTCGTATCAGATAGATGAAAAGTGAATAGCCGATATACCAGAAGTTATGCCGATCGAAATAGAATCCATTTGCCTGCAGGTTGGTGGCATAGTCCAGGTATCTGTGTGAATCGTTTACATTTTTAACACCAAAATTCAAAAATAAAATTAGACTGAGAAGCAAAAAAAGAACACTAAGAACCGAGTAGTGAACTTTACTGTCTTTGGTCATTCCATTTTGTATGATGATCAATATTTGGCAGCCTGGCCAGCTTTGGGTATGGTCTTTTGAATGAATTCTCGTAAGTGATCATTGGAACTGATCAGATCTTCATTCCTCAAATACATCATATGACCAGAGCGGTATCCCTTGAAGGAAAGCCTGTCTTTCATTTTGCCACTGGGGTCAATTTGCCACATGGTGTATTTGGCGTCAAAGTACTTTGTAGCCCCATCATAGTAGCCCGATTGAATCATCGTGTGCAAGTAGGGGTTCTGAGCCATGGCTTGCCGAAGATTTTCGCCGGTGTTATTGCCGTCTCTGTCCCATGGATGTACGGGACCAAACATGTTGTATTTTACATCGGTCTCGAACTTCAAAACATTTTTAAAATAATAGTTGATAGCAGGAGTGAAGGAATGAAGCCAGGAGGTCAGTTCGGAATTGAAATCAGGCCGAATGCCAGCATCTGTGCGATCGATACCCTTGTACCTTGAGTCCAATCTTCCGACAGTAAAACCTTCATCACGAAGTAGCTCCTTCCAGAAGAAACTTGTTGGGACATCCAGGTTGTATTGCGAAATCACCTTTTCAGATATTCCTGAATAGTTTGCCATCATTTTGGCAGCGTCACTCCGCTCTTCGTCGCTCACAAAACCACCTTTGGCGATAACCGGCAGCAATTCTTCAATTGCATACGTTTCCACTTCCGAAAGCACTTCATCTAGATCTTTGGCCTGCAGATCAGCGGGAAGTTTCTTATGATACCAAGCCGCTGCTGCAAAATAGGGCAATCTAAGAGAGGCACCCAGAGGACCATCTCTTCTTCCATTACCGCTGTGAATGCCAAGCTCGGTAGGGGAGACGAGAATCACTCCATTCAGATACATCCATTGCCGACTTTGCAATTCAAGTGCCAATCCGGAAACTCGAGTTGTGCCGTAACTTTCTCCGATTAGATACTTAGGAGATTCCCATCTGTTGACACGGGATACAAAGGTGTTAATCCAATCAGCCAAGTATTTTATGTCTGCATTTACCCCAAAGAACATGCTGCGATCTGTATCTTTTTTTACAACTCTAGAATATCCAGTATTAACAGGATTGACAAAGACAATATCCGCTACATCTAGTATTGAGTTTGGATTACTCTTGACTCCGTACGGTTGAATAGGAAATCCTTCATCATCGACCTTTAAGATCATGGGTCCTGTGTATGCCAGGTGCATCCAAACTGATCCTGAGCCAGGCCCGCCGTTGAATGAGATCATTAGTGGTCGAGTGCTTTTGTTTCTTATGTCTGTTCGCTCATAGTACGTATAGTGAACGGCAGCTAGAGCTTCTCCATCATCGTTCCAGACCGGTTGGGTACCGGTAGTCGCCCTATACGAAATTGATTTGCCCTTGATATTGGTTTGGTGGTTGGTTACAACCGTTTCATCAACGACGATCATGCGACTGTTGTCGCTCTTCATTTCTTGGGCTAATAGTGAAAATGAGAGAAATACAGAAAAAAGTATGATAGAGAGCTTCATGGTTTCCTTGCTATTGGATCAGAAAACTAAGAAATATTTAGATAGTTAGAAACAAAAAAGACATGATCGGTTAGATCATGTCTTTTTATTTTGATTTGTTATTTTCTAAAAATCAGTCCTTCAGCCTTAGATTTCCATAGCTCGAATCGATCCTGATCATCTTGCTGTCATCACCACTACCTATTATTCCTCGGTAAAAGCTTTTGTTTGATTCTTTCACACGATAGTGAAAGTCGATATCCAAATCTGAGTATGCTTTCAGGTCTGCAAAACTAAATTCTGCCTCTATATTGGCATTCATGCCGGATTCGAGTCCTATTTCATAAGATCCGAACTTGCCCTCAATGTCTACCAACGTGAATGTCTTTGCCAGTTTTCTTATTCTGAAATCTCCAACGTAACTGGCTTCCATCTCAAGCTTGCCGTTCAGCTCCTCAATTTCGAATCCCGAGAAATGAATGTCGGCATCAATGATGTTGGCTTCTTCAATTTCAACGTCCCCGTATTTACTTTCTAACTCAAGGTCATTTACCTGACCAATTTCTATGTCAGAAAAACCTTGGTTAAGTTCGAGATTATCAGAAGACTCAAGATTAAATTCACTGTACTTTACGGTAAGATCTCCATCTACGATGTTGTTGATATCTCCACTTCCGAAGGAAAGTTTTAAGTCCGTTCTTCCAGCGACATCTCCAACTCTCATAGAGCCATAGGCAACGTTGATATCAAGATCACCACCTCTATTACCCATCAGTACATCACCAAAACTGTTCTTTATCTCCAGTGGATTCGATTCAGGCATAGAGATGGTATAGTTAACCTCAAACCCCTCATTGTTCCTGTTCTTCATCCGGTCTATTGACGTTTCGAAGGAAATCTCGGAGCTTCCCTCGTCGATGTCAATCTCAATTTGATCCAGGATCCTCTGAGCTCTTTCATCTGTCCGTCCACGACCGATGATTTCTACCTTGATCGCAAACTCATTTTTATCCCAGGAATTGATCTCTATTTTTCCGAATTTATTTTCAATCCTTAGCGAGGTGGTGGTACTGACATTGTACGATTTTTCTACCACCCGCTTTTTCTCCAGCTGGTCTTTGCTGATTCCCAGACTAGCTGAAAGAAGGAAAAGCAGTATCAACTTATATTTCACTATTTGGTTCAATTTCATGGTTTTGGTCTTTAATGTTTTCCAAAATTTCTAGCTGCTTGCTCAGTATCTGTAACCTGAGTTGGAGGTTACTGATCATTGCATCGACAATTCGTTCACTAGCAGCATTAGTTTGGTAGGTCTCCTTCAGCTCGATATACAACGCATCTAATTGGTCAATTTCTTCTAGTAGTTCTTTTTGTTCTTCAGGTGAAAGCTTCTCCTGGATTTCCATCCGCTTAACGCTTATGAGTTGGGTGTAGTAGTCCTCTGCTTGCTGGAATTCTTCAGAAAATTGAGGTCCAACCTGACTCTCTTCAAAACTCCTTTCTATCAGAAGGTAAATTGTAGAAACCATGAAGAGAACCGCGGCTACTTTCCACACGACTTGTAAAAACCCAGTACTCTTTCTCAGTTTTTTGTTTATTCCCTTCCAGACTCTTTCTGACGGATCCACGTTGTTAAAAGAATCCTTGTTTTTCATGATGAATTGTTCGAGTTGGTCACCCATAGTTCACCTCCGTTTTTAATATGGTCTTCAATTTGTCTTTGGCTCTTTTATACTGTGTCTTTGATGTAGATTCAGAAATATTTAGTATTTCACTAATCTCCTTATGATCGTATCCCTCAAAGAGATAAAGAGATAGCACCGTCCTGAAACCAGTCGGTAGGCCATCCATGGCTCTCTTAATGGATTCGACAGTATAGTTTGGTTCTGTTTCTTCATTCCACGTCTCCTCAGCTTCCACTTCACTTTCATTTGCAATCATCAAATCCCGCTTGCTTTTCTGCACATGGTTTAATGCCTTGTTGATTACGATCTTTTTTAGCCACGCCCCGAACGCGGCATCTGCTCTGTAACTACTTATGTTTTGAAATGCACTAACGAAAGCCTCTTGCAAAACATCTTCTGCATCGGTTTGTTCTCCTGTTATTCTTAGTGCTGTATTAAACATTGCTTTATTGTATAATTTATATATCTCAAACTGCGCTGTAGAATCATTTTCTCTACATCTATCGATTAGATCAGCGTGAATATTTACAGAGCTAGCTTTCAAATTCCAGGTTTTCGATATAAAGACTTACTAAGAGTTTCAGGGTTGCATGATGTTGTTAATTTTAGCGCGAATAATTGATATGCGAAAATTCCTGCTTCTCTTTCTGTTGATCTCTGCCGGTGCATATGGTCAGGAACTTGATTCTCTGATGAGCGATTCATTGGTTAAGGAGCTTCCTAAACATCTAGTAGGAGGTTATGTTTTTCTTGGCTTTGGTGAAGCTCCCGGGCCGTCAGGCAGCAGTTCTCTAAGGCTTGTTGGCGCAGGTGCAAGATATGAAAAATACGAAGCGGGAGTATCATTCTCATTCTTCCAGGACAACTATATCCAACGAATTGTCTTTCCCAATTTCTTTGATCTACTATACGCTCATGGAGGCGCCTACTTTGCTTATTACTTAGTTGAGTCCAAATACCTGAGTGTCGCTCCCACCGCCCTTTTTCAACTTGGTGATCTGACCTGGGAGCGTGTGGATACGAATCAAGACTTTTTAAGAGAGAAATTTAGTCTATGGCAGGTTGGAGTGAAAATCGAATCGCCGTTCCTCAGGTACATTCGGCCGGAGTTGCTTTTGGGCTACCAATCCATGTCCGATATTGCCTTACCTGAGCTGGAAAAGCAAGATTTCACAGGCTTTTTTATAGGATTCAACGTAAAAGTTGGATATTTTAACCAATAACTACGTTATTTATAGGTAGTTAGGTATGTTTAGTTAAACTTGCAAAAGAATCTAATTGTATTGTAATGAGAATTAAGTCAATTGTACTTATCAGCATTAGTATACTATTGGTTTCAAAATCGCCAGCTCAAGATTACGATGAGATATTTAAGACCGCTGAAGAGGCTCTCTACACGGAAGATTTTGAAACAGCGCTCGTCAACTACCAGATGTTGGTAGAAAGTGGACTAAACTATGGTAATCGAGTTTTCTACAAAGCAGAACTTTGCTCACTGCTTACCAGATACCAGAACAAGCCAATTAATAATTTCTTGCAATACGAAGACGAGATGATCGAGGAAGATAAGTTCTATTACTATTGGAAGGGTAGGGTAATGATGAGAAAATATAGAATGGACGATGCAAATATTGCTTTTCAGAATTTCCTTAATACCAGGGCGTACCTAAGTAATGAGATCAAGGAAGAGGCCCGTAGGTGGATGAATTGGGCAAATAACGCAAAATCCTTTATGGATATGCCGGATTCTTATGAAATCCATCTTTTGGAGCCTGAAGTAAATTCAGAATTTGCCGAGCTTAGTCCAGTTTTTTTTGTGGAAAATGAGGAGTTACTCTTCCTGTCCAATAGAGATTTGAATCCTGAGGAATATCAGATCTATCATACTGTACATGAGGGTGACAGGAAATGGTCAAAGCCCAGTCCGGTTTATGGGCAAGGTCTGTTCGAGCGGGAGAATGCAAACATCGAGGTTGTGGATGAAGATGGGAGACTTTTTCAATTTAGACCAGAAAAAGGCGGAGATCTTTATTTCAGTGAGCCAACCGGAGATTTAAAGGGCTGGTCCGCGCCACGCGAATTCGACAGTAGAATTACCTCAACTCATCTAAGCTCTCACTTTTTTATCAACGAGCATGAGGACCGAATCATTTTTGCTTCTGATGTTGGAAATAGGAAAAATCCAAACCTTGACTTGCTTCAATCATACCGAGATCCCCAATCTGGAAATTGGAGTAGACCGGCGCCCTTTACTTCTTCTATAAACAGTGATTTTAATGAAGATAGCCCTTACTTGAGCCCTGATGAAAACACGATGTATTTTTCTTCAGATGGACATGGGTCCATGGGAGGTTATGACATATTTAAGACGGAATTCAACGAGACTACGCAAACATGGTCTGAACCAGTGAATATGGGCTTCCCACTCAACTCTCCTGAGGATGAGATGCATTTCAAAATGAACCATAGTCAAAAGTCAGGGTATTTCACATCAAACCGATTGAATACACTCGGAGACTATGACATTTTCTTTTTCTGGGAAATCAGTAAGATAAAAATCGAAGGACGAGTGGTTGATACCGATACCGGACAACCTCTACAAGATGCTGAGATATTCTTCAGACCCTATGAATACCTGGACATGTACTTCTTTTCAGATCTAAATGGACAGGGAAAATACAGGACAGAAATTCCAGCCAATGACCGGTTTAAGGTTGAGATTAAAAGAAATGGCGAAATTCTCCACGAGGAGGAGTTCGAGGTACACGCCGCAGAGGGAGATCTAACCACACATATCAAAGATTTTTATCTAGGTGAAGGTGAAGCCACCACTTCGCATAAGGTGGCCCAGCATGCCATAAACACCTCAGAGCCTGACCGTGGGATCGTTACTGAAGAAATGTTATTGGATGAATTGGGAACTAAGTTTCGAGTGTCCAACAAGGTTGCTGTTCACCATATTTACTTTGATTTTGGAACAAGTCACCTCAAAGATGAGAGTTTACCTTCTCTAAGCACCATAAGAAATCTGATGGAAACAAACCCCAATCTGCAGATTGAGATAGCCGGACACACCGACAACATAGGCGAAGAATCAGCCAATCAGATAATCTCTGAACAACGGGCCGAATCGGTTGTGAAATGGTTGACTAAAAGCGGAATTTCCCGGGCACGAATGATTGCCAAAGGCTATGGGTCTACCAGACCACTCGCTAGCAACGATGATGAAATAGACGGCCGTGAGCTTAATAGAAGAATTGAAATTGTAGTTGTTGAATAGCCGGAATTAATCCGTATATTCGAATAAACACCCCAAAAATGTACAGCTCTAAAATTGCCGGAATCGGTCACTATGTACCTGATAACGTCGTAACAAACGATGACCTGTCTAAAATGATGGATACCAGCGATGAATGGATTACAGAGCGAACTGGTATAAAAGAGCGCAGATGGATCGATCCCAAGAGCGATGATACTCCCTCGACAATGGGAACAAAGGCCGCACGAATAGCTATCGAGAATGCTGGTATCACACCAGACGATATAGATTTTATCATTTTTGCGACGTTGAGCCCCGACTATTATTTTCCAGGACCTGGTGTCATGGTCCAGGACCAGCTTGGCATTAGGGAGGTAGGTGCTCTGGACGTAAGAAATCAGTGCTCTGGTTTTGTATATAGCCTTTCCATTGCTGATCAGTTTATCAAAACGGGTATGTACGAGAACATTTTGATCGTAGGAGCTGAAAACCACTCTGGTGGCCTGGAAAGATCAACACGAGGTAGAGGCGTCACCGTGATTTTTGGAGATGGAGCAGGTGCAGTGGTAGTTCAAAGGAACGAAGAAAAGGGGAGTGGTATACTATCTACACACCTCCACTCAGAAGGAAAACATGCAAAAGAACTCGCTCTTGAGGGACCGAGTACCCTGAGATGGGTGCCGGAGATCATTGAAGCAAATGACCCTGAGGATTCCTCTTATTATCCTTACATGAATGGCAACTTCGTTTTCAAACATGCTGTGACAAGATTCATGGAAGTCATTGGTGAAGCCCTTATGACCAATGGCTATAAGCCGGAAGATATCAGCTTGATGATTCCGCACCAGGCAAATTTGAGGATTAGTCAGTTCGTTCAGAAAAAATTGGGGTTATCGGATGATCAGGTCTATAACAACATCATGCGATACGGAAATACCACAGCTGCATCCATCCCGCTAGCGATGAGTGAGGCTTGGCAGGAGGGTAAAATCCAATCCGGAGATCTCCTCTGCCTGGCTGCTTTTGGAAGCGGTTTCACCTGGGCTTCCGCGCTTATTCGCTGGTGACTTAACTAATCAAGTTTAGAATTATTGACGCTATTGGTCGAAGAATTTGGCCGTTTCGTGTATAAATAGTATAATTTCAATAAAAAATTGGATTAAAATGTAACATTTATTATTATATTCATGTTTAATATTTAATAAATACAATTTTTAATTTAAACTTTAGCATCATGAATCTTTTTAGACTGTTCGCAAAACGTGACAAAAATCAACTAAGGATTCAGAAGTCTGAGTCCGGAGATGACTGGGTAGTGAAGAAGGGCTACAGTATTCTGTACATCGGGACGAAGGAAAAATGCAAAGTGTTTATGAGACAAGGTCTTTCAGCGGCTTAGCTATGGGTTATGTTATTGAGCGTCCGCCAATCGGCGGATTGCCTCAATAACTTCCTGAGGATGGGACCAAGGAATAAAATGATCTACATCTTTTAAAAGTCTCACCTCAACTAACGTGTCCTTAAGCATTTTCATGGCAAAATCAGCGTTTTCCTTTGGAACTAAGGAGTCACTGGTTCCTTGAATAACAATCGACGGAATATTTATCAGTGACCAAAGCGGTAACATTTCTTCCAACTCTCGTTTTAGAGGAATTATCTCATCATTACTGACTTCAAAATCTTTTGGGGTGAGAAACCCACCGACCTTCGAAGCAATGACATTTCTATACCATTCTTCCTTTTCCATTTCTGGATCAATTGAAGGAGCAATAAAGACCAAACCTGAATAGCTATCAGTAAAGTCCATGGCCATTCGTGCTATTACAGGGCCTCCGAGAGAATGTCCAATAAGAATTTTGGTTCTATGGGGAAAAAGGTCTGCTACCCTATGTAACAGGGATGCTTGCTTTTCCATAGAAGGTTCAGCTACTCCATGTCCTGACTTGCCGAATCCAGGTCGATCAATGGCAAGGAGATCATATTCTTCTAGTAAGGTATCAGCTTTGAAATAGTCCAGGAAGGCGCTCCATGACCCTGGTGAACCATGGACAAAAATCACAAGCTTTTCTCTTGAAAGATCAGTGTAGACGTAATGAATGTTTCGCTCTTCAACCTGCAAATCTCCAAACGTAGGCACGACTCGATGGTCTTCAAAATCTGCTAGTGCTTCACGGTCAGAAATTGAGAATTCTATACAACCAGATAGAACGAGTATCAGCGGTAGCAATTTTCTCATCCGGTTTCGGCGATGTCTAATCACAAGTAAATACTGAAACCTAGTTTTCCTCCAAACCCAGAGATTGACGACTTTGCACCGGAGGGTGCTCCAGGATCATCACTAAAATCTACGGTTCGCCTTTCATACAAGATACCAAAATCGATAGAAACTGACTCTCGTACGAAGTAAGCACCACCGAATGTCACGTTAAAACCCGAAAGTTTGTCCGTATCATCGTCAGAAAAAGTCGAAGTTTCAAAACTGGATTTTGTTTGTCCTCTGCCACCAGTTGCTTCTATGTAGGGTCTGAAGTCGTCTCCATCGAGGTAATACCTTATGAAAGGGCCTATAAGGAACGAGTTGGTCTTGAACACATTATCATTCTCATCCGTGGTTCGAACGTTCTCCAGTTGAACCCCGATACCGCCAACAAGGTTATCGTACAAGAAAAATCCAAATTGTGGAGCGATGTTTACGTTTTTTTGATTTCCGACCTCCATGTCCGGTAAACTACTGGAAATGATTTTTACATCGACCGATGAGTAGCTAAAGTCTCCTGATGCATTGATATAGAAACCACCTGTTTCTAATTGAGCTGCAGCCGTGAGTGAGATAAAAGCGTTTATTGTGAGTAATAGTATTTTTTTCATTTTCATAGTGGTTTGGATTCTGCTACAACACTAATGTGAATTATCTAAACCGGGAGAACTACTGATAAATTATTTTTGCGCGATGTCAGTAGGAATAACGACCACAGACTTTTCTTTCAAGAATCAAACTAGCAAGTATGTCGGCAAGGTTCGGGAAGTATATGAATTTGGAGATAAACTAGCTATGATAGCCACGGATCGTATTTCCGCATTTGACATCGTTCTTCCAAGACCGATTCCCTACAAAGGCCAGGTATTGAATCAACTTGCCTCCAAGTTTCTGGAAGGGACCAACGACATTGTACCCAATTGGGTAGAGTCCACACCACACCCGAATGTTACATTTGGCAAGAGATGCGAGCCTTTCAAGATTGAGATGGTCATCCGTGGATACCTGGCAGGACACGCCTGGCGCGAGTACCGTGATGGAAAAAGGACGCTTTGCAGCGTATCTATGCCTGATGGCATGAAGGAGAATGACAAATTTCCGAGTCCGATTATCACTCCGGCTACCAAGGCGGAGGAAGGCCACGATGAAGATATCTCCAGGGATGAGATACTAGAGCAGGGCATTGTGTCAGCTGAAGATTATGAAAAACTGGAAGAGTATACATATAAGCTGTTTGAAAGGGGTACTGAAGTCGCAAAAGCGCGTGGACTTATTCTCGTCGACACTAAATATGAATTTGGAAAATTCGGGGACGAAATTTATTTAATTGATGAGGTACATACCCCGGACTCATCCAGGTATTTCTATCTGGATTCCTATAGCGAACTGCAAGAAAGGGGCGAGCCGCAACGGCAACTTTCCAAAGAATTTGTTCGTCAGTGGCTGATTTCCGAAGGATTTCAAGGAAAAGAAGGACAGACAATGCCGGAAATCTCTGACGAACGGGTCGATCTGATCTCGAATAGATACATCGAACTTTATGAAAACATATCTGGTGAAAAATTTGTTAAGGATGATTACCACGATAAATTAGCCCAAGTAAAAAAGAGTATTGCTCAAATTTCGGATACACTATGAATTTTAACGCTGACAAATACGAGAACTATTCCATTGTAAAGATTTCTGACGAAAAGGTTGACAGTTCAATTGCTCCTGAGTTGAAATCAGAATTTATGAACCTTAGCCAGGATGGGGTCAAAAGTATCATCATTGACATGGAGGATGTTAAATACGTGGATTCTAGCGGTTTGAGCGCTTTTTTAGTTGGAAATAGGTCATTCACCGATAATGGAGCATTTGTTTTGTACAATGTTACAGACCATGTGATGAAGCTGATATCGATCAGTCAACTTGACAAGGTGATGACAATTCTGCCCTCCAAAGAGGAAGCCGTCGATTATGTATTTATGACCGAGATCGAAAAAGGAAAAGACTCTACTGAATAGGTTTGAGTCTCGAGCTACAAATCCTTGGATCTAATTCGGCAGCTTTTGCCCATCGAAGACATCACACTTCTCAGCTTTTTAGAATTCAAAATCAACTTTTTTTAATTGATTGCGGAGAGGGAACACAGCTTCTACTTAAGAAGCATCAGATCAAGATTTCTAAGATTGATCACATTTTGATTTCTCACCTTCATGGTGACCATTATTTTGGCCTTATCGGTCTTCTTTCAACCATGCATCTCTTTGGCAGGCAGAAAGACCTGACCTTGGTTGCGCCTCCAGGACTTGCAGAGATCATAACATTGCAGCTCAAACACTCTCAGACTTGGCTGTCGTACAACATAGATTTTGTTGAATGGACTCCTGATCAAGTGGAGCTGGTCTTTGAAAATGCTCTCGTCACAATCCATACGATACCTATGGATCATGGTGTTCCTTGTTCTGGCTTTCTCTTTAAGGAAAAAGAAAAGAGACGTAGAATCCATCGTGAGGTCTTCAAGGAGCTTAACCTGACACCGTTGGAGATTTCGAAACTTAAGAATGGAGAAGATATTTTGAATACGGATGGGGCAATAAGGTATGAGAACCAAGAACTGACTCTTGATCCACATCCTAGATATTCATACGCCTACTGTTCAGACACGAGATTTAAGCCTTCAATCACTGAGCAGATTAAAGATGTGAATCTCCTTTACCATGAATCGACATTTGCAGACGATATGGAGGAAAGGGCGCATACCACCTTTCATTCAACAGCCAAAGAAGCTGCTACGGTTGCTAAGGAAGCAAACGCCGATAAGTTGATCCTTGGTCATTTTTCTGCACGATACAGAGAGCTTGATGTGATTTTGGATGAAGCCAGGACAGTCTTTCCGGAGACGGAGTTAGCAATCGAAGGAACAAAATTCCAGGTACCATAGTTTTTGATCGACTATTATGGAGAATAAAAAGAAGCAAAGCCTATTTCTCATCCTCGCAGGTATTTTTCTTACCAATGCGATCCTTGCTGAAATGATTGGCGTGAAGATTTTCTCCGCGGAATCTACCTTTGGGTTCAATCCGGCAAACATCAACATCTTAGGTTATACGCTTGACTTCAACCTTACTGCAGGAGTCGTTATATGGCCTGTGGTGTTTTTAACAACAGACATTATCAACGAGTATTTTGGCAAGAAGGGAGTGAAGAAAATTAGTTTTTTGGCGGTTGGATGTATTGCCTATGCCTTTTTCATGATTTTCATGGTGACGAAGCTTGACCCGGCAGCTTTTTGGTTGGACGTTAATAGCACGGATGATAAGGGGAACTTCTTCGATGTAAATTTTGCCTTCAATAAGATCTATACACAGGGATTAGGCATCATCATTGGGTCGCTCACTGCCTTTTTGATCGGCCAGTTCCTGGATGTGTATGTTTTTCAAAGGTTGCGAAAAATCACAGGGGAGAAGAAGATTTGGTTGAGAGCAACCGGTTCTACTCTCGTCTCTCAATTAATCGACAGTTTTGTTGTGCTGGTAATTGCTTTTTACATTCTGGCACCAACGGATAGTAGATGGGCTTTTTCGCAGGTGATTTCCGTTGGAATCATTAACTACATCTATAAATTCACTGTCGCTATCGTTCTCACACCCATTATTTATCTTGGGCACAGCCTCATTGACCGATACCTCGGTGAAGAATTGGCGGACAAACTCAAGAAAGATGCTTCTTTAGGACAGTAAACAAAGAGTAATTTTAGCCTATGAAGTTATCACTGTTTGGACTGCTCATCTTGTTTCTTAATGTCCTGTCAGGACAGGGTTTGATTGACGTCTCCGGCGAATGGAACGGTAATTCCAATTTTTTGAAAATCAACTACCAAGTTACGACCATCATCAACCAAAAGGGCAGTCAATTGGAGGGCTATTCTGTTAGTAAATCTATGAATGGCAAAGATTCATCTAAAGTATTGTTCAACGGAGTCATAGACGGAACGACGGTTAAGTTGTTTCCGGTAAAATTTGAATACAAGACGGGCACCGCCTGTTTGGCTAATTCGATTCTTCAGTTCTCAGAAACAGATGGGCAAAATGCCCTTATCGGGAAATGGAAAGGAGATATAAGGTTAAAGACCTGTCCACCTGGCGTTAGTGGCAACCTGAAGCTATATAGGGAGGTGCAAATAAAGGAAATATCCAACCAGGAGGTGGTCAGCAGCTCACCAACGAAGAGCTTGGACAACGCAGATGATATTGGAAATGCGCTTGTTCGCGAACTTGGAAAGCGCAAATACTACGCCCTTATTATAGGTATCAACAATTATCCGGATGAACGAATACAGGAACTTGACAATCCAATAAATGATGCTCAGAGCTTAGCACAGGTTCTTGTTGAAGACTACTCTTTCAATAGGGAAGATGTCACGATCCTTGAAAATGCGTCCCGAGAGGAGATCATTAATTCGCTGGACGAGTTGAGTCGTGAAGTCACTGAGACGGATAACCTCTTGATCTTCTATGCCGGACATGGTATTTGGAACGAGCAACTTAATCAGGGTTATTGGCTGCCAAGCAATGCCTCGATCAACTCAAAGTCCAATTGGCTATCAAATAGCACCATTAGGGATTATGTTGGCGGTATCAGATCAAAGCACACACTATTGATATCTGATGCATGCTTTAGTGGCGGAATATTGAAAGAACGGGCTGTTTTTGAAAATAGTAGGGCGATTCTGGAGCTGTATAAACTGCCGAGCAGAAAAGCAATGACAAGCGGTACACTTAAAACTGTTCCCGATAGAAGTATTTTTATTGAATATCTGGTCAAGAATCTGAAATCCAACACTTCACCATTGTTGTCAGCTGACCAACTATTTAGGAATTTTAAAATTGCGGTTATTAACAACAGTCCAAATGGTCAGGTGCCTCAATATGGTCCGATCACTCAAGCTGGTGATGAGGGTGGTGATTTTATTTTCCTGAAGAGAGAATAAAAAAACCCGCTTGATGACGGGTTTTTGATTTAGATACTATCGACAAATTCTATACTTTCTTGACATTCACCGCACTAGGACCTTTTTCTCCATCCTCAATATCATACGACACTTTATCACCTTCCGCGATGTCATCTACGAGTCCACTTTTATGAACAAACAAATCTTTATCACCTTCGTCAGGGACGATAAATCCAAATCTTTTAGCGTTGTTGAAAAATTTTACTGTTCCTGTGCTCATTGTGTTATTAGTCTAAGGTTGACAATCTGATCTGTTAAAGATAACTCCATTTAAACGAAGTAGCTTCTATCCGTGTTGTCTAACTTAAAAAAGCTGTAAAAGTGAACAAATTTACAATAGCACTTTTTACATATACACCAGGATCAGCGCGGCGATCAAAAGCGCTAAGAAATGATATACGGTGTTAATTCCAAAGAGCTTCCATGATTTTTGCTCCCAAGCCACTGAACTTAGATCCACTGGCAGAAAAAATCCCAGCCAGGTGAAAAAAGATGCCGAGAACGCAAACATGAAAAGAGATCCTTCGAGAGCTCCTTGTCCCCAGGTAGCGGGATTCCAGACGGCCAGGTTGTGAGCAAACACATAGGCCATAAAGAAATTCCCTAGCACCATCATGATCATTCCTTTCGCCATTTGTCCACCTGATGGTTTGGCGTCGGGATCCATTCCCATTTCTTTGGCCCACGCTTTCCCAAACAGGGGTGTGTACCAAATGAATCCGAAGAAAAACGTAGCTACGACAGCAACGCCGATTGCGAGAAAATTGATTTGAATTTCTGGCATAATAATTTAAGGTTAAGTTGATAAATAGGTTTAATCGAACAAAAAGTTAATGAATTAACTTGTTTCGACCTATTGACGATACTGGACTAGGAGAGTAGACAAAATTTTTTTTACCCTTGAAAATTTTTTCTGGGATCGGGTTAGAAAGGGATCAAGCGTGAAGCTGTCGTTTCGTCAAAGTAGATGATGTAATCAAAATACTCACTATCAAAGCTTTGATAGTAGATGCCCGGCTGACTGGGGTTAAAAACGGCGCCAATCTCAAAATATCGTAGGTCGTTTAGCGAATTGTTCCACTCCGTGTGTTCTTGAAGCTTATCTATTTCAATCGAGAACAAGGGCTCGGTGCTACTTGACATAAGAAAATTAATGGAATTATCTTGAGGTTCTTGCGAAATAGATTGACTGGCCAGGCTTGTATAATTCTGTCCATCGTGACCTACAGCGGTAAAAGACCCTTTGGAGAAGAGAAATCCTATAATACTATAATCACTTCCATGTTCTTCCTTCAGATGATAACCCATGGTTTGTCCCACTACATGGTCTGCAACATGCCAATTATGTGCCCACGAGACTATTTTTTCGCCAAAAAAGTCCAAAAACCAGGTGGTGTTTTCAGCCATGTAGAGGTCTCTGAAGTTGCTTTGCAGCTGCCGATCTCGATTATAAACGACATGCGACACTTGTCTCACTAGCCTTAGAATTCGAGCATTTAACTCAAATTCTTTCTGAGAGGATACTGCAATTAACTCATTCTGATACATCGTCAATGAGTCCTCCAGTGATTCCAATTGGTCTAGTAATTGGTTAAACATAGGCCAACTGTAGCCATCAAAATCATCTACTGTCCCCGTCTTGGCTTGAGTCAGCAGTTCCTCGGCATGGGCAAGAAATGGAGGTGTTGTAGCCTGCAGGTAATCAATAACCATATCAGGATGAAAGGTGTTGAATTGGCAATCTACTCCAACGTATTGCAGCTTTTCCGTATCGGGCTTGCCGGTATTATACACGCACATCCATTGAAGCAGTGCCTTTACTTCCTCAGTTCTCCATGTCCAGAAATGCATTTTTGATTTCATCAATTCTTCAATTGCTGAGCAGTTTCCGGTTTGAATTGCTTCATTTATCAAAATAGACTCACCGAAATCAGCCTCAAATGCGAAGACCTTGTAGTTATGGTTTTCAACCAGGTATCTAAAAATTCGATGTTTGGCCTTGAAAAATTCAGCAGTACCGTGTGTGGCTTCTCCTAATCCAACAATTGGCTTGTTACCGATTTCATCGAGAAAGGAAAGTTCGGTATCTGACCATAGAAGAGGGGCTTCCGTCATAGGAAGCAGTTCTTGGTTTAATGTTTCAACCAAATTAGCATGCTCATCTGGATCATCTGACTTGTTACAAGCAGTGAAACATAGACTTATGGCGGTGAGGAGTACTAATTCTCGAGTCATTTAATTTCAGGTTGGTATTAACCCACAATGCCTCAACTTTTGAGCCAAAAATGCCCTAATCTTCATTAGAGATGTTAAGATTCAGGCAAAATCTTCAGTTTGACGGTCGAATGATTATTTTTTGATTCTTTCCCTCAAGCTCTGAATTGAAATAAACAGTTCCTACCTTTTTGCGAGACCAGTAGGTGTCCGATCCAGGACTAGGAGTTTCCATTTTATAATGATAGTAGGAAATTCTGATATTGAGGCTGTCAGCTTCAATAGTTGCTTGATTTGTAAAGTGCCGGAACCCAAGTTTAGGCTCACTGATTAACTGTTCCACTAATTTTCTAAGATAACCTCTCAAAATGCTTGGAGCAGCCTCGACATCGACGTAGGAATCCTGAACTTCGTTCCATCGAACCGGATACCGCTCAAACCAAAGTCGAAAATCCACCCTTGGATGGTTAGGAGCAACAAAAGGAAATTTGTCGTCGATACCGTCGATTTTGAAGGGAAAATCTAGTTCGAGCCATTCATCATTGCTAGCCTGAGCTTCAATGATCAGCTCATACCGAGTTGGATCAATTGGACCAAAAAGGTGGTAGCGACTGCTGATTTTTGTAGCGCCCGTATATCTCTGGATGGTTCCAATTGTAGTCTGAGATATTTTTCTACCTCCAGCCAACATCATGAATTCGATCACTGAGAAACTGACGATGATCGAGGCGAGTATGTATTTTTTCCAGGTAGCTCTTGGGATAGGTGATGTCCCTGGAGACCATTTGAATCTAAATTTTTGTGCTACAAACCTCAAATCTTTGTCTGTTAGAAGAAATAGGTGCAAGCAAAGGGTGATGTAGTTGAATATCCCATAGTTGCCTGTTGCGATGATTCCGATCTGAAAAAAGGTGAAGACAAAGAACAAAAACCGACGAACTTTTTTGGATGAAAAAATCAAGCCTGGTAGCAGTATTTCGACGATCAAGGTCAGTCCGGTTTCCAGCTGGTGCCACCACTCTGGCATGAAGTGCATATAATAGCCAAAAAGAGTCGGCAATGGAGCCGTTTCGTAGTAATGGGAGAGAGCTTCTAGTGTTGCCCAACTATCAGGTCCCCAGAAAAGCTTGGCAACTCCGGATTCCAGATACAATCGAAAAAGAAGCCAATAAAAAAGCCATAGTGTGATTTTGTCTGTCCCAGACTTAAAGTCTTTGAAACCCATTCGAGTTGAGGGCAGGAGAAAGGCCAAAAAAGTTGTTTCGAGAAGGAGAGAGTCCCATTGGAACGAATACAATTCCTGCCCGACACTCACATAGCTCATATACAGGAAGAATGATGAGATAAGGCACCACCTTGTATAAACCCCTCCAATAATTGCCAGTGCTAGTACTACTCCCAAAATAGCCCCAAGGAGAAGTAACCAATCACTTTGGACAAGCAGGAAGAAACTTGGACAAGCGCGGACCTTTTCGACCAATGATTCTGCATAGACTTCATGCACCCGTGCAATGTATTCAGTGACAGGAATGAGTCCCGTAGATCCAAAAAGACGGTTGGTTTGGAATAGGAGACTTAGAAAGTTAAACAGGTGAACAATCCCCAGTGAACGAATGAAAAGCTGTGTAATGTGAGCATTTCGCATAAACAGGGCTATTTGGATTACTTAATCATCTTCTCTTTTTCCCAGTCCCTCGATTTCATCTGGATAAATTAAGTAAGCAAGGTCTATCTGCATGATGAAACTGTTCAACTCATAGAAAAAGTACTTTCCATCTGGTGACAAACTTGGAGTCAATTCCCATCCATCACGTGTGTTGATATTGTCAAGCAGTCGTGGTGTTGTCCATCCGTTTTCTTTTTTGAAAGAAATAAAGAGGTCAAGTCCTCGAGTGGAGTTAAAGTATCTATTAAAGATGATAAATCGCTCCTCAGGATCTATGACAAGGTCATTCTCCTCATGCTCGGAATTTAGTGCTTCGATGTTTACGGGTTTCAGGTAGCTACCATTCACGAATTTCGTTAGGTAAATATCCATGCCTCCTTTGCCACCATCCCTGCTTGAATTAAAGTACAAATTGTTGTTTTTTGCGATGGTTGGGTACGAATCATAGGCATTCGAAGTGACTGACTCCACCAGGGTAGGGCTTCCCCAACCTTCTCCTTGACGCTGAGCTACCCAAATGTTGTTTTTAACGGAAACATTTCCTGAATCAAGATGAGACCTGGAAATGAAATATAGAAACTGATTATCCAGGGATAAGACCGGATGGTAGGCGTCAATATCCGGTTCTAAATCTACTCTTTGCGGCTCTGTCCAGATTCCATCCCTAAAATCCGATTTGAATAATGCGGCATATTGCCTTCCATTGTCAAACGTTCTCTCAAGAGAACCGGAAGTGTACAGGGTAAACCCATCGTTGGAGAAATTTATTCCATTTAGCGTTCGTATTGTGTCGGCGAAAATGGTTGGGCGCTTGATTTCCGGTTCTTGGGTGTAAGGAGGCATTGGCTCTTTTGAAACACAGCCTTCTAAGAGCACGATCCAGATTATGATGACTACTCGTCTCATACCTGGTAAGTTACAATCCCTCCTGGTCTAGCAAATAGAGCATTGCAGACATAGAAGCTGCACCCAACTCCAATTCCCTTTTGTCTACCGCTTCAAAGACATCTTCGTTGGTGTGATGATATATGAAGTATCGCTGCGTGTTGGGCCTCAACCCAATGAGTAAGGTTCCCAATGGCTGAAGTGGCCCTATATCTGCACCGCCACCTTCTTGTTCAAAATTCCAAACTCCATATGGCCTAAACAATTCCTTCCATGCTTTTACCTTGTTTTTCTGTTCGTCGGTTCCAGACATAGAGAATCCCAACGGACGGAAACTTCCTGCATCCGATTCGATTGCTGCCAAGTGGTTTTCCCCCTTCTCTCCGGCAACTTTAGCATACTCTCGTCCGCCCATGAGTCCATTTTCCTCATTCATCCACATCACTGCACGTAGCGTTCGTTTTGGTTGGATTCCTAAAGCTTTGAAAGTCCGTAGCGCATCAATTGCTTGCATGCAACCACTTCCATCATCATTGGCACCCTCACCAACATCCCAGGAGTCCAGGTGTCCGCCCACAGATATAATCTCTTCAGGAAATTGGGAACCTCGTAATTCTCCGATGACATTATAGGAAAGCACGGGCTCCTGCATCTCACAGGTAGTTCGAATGTAAACTTTTAGATCAGCTTGCTCCTTTAGCAATTGGCTAAGCCGCTCAGCATCATTTGTGCTAATCGCTACCGCTGGAATTTGATTGATAAGTGGTTTGTATCTCAATGATCCGGTGTGGGGTATATCGTCCAGCCGGTTGGTCATCGATCTTACCATTACTGCTTTTGCACCATATTTTGCTGCATCTGATGCTCCCCAGGCCCTTTGAACAACAGCTCCTCCATAAGCCGAAAAATTATTAATGATCGTCGGATCCATCTTTCCGTTGAAAAAAACGATTTTGCCTTCTAACTTTTTTCCATATTCTTCTACTTCTTCCAAACCACCCAATTCGACAATTTCTCCGAGAACCCCGTTGGGTCCGGTACCCACGCTGTTACCAAGTGCCAGCGTTTTCATGTCGAAGGAACCCATTTTCTCTGAATTCGTGATTCTCGCAACTTCTTTGTCACCCCGCACCCAATGTGGAACCATGACAGGCTGTAAATACACGCTGTCAAATCCATATGACTCCATCAATTGCCTGGTGTACTCTACAGCAGCGGCGGCTTGAGGTGATCCTGATAGCCGATGACCAATATCCTTACAAAGCACGCGAAGTGTTTCGTGGACAGGGCTGTTTGTCAAGGTTTCACCATAGATTTTCTTGATCATTTCCTCGTGAGATTGAGAAAACGAAAGAAAAGGGAGTAGAAACAGAAGTGATGTTATTTTCTTCATGATTTAAATTTCGGTTAGCAACTCGGGAATTACTGTGTGTCCGCCATCATACCATCGTAGCTCGGGGGTTTTTCCAGTGGATTCAGAAACCACCTTGTTTTGATTCTCGATCATTTCTTCTTTAAAAAAAGGATCTTCACGACTTGTAAAATAGGTGATTCCCTCGGACCCTGACAGGAAATTAAATGCATTCGGTTCTATATCAGGAGGAAAGGTTCCTGCCCATATAATCATCTGATCAAATGACAATTTCGACCAGGCTGCGAACCTTCCCATGGTTGCGGTTCCCTGCGAAAAGCCAAAGTATATGAGTTTTTTCTCGGAGATGTCACCCACATTGTCCAGGACAGATTGGATATATTGATATTGATTCTCTATCTCGGTCAGCCGATCTTCCTTTGTCATCCATGAAGCGCCTACTCGCCCCTGGAATCCATCTAGATAATACTTTGACAGTCCTTGTGGAGCGATGATGAAGTTTTTATCTGGATCAAGCATTTCGAACTTTTTTAGAAAGAACTTCGCTAGTTGACCATATCCATGAAAAGCAAGCCATACACGCTCTGTTTTGCCGGTCAGGTTGTTTAATGTAAAGTAAGGAGCTTTTATAGAAACGGATAACTGATTTTCTTCTATCATGGTGCTACACCCTGCATCAACAAGCCACATATGTAAGCTCCGTATGTTCCTAGAACATACCCTAAAACGGCCATCAGCACGCCGACAGGGGCGAGAGACGGGTGAAATTCAGAAGCTATCACAGGAGCTGAAGCTGCGCCACCCACGTTTGCTGTGCTACCAACCGCAATGAAGAAATAAGGGGCTTTGATGAGCTTGGCAACCAACCCTAGCAATAAAACATGGAACAAAATCCAGGTCAGACCAAGAAGGAAGTATCCAGGATTCTTAAAGATTGCAATGATGTCCATGCTCATGCCGATGGTTGCTATTAGAACGTATACAAAGGCACGTCCTATTCTGGATGCTCCAACACCTTCCAATTCCCTCAGTTTGGTGAAGGAGAGTATAACTCCAAGTGTGGTAGCAATCACGACCAACCAGAAAAAACCAGACAACAAACTGTATTGAGCCAGCGCTGGAAAATTCTCGCTGAGGAAGGGAACAATAAGATCACTCCCGAAATGGGCGAATCCTGTACAAGCGAATCCAACCATCAAGACTTTCATCAGATCCGTCAAGTTTGGAATTTTGGAGATGCTCTCCTGGTAGTCGGACATCTTCTTTTTCAAGGATTCAATTGCCGAGGCATCCGCCTTCAGTTTCTTATCAATGAATTTGGTAAAGGCCACCCCAAAAATCAATACACCTAACCAGGCATTTCCAACAATGATGTCAACCGTAACCATGGTTGAGAACAGCTGATCATTAACTTCGAACACTTCTTTCATTGTGGCCTGATTGGCTCCACCACCTATCCAGGAGCCAGCAATGGTGGTCATGCCTCGCCACACTTCGTTAGGTGCCACTCCGCCAACCAAATCAGGAGCAAATTGAGAGAAGATAAGAATTGTCAAAGGGCCTCCAAGCATAATTCCAACCGTTCCAGTCACAAACATGATAACCGCTTTCGAGCCAAGTTTCGCAATTTCTTTGAGGTCAACACTGATGGTAAGTAAAACCAAACTAGCTGGCAGAAGATATCTTGAAGCGACAAAATATAGGTTCGACTCAGAAGGATTCACAAGTCCCAAAGCCTTCAAGATTGACGGCAGAAAATAACAAACCAGTAAAGCCGGAACGTAGGTGTAGAATTTTTTCCAAAATGGCGAGTCCAGGGAGGAGGTGTAGAAGACGAATCCCAGCATGAGCATTAGGATTCCGAAAATTACAGCGTCGTTGGTAATGAGGGCTTCATTCATGTAGACTTCGGTTAGGTCGAAATCGAAAAGTTAATCTCTTCTCCCTAATTTATTCCCCGAATTATTCAGGTATTTTTGGTTTCATTTTTGACTGTAGGGTAATTCTTTGCATTTCGGATGAGAGTACTTCCTTTGTTTTTCTTTCTTCTTATGACCAGCGCTGCCCTTGGCCAGACAAAAACATATGTAGGCTTAAAGGCTGGTGGACACATCAACTCCGCCTACATGATTCATACGGTATTCAATTTCAGGGCTAACAATACATTTAAATCAGGCCTCAATTCGGGTTTGGTGATCAAGCATTTCCCTAAAAAGAGAAACACGTTTTTCAACACTGGTATCCAAGGCGGTATCAATTACATCCAGCGTGGATGGGTTCAAACGTTTAAAGGCACGGGATTACCTAATTACAGCATTACCATGAACTATCTGGAATTCCCTATAGAAGGAATTGGATATTTTGGAAACAAGACCAAATATTTTATAGGTGGAGGGTTTTACGCTGAGTATTTGCTTAACTCTACCAAAGATGAAGACCCGGCAAACCTATCCCTCATTGATTTTGCCACATATGAAGAAAACCGAGACAGACGGGGCGGTTATGGTGCTAGGTTTAGTGGCGGAATTTGGCAGGATTTTCAGTTTGGAACCTTGCAGTTGGAGGGTTTTTTCACTTACAGTTTTAGTAACTTTATCGATGCTGGGGATCTTACAAACGATCAACTACCTGATATTTCAAATCTCTGGAGTCTTGGGGTATCGGTTGGATACTATGTTTCCTTCGGAAAACTGGAAATGGTCAAATGAGCAAGCTTAAATACATGAACGTGCTGATTATTCCAGTACTTACCTATGTCTCATTCAATAGTTATGGCTGGCTGGCTTTCTCACCAATTATTTATGGGTTTGTAATTGTGCCGCTTCTTGAGCTATTTGTAGCGGCGGATCCTAGCAATCTGTCGGAGGCTGAGGAAGAACTAAGAAAAAAGAATCCCGTGTATGATTGGCAGGTATACCTAATGATCCCAATTCAATGTGTCTTTGTTTACTTGTTTCTGAAATCTATAGGTGAACCGGGACTTGAGTTAGCAGCCAAGGTTGGGCGAATTACAGGGATGGGTCTGATGTGTGGTGTAATTGGGATCAATGTTGCACATGAACTCGGACATCGCTCGAAACGATACGAACAACTAATGGCAAAAACCCTTCTATTGACCTCCTTGTATATGCACTTTTTTATTGAGCATAATCAAGGGCATCACAAGAATGTAGGCACAAGGGAAGATCCGTCCTCAGCCAGATTGAATGAAATACTGTACGCCTTTTGGATTAGGTCGGTAGTTTACACTTATATCTCAGCGTGGAAAATTCAAACCGCCAGACTTAAGAAGAAGGGGCAAGGTTTTTTCTCTATCCACAATGAGATGTTGCTTTATCAAATCATTCAGACAGGTCTTTTGGCTATAATTGTTTATTTCTTTGGATGGGTAATTACCGGATATTTTGTCCTCGCAGCAGTGATGGGCTTCCTGTTGCTCGAAACTGTCAACTACATTGAACACTATGGACTTACCCGAAACAAGCAGGGAAATAAATACGAGCGAGTGATGGCCCAACACTCATGGAATTCGAATCACGTCATTGGACGTCTGGTTCTCTTTGAGCTGTCTAGGCATTCGGATCATCATTTTATTGCGAGTAGGAAGTACCAGATTTTACGGCACATTGACGATAGTCCACAAATGCCTACCGGATACCCTGGCATGATGCTTTTAGCTATGGTGCCACCACTTTGGTTGCTTGTAATGAACAAGAAATTGAAGGACATTCAAAGCGGTAAATTGAGGCAGGCAGCTTAGAATTGCTCAAGCCTGATCGGCGATAGGTCTGACGACTATTTTGACTCTAATTGACCTTAAGGGTTTCCTCACAAATTATTGCGAAGCTGACTCCTTTTGAATGATTCATTGGATGCTATGCATAATGTAATCAAAGTACTGCCTACTCTAATTAAACCTTTTTGGGCTTCAGCCATCTAAAGATTCAAACACATAACAATGAGATACATGAAATTCGCAATACTATCAGGACTGATTTTCACTTTTTGCTTTCATAGTTTCAAGACTGAAGCACAAAGAAGAGTCGTAACAAAGAAAGAAATTCATACTAGGAAGGTGGTGAAAAGGAGTCAAACCGTCCGAAGGCATCACCGGGCCGCTCACTTCCATTACCGACATTTGCCGAAATGGGGCTATCGGGTTAAAGTTGCTCCAGAAGGAGCTTCTGTAATTGTCTTCAAAGGTGTTAAATACCGATTTCTCAATGGTATGTTTTATAAGCCTGTCTCAAGCAGATCTTTTGTGGTTGTTGCCGCACCAAGAGGGATTAAGGTGACCGTACTGCCAAAGGCGAGTAAGAAAATTGTGTTGGCTGGTAAAGCCAGGCCTTATTACTATTACTATGGAACCTACTATGCCAAGAACGTAGTTCATGGAATTACTAACTATGAAGCGGTGGAAGCTCCTATTGGTGCCCAGGTAGACGCATTGCCGGAAGGGTATAAAGAGTTGGAAATCAATGAAAATGTCTACTACGTTTTGGATAACGATTACTACAAAGAGGTTGTAACCGGCTCCGGAGATGAAGTCCACTACGAAGTTGTCAATTTGACAAAGTCAAGTTGAATTAAGGAGACAGGTAATTTTGTGGTTTTCGGGCACAGCTTTGCTGTGCCCTTTTTTATTAATGTTCTCTTTCCATCCACCCTTAGTTGGAACGAAAGAGGAAATGGAAGCTGCTAACAATTTTAAATCGCTTTTTACTAAACTATTTTGGTAAAATAGGCTTAAGCTTCAAATAAGACTCACTGTCGGATTTGGGAGGTGTCGAAGGGTCCGGAACAAAGTACGGGATGTATGTTTCCTCCCGATAAAAGGGAATTTTGGCAATCCGGTTATTTCTATACATGCTGGCAGGCATCTTTACCTCTAGATGGTGCAGGCCTGATTCCAGGTAACTTATATCAATGTATGTCAGAAGTCCCCTTTGTCGGGCCTTGCTCTTAAAATGAAATTTAAAGGGTAGATCAGCAAAGACCGAATCATCTATTGATACGGAATGAAAAGTTTTAAGACATTGCAATCGTGCTTGCGATTGTCCGAGACCCTCTATTTGGAACAATGAATCCAGGTTGCAATATGCCTTAATCGAATCTTCTCTGTCAGCACGTAAGACCAGAAACAACCGAACGGTATTGCCTCGTATGATATCAGATTGGATGGACGCGTTAATCGATTTGATATCGTCAATCTGGTCATCGTAATAGCCTGTGTACGAACCTGTGTTTTGGCTATCTGACCAAAGAGAAATGCGCGAAAGACTTTCCCCGGGATATGTAGAGTTACTGATTCCTCCGACCCATGTAAAGCTGATCACCACAAATGCCGTTAACATTAGTGCAATCTTCCATTTTCTAATGTTGGAGACGAGCGTGTAGTAAATCGGACGGTAAAAGCGAGCTAACGTAAGTGTTCCTACAATTCTATAGATAGGCCAGTAGATTCTTGAGATCAATTTGAATCGTTTAAAGAAACCCAGAGTAACAAAGTCAATAAAGCCTATGAAGCCAAAGGCAAGCACCGTAATTAAATAGCCCGCTAGAAAGTACCCGAATGTATCGTTATCGAAGAGCTCATTGAATAGATAGACAATGGTCAAGACGGGCACTATAATCGTGACAAGGATATAGAAGTAGGCACCGAGCATCATCATAAACATCATAAACGAGATGGAAAACAGGGTGCTTGAGAAGCTCTCCAGGTTTAGGATGATCTTTTCTGTTGTTGGAATATTAGAAAGATAAGTTCTGTATTTGTCTGTCAGTTTTACCTTGTCAAGTACAATCCCATTGGGAAATGTAAAGCTCAAGCCTACCATACCCACCCAAATTCCACGGCTGATCAAATGTGCGATTAGTCCTCCTGTAAGCCAGTATACGGCTACTTTCATCATTCCCACGAAATTGTCAATGTCGTTGGAATTGGCAGAAAAGTTGATTTTATAGTAGTAAAGGAAATCGTCAAGCAAGCCCGGGGTTTTGAACATTCCATACAAGACAATTCCGGACAGCAGAACCTCCGGTTCCCAGCTTTTCTGCTGTAGTTCTGACAGCCAAGTTGGCTTCTTGTTGTTTTCTTCCAATGTGGTTAGGTTGTTAGTCGAGCCCTAAAAATACTACGGTCGACAGCGAATTACGAATCCTACACTGCCTGCCTCGTCAGATAGGACCTGAAATCTTCGTATGAGCTGGAAATGCGCATGCAAGTTGATTTCTTACGTTCGATTTCTTCTGTTTTCGATTGATAGGAAGGCATATTCGGTATAGCTTTCTTTACAGTATCAACAAATTTTACTGGATGTGCTGTTTCCAGGAAAATTCCAAGTTCACCATCATCCAGTGTCTCTTGCAATGCCCTAAAGCCAATAGCTCCATGTGGGTCCAAGATATATTCTGTTTTTTGATATAAATGATCAATGGTTTTCAGAATCTCTGGATCGGAAAGTGAGAATCCGGATATGAGCGAACGCATCCTTTGGACATTTCCCTCAAAAAATTCTAACAGTCTTGCAAAGTTGCTAGGAGCACCCACATCCATTGCATTGGCGTACGTTTCAATAGATGGCAGAGGTTTATAGTGACCGGTAGTCAAATAATCTGGGACTGCCTTGTTATCATTGCTAGCAGCGATGAACCTAGCGATCGGCAATCCCATCTTTTTTGCAAAGAGACCAGCGCACAGATTCCCATAATTGCCTGACGGTACCGACACTATCACATTGTCCCAGTTTTGAAGTTGCTGAAAGGCAAAAAAGTAGTAGAACATTTGGGGTATTAACCTGGCTATATTGATCGAGTTGGCGGACGAAAGCGACAATTCCTCGTTAAGGTCCTTATCTAGAAAAGCAGTTTTCACCAGTCTTTGGCAATCATCGAAAGAGCCTTCTACCTCGAGGGTCATAACATTTTCGCCCCATGTGGTCAATTGTTTTCGTTGTAGATCACTTACCTTGTTTCTTGGAAACAGAATGGTCACATTCACTCCGTCAACACCGTGGAAGCCTGCTGCCACAGCTCCACCAGTGTCTCCTGAGGTAGCTACAAGAACGTTAATATTTTTTTCCTTTTTACTTATCAAATGTTGCATGCACCTCGAGAGAAATCTGGCCCCTAGGTCCTTGAATGCCCATGTAGGTCCATGAAACAACTCCAGGCAATGGATTTCGCCAATTATCCTTACAAGCGGAAAATCGAAACTTAAGGTTTCTTCGACTATTCTTCGGAGATCCAATTCGGATAGTTCATTGGCCATAAAGTGCCTCGAAATCTCCAAACCGATTTCCGATTGGGATTTTGATCTCAGTTCTTTAATGAATGCTGGGTCGAGTAACGGAATATTTTCTGGGTAGTACAAACCATTATCAGGAGGAAGACTGTTGAAAATGGCTTCCTCAAATGACACCAAGTGTGAGCGATTTTTTGTGCTGTAGAATCTCAAATGACGTGCGCTCCTTCTGGATTTATTTTAGAAATAAGACTAAAAACTTCGATACCATTTCTCTGATAGACCTCTCGACATGCAGATCGTATGTTCTTAGCTAGATTCATATCATCGGACAGTGCGAAGGTGGTTGGACCTGAGCCAGAGATATTAAAACCGATGGCGCCCGCAGTCATCGCTGCATCTTTTACTTTGTCGTAATGTGGGATAAGTACTTTTCGCACCGGCTCTGCAACTGAGTCCATCATTGATTTTCCGATTCTCCGCATGTCATTGCCCATAAGTCCACTGATCAAGCCTGCCATGTTTCCCCACTGTTGAACACCGTCTTCAAGACTGATTTTCTTCGGCAATATCTTTTTTGCAAATTCTGTTCTTACTTCCAGGTTTGGAAAGATAACAACCGCGAGAAGTTCTTCTGGAAATGGAATTTGGAAGACATCGAGCGGGTCGTAACTTCGTACCACAGTGAACCCTCCTAACATGGATGGCGCGACATTGTCTGCATGTGCTGCACCTGAGCTCGCACGTTCACCTTCCATCGCAAATTCGATCAATTCACTTTTTGTAAAAGGCCTACCCATAAGTTCGTTCACTGCGTAAACAGCGGCTACAGAACTGCAAGCACTAGAACCCAAACCGCTTCCCGGTGAAATACTCTTTGTAATAGAAACGTCAAACCCCCCGTCTTCCCCCAGAGATTTCAAAAGCGCCTGTATAGCAATCGTTGCCACATTTTTTTCTGAATTTAACGGTAGGTCAGCACCCAAAATTTCCTTTATTCTAAGCCCAGAATCATTCCGTTTCGATACGTGTACTTCATCTCCCAGTCCCTCCAATGGAAAACCTAGAACGTCGTATCCACATCCCACGTTAGAGATTGTATTCGGTGCAAATACTTTTACATCATCCATTTGGTAGACAGTATATTGTTAGGATCTCCTTAGTCACTTTTCGGCGCCAGCCTCACCTTACACCGCTTTTAGAAGAACATCATGAATCTTGCATTCGAATCCACTCTCTGATTGCTGATTTCAGCGCTTCTTTTTTGGACTCGATATCTTCCATACTAGTGAATTTGGCTGTTCTTGCTTCTTTACCATCACCCTCCAGCAGACCACTTTTGTCGTTGATTGTTGCACCTTTATGAAACATGAGGCTGACATTTTTTTTTGCATTCATGAAGTAGGACGCAATATTTCCTTTATACATAAAGGTTGGACTACTCCACTTTATTGTTTCCTCAATCCTTTCATCGCTATCCATGATAATTTCTCGTATGCGCTGTATTTCGGCAGTGAGTGGATGCGCTTTCTTCTGGAGATACTCGTCAACTTCTGGATTAAACTTCATATCTTGTTCTATCTACCTGGAAAGTACTTTTCTATCACCTCCTGTAACATCTCAACGGTAAGGGGTTTATTCATGAAATCATCGATTTCCGACATTTCTTTTGCACGTGCCTCGTCCTCCGGATGAAGAGAAGTGGTGAGCATAACCACCACAAACTTCCCTTGCTGTGCTTTTTCCAGCTTTTTGTATTCATCCAGAAATTCCCAGCCATTCATTCCGGGCATGTTGATATCCAGAAAGATCAGGTCTGGTTGTGGATACTCCCCATTCATCTTCTGCTGCAGGTATTCCAAGGCCGAATTACCGCTTTGGTGAGCGATCACATTGTTCGTGATTTCAGCTTGATTGATGATGATCTCATGCAGGAAATTTGTGGATTCGTCATCGTCAATCAGTAGTATGCAATTCAGTTTGTTCTCCATGATGCTAGTTTGGAATCGTAAAATAAAACGTACTTCCGTCATTTGGATTAGATTCTATCCAAATTTTTCCGCCATGGAGTTCCACCACCTTTCTGCAGTGGGAGAGGCCAATTCCTGTTCCGGCATAGTCTTTTCTGCTATGCAGTCTTTGAAAAATATGAAAAACTTTCTTGTGATGTTTGCGGTCAATTCCAATTCCGTTGTCACGACAAGCAAACTCCCAATACTTTTTCTGCTTTCTGCAAGAAATTTTTATGATTGGCTGAGTCTCTTTCCTTCTGAATTTAATGGCATTGTTGATGAGGTTTTGAAAAACCAACCTAAGGTCTGTGGGGTTTCCCAGTACATTTGGAAGGTCGCCAACCTCCAACCTGGTTCTTGTCTCTTCAATAATTGTAGAAAGGTCATACTTTATGTCTACCAATAATTGATTGCAATTGACTGTGGCTAGGCGGATTTCTCGTCCAATGCGAGAATAATCCAGCAAACCCTTAATCAAGGAACTCATCCTGTCAGAAGCGTCAATGATGAAGTTTAGGCTCTTGTCGGCTGTCTCGTCAAATTTCCCCGCATAATTCGTGTTCAAAAGTTGAGCGAAGTTGGAAATGGTTCTAACTGGTTCCTGCAGGTCGTGAGAGGCGATGTAAGCGAACTGCTCCATTTCTCGATTCTTAGCTGTCAATTGGTTATTCAATTTCTCGAGCTGCTCGTTTTTCTTGAGTTTTTGCACTTGAAATTGAAAATCTTCGTGCAGGTGAAGAAGACCTGACAAAATCAACTGAAGGTCTTTATTCTTTTCTTTTAGGATACCCTCCTCTGTTATACTGCATTTTCCTGAAGTAATCTCGAAGATATGATTGAGGATTTCCTCAGTTATATTTCTATCGGATGAATTTTTCAATTGCTGCCTCTGCTTCGGATTGTGTTTTATGAATAGAGTATGACTTAAGCTGCACCTTTTTTAGGATAAATGTGGCTGCCATGTTGACGATAAAATTTTTGCCAGTGAAAATAGACATGTGTGCCAGTTTGCCTTTGATGAGATCAAATTTTTCCAAAATATGCTGCCTTATTTCCGGATCAGGTCTTTTTGCGTTGGTGAGGTCAAGAATTAGGTAAAAGTCCTGATAATTTTTGGCCAGTTTGCTAATTCGCTGAAAATTGTAATCCAGTTGTCCCTTTGAGGTGGTAGGAGGCTCTTTGTAAAAGATGATTCTCTTCTGATCGTTGTGTAACCAAACAATATCAGGATTTGGTCCTGGACGGTTATCTTCCATTTAGTTCTAGTCGCTTGGACAAAGCTAGTAAAGAAGATGGTTATCATTTGAGTTAGGCTTCGGTCAAAAAAAAATGCCAACGAAATTGATCATTGGCATTTCCTGGTGACGTAGAGGTTTTCACTTTTCTCTAAGGATAACGTCTCCATGATAGGTACTAAATAGATATTCTGGTCCACCGGATCCAATGTCGCCTCTTAGCCAGCCTCCTATCTCGATCTTAGTTCCAGACCCTCCGGATTTCACAACTGCGGACTCGACACGTAGATCCAACTCGAAATCAGTGTAGATCTCACCCTTTGTAGTTTTGATTTTCACAGAACCATCTACATTTTGCGGAAATTCAATGTCAATATCTCCATGATAAGTGCTGAACGCCATTGGGGCTTTAGGCGTCACTGAAGTGAAAGTGACTTTGATTTCTCCATGGTGGGTATCCACAATAGCGGATCCACCTACATTGTTTAAAACGATGTCCTCATGATGTCCATCCGCAACGATCTCACCTGTAACGTTTGAAACCTCAATGTAACCGTCATGATGCGTATTCAGTTGCAAAGAGAATTGAGAGGGAACTTTTACCTCAAAGTTCACATGCCTGTTGTTTACTCCCTGAATCCTTACCTCATTGTTTTGTTCCACAATCTCAAATTGAGTTGCGGTATTCGGAATTCTTCTCAAACTAGACCGGGAAGAATAGTTTTCATCATCGTCATCGACATCTCCTGGTAGAACTTTCACAATCACATCTTTTCCAGAGTGACCTTCAACTTTTATCGAACCTCTATGAAGTTTAGCGTATAGCTTACCAGGTTGTCCCGGATTGCTGAGTGGTAACGTGTATTCTTGTTCGCCGGCACTTTGTGAAGCTCCCATGAAAGGTAGGGACATCAGAAGTGCAATTAGGAGGGTATATAATTTATATGTTTTCATTGTCCTATAATTCAGTGTTTTTTAATTCTTGTTTTGCAGGAGGAAAATATCCCCGTGCCATGTTTTGAAGTTCTGCTCAGGTCCACCAGAACCAATTTTCACAGCCGTGGCGTTGCTCATTTTGTACCTGGTTCCATTCTTTAGGTTGGTTTTTACCACCGGTACCGTCTGCGGACTCCAATCAAATTCGGTGTAAAATGACCCATGGTGACTTTCGAAATATGCAACGCTGGAGAAGCCATTTTGATAGCTGATCTTGATGTCTCCGTGATGCGTCTTATACGAACAATCAGCAGACGGATTTTTTGTAAAACCTGCCGTGATATCACCATGATGGCTTCTTAGTGTGACAGTTCCACCAAGATTTTCAGCCTGGAGATTACCATGATGTGTATGGGCATACAATTCTCCCTCGAAGTCTTCTATCTCTAAGTCCTTTCGGTGGGTAGACACGTAAAGATTGAGCGACCTTGGAATTTCTAGCTCGATGGTAAATTCATGATCCACCTCTCGTCTGTCATCTCGCCAGCCCGAATTGCAACAGCTATTGTAGTATCCGATACCGCCCTGATTAATGCGAAAGGTGTGTTCATTAGATTGGATGAAATAGTAAATCGCGTTGTCTTCTTTGATTGAATCCATTTGGATCTCCGTCTTTGCATCCTCTAATCTTTGGGAAGAAGACGTGCTGAGTCTTCGTGTGACTCTCATTCTGGCCGTTTGTCCACTTGTGCCTTTTACCTTCACCTTGCCGGTTCTGTTATAAAGGTGAAATTCCGAGAGTTCCTTGGTGTCAATTGTATATTCCTGCGAGTCGGTGTGGGATTGTCCAAAACCAACGAAGAAGATAAGTAGCAGCAGGATTGTCAGTATTGATTTCATGATTATAAATTTTTAGTCATTCAGAGTGTATCCAATGTTTCTCTAAGGTGCATATTGACTTCTGGGTCCAGCTGATTGCCTCGTACGAGCTTTCGTAACTCTTCAATCGCACCTTCTTCCTGCAGGCGAATAATAACCTCAGCGAGCGTCATTTGAACAATGGGAGAGTCCTGGTATACAAGCGCCTTGATCAGTTTCGATCTGGCCGCCGCTTGATCAGCAAAGTGCAAGATTGCCTCAATGGAGCTTAACCTTACATTGATATTCGGATCGTTAATGATTGCCTGGTAAAGCGCTTCAAATACTTGATCTTCCGGGCTGTCAATGCTTTTGATGGACTGCACGGCGGCTAAGCGTTCTGTGGTAGAAGAAGAAACCATGGATGTTAAAATTGAAGTGTTGGTGCTGTTGTCAGACCCAGGATCGCTTCCTCTATGATTGGTACTTAAGACTCCGATAAATATTCCGATGACTAGCATCGCCGCCAATTTCAGAATAGATGCGAATTCGAACGACCGTGATTTTCTGAGGGAGACAGGAGCTACTTCATTTTCATTTTCAAAATCTCCGAGCATTCTATAGAACCGGTCACGTCGGTCCGATCTTTCTCCAGGTACCTTGAATCCATCAAGCTTTTGCCACGTTTCGAAAATTTCCCTTAAGGTCTTTTCGCAACCGGGATACTTGAGGCAAAGAATCTCTAACTCTTCAGGACTCATCTCGTTTTCGTTCAGCCTCGAGGTAAGCTCATCACTTGCCTCCTTGCACTCCTTACTTAAAAAATCATCTATCTCCTTCATCATTCATTTAGTTCTGCTTCTTCCATAATACTTCGTAGTTCCATTAAGCCACGTCTCACACGGGCCTTTATCGCATTTTCCGAGACATTCGACATGGTAGCAATTTCCTGGTACTTAAGACCCTGAAATTTGCTCAACACGATAGCTTCCCGTTTGTCCGGATCTATTTTTTTCATCGCTTTTTTCAACAATGCCTCCTGTTCCGTCGAGGAAATGTGCTCTTCCATATTCATATCTTCAGATACTTTTTCATTTAATTCCGACAAGTCATCTGAATAGAGCATGGGGTCTTTTTTCCTGAATTGATCCTTATAGATGTTCCTCGCAATAGCATACATCCAGTAGACGAATCGTCCATCATTCTTGTATGTGTGCCTGTACTTGAGCAAACGGTAGAACAAATTCTGAATCAAGTCCTCGCTTTGGGCTGCATTGTTAGTCATCCTATAAAAGAACCCAAACAGGGCTCCATGATGACGATCAAACAGTTCTCCCATTTTGCTAAAGTCCCCGTCCTGGACTTTTTTCATCAAATAATTGTCTTCTAAGCTTTCCAATAGATTTCGCTATTCACAGGACAAACTTCAACATTTCTGAATAGTTGCTAGAGAGTAGACTTTTTTCAGGTCGGAGAAGAAAAACGTGAATTAGAGCTGTATTATTGGTTAGTTGCGCTCTTCGCAATCTCAGTTAATCGGGAATTTATTTCCTGGCGACTTAGCCACCTTCCCCGAACCATGACACCATCATGATTTCTAAGTGCTTCCATGTTTTCTAATGGATTACTATTTAAAAGTAAGAAGTCCGCACTTGCACCTTCGATAATTTCTCCAAACTGACCCTCCATATCAAAGAACTTAGCAGGATTGATCGTACCTGCCTGCAGCGCCTGGAGTGGAGTGATTCCCGCATCGAGCATACCCTTAATCTCATGATGAATCGAGAAACCGGGAACATTAAAAACCTGTGGAGCATCAGATCCCAGCAGTATCCCATGACCATCGAGTTGTAACGAGTAAAGTAGTCTTTTTCTGATTTGATCAAAAAGCACCCACTTCTCATCACTGTACCGCTCACCGCTAACCATCGCTTTCTTATTTCGCACCCAATTCTCCACAGTCGACTTAGGCATATACTGCATTTCCGGAGTGGCTCCAAGTGAATCAGCGTCAAGAGGCGAAAACCACCGTTCGAAAAGACTCTGTGTGGGAACGATCCAGACCTTGTTTCTTCGAGCCATTGCTACCAGGTCATCCAGATTGTTGGGATCCGCAAGATCGACGAAGTTAAACCCAAAGAACCCGTTGGTAGTGGGGTCGACACCTGCTTTCGCAGGAACTAAGCCTTCAAGAAAGCCATCGATATGATCAACGGAGGCATATCCACTTTCCAGCGCGTTTCTGATACCAACATCGACGGAGACATGGCCGGCAAAGGGAATCCCAACTTCATTTGCAATCTTGACTATTTCATTAAAAACTTCGAGTTTTAGACCTGGATGCATTTTCAAAAAATCGTACCCATCTTCCTTATATGCTGCAATTTTTTCCCGTGCTTCTTCCACTGTTCTGACCGTATTGCCATTTACAGAAGGGCTCGATGTGAAAATACGGGGACTTAAAATTTCGTTGCTTAAAGCTTGCTCACGAAGTTCCAGATGAACTGGGTGACCGAGCATCCCACGAATGGTGGTGATCCCGTTAGATAGGTAAAGAAAGAGCGTTTCGTTCAAGTTGCTTCGACCCCATTGAGGTGACGGAATATGTGCATGCATTTCGGCTAGTCCGGGAAGAAGATACCTACCCTGACCATCTATTGTTGTTGCCCCTGTCGGGACGCTGGGTTCGCTTGAAATCTTGACAATCCTTCCTGAATCGATGAACACATGTTGTCCAGGAAGAATGCTACCATCCCTTACGTTTATGATGTTGACGTTGGCAACAACTATACCGTCAGCACTCATTTCGTAGGTCGGAGTAGAAGAGCAAGCGGTTAAAATTAGGAGCAGAGTCAGGTACTTGTTCATAACTAGTTCTTTAGCTTGGTTAAGCTATGGAATTTTAGTCAAAGTCCGTTATCACTTTTATACCAGTGGAGGTGGATTGGTTCATGAATGGCAGTTCCTTCGGAACATCAGCAAGACTAACTGTACCTGAGATTAACTTTTCGGGATGGAGCATCTCATCCTTGATTAGCTGGATCATCTCGTTGTATCTGTGTGCCTGCATACCATGACTTCCCAGTAGCTCCAGTTCCTTAGCTATTATCTTGTCAACTGGAATTTTAGAGTAAGAATGATCTGGTGGCATGAGGCCAATTTGAACATGTTTGCCTCGTTTTCGCAGGCTATTCATGGAATTAATAAGTATTTCCGGATTTCCAAGGGCATCAACGGAAAGATGAACTCCACCGGAAGTCCTATCCACAATTTCCTCGGCAACATTTTTGGAGTCGGAGGCATTGACTGTTGCAATTGCACCGATTGCTTCGGCAAGTTTCAACGCTTGCTCGTTGATGTCTACAGCCAGAACTTTCGCTCCGTAGGCTGTTGCAATCATGATTGCCGATAACCCCACACCGCCACACCCGTGAACCGCAACCCATTGATCTTGGGATACTTTCCCCTGGTCAACTACTCCACGAAATGAGGTAGCAAACCTACAACCGAGACTAGCTGCCGTAGCAAATTCCATTTCACCTGGAAGAAGTACCAGGTTGATATCTGCATAATTGATGGCAACATACTGTGCAAACGAGCCCCAGTGAGTAAAACCTGGTTGAAATTGATTGTCGCAAATTTGATGGTTCCCGGAGTGACATTCCGGACAACGCCCACAACCTGAAACGAATGGAACGGTAACCCGATCTCCTACAGCAAAGTTCTTGATGTCGCTACCAACTTCGGCGACAAATCCCGCTAGTTCATGTCCGGGAACGTGTGGTAGCTTGATGTCTTTGTCGTGTCCCATCCATCCGTGCCAGTCACTGAGGCAAAGGCCTGAGGAACGGACCTCAATGACAACTCCGTCTTTAGAAGGTGAGGGGTCGTCAACTCTTCGAAGTGCTAAATCTCCCCTGAATTGCTCGTAGACAACTGCTTTCATGAGATGAAAACTAAAAAGCTTACGAATAAAATAGTTGGTTATTTTGACTTTAATTTCACAAAAAATCGATTCATGCGTCCAATCCTATTTATCGACCGAGACGGAACAATCATTCATGAAACAGAGGATGAAAAAATAGAACGAATAGAAAAGTTGACATTTCTAGAAGAAGTGCTGTTTTACTTGAGAAAAATTCAGGAAGAAACCAACTATCTTCTTGTGATGGTAACCAATCAGGATGGTCTTGGAACTCCTGGTTTTCCAGAGGAAGAGTTCTGGCCTGTTCAAGATTTTGTTGTGCGCATGCTTGAGGGAGAGCGGATACGATTCGATGCAATACATATTGATGAGCACTATGAATCAGATAATCATCCCAATAGAAAACCTGGCATTGGCATGCTGAAAGAGTATTTATCCGGAACATATGACATCCCCAATTCTTATGTGATAGGGGATAGGCTATCAGATGTGCAGCTTGCATCTAACCTGGGGTGCAAAGCCATCCATATTTCTTCTCTGAAAAAAACCGACGCGGTTTTGACAACGGAAAGTTGGAAGGATATTTATAAGTTTTTATGTCGTTAGACTCTGTTCCAGGGTATTCCCATCAACATTAGAACTAGTGAAATACCGAAGAATATCGATTGGAACTTAAACTTTACAGGCGCATCTTCTGATTTCTTGCTGATCTTGCTACCCATTTCTGCGGCGCCAACTGCGATGAACATTAATAAGAGATGTTCGACAGACCAGAATCTTTCTACTGGGTCACCCATGTTAAATGTGAACCTTGTTGTGTACGGGCTTAGGAAAAAGTAAAGTACAATTCCCGCCACAAACTGTAAACGCATCAACATGCTGAAGGAAGTGGAAGTCACTTTGTCGAACTTTGTATAGTTCCCTCCTGCGAAAAGTCCGATTAATGACTTGACAACAACGATGACAGCTGCCAGGAGAATTAACCATCTCAAACCAGAATGGAGTTGTAGGAAAAAGGTGTACATGAGCGAAGCTATTTTCGCTCAAATATACGTAGCTCTCGGATGTTTACAAGAGATAGCTATATACCAGTAGCAATGTTGAGATTCCATAGAATATCGTTCTGAATCTAAACTTAACAACATCATCTCCTGACTTTAGACTGATCATTCTTCCCACCTGGGCCGCCGCAGTTGCTACGGTGATCAGCGCTATGTGCTCAATTGCCTCAAAACTTTCCTCATATGTGTGAGTTGACCCAAAGAAGTTAATAAGCTCGAGGGCAAATTGAACATATATGGTGACGATGAAAAATTGAGCCAATACATTGTCAAATTCAGAATATTTTAATCCTGAGAAAAAACTCAGTATTGATTTCAGACTTAATAAGATGCCTGCAGCAAGCGTTAAAATTGTAACCGTTGTGCTGGCAGTAAGAAAAATGTCTTCCATTCCGCGTATTTAGTAAAAGTTGAAAATAAACTACTTGACAACAACAAAAGTTACTTCTGAATTGTCATCAAGCCGCTCATTAGCTTGATTCCGTACCATAAATTTTCGATCCGCAAATTCTCATCAGCGGCATGTTGATTGTTGTCGTGATTGGCGATAGGTACGATAATCGCAGGCTTTTGTAAAACGTCAGTGAAAAGATAAAGAGGAAGAGAACCACCTAGTGTAGGAAGAAGTATGAGGTCGTCACCTACGATATCCTTCGTCCGATTGATCACTTCTTGGGCGATGGGTTCGTCCATGGAAGTTCTTGCAGCCGGATAACCACTTCCTCTGGTTATAAGTGCAATTTTCGGGTATTTAAGACGCGTTTCTTGATCTGGTTCTTCTCGGACAATGTGATAGCCCTGCTTTGTAATATGTGCCTCGATCAAATCTTTTTGTTTTTCAGGATCGCAACCTTTAACCAATCGAATTCCTAACGAAGCTGTGGCTGTAGCCGGGATTACATTACGAGCAAGCTTACCGGTATTACCACTGCTTAAACCTCTGATCGTCAACGTTGGTAGCAGAAGCCGTTCGTAATACGACCCGGTACCCTCCGTTGTGTTGACTCCCAGTTCAGACTTGAGTTGCGAATCAATTTCAGGGACGTTGGCTAACGCTTGCTTTTCACTTTCGCTTAAAGGTTCCACATCATCGTAAAAACCATCAATGATCACATTGCCTTTTTCATCTTTCATGCTGGAAATGAGATCCGATAGCATTTGGCCTGGAACAGGTGCCCAATTTCCATAGTGTCCACTGTGCAAGGGTCTATTTGGACCGTATACTGCGACTTCCATTCCCGTAACGCCTCTCACACCAAAAACCAATTGTGGTTTTCGGGATTGATGGACCGGTCCATCACAAAACATCCAAAGATCAATCTGGTCTATTAACTCTTTGTTGTCCTCCAGGTACCGTTGCAATTGTCTTGAGCCTGCCTCTTCTTGCCCCTCAAAGAAGAAGATCAAATTTGATGTGATTTTTAGCTTGTTTTCCTTAATCAAGTCAAGAGCGGTCAGAATAGCGGTAACCGGAGCTTTGTCATCACCAGCAGAGCGGGCATAGATCCGATGATTCAAATCTATTTCACCCTGTGTAGTTGGAAATGAGATTGGTTCTCCGCCCTCAAATATTGCCTTCGAATAGTAGGTTGGCTGCCATGGATCATTTGTCCATTTGGTCTTGTCAACCGGTTGGCCATCATAATGGACATAGAATGCAAGTGTTCTTTTGGCGTTTTTAACGGGTAAGTAGCCATAAACAATCGGTGGGGTGCCGACCATTCTTAACAGCTCAGCTTCAACATCCCGTTTTTCTAATTCCGTTTTTATAAATTCAGCATTTCTATTGATGTTCTTCAGGTCAAAGGCAACGTTTGGAATAGAAAGCAATTCTTTGAAGTTACTGATGATTTCGACACCATTTTCCTGAATGTAATTTTCTGCTAGTTTTCCTACATTCTGCGAAAATGTTGCCAAGCTTGAAATAAGAAGAAGAAACGTTATATTAGATCTCATTGATCATGGTTTTTGGTTATGGCTAAAATTATCAAAATACCCTCAGTATTCGTGTATGACTCCAAAGTAGTCGGAGTTTCTCAAAATAACGATAATGGAGAATCAAGACAGGAAATCATAAAGAGAGAAGTTGCTGAGGACGACCAATTGGGCTTGGAGTTGGAGCCAGACAATGTCTACGATAGAAATGCGGTAAAAGTCCTTTCTAAGGAAGGGAATCAGATTGGTTATCTGAATAGAGATCTGGCCGAAAAGCTACACCAGGCCATAGAAAATGAAACGGAAATACATGTCAGGGCAAGTTGGGTAAACGGAGATAAAATGTGGGGTGTGGGTATCAGGATCGAGCTAGTAAGTTAACTTTATAGTATAATTGTAACCTAATCACCTTTAATATGAATTTCGATTTTCGAAAATTTGCATGGTATGCAATAAGCGTGTTGGTACTCTCAGGTTCAGGTGTACTGATCTACGAGTACTTTGATTTGCATCTGCACCATACACGGGAGGTTAAAATTTTCTGTGATGCTGCTTACGAAAATGTAGGTGTCACAAATACCAGATCGTTAGATCTTCTAAAAGATTATTCACACGATAAAGCAAAGTTCGATGCTGAAGACGCCTTCAAAATAGAGAATTTCTATAAAGATACGATCCATGTTGCGCGATGTACTTCGGGTATTCTTTTCTCCAAGAGATATGATGGGGCCAGAGGAGTCAAGGTCATGATCGATGGGGAAGAGTTCGTTATAACTGTTCTAACAGAGAACATTACCTTTCTCGATGGCGAGGAGGAGTAGAAATTAATCCATTTGATTAGGTACATTTTAGGTTTTTTCATTTTTCCACTATCGTTGACTTTAATGGCTCAAAAAAGTGAAGCTTTTACCCTTGAAGAACTTTATGGTCAAGCTAAAAAAGAGGGCGGCAATTATCTGAAGTTCATAGATAACGAAAATCTCAGTTCAGGAATCTATCAGCTGAAAAAAGGTGAGGTCGACAATCAAAGACCCCACGAATGGGATGAAATCTACTATATTTTAGAGGGGAGGGCGACATTGAAGGTTGAAAACGAGACCTACTCTGCAATACCTGGCGCTATTCTCTTCGTGAAGGCGAAAATTGATCATACCTTTGTAAATATTGAAGAAGACTTAAGAGTTCTAGTTTTCTTCTCTAAGAAGAACGATTGAGAAGTATGAAGAAGATTGTATTAGTTGCGTGTATCCTGTTGCTGGGTACTATCATTTCATGTTTAGACACATCGCTTCCTGAGCCAATTAGTTTCGAGGAGCAATTAGCACGTGATCTTGAAATAATTGATGCGTATTTGGAGGAGAATGACCTTCTTGCTGAAAAGCATGAGTCAGGAATAAGATTCCTACTAAGGGAGGAAGGCACTGGCGATTCTCCTATTGGAACAGATGAAGTTAAAGTCATTTATGAGGCGCGCCTTTTAAACGGGACGCTCGTCGACTCCAGCGTAGATGGTGTGGTGTTTCAACTTAACCAGTTAATCTTGGCATGGCAAATAATGCTCCCGGAAATGAACGAAGGGGGCAAAATGACAATTTACGCCCCCTCGGTTTATAGTTATGGTAATGTACAACGTGGGCCTATTCCTGCCAACGCTAACATCATTTTCGAAATTGAACTGGTTGAGATCGTAGATTAGTCCAGACGCAGATCCATTTCGTAACCAGCAATAGAAATAAAAACGGGATTCGTTGCTTGAGTTCCATTGGACGTAGCTTCGATTTCAAGCTGATCACCATCTTTGATGTATCGTGTCACATTCATACTGGCCTTGTCAATGTTCACGGATCCATACTTGGTATTTGAAACGAGTTTGTAGGCCACTCCATTTGTATCAATAGACGTTTCCACATACTTTCCGGTGATTTCAATCGAGGAAACGTCATTTGCTATTGCGTCGATATCAACGCTACCTTCATAACCTTTTTCCATTTCAAATTTTTTGGTGAGATTTCCAATGTCATAATTCGCATACTTCGACTCCTCAACTTTTAGTGTTGCAAGAGTCTCCAAGTCAAAATCATCTTCGTAAGATTCGATTAGCGTGAGCGATTCAACAGTTCCTGCCTCGAATTTTCCATACTTGCTATTTTCCAACGTCAGCGAACCAATGGACTTTGCCTCAATGTCAAATTCGTATGTAGTTAGTTCACCCTCTTCGAACAATTCAGTGACTTCTAGTTTTCCGTATTTGAGGTTTCCAGAGAGATAAGAGAGTTTGTCAATCTCAAAATCAGATTCGTATGAAACAATTTCAGTTTCACCGAGCTCTTCAATTTTTAGCTCCGAGTATTTAGTTTCGATGGTCAATTGGCCAATTTTGTTGGCTGTTATCTCCTGTTCATAAAGCTCCATTTCGGCTATTTCGATTTCGTCGAAAAAGGCGGTACCATACTTCAACTTAATCTCTGCCTCGGTTATACTTCCCGCCTCCAAATCACCGGAGTATTGGTCGATCTCAACTTCTGAAAAATCGCCGATAAGCATCACATCTCGATAGGAATTTTTGATTTTTAACTCATTTTTGGCTGGTACCTTGAGTTTGTATTCCAGTTTGAGTTCATCCTCCCTATAGTCGATCTGAATACCTATGTGTTTGCTGCCAAGCTGAAATTTGTTTGGCTCATCAAGATTTGTTTTTATATAGAGGGTACCAGGACTGTCTGATATGTTGTCCCTAACCTCTTCTTCAAAAGAATCCAAAAATCTCTGTACTCTGTCATTCATTTTACCATCAAACCTTAGCGTCGCCTCAATAAAAACTTCATTCTTGTCCCATGCCTCGACTTGGACATCTGTATATTTTGCCTGGAGGTCAATCACGTCACTTGGGCTTACTTCAAAAGTTAGTGTGGCTGTTCGCGTCTCACCAGGTCCGTTTTTTGCCTCACTAATATGTATAGTCGTATTAAATAATAACAGTATCAGTATTGTTTTTTTCATTTTCGTTGAATTTTTGGGTCCTATTAATTTCTAACTCCAATTTTTTCAAGAGTTTAATTTTCTTTTCGTAGTAGTCAATGAGTGCATTTACCAATTGGTGTTGATCAGCATTTTGACCAATGTCTCTTCTATATAGCTCGTTAATCTCTTCGAGGGTTTTCATTTCCTCCACTATCCAAGCAAAATCATCATGTTCACTCACCTGCTGTAGGTCCAAGGATGTCTCAAGGCTAATGATCTCACGTTCATATTTGTCTTCAATCGCTTTGTATTCAGCAGAAATATCTCCTAACGATGCAAGCTGACTCACCTGGTTTTGTAGCGAGAGAGAGTATAACAAAAGAGCAACAGACGTGGATATAAAAACAATTGCCGCAACCTTCCACCATTTGTATGAGTTCGTTTTACTGTCACTTTTCCAACCTGTTCTTATACCTTCCCAAATCTCTTCAGGAGGACTTTCCAAGTCCAGGTTTTCTCGCTGTTCTTTTATGATGTCTTCAATTCGCATAGATTCCTTCTAACTTTTTCTTTAATAGAGACTTGGCGTGCCTAAATTGAGTTTTTGAAGTGGATTCGGTAATGCCCATTTGTTGTGCTATTTCGGAATGTTTGTAGCCCTCAAACAAGTGTAGACTCAGTACACTTCGGCAACCGTCAGGAAGCTCCTTGATCGCATTATGGAGCGTCTCCGGTTCAATCGGCAGTTCATCGTCAAGGTGTCCCTCCAATTCGACTGCTTCGTTGGTTATATCCTCAAATACATATTTCTTTCTTCTCAAATGCTCAACACCTGTATTTACGACGATCCGCTTCAACCATCCGGGAAATGCCTTTGGATCATCCAGCGTATCAATTTTTCCAAAAGCCTTTACAAATGCTTCCTGTAGAAGGTCTTTGGCTATTTCTGAATCGCTCGTAATCCTTATCAAAGTGTTGTACATCGCTTTTGAGTAGCTATTGTAAATATTGAATGCTGCCAATTCATTGCCCTGCTTCAATTGATTGATCCATACTTCTTGTATATCAGTCACGAGGTAATAGTTGGCATTTTGATTATAAGATGGAGCTTCCTGAAAAAGGTTGTACGAAAGGTAATAAAAAAAGCCTCGCTCCAAATAGAATGAAACGAGGCTTCAAAAAAGTGTTTCGATAAACTATTCGCTAACGTATTTTAAGTTTGGCTTAGGCGCACCAGCCATGATCTCCTCGTTAGCAAAGTCCTCAAACTTCTTGAAGTTTTCTATGAATCTCCGCGCAAGATCATTTGCTTTTGTGTAGAAAGCTATATCGTCTTTCCAGGTCTCACGTGGGCTAAGAATTTCGCCTGGTACGTCGGGACACGTCATTGGAATTTCGGCACCAAAAATCGAGTGAGTACGATAACCGACATTGTCTAAGGCTCCATTTAGGGCCGCAGTGATCATAGCTCTGGTGTACTTCAAGCTGATCCTACTTCCAACACCATAAGGACCACCTGTCCAGCCAGTGTTGACCAACCAAACATTTACTTCATTCTCGTCCATTTTTGCACCTAGCATTTCAGCATATTTCGTCGGGTGTAGGGGGAGAAACGGTGCTCCAAAACATGCAGAAAAGACTGGTTCAGGATCTGTTACGCCTGCTTCGGTCCCAGCAACTTTGGAGGTATAGCCAGATATAAAATGATACATCGCCTGACCTTTAGACAACCTCTGGATAGGAGGGATCACCCCAAATGCATCACATGTAAGAAAAAATA
>JANQOR010000003.1 GCA_028285685.1 Cyclobacteriaceae bacterium | reverse complement strand
ATGATGCTCTTGAGATGAACTAGAGCACAAATCCTTTGTACTTATTACAGGGGTTTATGAATTCAAAGAGCCCACCCTGATTAATTAGCTCAAGCATATAAACGTTTCCACCTGCGAACATTAAATCAGTTAGCTGGTCAAGTCCCGCAAGCTGCTCTGGTGTAGGAGTGTCGTTTGTGATCAAATCCTTCCCATTGAAGGTCATCTGCAGATAGTTTCCATTATGAACAACATCAAATCCACGCAGATAGAAATCAGCGTTGTTGAAATCATCAACTGTTACAAAACCAACGGCATTTAAAAGACTATCAGCAATCTCTAAATTGTAGTACCATTGAAATGCCACAACATCGGGGAATACTGCCTCAATTTGATCAGAGATGGAATTATCATTTTCGTCATAAAGGAAGATATAATTTACTCCGTATACTCCGTTGGGGTCTGGTTCAAAGTCATTAGCAGTCTGAAAAAGGTTGCTCTCGGAACTAAAATCTCCAAAACCTGCAGAGCCAGATAAATTGACAACCGTTTCCATCTGCCCCATACAGAAGCTACTTTGAGAGGTAGAAAAATTCCCAATCGGTATTTGACTGATCTCATACGTAGCACCACCAAAAGTGATTACTTGGGATTGATCTAGGACGACACTTTCGCTCAATAAACTAAATGGGGTTTGCTGATCTAGTTTTTTAATTGAATTAGCTGCAACTATAGATGTCATATCAGATCCCTCTGCAATACCTAGAAATTTGATAATTCTTCGATCAAGATCGAAGGTGGCAGAAATTGTGTGATCGTTGGCGGGAATGTACAAATTAAAATGTCCCATGCTGCCGGTATTTCCCAAATCATCACCCCTAAAGATTCCCTGACGTAAGGAATTTAGAGCTTCCGTAGTGATACTATTCGAATCAGATGGGCCAGCTTCCTCTAAGATCAGCGTGGTGATATCAAATCCAGCGTCCGATTTGCTTCTGAACACCAAATTATTTCCTTGTTCTTCTACGAAGATAAATTCAAATTCTGCACCAAATGTGTTCTGTTCCAATTCTGAGAGATAGTGAAAAACACCATAGGTTTCCAGTATGAGCTCTATCCCTTGTGAACTATCAATCCGATAGGAAATTACCTGATCCCTGAATTCTCCGCTGTTTGCGGATACATCAGATTGAACACGCACAGTTCCATCCGAATTGAAATCCATCAATATCAAAAAAGCCCCTGTTTGGTTAGTTGGCCGATATGACAGCCTCCAGCCATTAGGAGGGTCCGTGAGTGCATCCTGAAGATTGTCTACGGCCTCCGATACACGCTCCTCAACAGAAGGCAACTTGGGTCCATCGTCTATAGCGCACCCTGTTAAGAGCATAATTATCAATATACCGGTAATTTCCTTTATCATGGCAACCTGCTTTGAACAGCTGTCCTTAAGCTCTCTAGACTAACGCCTGTCACTTTTTCGTAATGATCCTTGATTGCCGCCAGCTTCTCAGCAATTTTTATCTTACCTTCATTTCTAGTAATACAGTCATCAGTGGTACAATCGGCTTCAAGATCCATAAAGTTTGCATCGAAATCAGGGTCGAATAGGAAAAAGGACACACACTCGGCAAAATCTTCATTTGGTGAACTGGTAGAATACGGCGAAACAAAGCCTCGCTGAAGTGCATCGTCATCGGTCAAGACAAACCATGAACCAGGGCCGGTGTATCCTTCTGGTGCTATTGTCTCGAATGCATTAGGCAACTTATATCGTTGATGAACAGTGTGAGCAAATTCATGGTAGACCGTCTGAAGTTGGAGCGTCCGCCAATCATCATCATCCGGATCAATTGCATTTACATTCGTAAAAGTAATCTGTGCTCCTGCATCCGCCGTTCCCAATGTGACAGTTCCATCTCCATTGAAAATTAGGCCACCGAGGAAGATTATTTCTGCTGGAACATGCTCTCGAAAGAAAACCTCACCGTTGGGTACTTCCAGGTAGGGATTGATCCAAAATTCCTCAATAAAATCCAACATTGGCCTCACCGCTTCAATTCTTGGTGGAGAGACAAATTGACCTGGTCTAACATAGTTATCAACGAACTTATACCGAATGGCCATACCATATTCCTTTGTGAAATTGTCCTCGATGTATTGATCCAATACAGTTTCTATGGCAACCCCATTGTCTTTAACTGGCACATCCAGTTCTTCGGTAGGATAACAGGAAGTCAGTACAATAATGAAAGACAATCCTAGCCAATTGAAATGTTCTCTTTTCTTCTTTTTCATCATCTTGGATTTGGTTCTAGTCCCCCAACATCTATAGCTGATTGCGGAATCTGCAAAACTTTTCTGTCATCATCCGCTTGAAGCGTTATGGTTGATCCATCAGGCAGATCATGTGTCACCGTCAGTCTGTATCGTTTTAAGTCAAACCAGCGCATGCCTTGCATCAAAAATTCTTTTCTTCTCTCCAAAAAGATGATGTAAGACAAGACATTGTTAAGATCATCGGTGCTGTTGTAAAAACTTTGTAAGGCGCTTAAGCTCACAGTAGGAGTTCCACCGCTAAACCTCTTTTCTGCAAGGACCTGCAGGTCTGCAATAGCATCATCGAGATTTCCTAACCATGCGTTGGCTTCTGCCCTATTCAACAAGACCTCCTCACCCGTGAAAGCCAGATGAATATAATAAGGAAAGCCTACGTTCGAATTGAGACTACTCCTTTCAAATAGGCTCTGGTAGCGCAGCGGATAAACGGCATTCAGTCCTTTCACTAGGGCAGGATTCTCTCTTTCATCAGTCAATCCACCAAATATTGAAGCGTCAAAAAGCGAACTGTAAAAATTCCTTTCAGGTCCATAGGCAAAATCAGTGCGCTGTACTAAGGAGATCTTTCTCATCAGCAGCAAATTAGCAGGTTCATCAGGTGAGCCCCACACGCGAGGATATTCTGTTATGGATGAACTTGCTAATCTAAATTGGGCTGAATTCAAATCCCGAACAAATGCTCCAGGGTTGGACCCCAATAGTTGATCGCTGTATTGTCGGCAACTCACATAGTCACCTCGAAATAGGTAATACCTTGAGGCAAATGCAAGCGCGGCGTTTCGATTAAAATGATACTTACCAGAGTTTTCAAAAAAGCTATCATCTATTAGCTCCAGACCCTCAAGCATATCTTCTTCTACCCTGTCATATACCCTTCGAACGGAAAGTCTTCGATATTCTGCTAGGAATGTAGTTTCTGGCTCTCGAATGTATGGCACCCCATCACCCGCTGAAATGCTAAAATGTTCGCCAAAGAAATTTACAAGCATGAAATGTCCGTATGCTCTTATAAGTAGCGCCTCCCCCTTGATTGCATCCCTTCTCCCTTCCTCCCCTTCCGGAACAACCATACCATCAATGATTGCCAGAACTTCATTGGCATGTGAGATCGCATTGTACGTTTGAAACCAATAAAAATCAGGGCTATCCTGCTCCGTCGGGCCTGTAGTCACATCTTCCCATGCATACATCTGCTGGTGGCTCAGTCTCAAGTTTGTGCCAACAGTATGCTGCACATCGTCAGTCATCCAATCCGTAAAATTTGGGCTAGCAATTGAATAGCCACTAACCAGAAGTTGGGATGCTTTTTCGAGATTATCTAAGGCGACTCGATTATCAGGATTTTCATCCAAAAAGTCATTACAAGATACGCTACCTATTGCCAGAAGAATGGAAATGAAAGTGACTCGATATGTGCTGCTCATTCTGATCTTCAAAATCCAATGTTTAATGAAAATGTAAGCAACCTTGGTTGAGGCAACGAAACTCCACCGGAACTAAAAAACTCAGGATCCTGGCCTCTTAAATTTTCCCGATCCGAGTACAACAATGCAAGATTCTGACCTTCAATTGAAATGTTACCAGTCGAAAACCCTACCTTTTGCAAAATTACATTTGGTAGTTGGTAGCTAAGTCGCACAGTTTTCAATCGTACATAATCACCATTTGCCACTCTCTCTGTACTTTTATTATAAAGCCTGTAGGCCTGAACCACATTACCATCTGCCTGAGCAACGTTTCTGTCAACGATCACTGGGATATTCGTAAGAGCTTCATCTCCTGGAACAGCCCATCGGTCTACCAGCTCTCCGGGTAGGGCATCGAAATCACTGTACGTCTCAAAAAATGCATCATTTAGTCGGATTTTGTAGCCCAGCTTATAAGATAACAAGACACTTAGGCTAATGCCCTTATATGTAAATGTATTGGTGAATCCTCCTGAGGTTCTAGGCTCAGTTGACCCTTCGAAGACCAGGGCGTCTTCAAGTTCTTGCCGGTCCTGAAGATCAAATTGCAAAACTCGTTCTCCATCCTTATTTATGAATGTTGGGACTCCCACACTATTTAAGCCTGCGAATTCGGCAGAATACAAGGATCGCCTTGGTCGACCGATGGCTGCTGCTCCGTTCTGCCCAATCGCATCTACGAAACGAGATCCAAAATCCAGGTTCGTAATCTTATCTCGGCTATGACCCATATTCAGGTTAGATCTCCAGGTGAAATCACCTTGTTGGAAGTTGGTCGAATTGATAGAAAACTCTAAGCCGTTGATTTCCATATCAGCGAAATTGCCAAACTTCAAACCTTGACCACCAATACCACTGGTTTGTATGATTCCAATCAGATCAAAAGACTGTCGCTTGTAGTAGTCAAAGGTGACATCAACTTTTTTATTAAAAAGGGAGAAATCAACTCCAATATTGAACTCATTTAGTTTTTCCCAGGTAAGTTCGGTATTCGTCAAATCTTCAATGAACAATAACGGCTCCACGTCTGTAGGTCGGATCGTAACATCCGATTGAAGGTTCAGCAAAGCACTTGCATCCGGAGGGAGATTTCCTGAAACTCCGTACGTTGCTCTCAACCGTAAGTCACTGATTATCGGTAGTCGATTTATGAATGTCTCATTATATGCATTCCAAGCTCCACTAACATTATATGTCGGCAAGAACCGGGCTTGTTGACTTCTTCCCAACTGATTTGAACCATCGTACCTGAAAGTGAAATTCGCAACATACTTGGACTTGTACGAGTAACCACCATTCACAAACCATCCTATAAAACGATCACGTTCCTCATCCAAGCCGAAATAGTCAATGTTTTGAAGGTTAAAGAACTCTATGATGTTAGGATCTGTGACTACAACTCCACCGCTCTCATAAATCACTCCAAGCCCCGTGGCGGTTGATACTGTTCTGTCAGTAAATCTTATTTCCTGACCTGCCAACGTGTTTACTTCATGTATCCCGTTAAATGTTTTAGACCAGCTGCCACTAACCCTACTAAAGAAATTCAATAGATCAGTTTGATCGAGGTAATTAAAGCCTCCCTGCGGAAGAACTACAACAGGGTTCAATCCCGGATTATCCGGATCATTGAAAAGCAAGTTGTTTGCTTGCTGAATGAACTGGGTATCATTAGCTCTAAATGCCTCGGCCTGATTCGAGTTTTCAGTGATGACGTGATCTCGCTCAGTATTTGCGTATCTAATCTGCAAAACGCCCTTAAAGGAGAGGTTGTCTGTAGGATTCAGCTCAAAATCCGTTTGAGCAGAAACATCCAGCACCCGAATATTCAAGAAGTTGTTATCCAGTTCATGTAGAATATTAAATGGGGCAAAATTTCTTCTAAAAAACTCAAGGTCTCCATTTTGGTCAAATGGTCGAATAGACCTTGCTGTGTTAAGGCTGTAGCTGTAAGGGTTAATATCAAAATCTCGATTGAACTGACCGGTGATTGGATCAAGTTCTCTGTTTCTTGTTCCAGGTGCTTTTTGATCACGATAACTAGCACTTAGCTTTAGACCGAATGTAAAAAGGTCCGAAATAAAGTAGGTATTCCGTGCAGTACCTGTAAATCTGCTCACCTTGTCCGCGGTGGTCTGACCCTGGTCGTCCAAATAACTAATTGAATAGTAACTATTACTCTTATCGCTTCCCGCAGTAAAACTCAGCGAATGTTGCTGTTGAAGTCCTATATCTCTAAATAGGACATCGAACCAATCAGTGTTTGCATTTTCGTACTGATTCAGAAATTGCTCATTCAAACCTCCCCCTGGTCCCCAGTCAAGCTCATGGTTTGCAATAAGTGTAAACATTTTTCCTAGCGAACCATAGTTTCTAGCCTGAACCGCCGTGCTAATATCAACAATGCCTTTTTGCGACAATTCCCGGTAAACAGAAAGTTCTTCAGCAGAATTCAGCAGATCAAACTGATTGTATGTGGGTCTCAATTTAGCAGAAAAATTGACGTTGTAATTGACCCTGAGCTGTCCGCTTTTGCCTCTTTTCGTAGTTATGACAATAACTCCATTTGCAGCTCTTGCTCCATAAATTGCGGTTGCTGATGCATCCTTCAATATTTGAAAGGATTCAATATCATTGGGATTCAAATTGGCAATGGAAGAACTTACGAGGGTATTTGCATTTCCTGAGATGAGATCCTCCGTATTTACGTTGGATAAATCTTCTAGAATAACACCATCCACAACAAATAGTGGCTGGTTGTTTCCGTTGAGGGATGCGTTTCCTCTAATTCGGATGCGTGGGGACGAGCCAAAAGTACCCGATACATTGTCAACGCTGACCCCAGCAGCTTGACCCTCCAGGACGCGACTTACATCAACCATTCCTTGAGGTCTGATATCGTCCATTTTCAGGCGTTCCGATGCTCCCGTAAAGAGCTTTCTATCTACCTCCTGAAAGCCTGTAATTACAACTTCTGCTGTCTGGATGACCTCCTCTTCCATGGTTAGGTTTAGTGAGGTCTGATTCTCATAGGTGATCTGCTGGGTTTTCATTCCCAGCATCTGAAATGTCAACCGATCCCCACTACTGACAACAATCGAATAATTTCCATCTATGTCTGTAATGGTCCCTTCCTGGGTTCTACCATTATAAATAGTCGCACCTAATAGGGCTTCCCCGTTAGTGTCTACTATCTTACCTGTAAGTCGGGTTTGACTAAATAGTATGGCTGAAGAAAGTAGAAAGACACAAAAAAAACCAACCCTCATATGTGACCCATCTATTTCCTTAACCAAATACTTCGGCTTAGTTGTCTACTTCGAAATCGAGGGTGAATGTGGCCATTTGTAATTCCCCATGTTCCGCAAACAACGCGTTTAATTCTTCCTGCGTATCAGCAGTATCTAGTGCCACAGGATCATCTACAATGTCTGGTGGCCACATAAACCAAAGGTCCTGCGTAATAAGTGTCATGCCACGCTCATTGATTTCACCATCGACAGTAAAGGTCACAGGGAGTCCTTGGATGTTTGCATTGTCTTGATCCAAATCCAACTCATCACCGTCAAGCGTCCAGGTGCCATCATCTTCGAAGCGGTTCGTTCCTCTTATTATCCTTTCGTACGTATTGTCTTCAAAAAATTCTATCTCATAACTATCCTCGCCATAAACAGAAGTTGGTGTCGTGCTTACAGCAAACTGATATCCTGCTGGAGGATCTGTAATCGTAATCCTATCCAATATCCACTGACCAACGATTGGGTCTATTGTTGGACCATCATCACTACTACACGAGGTAAGGAATAGTGTCAATGCCAAAGAGACGTACAATAATTTCTTCATAACTAATTAGTTTAATTCAGGTGTTTTTACCGCTGCTACAAGTATATATGATATCAGCAACTTTAATATAAGATTCCCTTATTAGTAGTCGGTAAATATTCAAATTTGATGAATTAGCGACAAATTGAAAAGAAAAAGGTCTTGACATAAAAAAACCCCAAAAAAGGGGTTTTTAATTTCTATTGTTCTTCCGAATCCTCAGGTTCATCATCCTCCTTTTCCTCGGGAGCTGCTACAGCATCTCCATCCTTGAGTCGTTTTGATACGGCCAGAAAAGGCCCGGTCACGATTTCTTGTCCCTCTGTAATTCCCTTGAGAATTTCTATTCGCTCAAAATCGCTGATGCCAGTCTCAACTTCCGTCTGAACAGCTTTACCATCTTCAAAAATAAATACCACCTCAAGGAGTTCCTCATCTTCGTCTACCTCGTCTTCATCATCATTATCTCTTCCTCTGCCCCTCCTCCTATCGTCTTCCTCGTCATCTTCCTCATCAGCACTTCGTGTAGTGACAGCTGAAAGAGGTACACTCAATACATCAACCCTTGTTTCCGTTATTATATCAACACTGGCTGTCATTCCTGGCTTGAACGGGTACTTCTCTCCTTGCTCCAGGACAAGGTCTTGGTAGGACGCTGGCAAGATCTGGATCAGGACTTCAAACTCAGTAACTGCATCGGACGAAACTTTGTCATTGGCGGTATTCGCGATTTGAGTCACGATGCCTTCGAATGTCTTGTCCATGTATGAGTAGGAATCTACATCAATCAAAGCAGTATCACCTTCACTTATCCGTATGATATCATTTTCATTCACATCTACTTTCACCTCCATATTAGAAAGGTCCGCAATTCTCAATATTTCAGTTCCCTGAAATTGAGAAGTTCCAAGTACGGTCTCACCAATTTCAACCGGAAGCTTGGAAACGATACCACTCATAGGGGCAGTGATCTCAGTCAAACTCAGGTTCTCCCTAGCCTGATCTACAAAAGCCCTCTGACTTTGCACGCTAAAAGACGCCGCCTTGAGGATTTGTTTTGCTGACTCTCTATCCTGCTCAGCAATCTTAAAATTGGCCTCTGCAAGTTGATAATCTGCCTCCGAAATCACCTTCTGCTCAAACAGGTTCTTCTGTCTATTGAATTCCTGTTCTGATCTTGTATAATTTGCTTCAGCTCTTGCTAAGCTGGCCTTTGCCTGAGCTTCGTTGGCTAACTGCTGATTTAAATTTGCAAGGGCTTGTTCCAGAGCGGCCTGAAAATTATCTGGCCTAATTTTAAGAATAAAATCTCCTTTACTAACAGAATCTCCCTCCTCCACCTTAAGGTCAATGATTTCGCCAGACACCTCGGGACTTATCTTTACTTCAACAACAGGTTGTACTGCTCCGGAAGCACTTACCTTTTCAATAATCGTCGCCTTCTCTGCCGCGTCAACTTCGACTTCTATTTCTTTTTTCTTCCCGACCCAACCCTGCGATTTTCCGACCATTGCAAATATCAGAAGAAGGACCACTGCTCCCCCCAATATGTACAGAATTCGGTTTTTAGATTTTTTCTTCTTAGCCATAATTATTTATTGTATGAGTTTGGTGATAGGTTTAGAACGATAAGGGTATTCCTTGGTAAAAATCCAATACTTTTTGCTTGAATACAAAATCATATTTCGCTCGGGAAAGATCGGACCTTGCCTGAAAAAGGTTGTTGCTAGCGACCTGGTAGTCAGTGAAATTTGATGAACCTAAGTTATATTGATTTTCAACTGATCTAAAGGTTTCTTCAAGTGCTTCAACCTGTCTTTGCGAGGCTGTAAAAGTCTTGGCAGCAGCTAGAGCGTTCCGATAGGCGGATTCGATGGTCTGATACAAAACATTTCTCTGCTCAACGGCGGAAATTTCAGCCTGCTGGAAGTTAATCGTAGATCTTTGGATAGATGACCTGGTGTTGAACCCGTTCAAAATAGGAATAGAAACCCCAAAAGAGAGGAACTTACTTAGGTTTTCATCATATTGTTCGGAAAAGGTGAAATCAGGGTCTGATCCTGTGACAACCGGCTGCTCTAAGTCAGCAAAAACCAATTGTGTCGGATCTGATTGAAGGTATCCGACTTCCGTTGGCACTATCTGGGTTCCATCAAAAAACAACCTGGATCTGTCTGCTGCATCTGAATAATTGGTTCGAAAACCAGCGTTCGCAGTGAGTGAGGGATACATAGCACCTCTGGCAGCTTTCAGTCCCAATCTCGCGCTCTGAACCTTTAGATCCACACTTTTTATTTCGGGCTGATTTGAAATTGCAACTTGATAAATCCCATCTACCGTTTTGGATTCAATCTGAGCCTCACTTATTTCAATGTCAGGAATTACGATATCAATTTCTTGGCCCGGAGGGAGTAATAGCGCCTGCTTCAAATCTAAAACAGCAAGATCAAGATTGTTTTCTGCCGTTACCAAATTCACTTCGTTTGTGGCAACCTGACTTGCCAATTGCAACTCATTCGAGACAGGTAGCGCTCCTGATTGTACCAACTTCTTTGTTCTGTCAAGCTGTTGGTTACTCGATTCTAGCTGAAATCTTGCATTACCTAAGAGTTCTTTATTGAATATAACATTGAGGTAAACCAGGGCGGTGTTGAGGGAAATATCATTTGAAGATTTCCTTAAATCGTATTGTGCTGCTTCGACATCGACCTTGCTCTGCTCAATAGAGTTGTAGATCTGCATGCCGCTTAAGATTGGCATACTGCTATTGCCACTAAAGCCTGACGAAACAATTCGTTGGTTGATAAACTGATTAGTTGTTGGATCAATCGATCTTCCCCAATTATACCCATAATTTCCACTCAAGTTTATTGTTGGGTATCGCTGTCCTCTGGATTGCATGAGGTTAACTTGTGCGGTTGCTAAATTTAGCTGACTTCTCTGCACAGACAGATTGTTTTCAACTGCTATCGTTATGCACTCCTCAAGCGAGAGTACTCGTTTCTCCTGGCCATATGTGCTGGAAACCATGGCACATATTGCCAATGCGATGATTAGTAGGTTTTTCATGAGTTTTTAATCAATGTCCGGTATGTAGAGTACATCATGTACCCAGTGCCTCTTCTTAATATACTTTAACGTTAAATCGTCCAGTTTTGAATCCACTTCGAGGATCAAACAAGCTCGATCATTTTTGCCTCTTCTGGAAACAGTCATTGTTGCAATATTGCAGTCCTCGTGGGACAGAACATCGGCAACAAATGCGATGCTTCCTCTTATGTCATCGGCCTCTATTATCAGGGTATGTAGGCTAGCCGTAAAATTCGAATCAAAGCCATTTACTTCTTTAATTCGTATTACACCTCCACCCCTACTTTCTCCCATCACTTTCACCTTTTTGTCATCCTTGCTCGCAACAATATTTACAGAGTTTGGGTGATAAAGGGAGGCACTTCCAATTGACCTGAAATTGAACGAAAGACCCGCCTCTTTTGTTAGGTCCAATGCATTTTTTATTCGCTTGTCATCCGTTTTAAAATTCATCAGTCCAGCTAAAATCGCTCGATCACTACCATGGCCTTCATATGTCCTGGCAAATGAGTTGTAAAAAATGATTTCAGCATTTTCCGGTACCGCACCTAAGACACGGTTTACTACACGTCCAATTCGAACTACGCCAGCAGTATGTGAACTTGATGGCCCAATCATCACTGGTCCGATCATATCAAAAACACCGCTTCTTTCTGCCATGATTTACACTACATTAATAGACAATTTTGACCGTGTGAAAGTTACACGGCGACCGCAGCTTTTATGTGAGGGTGCGGATCGTAATTGAATAGTTCAAAATCCTCGTAGGTGAATTCAAAAATGTCATCGATATCTGGGTTCATCCGCATCGATGGTAGTTCTCGTGGCTGTCGCTGCAATTGTAATTCCGTTTGCTCCATATGATTAGAGTACAAGTGAGCATCTCCCAAGGTATGAACAAAATCACCCACCTCAAGTCCACATGCTTGAGCAACCATCATAGTAAATAGTGCATACGATGCGATGTTAAAGGGTACGCCAAGAAAGACATCAGCACTTCTTTGATACAATTGACAGCTTAGCTTGTTATTAGCTACATAAAAATGAAACAATGTATGACACGGTGGAAGGGCCATCCGATCAATATCAGCGACATTCCAGGCGCTGACAATATGTCTTCTCGAATCAGGGTTACTTTTAATTCCATCAATGAGATTCTTGATTTGATCGACTTTTCTACCATCAGGTGTTTCCCAGCTTCTCCATTGAACACCATAAACAGGTCCTAAATTTCCATCTTCATCCGCCCATTCATCCCAAATCGAAACCCCATTTTCCTTCAGATATTTAATATTCTGATCTCCACTAAGAAACCATAACAGCTCGTGAATGATGGATCGTAGATGTAATTTTTTAGTAGTAATGCACGGAAAGCCCTCACTTAGATCAAACCTCATCTGATAGCCAAAAACACTTCTGGTACCTGTCCCGGTTCGATCATTCTTATCTACACCATTGTCCAGGATATGTTGCATCAAGTTGAGGTATTGTTGCATAATTGATCGTAATTTGACCGTAAAATTAACTTAACAGATAATCACCTGAGCCCTATTCTTAATAAATATCTTGATTGGATCGGCACGAAGAGAGGCAAAGCTATTTCAACAATGATCTTTGGTGTTGTCACTCTCTTTTTTGGTTGGAATCTGCAACATCTTTCTTTTGATTTCGAATTCGAAAAGTTCTTTCCCAGAGATGATCCTGATAGCCGATTCTATCAAATTCATAGGCAAGATTTTGGATATGACAATGATTTTCTTTTGATCGTTTTAAAAGAGGACGAATTGTTCAGATCAGGGTTTTTAGAGAAGGTTAGACAATTCCAAGATTCACTTTCGGCCAACCCGTTAATTACCGAAGTTTCATCACCACTTTCACAACAGCATCTTGTCAATACTCCGACCGGACTGATCGCTTTTCCGCTCATCCATATCGATCAGCAGGAACTTCTTGCGCGAGACAGCATTCGAATCTTCTCAAACCCACTATACCGGTACTCATTCGGAAGTGACAGAAGATCACTACTTATTCATATAAATCATCAGCATTTTAAAGAACAACCAGCAAGTCGACTTCTTATCAATCAGATAGAGGATCTGTCTCGAAAGTTTGAGCTAAACAATGTAAAGCTGGTAGGAAAAATTACAGCTCAAAATTTCTTTGTAGAGCTAATCAGACAGGATTTTGCAAAGTTTCTCGTCGGCTCAGTGATTCTCAGCCTAACACTTTTACTCCTTATTTTTAGAAACCTAAAAACAGCTCTACTGCCATTTCTTATTAGTTTTTTTTCCCTGATTTGGCTTTTTGGCTTAGTAACCTTCCTGGGATACAGGGTCAACTTGCTAAGTTCACTTTTGCCACCAATTATCTTCTTTTCATCCATGTCCGATTCGGTTCATCTTCTCAATGCGATTTATAAATCAAAAGAGGATCAATTTTCAAAAAGACTTAAGAGTTCGGTGGAAATTGTGTGGATCCCGACGCTCCTAACTTCAGTGACCACAGCTATTGGTTTTTTGAGTCTCTTGCTTATTAACACCGAACCAATTCAGATACTGGGAGTTTTCGCTGCTTGTGGAGTGCTCATTGCCTTTCTGGTCACTTTTTCATTTGGTCTGCTTGGATCATTTCGTATTCCTATTCAGACTGAGGGGAAAGTCATTCAAATTCCTGAGTCATATCTGAGGTTTCTGTTAGGAAATAAAACTAAGGTACTAATTGGTGCTGCCTTAGTCATAGTAGTCCTAGTACCGGGAATTAACTTTCTAAAAATCGATGCATACCTTCTCGACGATCTACCAAAAGAATCTTCAGTTCGACAAAATTTTGAGTATTCAGACGAACATCTGCTAGGTTCAAAGCCTTTCGAAGTGAGGATCGATTCAAAAGGAGGTCTTAAAATCTGGGACAAGGGGGTAATGGACGAGATAAGAAAGATCGAAGAGTATATGATCGAAGAATACCCGATTGGAAGGGTTCAGTCTCCGTCAACCTTAATGAGATACCTCAACCAGGTCAATAAAGGTGGGTTGAATGATAACTACTCCTACCCTGAGAGCACCACCGACTACAATCGTGCACATTCCCTTACCAGAAGAATGAAACCCGAAATTCTAAGAAACTTGATTTCTGAGGATCAGGTCTCTGCCAGGATTATTGGATTTTTCCGGGAGTACGGCTCCCACGAAACTATGATCAGAAACGAAAAGATGTTGACATCACTTCAAGGAGAAATTGATCATAGTAAAATAGATTTTAGAATCACTGGCACAACGTACCTCATAGACAAAAGTCACGAACTCCTTTCCAAAAATCTTCTCCGGGGACTTCTGGCTGCCATTTTGATCATAAGTATAATTCTTGGACTCTATTTCAAATCAATCAAGCTGTTGGTAATCAGCCTTATACCAAACCTTACGCCTTTGCTAATCGTAGCTGGAATTTTGGGATGGACCGGAGTATCATTAAAAATGACAACGGCTATCATCTTTACAATCGCTTTTGGTATCGCTGTGGATGACACAATTCACATGATGAGCTACTTCATCAAAAACAAATTAAAGGACGGAAAGGAATCGCTAAAGGCCACTTTCTATCATGCTGGAAGCGCAATGCTTATCACGTCCATAATTATGATCGCTGGCTTTGCGCTCTTCCTTTTGTCAGAATTTGGTGCCACTTTTTACCTTGGACTTTTTGTGAGTCTCTCTCTGCTCGTAGCACTGATCGTAGACCTAACAATCTTGCCCATTTTGTTGTTAACCTTCAACAAAAAGAATGCTAAAAAAAGGTGATCGTTTACCAAGCATTAGTTTGCTAAATCAGGATGGCGAGGCTGTGAACTTATTGTCTTTAATTGGGAATACACCTCTCGTTGTATACTTCTATCCCAAAAACAATACCCCTGGTTGTACCGCCGAAGCTTGCTCCTTCAGGGACAACTACACAGATTTTCAGAAGCTTGGAGCCACGGTTATTGGGATTAGCCGTGATAGTGTTGCCTCGCACAAAAAAGTCGTTGAAAATCGCAAACTTCCTTTTACTCTACTCAGTGACAGCGATAAGAAAGCTGAAAGAGCTTTCGGGGTTAAACGCGATCTTTTTGGGCTACTACCAGGTAGAGTAACTTTTATTTTTAACACAGGTGGTTTCATTGTAGACGTCTTTTCGTCAGCGACAAAACCAAAAAAACACGTCACAACGTCGCTGCAAATCCTTAAGAAAACATTAAAGTAGCTATTCGTCTTTTAGCACCTCTGCGGGATTCAGCATAGAAGCTTTAATTGAGTGATAAGCAGAAATCAAGATTGAAATCAACAACAACGAAGCGCCAGCAAATAGAAAAATCGTTGGCGAAATACTAATCCTGTATTCGAAATCAAGCAACCATTGCTGCATCAAATAGTAACCTGATGGCACTGCAATCAGAAATGCGAAGATGAGAAGTCGAACATACCCTTTCGTGAAGGAGGAAACTATACCCAACATGGAAGCACCCAGGACTTTGCGAATGCCAATTTCCTTCGTCTTTTGCTCAATGTTAAAAATGACCATACCTAGCAGACCTAAACCCGCTATAATCAACGTTAGCGAGGTAAACAATGTTAGCACGTTACCAAAGCGATTTTCCCCTTCATAACTTGATTCGAACACCTGATCTAATATCGTATATTCGAATGGCCTATTTGGAAGAAACTCTTTCCATTTGCCTTCTATTTCGTTCATAACCAGATTCATTCTATCGGAAGAATCCACTGACAGCCCTACTGCTACTCTGGAAATGGGACGTCCACCCTGTGCGTTTGATCGGCTGTGGAAAATAGCAAATGGCTCTATCGCTGACAAAGCCCAGTAATTGAAGTCCTTTACTACTCCAATCACATGATACGTACCACTCCACTTTGTCAGTTTCTTATTTAGGATACTCTCATCCAATTCCCATCCAATGCTACGAACAGCTGATTCATTGAGAACCACTCCATTAACATCATCTGAGAACGATTTTTCAAAGTTTCTACCCACCAATAATTCCAATTCCAAAAGTGGAATGTAATTCTCATCCCCCAATGTATAGTTAAGGGCAACAGATCCCGCATCTGGCTTATCGGGCATGAATTGATCACCATTGTAGACTAGTAGTGGAGTAGCGTCGCATGTTGAAGCAGTCTGTACCCCATTCACTTTGGATACTTCGTTTGCGAACTCTTCTGATGAATTCATCCAGTGCACATTGTTAATTGTAATCAACTGATCCTTCTTAAATCCAAGATCAGAGTTGAAAACAAATTTCAACTGCTGATAGACTACCGTGGCACAAATAATTAACAGTAGTGACAAGACATATTGCATAACCATCATTCCACCGCGCAACCTTGCTCCCTTGTTCCCAGTTTTAAGCTCACCCTTCATTGCTGAGATCGGCTTAAATGCCGAAAAGAAAACTGCTGGGTACAGACCTGCAAGTAAACTAACAGTCGTAATTATTCCGGTTAGAAAAACAAGGATCCCTGGATCGGAAATAGGAGAAAACGAGAGGTCCAGGCCAATCATAGAATTGAAAAAAGGCAAAGCATAAAAAAGAAGTCCTATGCTTAGAATGGCCGAAACAAAGCAATAAATGAATGCTTCTGTCAGATAAATCTTCCTAAGGGCCATCTTACTACTACCCAATACTTTTCTTAAGGCTACATTTTTTGCTTTGGACGTAAATTGAGAGGTTGAGAGGTTGATAAAATTTATGCAGGAAAGTATAATAATGAAAATCGCAGATCCAGCCAATGCCTTAACAATCTTGTGATTCCCGACAGTGTTCAGCCTGTTGTAAATGTTGTTGGAATAAAGGTGAATATCCTTAAACGGTTGAAGATAAAGGTTCCACTCTTTCCCGGATTCAAGGTATTCATCGTACGTGTAGCCCATTATCTGCAGTGTTTGAACGGCATACTTTCTTGGAAGTAGATCTAGCTTAGCTTGAACCTCTTTAGGATCAGCTTTTTCATTCAAAGCGATAAATGTTTCAAAAGTTGTCCACATCCAACTCCAATTGGACCTGGCTATTCGATCAATACTAGTCATAGATATTATGAGATCGAATTCTATGTACGAATTTTGTTCCATTCGCTCGATAACCCCAGTGACTTTAAAAGTCTCTCTTATCGGTCCGCCTCCCAGATCGACAAGTCGGCCAACCGGATCAACATCTCCAAAGTATCGCTTAGCTGCCTCTGAGGATAGTACGACAGAATTGGGGTGAAGCAGAGCAGTTTTTGGATCTCCAAATTTTAATGGATAGGTAAAAACACTAAAAAAACTTGAATCTGCAGCTAGTACATCTTCATCGTGAAAGAACTTTTCATCAGCACCCTGAGTAAATCGTAGCGGCATTAATTCCGGGGTATGTATCCTGACAATGTGTTCTACTTCAGGTACTTCCAAAGAGATGGCATGTGCAACCCCAGGACCTGTTGACGAAAAAATGTTAGAATCATCTTCTCCCCAGATAAAAGTCTGATTCACTCTGTAGATCTGCTCTCCTTTCTCGTGGAAGTCGTCGTAAGAGGTCTCATTTTGCACATATAAGTAGATTAGGGTGGTGCATAAAAAACCAACCGTTAGACCAAGAATATTGATAAACGAAAATAATTTCTGTCTCCTAACAGTTCGAAAAAAGAGCTTGAATGGTGTTAGCATGAAATACAACTTTAGCTTCGACTATGTCACAAAAAGTGCCAAAAATTGTACAGTTCTGATTATCAAATACTTATGCACATCTCTGACTTATGGCGATGACCACAAATGAACACCAATATGTCCACAAACTTTTGGAGTTATCTAAAGCCAATCAAACAAAAAGCCCACCAATATCGGCAGGCTTAATTTGAAGTGAACCAAATAAATAATATTTTAAAAACCGCCTATCTTGAGAGTTATGTAGTAGTTCAGCTTATCAAAAGCATCTGTCTCTGTGTTTATGAGCTCTAAATCTTGAGTGAATCGTTTGCTAACACCAAAATCTAGCCTAAAATTTCGACTGATATTGAATTCTAGGTTAGCACCGGGCTCCACGTACCAGAATACATCCCCATCCACTTCTTTATCTGACGGAAAAGGCATGGTGTTATCTTCCGAAACCAGATGGTAACCCAACCAGCCCGCTCCACCTGATACAGGAAATGTCACATGAACTACCTCATTGGAAAAGAAGATCAATTCCAGGAACATACCACCGTAACCTCCAAGGATGTTTACTTCATTTGGTGGATCGATATCCATAAACTTGGCCGTTGGTATGATTCCATGTCCTTCAATTCCGATTCCAAGTGTTCGATTTATGATCCATCCTCCCCTCAATCCAGCCAAAACCAATGATTCATCTCTAAACTTTGTGCTTCTAAAGGACAAGGCACCGAATCCTCCACTGTGACTCATAGAACCGCTTAGGGTCTTAATATCTTGTCGGCGCTTCCTGGGACGTTCGGGTTCTGTACTTTGATAATAGATAATCTTGGGAGAAGCGTCGCTCTCTTCCCTTGTGTCTACCTTTGGCTCCTCTTGCTTTGGTATAGTATCAGTAGGAATCTTCTTTTGCGGGATCCTTGTTGTGTCAGGCTCCTGCGCAAAAACTGTATATGCGCCCGTCAGTATCCCGATTATAATTATTAGTCTTTTCATTTTTTATTTATCTCAAAAGTGTTTGCATTAAAGACAGGACTAAAACAAAAGGGTTTCCAATGTGAAGTTAATTCTTACCGAACCATACTTTACCTTTGCCAGCTTAAATTTTTGATATTGCAAATATGGCTGACTATAGCTTTCGGGAGATAGAGAAAAAATGGCAAAAACACTGGAAGGATACAAATCTTTATCAGGTAGCCGTCAACTCTGACAAGCCCAAATACTACGTACTGGATATGTTTCCATATCCTTCGGGCTCTGGGTTACATGTAGGCCATCCGCTAGGTTACATAGCTTCAGATATTGTCGCTAGATTCAAGCGGCTTAAGGGATTTAATGTCCTTCATCCCATGGGATTCGATTCTTTCGGCTTACCAGCTGAGCAGCATGCAATAAAGACAGGACAACATCCAGCAGTAAGCACAGAGCAAAACATCTCACGTTTTATAGAACAGTTAAGTAGCCTGGGCTTCAGTTACGATTGGTCAAAAGAGGTAAGAACAAGTGATCCTTCCTTCTATAAGTGGACTCAATGGATCTTCCTCAAGCTTTATGAAAATGGTCTCGCTTATGAAGCTGATACCATGATTAATTGGTGCCCCAATGACAAGGCAGTTTTGGCAAATGAGGAAGTGAAGAACGGTTGCTGTGAGCGATGCGGAAATCCCGTAACAAGAAGAAAGCTTAGGCAGTGGGTACTCAAAATTACTGAGTATGCCAACCGTCTTCTGGATGATCTGGATCAATTAGATTGGCCCGAGTCCATTAAGCTATCCCAGCGGAATTGGATCGGAAAAAGCAAAGGTGCCGAAATAGAATTTCAGATTAAGGGAAGTGAAAAGAAGCTGAAAATCTACACGACACGCCCAGACACGATATTTGGAGCGACGTATATGGTGCTTGCTCCGGAGCATGACTTGGTTCAAGAGATAACCACCCAAGAGACAACCGAAGAAGTTAATTCGTACATCGATCAGGCAAGCCTGAAAAGTGATCTGGAACGGACGGAGCTAGACAAGAGCAAGACTGGTGTTTTCACAGGTGGTTACGCCGTAAATCCAGTGAGTGGTAAGGAAATCCCAATTTGGATCTCTGATTATGTACTGATCTCCTATGGTACAGGGGCAATTATGGCGGTGCCTGGAGGTGATGAGCGGGATTTTGAATTTGCAAAAAAGTTCAATCTACCTATAATCCAGGTGGTCTCTTCGAATGGAGAAATTGAGAAGGACGGTGAACCATACACAGGTCATGGAATCATTATCAACTCTAATGAATACAATGGATTAGATAGTCGAGAATTTCAATCGCTAATTATCGAACGACTTGAAAGAGAAAGCAAAGGAAAAGGCGCAGTAAATTACAAATTAAGGGATTGGATTTTCAGTCGTCAACGGTACTGGGGTGAGCCCATTCCAATTGTGCATTGCGACAAATGTGGTACTGTGCCTGTTCCTGAAGATCAACTTCCATTGGTTCTACCAGAAGTAGAATCTTATTTGCCAACGGAAGATGGTCAATCACCATTAGCCAACGCTACGGACTGGGTCAATACATCCTGTCCAAAATGCGAGGGTCCTGCAAAACGCGAGACCAATACAATGCCACAATGGGCAGGAAGTTGTTGGTACTATTTACGATACCTGGACAACCAAAACTCTGAGGCCTTTGTTGATCCCGCCAAGGAAAACTACTGGATGAATGTTGATTTCTACATCGGTGGTGCCGAGCATGCGGTACTCCACCTACTATACGCACGTTTCTGGCACAAATTTCTATTTGATCATGGACATGTTTCTACCAACGAGCCTTTTCAAAAATTAGTAAATCAAGGTATGATTCAAGGTCGATCCAGTTTTGCATATCGGGTCAAGGGTGAGAATAAATTTGTTTCACATGGTTTGAAAGACAAATACCAAGTATCTACTCTGCACGTGGATATTAGTCTTGTCAAAAATGACATTTTAGACATCGAAGCTTTTCGAAACTCGAGAGCAGATGTATCAGACGCCACTTTCGAGCTGGAGGATGGGGTCTATAAATGCGGCTGGGAAGTGGAGAAAATGTCAAAAGGAAAATACAATGTGGTGAATCCTGATGATTTAATCGGTAGGTACGGTGCAGATACGCTTCGAATGTATGAGATGTTCTTAGGACCCATTGAGGCAAGTAAACCTTGGAATACCAACGGAATAGAAGGAGTCTTTAAGTTTCTCAGAAAGTTCTGGGCACTTTTCCATCCACAAGGAGATTTTGCAGTAGCTGACACAGAGCCAACTCAGGAAGAATTGAAGCAACTTCATACTGTGATTAAAAAAGTAGAGGATGACGTAGAAAAACTTTCCCTCAACACGTCTGTGAGTACTTTTATGATTGCAGTCAATGAATTAGCCGCGTTGAAATGTAACAAAAAAGCAATACTTGAACCACTAACTATAACTCTCGCTCCATTTGCTCCGCATATTTGCGAAGAGATTTGGCAACAGTTGGGAAATAGTAGTTCCGTCTTTCTTGCTAATTATCCTATGTACGAGGAAAGGCACTTGAAGGAAGATACTTTTGAGTATCCTGTGTCTATCAACGGAAAAATGAGAGTAAAACTCCATTTTGCTCTAGATGCTGAGAGAAGTGAAATTGAGAGCGAAGTATTAGCCAACACCGTAGTACAAAAATGGCTGGATGGGAAACCAGCCAAGAAGGTAATTATAGTTCCCAAGAAAATTGTAAATGTCGTAGCATAATAAAGCTCGAAGTTTGAATACAAAAAAAAGCCCGAACATGAAAATCACGTCCGGGCTTTCCTTTTTCTCCAGACTCCTAGTGTTTCACAATTACCCGGGCAATTTTTTGGCTACTTTCGTCATTAAAAACATTGATGAAGTACATACCCGATGGTATCTCTGAAGTATCAACTGTAAGTAGTTGAGATCCCTTGGCAATCGTTCCATTCAACACTTTTCTTCCAGATTGATCGTACAGAATCCATTCCCCTTTTGAGCCAATCGCGTCACTGAATTCAAGATGTACCTCCTCGTCACTTGGGTTTGGATAGACGGTGAAGATTGGAATATCTCCGATCCCCAAGACAGTCTCAGCTGCATTTGTAATATCAAAGAAATTTGACTGAAGCACCTGCTTGGTCTTATTGTCTTGAACAAATACGATCACCCGTAGCTCTGCAGGATCGAAAACATTATCAACAATCCACTCTACGTCTCGAGTTATAGTAGCGCCGTCCGCGATATCACCGGTGATGTTGTATCCGCCAGGACCAGGTAAAAGTACTCTTGCAACGTTGTTAATAACAGCTCCACCAGCGTAATTACCAATACCTTCATTTGGAACAACGACCTGCTTCTCAACAACTGCAAAGATTATAGACAAGTCTGCATCAACGAATTCCCTTCCAGCCGTAAACGAGGCTTCCAGTCTTATAACTCCTGGATCATCCAAGGTCACTGGGTTAGCTAGTCCTCCGCCATTGATCTCAAAGTCCGTAGGTACCACACCTTTTGTATCGATATTCGTACTAGTCCAGCTGATCACATCTGATTGAGTTTGCTCTATGACCTCACCATCAAGAACTGAGGTAGGAGCCTCATTAATACCATAGTAGGTAACTCTCGCGCTTGGATCAACGGTGTTCCTCCTGTTAAGTTCATCAAGACCTAAGTCATTAGCCAAATCTGTGAAGTAGTTAATCAACATCGTTGTATTCGTATTGATCTCATTAGGGATGTCATCTCCCACTGCTATACTGCCGTTAGATAGAGAAGAAGAGAATTGCTCCACTAGCACAACTTTATCCTGGTTATAAATTCTGAAGTCGTCAAAAGCAAAACCAAAATCTCCATTTCCTTTATCGTTGCCCTGAGCGCCCAATGCAAAACGGAAACGAATTGACATAAGATCAGTAGGACCGACACCAGAAAGCACATTTTGTGCATCTTGCCACCCAGCTCCATCTTGAGGAGTTCCCGCTGGCAGGTCGGCCCACCCCACTCTAGTATCATTTGAGCCAGTTTCTCCACCAGTCGCCGTTGATCCAGGTGCACTGGTTATTGATAGAGTGTTGTACCAATTATTACCACTTGGTAAGGTGCCTGTAATACCTCCTACGTTCTGCCACACCGCACCGTTGTCCAATGAATACTGAAGCACGACACCATCCTGGAAAGAGGTAAACTGGAAGTTTCTTCTAAAGGAAATGGCAGGCAGATCAAACCCTGTTAACTGGAATAATGGGGAATAGATAAATGACTCTTCGTCTGGCTGATACTTACCAGTAGAGGTACTGGAAGTCATCCAAAAATCGCTTTGTCCTACCAAAGTTGCAATGGAATCTGAGTTGCTCACAAGTCTCCAAGAGGTCAACAAGTCATCTTCCTTCGCATCCACTGACCTATTTTCAGCAAACCACTCACCGCCAGAAACTGTACCATCGAATGGCTTGAAGTAATCTCCGTTTGTATCAAAATCCCAAACAACCCTTTCAAGTATGTTGACGTAACGAGCCTCAAGCGCATCACATCCACTATTTGACACAACAAAGTAGTGAACTACAAATCTTCCAGAGGTTGCAAACGTGTAGGTAAATTGAGACGGAACGATTGGATTATTAGGATCAAAAATTCCATCTTCAAACAAGACGGTGGTACTATCAGGAGCCAGTATTCTTATTCCGACTGAATCAATTGAAGCGTCAGGCAAGAGTGTATTCTCCTCTGTTATCGTGAAAGTAGTTGGTAAACCCTCAGCAATACCATCCCATGCTACAGCTGGATCTGGTTGACGACCCACCGTAATGCTATTCTCAGTAGTTACAGCGCAGGCAGTACTCGGATCGTTACGTAAATCCGTCACCACCGCTTTAAAAGGGAAAATTGTTCGATCATCTCCTGAAGGAATAGGGAAGTCAATTTGCAAGGATCCAGCAGCGCTCTTACCAATTGAAACATCATCCACAAACCATTCAATATCTAATTGATTTATATCAATCACACCGCCAGAAGTTGTCAAATTCAAAATATCAAGCTCGACTGTAATTGATTCAGCATCACAGGCAGTAACAGCCCTTATCTTATCACCAACTGGTGGACCTAAGACTGGCGCTCCAAATACTCTCAGCTCTTTCTCTATAAAATTATCACAGTTAGTTGATGGGTCCGTGTAGTCAAACCTGACAGTAAACACACTGTCTTGACCAGCTGGCACCTGAGCCAGCGTGTTAAAAGTGAAACTACCACCAGTTTGTACCTGTACACCATTCAACGAGATGGTTCCCGCGTTGGTCTGAGTACCATCAGAAAACACTCCAATGAGTGATATATTATTGAAGGTTTCATTTTGACAAACCTCAACAACATTATCCGCTATACCTAAAATCGTATTAACATCCTGAATAGCAATCAAACTAATATCTGGTTGAGGATTTATTGTAATTGAAGAGGTAACAGTGTTTCCACATCCGTTATCATCTTGGAAAGTAAAGGTTACATCAAGTAAAGTACTATTGCCCCCGACAGACGTCCTTCCAAGGCTAGTGTGAACCTGAAGCGGGTCAACTGTAGCCGTTCCATCACCATTGTCTGTAAAACCAGTGGTAACGGTGGTAGAGGTAGCGTTATCCACAGCAGTAAACGAAATTGGATTAGCATTCGTAGCATCAATTCCACGTTGAATTCCTTTTAAATCAAAAGGGCTTTCTGTTACATCCACGCAGACTTGTGTGCCATCTATGTTTCCAGTGTTACCGCCTGTCGATGCTACATACTCGATTGCTAACTCCGGATGCGGGTCAATATCCAATGATCTTATTTCAGAATTGGAACACCCATTCGCATCCACATATGTGAATTGGATATAATATGTCGTAGCAAGGTTACCTACCCTGGCAGTCCCATTGTCATTGGAAATCTCACCGGGATCAACCGTCGCTGTACCATCTCCATTGTCTGTAAAACCATCTGTAGCAAGTGGTATAAGTCCACCAGCGTCGAGGAAAATGTTGAACGTCGAGTTTGTCGTAGCATCAGTTCCTTCCTGTATTCCCCTAATCAAGAAGGCTGCTTCATCGTAGCAGACTCCCGTACCATTGATAAGATCATCTGCTGCGTTCTGTCCTGTTGCATTCTCATAGTTGATTTCTAGTGTAGGCTGCGGGTTTATTGTAAAGGTTCTTACAATAATGTTGTTACAACCTTGGCCGTCGGTACTGGTATATTTCAGTGTGTAGTTCGTATCTACGCTTTCACGACCTTGCCCTGCATCTGTCGCAATAAAGCTAGGAATCAAGTTGACAGTTCCATTTCCAATGTCTGTAAATCCAGCACTTGAGGTCAATTCGGTTCCAAGAGTATCTGAGCCGAGGAATATCTGGAAGATTCCCGTAGCCTGAACTCCTTCACTGAGTCCAGTCAAACTATAGATAGACTGATCGTAGCAGACCGAGGTCCCAGCGACTAGATCATTCTCGAGGTTTTGACCAGTATCATCTGAATATGTAATCTCAAGCGTAGGTAATGGATTCACCGTGATTCTAGATGTTACATTATTGCTACAACCGTTAGCATCAGTAAAAGTGTACGTAATATCCAAATCGGTGCTATTTCCTCCTACTTCCGTTCTACCTGCTGCAATGTGGATGGCAAGCGGATCAATGGTCGCTGTTCCATCTCCATTGTCGGTAAACGAGGCATCAGCAGTAAGATCAGTAGACGTAGCATTATCAATTACCGTGAATGTACCAGAAGTAGCATCAACACCACGCTGAATACCTTTTATGTTAAAAGTTCCACTTCCAGCATCTACGCACACCCTTGTACCAGCTATGTCGTCATCTGCAAGATTTTCACCAGTATTGCCTACATATTCTATCGATAACTCAGGATGTGGATCCACATCAATAGATCGCACAACTGTATTAGAACATCCATTAACATCACTAAATGTAAACTCTATATAGTAGGTAGACGCTAAATTTCCAACTCGAGATTTTCCGTCATCAACTGACACTTCAGCCGGATCGAAGGTCGCTGTTCCATCACCATTATCAATAAATCCATCTGTTGTTAGAGGAACATTGGCGCCTGCATCAAGGAATATCGCAAACGATCCAGAGGTCGCATCAATACCTTCCTGGATACCCCTTATCGAGAAGGTACCTTCATCATAACAAATGCCGGTCCCGTCAATCAAGTCATCGGCAGAATTTTGCCCTGTCGCATTTTCGTAGTTAATATCTAGTGTCGGTTGCGGGTTAATCACGAGCCCTCTTGTTATGATATTACTACATCCGTTTCCATCAGTAAAGGTGTACTTCAAGGTGTAATTGGTATCAACTCCCTCTCTTGTCTGTCCCGCATCATCCGAAATGTTGCTTGGTATTATATTAACCCTTCCAATGCCGAGATCTGTGAAACCCACACTACCTGTCAGTTCAAGCCCAGTTGTATCTGTTCCAAGGAACAACTGGAAGGTGCCACTTGAAGTATTTATTCCCTCACTAACACCTTGTAGTGTGAATAGAGCTTCATCATAACAAATACTAGTTCCATCCACTGGGTCGTCCTCAAGATTCTGGCCAGTATCATCGGAATATATGATGTCCAATGTTGGTAGTGCCCTAACTGTGATGGTCTGCTCAATACTATCGACACAACCAGTTGAATGGGTATAAACTAGTCGAATCGTATGATCACTATCACTTCCTTCACGTGTTTCAGACACCGCACGTGCTAAATCAGCCGGGTTAAAGGAAGCCGATCCAGTGTTGTCAGCATTGTCAATATTTACAGAAGTTGCTCCAGAAACTATTGACCAAGACACAGTTGAAATCGCTTCATTAAAATCGTCTGTGCTATTATCACCGTCTCCTGCGAACACCTCAACTCCATCCACAAAAACACTAGCTTCCAGGTACACGTTGTACTCGACCGCCGAACCTGAAGACACATCATCAAAGCAATATTCAGAATCCAAATTGACAAACGATATTTCCGGAAGGGGATTAACAGTGATAGTCAGCTGTCGACCAGGACTTTCACAACCAGCGTAAGTACCTCCTTCTTCGTCGGTTTCGGAAGTTGACGTAACATATAAGTTATACGTTGCTACATTGGAAATATCAGTATTAATGTCAAACACACCAGCATCGATAATATCCTGGACATTTATGCTCTCACCGTACGTGCTGCCACTCGTATTTGTTATTACATTCGTAAGACCTGCATCTGTATACCAGATATAAAGTGAATCTGTAGCACCACTGTTGTCAATATCAAGAGTAGAAGCACTTATATCCTCACCTTCGCAGTAGACATATTCAAGAACAGATGAACCATTCCCCAATGTTACAGGCTGAGTGGGTTGAGGGAAAATGGTGAGCACCAGTGGTTGTAAGGCACTCTGACATCCTTGGAAATTCCTACCATCATCATTAAGCCCAGTAATTTGTGAGATATAAATTGTGCTATCCGTGCCGACGCTAATCGCATCAAAAGTTGAAAAATCAGCAGCGTCGGTGGTCAAGGTATCAATTGGATTCTGTCCTTCATCATAGAGTACAAATCGATCTGCATCTGCAACGCCACTGAAATCTATTGTTATAGGACCCACTATATCATTGCTACATCTAATCGTATCAGTTGTAACAATGGTCGGAGTCACAGGAATGCTCAAAATATTAAAGCTTATTGGAAGTGCCGGACTCTGACACCCATCAAAATTCTCACCAGTGAATCCAGCAGTAACAGAATTAAAGTCCGCAATTTGAGTCACGTAGTAGTTGTAGCTACCAACCAGACTGTCCGCGATTCCAAAGTCAGTTGCACTAAGTGTCACAATTCCATCCAGGTCTCCGTCGCTGATTGAAGTCAATGTATCTGTGAGAGAAGCATCGCTGTATAAATTGTATATGGCACCTACTTCACCCTGAATATCAACTGATGAAACCTCAGCATCAATTACTCCATCACAATAGGAGTAATTGTCATGATTGGACACATCATCAACAGTTGGAGCGGCTGGTTCAGTAAATACACGTATTCGGACCAAAACTCCATCGCTTTCACAACCTTCATAAACAGGAGTATCATCGATAGAAGTGGTTGAATCAATTCTATGAACAACTTGTGTCACCACATAGTACCGATCCAGATCATTCGGGAATCCCGTTAGGAGTAGTTCACCAGCAGTAGGACTCTTTCCGGTGCTGTCCGCCAAATTGACACGAGATCCTTGAATTCCGGATGAGTTTGAGAGGTACCAGTTGAAGTTATGCACAGACTGCAACGAAGTTGCTCCTGTTGCGGAAGTACCAAAAGCTGCATTGGTAAAACTTTGGACGGATGCATCGAAGGTGTCATCTGCGGAAAGATCATTGGTGCAATAGAAAACCTCATAGTCCCCTGCGGTAACGTTCGTATGGTTGGCTCCGCTGATAACTGGATCAACAGCATCATCAAATACCGTAACAGCTACTAGGGTTGCCGAACTTTCACATCCATCGAAGTTGGAATTATTTCCAGTTCCGTTGGACTCAGGTGTTCCGGTTCCCCGATTCGTTCTCCGAGTCACCCAGAAATAGTAAATACCTGTTACTGAGTTGTCGTACGTGGCCTGACCTCCGCCTGAGCCATCCAATTCAGTGCGGTAAGTAGTCACTCCTGCGATGTCCGAGTCAAGAAGCTCAGAACTCTCCACAATCCTTGTCTCCGAATCAAAGCTCAATGCCGTACCATTGTCATCAGCATACCATCCATATATGACTCCTGCTTCATCAATAGTTGTAATTGTTGGCAGGGCATCTCCCTCACATGTGTAGAACTCTGTTATTACTTCACCTTGGTTATTAGTCGGAAGCGAAGATGTTGCAACCATGTCATCTGGAATGCTAAAGACGCTGATTGTAAGTTTCACAGTATCTGTTGAAGCACAGCCCTCAAATTCCGGGCTTGTGGCTCCTGAGACAAAAGTGCTGTCATTTTGCACCAGTACAACATAAATCGTAGTATCTGTATCTGCTGCACCAGCAAAATTGATAGGTGCGGCATCCCAATCAAATAAGGAGGTTTGCGTCTCGAGTATCAGACTCTTGTCAGCGTCCAATAGATTAAAGTGAGACCTTGGATCCGACACATCATTTGCGAGATCAATTTGCTCAAAAGACTCACCGACACAGTACTCAAACAAGTACTCATCGTTTCCGAGATCCTCAAAATTGTTATTATCGGTGTTGTTTAGGGTGACAACATCTGGGATATTATACACTCTAATACGGACTTCTCTTAGATTAGACTCACATCCCGCAAATCCAGAACCATTTACGTCAACTGAGTCTTTTTCTGAGAAGAAAAGTGAGAAGTCTGATCCTCCGGATAAGATATTTGATCCAAAGTTGTCTGCAACCTGCAGTGCATTCCCAGCTGAGGACAGAACAGTCAAATCATCATTGTACCAGGTAATGGAATCACCAATTCCCGTCAAATCAGGTAGAATGTCACCGTCACAGAACTCCAGCAAGTATTGGCCATTAACCGAGAAGTTAGTTCCATCCCCAAGGCCTCCGATTCCTGTCAAAGAAGTTGACAACAATGGAACTGCCGGCTCTGGAACGATTTGAAAGTCAACTGTATCTGTACTAGTACAACCTGCATTTGTTTGTGCCTCTGAAGTATAGATAATTCGATAGTAACCATTATCTGCAGGATCAAGGGTCAAAATGTTTGCTGGGTCTACAAAATCAATTCCGGCATCATCTACGACTCCGAGTGTGGTGTAGTTTATGCCAAAATCAGCGGAAGTAAACAACTCGTATCCGTTCGTCACGAATCCTGTTGTGTCAATGTCACCGGTAAACGTGAAAATATTTGCAGTAAGTTCAAATGGTGAATCATCCTCACATATATACTCTGGAAAATCGCTAGTTCCGTCATTTGCTTTGATGGTAACCACAGGATCAGGGAAAACGAATATATCAGCAGTTGCAACCGAGGTCGGAGACCCTCCAGCATCATCAACCGTAATATATGCGAGACGGATCGTATCTACCTCTGGCCTACCTGGTATCCCTAAGCCATCAATCGTTGATGGATCAAACTCCCATTCATCGGTTGTATACGTTGGTATGCCTGCCACAATTCCAGTACGATTTCCATCAGGATCGTATTCCAAAATAGTTGAGGCAATATTTCCTCCAGCTGGTCCTGCTACACCTACTGCTCCAATTGCTGTATAGATGTTGCCATTTAAAATATAGTAGGCCTCGAGTTCCAAAAAGTCATTAACAGCTCCACGATCACCAATTGTTCCGAGAGAATCCCCAACGTCTATTCCTTCGGGGTCACTGTTTACATCAAGAAAAGAAGGGACTTCGGTTCTACAAAAATTGACGTCTGCCCCACTGTTTAGCACATCGATTCCCAGTGTAACAGTGTAACTAAAAGGCTCGAAAACTGCCGAAACCAGTGAGGTATCATTCTCGATTTCAACAGTGAGCAAATGAGTCCCGGTTCCTGCAGCACCTGGATTAAATGATGCACTGGAAAAGGCTCCTCCCGGATTATAATCAAAATTAGAAAGGCCATTTGCTGTAAATGTGACGGTCTGATCCGATGGAGGGTCATCAATTTGCAACGTACCACTTGACTCGTCTTCTGTGAAGTTGTTTTTATCCGGACTACGAACTATGTCATCCAGAAGCGCAATTGAATATTTTATCGCAGGACCTTCGCTGTCGGTGCCATTAACAGCTGTCTCTGTTATATAAAATGTAAATACCCCGTGCTCATTACCTAGCGTGGTAAAATCAGTTCCATATTGATCAAAAAAGTCGTCCAGCGTAGGTGATATGCTCGAAGTTACCCCAACGTCCTGATGCACCATGTTTGTTAATCCCGCATCGTCGTATATAGTGATTGTACTACCTGGTGTGAAGGTGATTTGTGGAGTAATGGTAATTGGTGTTTCAGAGCCAATAGTGAGGCTTTCTGTTCTATACATCGCTATAGCATCTCCATTTGTATCACCCGCAGCATTGTTGGAAAATACTTCAGTTGTGTCGGGAGTCAGTGTAAAATCTACTTCGATGGTAACGGAGGTCAGTGCTACTAGATTTTCTCCAAAATCCTGAATTGTTCCCGGAGAATAATCGATAACGATATCTCCCAAACTTGAAGACAGAGACGACGCAGGGAACTTAAGATCTATAACCTCATCGTTTAAGTTATCATCCTCAACGTCAGAAAGTCCAAAAACTACTCCGTTCTCATCAGTGACTGTGAAATTCGGGCCAGTAGTTCCGGCACCCTCCTGCACAGGTTCAGAAAAAGTAAGTTCTATCTCCGAATCACTAATCACGACGGCGCTCACCAGAGTGGGTTCATCACCTCCGGTTCCATCATCTCTATCAACTCGTTCCATTGAAAAGCCTGCTAGTTGATTACCTCCAAAGTCCTCTATTACAGAACTCGTAGGACTGTAGGTCACAAGCAAGTCGCCAATAGCATTGGTGAAATCCTGCACTGTAAGTCGAATTAATTCATCGTCAGCTATATTATCTGAGATGACTGCAACCAAATAGTTGTTTCCTGCACCATCAACCACTGTAAACTCGTTTGCGGGTGTGGCTGTCGTGACCTGAACATTTTCTACAAAATCAATTTCAAGAGTCGTATTATCAATGATCGAAATTGCATTTGATGCATCCAAAGTAGGTGGAATATTATCTAGCTCAATCTGGAAAACTTGATCCGCTAACTGATTTCCTCCGAAATCTTGAATCCCATCGTTTGCTAAATTGTCTGTATATGTTATAAATAAATCACCAGAAATTGAAGCCAGATCTCCTGATGTAAAGTTCAATTCCAGTTGTGCATCTTCGGCGACTAGATCTGTGATAGTCAACAGGTCTGAGGAGTAGTCGTTTGCTCCACCGTCTACGATTTGAAAATCTCCAATAACTGCAGCAACGTTTTGAATAGAGTCATTAAAAAAGAGAATAATACCATCATCCTCATCCGTAGTTGCATCGGAGATTAATGGGTTAGTGACATCATAATTTATCGTTACGCCAGTAGTATCCGCCAAAGTTCCAACGTCCGCACCGACGTCTGTGATATCAGTATTTCCCGTAGCAACACCCTGATATTCAAATGTTAAATCTCCCACTGCATTGGTGAGATCCAAGGTCAGCGTAATTTCATCAGTAGAACCAGTGGTTGCATTGGTTACCGGAAAAACTGTATTCAGCCCATCCCGGATGATAAAGTCACCGTTATCCCCCGGATCGTTGGTCATTATTGCGTCGTCGTTTAAGGTCACAACCACCTCGGTAGTACCATTATTAACTGCACTGACCACCACCAAGGCTGTCTCTGTGGTAAAGTCCCAATCGTCAGCATCATCAAATTGATCTTCACTTGTGTTATTTTCATCATCCACAAATGCACCTGGATCAATGATCGTGTAATAGGAAGCATTTGCTTCCATAGAAGGTGTTGTAATTACTACGGTCCCATCAATTGCAGAGTCATCAACGTCCCCGGTGTTGCTTGAAGCATTATATGTAGTGTTAACTGGTGGAACTTGTTGAACAAAAAAGATGTCTTGGCTGGTATCCCAAGTTACTGACTCCGAATACTTGAGACTTATAGAATTTGTAGGAGTCACATCTGTTTCCTCATCATAAGGAGTTAGATCCCCGGCAACTCCGAAATCAATGACCTTTGGTGCCGCTTTATCCACTATTTCTGTTCCGGAAGGAACAGAGAGATCGTTCGGCACTGCAGCATCGTCCGTAACATTGGCAGCAGTATATTCTAATGTAAACTCACCTGTCCCGATCGTAGTTACGTTGAATATCAATGAAAAGAACTCATTATTTCCTCCGCCATCACTAGCAATTGTACTGACTGCGGTAGTAAAGCCTGAGGGGGTGATAGCACTTCCAAAGGAGGCAGGAGGTGTCAAAGAAAAATTAGCAAGGTCAGTTGTTACATCTGCATCGTCAACCGGCTCACTGAGCTGTATTTCCACAAGGTCCACTGCACCATTGGGAGTTGCTTCGGTATCAAACGATTGCGCCAGAATAATAACAGGAGCAGCTTCATCTGTTGGTGTTTCAGGTCCTTCCAGGTCCAGCATTTCAATTCCTCCAACTGATGTAATTATGAATGAAGTGGATGCTGTGGAGTATGAGATGTCTTCTCCGGGATCATCAGTGCCGGTAATTACCGATGTTTCGTCAATGGTAAACTCAAATGAGGTTCCAGCTGATACCGTATTGTGAGTTACAGCATCCTCAAACGCCAAGTTTGCACCGCTAAATGTTAGTGCTCCAAATCCTGTTCCATCGTTATCTCGGATGACAATGTCCTTACTAAAATTGACTACCAGCGTATCTACGACTCCGTCTGCGTCATTATCGCGGTAGGCCGCAGATGTAAAGGTCGCAGGTGGAACATGCAAGAAGGCTAATGCTGTCGTTCTAGCACTTTCATTACCTGCATCATCCGTTGCTGTAGCTTGGAAATTAAATGCGGTGTTGGTGACAGCATTCACCATGGTAATATTCACGTCAGTAGTCCAAGTGCCCCCTGCGGTTGCAACAACACTTCCTAGTGAGTTCACTGCATCTTCTTCGTCACTATATATATTTATTGTAACATCACTTATACCTGTTGATGCATCTGATGTTCCCGAAAATGTAAGGTTCGAAGTAGTACTGGCTATATTATCAGAATCTAACGCAGCTCCAGATACATCTATTCCATCATCGTCAGCGGCTGCTAAATCTGGTACACTTGGCACCGAAGGAGCCGTTTGGTCCACTTCGATGACTGTTGCGCTTTCTGTATATGTTATGTCATTGCCTGCAATATCAGTTATAATCGCCCTAACCTCGAAAGTGTTGTTATCCGTTGGAAATTCTGCATTTGCCTCTAGAACAGCTTCAGTGATCGATATAGTTGTAGTTCCTGCAACTCGGAATCCGTTCGTAATTGTAACAGAACTCCCTAAATCATCGGATCCTGTAAAACCGTCATTTGAAAGCTCTAGTTGAATTGTACCATTGTCCAAGGTGGCATCTGCGTTATCTAATGGCACTACGACATCAAACCCAGTATTCGTAGCATTCCAATAGAGAGGAACTACTGTGCCTCCGGTGGAGGTCAAACTACCTACTGTGTTCGTTGTAGGAATTACCTGATCAATCTCTATCGAGGTAGCACTCTCTGTGTAGGTCACTGTGTTGCCAGCGATATCTCCGATCACTGCTCGAATCTCAAAAGTCCCACCCTCTGCAGGAAACTCCCCATTCGCCTCCAAAGTAGCAGCTGTAATAGAAATCGTCTTTGTGCCTGCTACTCGCTCACCATTCGTGATAGTAGATGAACTTCCCAGATTAGCAGTACCTGTAAACCCATCATCAGACATCTCTAACTGTACAAAACCATTATCTAAATTACCATCTGTGTTGTCCAGAGGTACTACTATGTCTATACCTGTATTCGTGCTGTTCCAGTAACCTGCTACTACCGTACCACCAGTGGTCGTTAAACTACCTACTGTGTTCGTCGTAGGTAC